>JAFPVC010000060.1 GCA_017413085.1 Prevotella sp.
CACTTGCATCAACCGTGGCTATCTTCGTGTCAGAAGAAGTCCACGTAACGCTTCTGTCATCAGCATCTTCAGGTGCGTATGTAACTGTCAGTGTTTCGCTGTCACCTTCCGTGATGTTCAGTGTAGTCTTGTTAAGAGTTATCGCTGTTACAGGATTAGGCCTCTTTGCCACTGCAACACTGCACTGGGCAGTCTTGCCGTTGGCAGATGTGGCGGTGATAATTGCTGTTCCGACACCGATGGCAGTAACCTTGCCGTTTGCATCAACAGTTGCAATCTTTGTGTCCGATGAAGTCCACGAAACACTTCTGCCATCGGCATCCTCAGGTGCATAAGTAACCGTCAGCGTCTCAATGTCACCCTCCGTGATGTTCAACGTCGTCTTGTTCAGAGTTATTGACGTCACAGGATTGGGTTTCCTTCCCACTACAACTACGCACTGGGCGGTTCTGCCATTCAGTGATGTGGCGGTGATAATGGCGGCGCCTTCTGCTACGGCTGTAACTTTGCCGTTTGCATCAACGGTAGCAATCTTTGTGTCCGATGAAGTCCACGTAACACTTCTGTCATCGGCATCCTCAGGAGTATAAGTAACTGTTAATGTTTCACTATCACCCTCAACCAACGAAAGTTGCGACTTGTTAAGTGTAATAGCAGTCACAGGATTTGGCCTCTTTGCTACTACAACACTGCACTGGGCAGTCTTGCCATTTACTGATGTGGCAGTGATAATTGCTGTTCCGACACCGATGGCAGTGACCTTACCGTTTGCATCAACCGTTGCAACGTTTCCGTTAGAAGTAATCCACGTAACGCTTCTGTCATCGGCATCTTCTGGTGCGTAGGTAACCGTCAGTGTCTCACTGTTTCCTTCCGTGATGTTCAGTGTAGTCTTGTTAAGATTTATCGCTGTTACAGGATTAGGCCTCTTTGCCACTGCAACACTGCACTGGGCGGTCTTGCCATTTACTGATGTGGCAGTGATAATTGCTGTTCCGACACCGATGGCAGTGACCTTACCATTTGCATCAACCGTTGCAACATTGCCGTTAGAAGAAGTCCACGTAACACTTCTGTCATCAGCATCATCTGGAGCATAGGTAACCGTCAGCGTCTCAATGTCACCCTCCGTGATGTTCAATGTTGTCTTGTTCAGGGTTATTGATGTCACAGGATTTGGTTTCTTTGCTGCAACTACTACGCACTGGGCGGTCTTGCCATTCACAGATGTGGCGGTGATAATGGCTGTGCCTTCTGCTACGGCAGTAACCTTGCCGTTTGCATCAACAGTTGCAATCTTCGTATCAGATGAAGTCCACGTAACGCTTCTGTCATCAGCATCTTCAGGTGCGTATGTAACTGTCAGTGTTTCACTGTCACCCTCCGTGATGTTCAATGTAGTCTTGCTCAGAGTTATTGATGTCACAGGATTAGGTTTCTTTGCCACTACAACATTGCACTGTGCGGTCTTGCCATTCACCGATGTAACGGTGATAATGGCTGTGCCCTCAGCTACTGCAGTTACCTTTCCCTGCGCATCCACTGTTGCCACGTTGCCGTTAGAAGTAGTCCATGTTACGTCCTTCTCTGTTGCATTAGCTGGCATTACCGTGGCGGTCAGGTTCTCAGTGTCACCTTCCACCAAGTTCAGTGTTGTCGTATTCAGCGACACTGATGTCACCTCTATGGGGTGCACGTCTAATTCCAGAGTATAGTCACTTACGGCATGTGACACTGAAGAATAGTCTGACAGCGAAATGTTTTTCAGCACAATGTTGTGCTTTCCAATACTCACATTATCTCCCAATTCTATTTCTACAGTGCAGACCTCTCCAGATGTTCCAGAGAAACAATAGAGTCTTCCTGTGTTATTGTCTTTTGCCGTGGTATTACAAAGTACACGCAGTGAACCATCACTTTGAGCTGCGCAATCAAAGAAGTTCGTTTTCTGGGCTGTAGTGCGTTGCGTGCTTAATGCCGTCTCATAAAAACCGTCGTTTCGTACAAACGACACACCTTCCGGCAGTACCACGTCGAACTGGAAACCACAAAGTGTATTAGGCTTTTCATTGTCCATCTGCACCGACAGAGTTATCTTTTCACCGGGCTTGCCCTGCACGTTATCAGTATGCAATGCAATTATGCCTGGTAGATTGTCCGTTACTTCAATCTTTGATGTGCTGTTTGCGACAGACAGCGACGTTGCCCTATAGTCAGACATTAAAACATTCTTTAGTACAATGCTATGCTCACCAATTTCGATGTTTTTATCTATCTTGACTTTTATAGTGCACACTTCTCCTGACGTGCCGGAGAAGCAATACAGATGTCCAGCTCCGCTGTTACTGGCTGATGTGTTACACAGTATGCGCAAAGAGCCATCGCTCTGCAGGGCAGAGTCAAAGAAGTTTGTTCTGTTGGCAGTAGTGCGCTGCGTACTTAATGCCGCCTCATAGAATCCATCGTTTACAAACGACATCCCTTCCGGCAGTACCACGTCAAACTGGAATCCGCAGTATTTGTCTGCCTCCGTATTTGTCATCTGCACCGAGAGCGTGACTATATCGCCGGCCAGTGCCGTCGCATCGTCTATGTATATGCTGTTGCCAGCCTTTACACCCAGCACCGACATGAGTGTAAGGAATAATGTCAATAATTTTGTTCTCATAATATGCCCTCCATAAATAAAATGAAGTTTCTATTACTTTATCACTTTCTTGCCGCCGATGATGTATATGCCATCACACAGTTTTTCGCTGCTGCTTATTCTTCTGCCAAGGATGTCATACATGCCATCTGCGCTGTTCGGCTCTGCGGTCTTTATCTCGCTGATGCCTGTTGCCGAACTGATGTCAGCATTTATAGTCACGCTTTCAGGCTTTGCCATGTCGCCAGCCTTCGAGAGAACAATGTTGTCTATCGTAACATCATACGAACCTGCCTCCACGCCGTCGTCTGCCACGACGGTCAGTCTTGCCACGGTGCCCTTGGTTCCTGCAAATGCAATGTCTTTCGTTGACGCGCAAATCACGCGTGTCGTGCCGTCGGCAAGTGTCGCATAGTCAAGGTAGTTTGTCTTCTTCGATGTAGTTCTTTCATTGCCGAGCGTCACGCTCTTTATGCTGATGCCCTTTGGCAGATGCACGTCAAACTGACAAGCAGAGAACTGCATATCCGGATTCTCTATGTCTATATCCATTACATATTCTCCGCCGGCACTGATGGCAAAATTCTTGGCCTGCATTACAGGAACTCTGTACTCAAAACCACCGATGCCCTTGGCTGCCGCTGACGAATTCAGCGAACCATATAGAATTATGTTTGTCACGCCCGTGATGTCTGCCACATTTATTGCCTCGTCGTTGTTCACATCTGCTGCATCCTCCACAAATTTCCTTAAGAAATTACCCAATATGTAGTTTGCTATTGTAGTGAAGTCCGCCACATCAATTTGCAAGTCACCATTGGCATCGCCAGCGGTATATTTAACTTCTACCATATCTATACCATGTATGCGGAGACCATTTTGCAGATGTAGCGTTACGTCGCCATCCTCTTTAACCACAACCATACGTGTTGCCGCTCTTGATTCTCCTTCTTTAAAGTAGATGACAGAATCGATATCCATGACGTTATCAGCCTTAATGAATCTGTCCAGATTGCCTGACAAACTTAAAAACAAATATATGCTGTCACCTTTCATGCAAGATGGAACAGTTATTTTTATATCGCCGTATGCCTGCAAATACCACTGATTAAGGCATCCGACTAAAACTTTGTTTGAACCTGTCGTAAATCTTAAACCTTTAGCGAAAGTCAATTCCTCACCATTAGCCATAAGTGGCTCGTCATTCAAATCATTTGCATTTTTATATCTACCTTTATTCGCAGAAGCCCAGTTGATAGTGTCTGATATTATCTTGTCAGCATCACTTCGGTTCTCGGAGAGATCAGAAAGGTCAAAGCCCCAGCGTGAATAACGGAACACACCGATATTTTGGATACGCGAGTATCTTGTACGTAACTTTACATCACCATCATTCTTCACAGTCATCTTGCTGTAAGTATGAGCTGACGTTCTTATAGTGTCCTCTTCTATATTTCCAGACGTTATCCATGCCTCGGAACCTAACGTCATCCAGTCTACCAGAATGATGTCTCCTTTCTTGCAGTTTGGTATAATCATATTTATGGGGCCGTATGCTTGTATAGCATATTTAGAATCAGTGCCTCCAATTATGACATGATTATTTTCACCAGTTTCAAACTTTAATCCTTTTGCAAAATCGAGTTCCTTGCCACCAGCTGTGAGTGGTTCATTGTTTAAGGGATTAACGGTAATATACCTATCATATCCCTTTTCTGCTTTTGGTCCATAATGCCAATTAGTTGTATCTGCAGCAAGGGCTTCCCACACTTCCGTGAACACATCTTCGTCCATGTGCTCAAAGTCAAAAGTCCAATGCCATAGTTCGTTGTAGTTCGTGGGAATACATTCCTTCCGCAAAGAATCTATGTTAAATGTAATCGATGCGAATGTTATTTGCGGTAACATGCAATAAAAAACAATCGCAGTGAGTCGTGTAAGACACCAATTTAGGGTGTCTGAGTTAACTCTGTGGTTTGTGGGTACAAGTTTCTTCATAGTTGTGGTTATTATAAGTTATACATTGTTTATTTATTTTAGAGTAGTTCTGATGTAGATTTTGCTACGCAAATTTTGTCAAGAATGGTGTATAGTTGTCGTTGTACGAAGCCGCAAACCGTTATTACAAAAAAATATGTTGTTATGCGATTCTCGTCATATATCAATCGCCATGTCTGCTGTCTCCATACAGAACTATATCAGTGAGAGATTAAGGTTACCATGGTACATAAACAAAAAAGACGTGGAGCCTGTACCAATTGCTCGCTCCACATACCAAGGCCCTAGGAATGCCCAATTCGTCAGAACGAGCAACCAAAGACCCCCACGCCGATATGAATACACCTTCCCCTTAGGGAACAGTAATACCATACCCATGGGCATCTATCGTTGCTATGTCCCTTGACGAATTTGAAAAGTTTCCTAGGCTTTTGGTATGTCAGAGAACAAAGCGCGTGATAAACGCCTTTTCTATATATGTATCTCCCTTAACGGCTTAATCTGCATGTTTTTGCATCAGAATTCCATCACTTTGGATTAGCCTTTCCCGATGTCACAAAAGACATCTTCGGCGTAGAAGATGTTGCAAAGATAAAAATATTTTTCTTTTCTTACAAATTTTTTGCAAACTTTTTTTACGGAAATTTAATGTGTCCGCACACAAACATTTCGCTACGCTCAGAGTGAAGAGTGAAAAGTGAAGAGTGAAAAATACAAATTACGGTTTGACTGCATGGGACTTTAGCCCTTTGACATTTTTTCCGGCCACGGATTAAACTCTAAGTTTTTCTTATGAATGTCATTAACGTTATTTATCTGCAAATCTGAGTAATCAGTGGAATCTGTGGGAGGTAACAACAAGAATTGAAGAGTTAAAGGATTGAAGAATTGAAGAATTGAAGAGTTAAAGGATTGAAAGATTGAAGAAAATCGGTGATGCTCCTGTGTGGTGCATCACCGATTATTCTATATCCTGTATAAAAAACGGGAGGCAAGTGGATTAATGCCTGAAATTAAGATGCTGTCTGTTGCTGCTTGATAACTCTGTATCTTCTTTGCAGTGCCACAAGGACACTCTTGTTGGCGACTGGGTTCAAACCACGGAAGGTGGTGCGTTTTTTTAGTTCTTCCAGCGGAATCTCCAAGAGCAATTTGGCTATACATTCGTCTGCGAAGGAATTGGTGACTACATTTACACCTGTGAAATCAAGCACTACTCGCTCATCACCATCGAGCATAGGGCGCAACAGACCGCGCAACTTGGCTCCCATGTCACGAGTGCCGAAATCTGTTCCATAATCTGCAAATTTAAATTCTACCATAATTCCTCCAATTCTTCAGTTTCAATAAATGATTCATTATATTCTTCTGCAGCGTCAGTTCTGTGCGCAACCACATCATTGGGGTCAATGTCGCACTCCGTCTTTATCTCCATGTAAATTATTGTTCCCTGCCAATAACCGTTTTCCTTAATGGTGGGCGCTCCTTCTGAGTATATCATCTTGTGGCTGCCGGAATGTATGATGAATTTCATTCCGATGTTTTGCATCAGTCGTTGCGTTGCATAAAGACCGAACCCCATTCCTTTACCATCGGTGACGGAATCTTCTATACATTTGGCTATGGCGTCGGACTCTGATATGTCTGCATATTTTTCATTTTCAGCCAAGGACTCACGTATTCCCATCCCGTCATCGGCAACAAGTATCTTCAGTTTCTTTTCTTCGGGTATATATAGTGTCAAAGCAGTACCCAAAGGTTTGCCTGAATGAATGTGCACATTGTCTAAGATTTCATAAAAGCAATAACTCATAGACTGGAGAACGCTGACCTCTATCTCCAAGTGCGATGTAAGCACACCCACCACTTTTTGATATACCTTGTTAAGGCTCTCTGCATCAAACACGTCAATGGTGACATCCTTGACACCGCCGAAATATTCTTTTATAAGAAATGAAATATCCATAACTGCAAAATTACTAACTTTTTTTCATACACCGAAATAATTTCAAAGAAAAATAAAGGCAAGGATAGAATTGAAGGATTGAAAGATTGAAGAGTGAATCTCACTCAAAGTGAAAAGTGAAAAATACAAATTACGGTTTGACTGCATGGGACTTTAGCCCTTTGACATTTTTCCCGACCACGGATTACGCTATCGAGAACGCACTTTTGGAATCTTGGAAAAATGTTGTTTTTATGCTATTACTGACTTGGAAAAGTGTAAGAAAACTGATTTATTTATATTGGAAAAGTGTATTTTGTTTGCTTTTTATGCTTGTATTTATGCAAAAAGTTGTATCTTTGTACCCACAAATACAAGATGATATGATAAAACGCAAAGCTGACGAGCTAATACGTAACTTTATACTCAACGACAGACGTTCTCTGTTGGTAACGGGGGCCAGACAAGTTGGCAAGACCTTTTCCATTAGGAAGGTCGGCAAGGAGTGTTTTGATAATGTTGTTGAAATCAATTTCGTAGAACAACCCGATGCCATCGAACTGTTCAGTGAGCAGAAAGGAGCAAAAGATTTGCTGTTACGACTGTCTGCCTTCACTAAAAAGCCATTGGTTCCTGGGAAAACATTGATTTTCTTTGACGAGGTGCAGGAGTGCAAGGAGATAGTAACAGCAATCAAGTTCCTTGTTGACGAGGGAAGTTACAAGTATGTGATGAGCGGCTCTTTGCTTGGTGTCGAGTTGGACGACCTGCGTAGTGTGCCAGTGGGGTACATGGATGAGATAGAAATGTATCCTCTTGACATTCTGGAATTCTTTGAGGCTATTGGTGTCGGCATAGATGTCATTAGCCATTTGCGAACGTGTTTTGAGGAGAAGAGACCTGTTGATGAATTTATTCACAAGAAAATGTTGGAGGCCGTTCGTCTATATCTTATCGTCGGTGGAATGCCCGCGGCTGTTCAAAAGTACCTTGACACTAATAATCTCCGCAGAGTGTATGAAGAACAGCGCGGAATCATTCGCACTTATAAGAGGGACATCACTCAATACGATCATGACCATAAGTTGCAAATAGAAGAAATTTACGATCTGATACCCTCTGAACTGAATGCAAAAAACAAACGCTTTATTCTCAAAGAACTGAACGAAAAGGCACGATTCAGCAAATACGAGGACAGTTTTTTATGGCTCAGGGATGCTGGGGTGGCTATCCCTGCATACAATGTAGAGGAACCTCAAGTCCCCCTGCTTTTGAACAAGCAGCGAAACCTGTTCAAACTTTTCTTAAACGATGTAGGGTTGCTTGCTGCCATGTATGGAGGAAACATTCAGGCTAGATTGCTCAGTTCAAATCCAAACATCAACTTTGGCTCTGTTTTTGAAAACCTTGTTGCTCAAGAACTGTATGCACATGGCTTTTCTGAAACACAACAACATTCACTATACTATTTCAACAGCAAGAAGCAAGGAGAGTTGGACTTTGTGGTTGAGTATGCTGGTAACATGCTGCCGATAGAGGTCAAGTCAGGTAAAGACTATGAACGGCATAATGCACTTTCCAACGTGATGGAGAATGAAGAATATGCTGTGCCAATGGCTTACGTGTTCTGTCAAGAGAATGTTCAGACAAAGGGGAGAATTATTTACTATCCCATCTACATGATAGCCTTTTTCGAACAAAGCAGGGCAGAAGAGAAAGTATATAAGTTTGATCTTACAGGGCTTTAAGGCACAATAACCATATATCACTGATTATTCGATGATAATATTATTCTCTCGCCGATTGTAATGGATTATTTATTTCCCACAGATTCTGCAGATATGACTTCGTCGAGTTAAACCTTCACAGATTGTTCCTTGGCGAATAATTCGTGAAATTCGTGTAATCCGTGTTCGTTTTTGCACTTCCCTATATCTGGTGTTTTGATACTTTGATAGGTTTTAGTGTGTTTTGGTTTACAAAGTGTCAAAACGAAAAGTGCCGTCGGGAAACTCAAAATAGAGTATCTGACGGCACTTTTTTATGCGTGTTTCGGGGTGTAAATGGCTGTTGAAAAGTAATCAGGCCCCAATTACATCGTGATTAGGTTGCTTTTACCATGTAATTAGCACCTGATTACAGTGTGATTTGGGCTTGATTACACCGTAATTTGGGTGCTTTTAGAGAGCGAAAAAATAGCCTCAAAAATTAAAGTGTTAATCATCAGCGGTTTGCAAAATTCGCTATTTTCGGCTGTACGAAACCAGGCGGAAAATATTTTCAAATATCGCAAGGAAATGAGGGTTGAGAAAATCAAAGTGTAAGCATTCTCCCGCTTTTTGTTACTTTATGGATGTCTGGTGGATAGCTTTACGGGCTTCGTCAGTACAGCCAACGATTACATTAGAGATTTCCTTATAGTCTTTGTTTTCCTTGTCTATATTGACGACAACACTCGGTGAATTGCTTACCACACCTCTGCCAATCATATTTGTAGCGGCAGGGATATAGAGTTTTCGAAGATTCATACATAAGCCAAAGGCATTTATGCCTATCTGCTTCACATTGTTTGGCAGAATCATATTGCGTAGGTTTCTGCATTGCCAGAAGGCTCTGTGACCTATCCGGTCAAGGTTGGATGGCAGTTTGAAGTCGTGAAGACTGCTTGCACTTGCGAAAGCCTCTGATGATATGGTGTGCACCTCGTCGCTCATCTTTATGTCTTCAAGTCCGTTACAGTCATAGAAGCATTTCTTGCCAATCACTCTTACACTCTTGGGCAGGGCTATATATTTCAACTTGCAGTTAAAGGCGAATGCCGAGTCGGGCATATATGTGGATATGTTATTGTGCTCATCCACGATATCGGCATCACTGAGGTCTAATGCTTGCATATTCTTGTCTCTGCACAATGATCTTAGCCAGCGAATATCGCCAGCATTGAGTTGTCCGTCTATCTTCAGTCTTCTGACTTTATTCCATTCATCTGCCGTAAGCATGGTTTGCAGTTCGCCAGCCTTCACATTGGTCAGGGAGCGCATAAAGCGTGGATCGCTGTAGCCATAACAATCCAGATGGACGGTACGTGTGTATTCCCTTACCCATTTCCATGGATTATAGAGCAGCGGGTCTGACATCATGTTGGATGTAGAGCACATCATCAGCATGTAACTCATTTCCAATGGCATTTCGTTGGCATATCTTGCTATCATATATGTAGAAATACAGTTGTCATAGTTGCTCAAGAAATATCTGCTGACGAAACTGTATAATTTCTGCTGTGCATCATCTACGCGTTTTTTTAGTACTGCAGCGCTATCCAGACTTGCGTATTCATCAAGTGCCATGCGAGCCTCTCGCAGTTCTTTCTCACACTCCCTCAATGACTTGTTGTATTTGTGAAGCTTGTCATTGAGAGAAGTGCCGGAAAGTGAGTCTGTTGTCATATCAATATACACATCACCACCCTCGGCAATAATCGCATTGCGTAGGTTGTTGAAGCCTATGACAGAATACTGTGGCACGGTAACTTCAAAAGCAAATTCGCTATTGTCCGCTGTCAGTTCTTTGAGCGATTTGTGATTAGTATAGTCAGAGACATGGATCGTTCGTACGCCTTTTGGTAATCTGCCTCTTATTGTGAATGTGACTTCTGGTTTCTTGGTTTTATAAGTTACTATCCTGAGATTGGGATTGTTGTTTAAGAAAATATTCTTCTTACCATTGTTTATGATGTTTAAAAGATGTGATTCTTCTGCCACTTGAACTGTTGTCAGCTTGGGGTTACCAACAAAGATTCCTTTGTTAACACTATTTACGTTTTGCGGTATTATTATTTCCACCAGATTGGGACAATATGCCACAGCGTTTTTGTGAATTTCCCTGGTTGACATAGGAAAGATTAAACGTTCAAGCCACGGGATGTTTAAAAAGGAGTATTCACTTACACAGTCGTCTATCGTTGTGCAGTAATGGCGATATGAAGTATCCTTCTTTTCTTCTACCAGCCATCCGTATCTGTCATAGCACACATTGGCAAGAGCATCGCCCTCTGATATGAATAATGCGCCTATAGTATCAGTCTTGAGGTTTTTCACCATGTGCATTCCGGCTACATGATTAAAATTATCATGATTGCAGTTCATTACCTCATGACTGTAATAAGCTATTGAGTCGGTAACGAACCATGCCATTGACAAATCAAGCGTGTTGACACTAGGGAAGAAATTCTTATATTCGCCTGAAAGTCTGAGCATATAAAGGTCAATGGCGTTTAACGGACCGCCGACTCTAAGTACCGTCATGTCCCTTGTGTTATATCTTGAGACAAAATCTTTCAACTTCCATGCTAAACTACCAGGAATGTAGCTTGAAAGCATCGGATACTGCTTTTCCAAATTTTGAACCTTGATATATCCATGCATCAATCCCATCTCATCACCTATGTCTGCACCCTTGACCTCAGATGTTTCATCATCAGTCATTTTGCGGAATCTCATCGTAATGCCATTCTTTGAATTATAAGGCACGACAACAAGCATCCCTTCACTGTCAAATGACACCTCGCTCAGCGAAACGCTACCGTTGGTGTTTCTTACTATATAAGACCCCGACTGGACCTTGCCGACCATATTGCTGTTCCATGGCGTGTCGGGTGTGTCGGACAAGAAATAGCTTGCATGAAACAAATCACTATTTGTTTTGTTCTTCTTGCTGTATAAAGACTGTGACATGGAAACACTGGAAATATTCATTACAATATCACCTGCCATTACCACGCCTTCGGCTGGCACGTATTTCCAATTACCTATCAAGTCAGTTAATTTCACGCCGGCAACTGTTACGTTCACGCACAGAATCATGAACACAGTCATAATGATGAATCTTCTCATATATGATTGAAGTTATATTTGTTTTGTATGTTTTTGAATTATATCTAGTAGGTAGTAATAAATTCATTTAAAGGCAAGTATTATCCAAAAAAGGACATGGATTACCTTAAACACATACAAAGGTAAGTATTTTTTACAAAATACGCAAACATTTATGATAATTATTTATTTTGGCACTTAAATGAATAATGCATCTAGATAGTCTGTCAGGCAAATGGTAATTTCTGCCCTCCCCACACGGGGGCTTTTTTATGCCTTTTCATAAAAAAGTATGGCGTAAAGACTCGTTTCTCATATTTTTTTTGTAACTTTGCACTCGCAAATCAGAGACGTGCGCCAATCTTCGATTGACACGCACTATTTGTTTCGTGCGATACATTGCAGTTCAAAAGAAATAAACACGAACATATATAAAGGAAATGGAGAAAGTAATTCTTACTGGCGACCGCCCTACGGGTCGCCTGCACATAGGACACTACGTGGGTTCACTGCGACGTCGCGTGGAACTGCAGAACTCTGGCGAGTTCGACAAGATATTCGTCATGATAGCCGACGCTCAGGCTCTGACAGACAACTTCGACAACCCGGAGAAGGTGCGCCAGAACATCATTGAGGTGGCACTCGACTATCTCTCTGTGGGCCTTGACCCAGAGAAGACCAATATCTTCATACAGTCGGCTGTGCCAGAGCTGACAGAACTGTCGTTCTATTACATGAACCTCGTCAGCGTGCAGCGCCTGCAGCGCAATCCAACCGTAAAGACTGAGCTGGAGATGCGTAAGTTTGAGGGAGGAACACCTACGGGCTTCTTCTGCTACCCAATCTCGCAGGCGGCAGACATCACCCTGTTCAAGGCCACCACAGTGCCTGTGGGCGAGGACCAGAAGCCGATGCTGGAGTTGACAAACGAGATAGTACGCCGATTCAACCACATATACGGCGGCGACGTACTGATAGAGCCGAAGATACTGCTGCCAGACAATCAGGCATGCATGCGCCTGCCAGGCACTGACGGCAAGGCGAAGATGTCGAAGTCGCTCGGAAACTGCATATACCTCTCTGACACTGCCAAGGAACTGAAGAAGAAGGTGAACTCAATGTTTACCGACCCACAGCACCTGCAGATAGAAGATCCAGGACACCTGGAGGGCAACACGGTATTCACATACCTCGACGCTTTCTGCGAGGACAAGGACTTTGCCGAGTTCCTGCCGGAATACAAGAACCTTGACGAGATGAAGGCCCACTACACACGCGGTGGACTGGGTGACGGAACGTGCAAGAAGTTCCTCTACAACGTGCTGAACTCTCGTTTTGAGCCAATCCGCGAGCGCCGCGCATACTGGGAGCAGCGCATCCCAGAGGTGTATGAGATACTGCGCAAGGGTACGGAGGCAGCACGCGAGCGCGGCATACAGACACTGAACGAGGTGAAGCAGGCCATGCAGATAAACTATTTCGACGACAAGGAACTCATAGCTGCACAGGCAGAGAAATATAAGAACTGAAACTAATTGTGGTGACACCCATCACCACAATTAGTTTTTCACAACAAAAAAACGCGAATTGCACGAACTATTACCATCAATGGTAAATTCATGCAATTCGCGTATTTTATTGTTTTTAGGTGGGGAATATCAATCCCCACCTAAAAGAGAAAACTATAATCAAGCCTTGCGGTAGTCTGCCAGGTCTTCTGCCGTTGCAGACATTACGAAGTCGTAATGCTTCTCTACCTCAGCAGCGGCGTAGCGTGTATATACACGAACTGACTTGGCGAACAACTCTGGTGCCTTTGATGCGTCACCAATGAGCAACAGAGCCATGATGCAGTCGGCTGCCATCTCGTAGAGGTGACGGATGGCGAAGTCCTTGAACTCGTCGTTCTTCTTCTCGTTGACGTATTCCACTGCCTCATTGTACTTCGCAGCCATCTTGGCAACCTTTTCCTTCAGTGGCTGGAACTCAGCTGCGCACCAGTCTGCCGTACCTATTTCCTTCGGTGCCTGACCTGCCTCGAGCATGTCGGCGATAACCTGACCATAGAAACCGTTGGTGATATAGCGGCCTGCTGCCACGGTCTGAAGCTGTGTGGTGCCCTCATAGATGGTGAGGATACGTGCATCGCGGTACAGACGCTGGCAGGCATACTCGAGCATGAAGCCGGAACCGCCGTGAATCTGTATTCCGTCGTAGGCGTTCTGGTTGGCATACTCTGATGTCATGCCCTTTGCGATAGGTGTAAAGGCATCGGCAAGCTTAGAGAATGTCTTACATTCCGTGCGCTCTTCCGGTGTGAGCTTGTCACCAGCGGCCTTGCGCTCGCGCTCGATGTCCTCGAGTGTCTTATACATGTCAACGTAGCGTGCCGTAGTGTAATACAGTGTGCGGCCGGCGTCGAGCTTTGCCTTCATGATGGCGAGCATGTCATATACGGCAGGGAAGTTGATGATAGCCTTGCCGAACTGCTTGCGGTCCTTGGCGTATGCCAGTGCCTCGTTGTATGCCATCTGTGACGTACCGGTTGACTGTCCGGCGATGCCGAGACGTGCACCGTTCATCAGTGCCATCACATATTTGATGAGTCCCATGCGCTCGCTGCCGCAGAGTTCTGCCTTGGCGTTCTTGTATACAAGTTCGCAGGTTGGTGAACCGTGTATGCCGAGCTTGTTCTCGATGCGGCGCACGTCAACACCGCCGTCGCGCTTGTCATAGATGAACATTGACAATCCGCGGCCGTCGCGTGTTCCCTCTACTGAACGTGCCAGCACGAGGTGTATGTTAGAGTCACCGTTGGTGATGAAGCGCTTGCAACCGTTCAGTCGCCAGCACTTGTTCTCTTCGTCGTATGTTGCCTTGAGCATGACAGACTGCAGGTCAGAACCAGCGTCAGGTTCAGTCAGGTCCATTGACATTGTCTCGCCCTGACATACGCGAGGCACGAAACGCTGGCGCTGGTCTTCGTCGCCGAACTCATAGAGGGTCTCTATGCAGTCCTGCAGTGACCAGATGTTTTCAAAACCAGTGTCGGCTGCTGCTATCATCTCGTTGATGGCAGAGTATATCGCCATAGGGAAGTTCAGACCGCCGTAGCGTCGTGGCATGGTAACGCCGTTGAGTCCTGCCTTGACAGTAGCGTCGAGGTTTTCGTATGTCTTTGAAGCATAAATCATGCGGCCATTCTCGCAGCGAGGGCCTTCTGCATCCACGCTCTCGGCATTGGGAGCGATGATGTTGGCGCACACGTCGCCGGCGAGTTCCATCACGCGCTCATAGCTGTCGATGGCGTCTTCAAAGTTTGCCGGTGCATAGTCATACTTGTCTGCGTCGGCATATCCACGCTCGCGCAGTTCAACTATTCTCTTGAGCAAAGGGTGGCTCAAGAAGTATTTTATTTCTGGGGTATCTAAATAGAAATTAGCCATTTCCTTTACTTATTTATTATTCTCTTTATAATACTTAATCATCTTTGGAATTACTTCCTCCACGGTGCCGTTGATTACGTAGTCGGCGATGGTGTTGATAGGAGCATCCGGATCGCTGTTCACCGAAATGATGATTCCGGCATCCTGCATACCTGCGATATGCTGAATCTGACCGCTGATGCCGCAGGCAATATACACCTTCGGACGTACTGTTACACCAGTCTGGCCAATCTGACGGTCGTGGTCTATCCAGCCTGCATCAACGGCAGCACGGCTTGCACCAACCTCAGCATGCAGTTCTTTCGCAAGTTCGAAAAGCTGGTTGAAACCTTCCTTGCTGCCTACGCCGTAGCCTCCGGCAACCACGATAGGCGCTCCCTTGAGGTTGTGCTTGGCCTGTTCCACGTGACGGTCGAGTACCTTTACCACATACTCTGTCTGAGGCACATACTTGGCAACGTCGTGCTTGATGACTTCGCCCTTGTAGTTCTCGTCGAGCACTTCTTTCTTCATCACGCCCTCGCGTACCGTAGCCATCTGTGGGCGGTGCTCAGGGTTTACGATGGTGGCAACGATGTTACCGCCGAAAGCAGGACGAATCTGATAGAGCTGCTGCTCGTAGTGCTTGTCAACAATCTCGCCGGCATCGTTCTTCACCTTCATGTCGAAGTCGCCGATTTCCAACTCTGTGCAGTCGGCAGTCAGACCACTGAACAGTGCTGACGATACGCGTGGACCGAGGTCGCGGCCTATCACCGTTGCGCCCATGAGGCAAATCTGTGGCTTCTCCTCCTTGAAGAGGTTTACCATCAGAGCGGTGTGAGGGTTAGATGTGTATGGGAACAGTCCCTCGGCATCAAACACATGCACCTTGTCCACACCATATTTCATCACCTGCTTCTCTACGCCGTCAAGGCCAGAGCCAGCGATGACACATTCCAGTTGCACGCCGAGTGTGTTGGCGAGTTTGCGTCCTTTCGTCAGCAACTCCAGAGCCACGTCTTTTACCTGCGTGCCTTCTATTTCGCAATATACAAATACGTTGTTCATTACCCAATAATCTTCTCGTTAATAAGTTCAACCATCAAGTTGTTGATGTCCTCGTCGGAACCAGTCATCGTGCGTGACTCCTTAGCCTTGAACACGATGTTCTTCACCGCCTTCACGTTGGTCGGCGAACCGGCCTTGCCTATCTGCTTAGGGTCGCAGTCGATGTCGGCGGCACCCCACTGTGTGATGTTCAGATATGGCTTCTTGGCTATCAGGGCCTCGTAGCACTCAGCATTTTCTGGAGTGCGCTCAGCAACAACCGTAGCGTTCTTGTACTTCATCACGCGCTTTGCGTTGCGCGGACGGCATGGTGCTGCACTGCCGTTTACGGTCACTACCAGCGGCAGCGGAGCCTCTACGGTCTCAACGCCACCGTCGATGTGGCGCTTGATGACTATCTTCTTCGCCTTCTCGTCAAGAGAGATTATCTCTTCAGCGTATGTAACCTGTGTCAGTCCCAGTTTCTCAGCAATCTGCGGACCTACCTGCGCGGTATCACCGTCGATGGCCTGACGACCGCCGAGGATAATGTCGAATGCGCCGATCTTCTTGATGGCCTGTGCAAGAGTGTACGACGTAGCCAGTGTGTCGGCACCGCCCAGCGGACGGTCAGTAACCACAAAGCCTTCGTCGGCACCGCGGTACAGTGCCTCGCGTATCACCTCCGCAGACTTCGGCAGTCCCATGGTGACTACAGAAATTGTTGAACCAGGGAATTTGTCTTTCAGGATAAGAGCCTGCTCCAGAGCGTTCAAGTCGTCAGGATTGAAGACGGCTGGCAGCGCAGAGCGGTTGATGGTGCCTTCCGGCGTCATCGCATCGGGACCCACATTGTGGGTGTCGGGTACCTGCTTTGCAAGTACTACGATTTTCAAACTCATAGAATAAATTAGTTGTTATTGTTCAGTTTAATCAGTTATTTTATTTTGACATGCGTATACCGAGTTTCATGCCGTCCATGCTCTTCATGAGACTGACGACAGTAGACAGCTGCGACACATTCGCACCCACGTTCTGCATGAAGGTCTTGAGTTTCGTGGCATCCATCACCACGATAAGCGAACCGTTGTCAAGCTGCGGCGTTACCTTGCAAGGGTTTTTCCTACCCTTGAACTTCATCGTAACCTCGCTGCCGCTCAACGAGTATGTGCCAGTGCGCACGGTCTTGCCCTTGCGGTTTATGGTGAAAGTCTTGTCTTCCTTGAAAGTTATAGACATATTGCCTTTCGTGATACCCACCTTTGTAAGATATGACTGCAGTTTCGACTCCACCGACTTCATGGCCACTGCACTGGCAGCATTCTTCAATGCGTTGTCGCTGGTAAACATCACCGCAGGCTCCTGATAAGTCCACGTACCGAGAATCTGTTGCGAAGTAGGTATGAGTTTACTACTGATGATGCCGGTCAATGCACTGAGCGTACCGTTGCCGCTTGTAGCCGATGCTACTTTGCCGAGCACCTCGCCCAGCTGTGCGTTTGCAGCTCCCGTTGAGAGCATAGCGCAAACGATGAATGCAAGAATTTTCTTCATAGTTATGTAAATATTAAGTCGTTAACACCTTTAATATTATGCTTTAAATACAAGTTTATATAAAATCTGTATTCAAGCAACATGCTTTATAGCAGTTCGCCGACTCGGTTTGTCAGCATGACAAACTCATCATGCGTAAGTTGCTCGGGACGCTTGGTGAAGAAATCATCATCGCTCTTGAAGTTGGGAACCAGCTGCTTCAAGCTTACACGCAACATCTTGCGCCGTTGGTTAAACACCGTCTTCACCACACGACGGAACAACTGCCAGTCGCAGCCTATGGAGGTGCGTGAGTTGCGTGTCATGCGTATTACCGCCGACTTCACCTTCGGCGGCGGGTTGAACACCGTCTCGTCAACGGTGAACAAGTATTCCGTGTCATACCATGCCTGTATCAGCACCGACAGTATACCATACTGCTTGTTGCCAGGTTCAGCGGCTATGCGCAGCGCCACCTCACGCTGTATCATGCCCGTGCAGCAGGGAATGAGTTCCTTGTTGTCGAGCATCTTGAAGAATATCTGCGATGAGATATCGTAGGGGTAGTTGCCCGTAAGCACAAACTGCTTGCCGCCAAACACTTCATTGAGGTCCATGCGCAGGAAGTCGTCGCCGATTATGCCGCCTTGCAGTCGCGGAAAGGTCTCTGTGAGGTAAGCCACCGACTCACGGTCAATCTCGACGCACTTGAACTCACGCCCCTTTGGGTAGAGATATTGCGTCATAACGCCCATGCCCGGTCCTATCTCCAGTATGGGAATGTCGGGACACGCATCCACCGTGTCGGCAATGCGCCGTGCAATGCCGAGGTCGGTGAGGAAGTGCTGCCCCAGGTTTTTCTTTGGTCTGACTTGTTTCATACTGTTAGCGTGCAAAGTTACGAATTATTTTTCATATATGCAATAAAAACAAATCACTGCATTTCAAAAAATACTTAAAAAAGGATTATTATAAAGTCAACTTGTCCTTTAAAGGATTATAACAAAGCAACCTGTCAAATATTTTGCAGGAAATCCAACGTAAGATTTGGCTGTTTAGGAAAAAAATCGTACCTTTGCAGTTCGTACAGACAAAATGACAGTAAGCAAACGCCACATACGCAAGACACTGAACATCGCACTGCCCATCATGCTGGGCGGTGCAATACTGTATTGGATGTACCGCGACTTCGACTGGCAAGCGCTGCGCCACACCATGCTCCACGAGATGAACTGGTGGTGGATGCTGGCATCGTTTCCCTTCGGAATACTGGCACAGACGTTCCGTGCGTGGCGGTGGCAGCAGGCACTGGAACCATTGGACGAACATCCACGGTCACGCACCTGCATCAACGCCATATTCCTGTCATACGCCTCGTCACTGCTGGTGCCAAGGATAGGAGAGTTTCTGCGTTGCGGAATACTGAACCGCAAGGAAGGCACCAACTTTGCCAAGGCATTGGGCACGGTGGTGACGGAACGAGCCGTAGACTCGCTGATAGTGCTTATAATCACCGCATTGGTGCTGTTGCTGCAGATGCCCGTATTCCTGTCGTTTTTCTCAAAGACAGGAACAAGGATAGATGCGCTGACCGACTTCATGTCACAGTTCTCGGCTGCGGGATATGCCGTAGTGGTAATATGCGCACTAGTGACATCAGCAGGGGCATATTTCTTCATAAAGCGACTGGCACTGTATGACAAAGTGAAGACTACTCTGTGCGGCCTGATAGACGGCGTGATGTCGCTGAAGAACGTAAAGAACATACCGCTGTTCATTTTCTACAGCATAGCCATTTGGGGGGCATACTTTCTGCACTATTATCTCACCTTCTTCTGCTTTGAAGGCACATCGCACCTTGGACTGATGTGCGCACTTGTCACATTCATTGTGGGCAGCATAGCGGTGCTGGTGCCTACGCCAAACGGTGCCGGCTCATGGCATTTCGCTGTGAAGACAATGCTGATACTCTATGGCATAGCAGACCAGGAAGCACTGTATTTCGTTCTGATAGTACACACCGTACAGACCATGCTGGTGGCAGCACTCGGCATTTACGGATGGATTAGCGTCGGCATGACAAAGGAAACTTCTAAATGCACAATGCGCAATGCATAATACACAATTGGCTGCCGCATGGTAATTGTGGGTTATGAATTGTGAATTGCAAATTATGAATTATGAATTATGAATTATTAAGCGACATACTTGACCACTGTTCAAACACAGAACAGTGCAGGCAGTTGGTGACCATACTCAAGAGGAAATCCACAAGCAATGCTATGGTGGGTGGCTTGACAGCCTCTGCCACGTCCTTGTATTTCGCTGCAGCGGCAAAGAAGACCAATGTCCCGATGCTGTTCATAATGCGCGACGCCGACGAGGCCGGATACACATATCAAGACCTGCATACTCTGCTCGGCGAAAATGTGAAGTTCTTCCCGTCATCCTACAAACGTGCAGTGAAGTTCGGACAGCGCGATGCCGCAAGCGAGATACTGCGCACGGAGGTTCTGACTGCGCTGAATGAAGAAGATCCTTCACTCATAGTCACCTACCCTGCCGCATTGTCTGAACTCGTAATGTCGAAGCAGGACATAGACGACCGACGCATAACGCTGAAGCGAGGCGATGAAACTGGGATAACAGACCTTGTGCACCGGTTACGCGAACTGGGATTCGCCGAGCGTGACTACGTATATGAACCAGGACAGTTTGCCGTGCGAGGCAGCATAGTAGATGTATATTCCTTTGCCAGTGAATACCCGTGCCGCATTGACTTCTTCGACACGGAGATAGACACCATGCGCACATTCAACGTGGAGACGCAGTTGTCGGTGGAGATGCTCGACACCGTGACAATCGTGCCAGAAATAACACGCACCGACACAGAGAAGGTGCCGCTGCTCGAAATGCTTGCTGATGACACCGTGATAGTGACGCACGACATGCGCTACGTAACCGACGCAATAGACTATATATATAAGGAAGGATTCTCTGACGCTGCAAAAAGCGACCGTCTGGCATACGCCACAGAGGCTGAGAAAGACGACATTATACGCGAATTGACAGCAAGTCTGAACCTGTGCACGGCATCGCGATTCAGCAAACTGGCAGAGAGATTCAAACTGGTGGAACTAAAGCAAAACGGTGAACACGCTACAGGCCAGTCATTCAACATAACATTCAACACCACACCGCAGCCACTGTTGCACAAGAACTTCGACCTGCTGGCACAGACGCTGGAAGACTACCAACTCAAGGGCTACCAGACCTGTATACTGTCTGACAGCGACAAGCAGCAAGAACGCCTGAAGGCAATTCTCGATGAGAAAAGAACTGAGTTCACACCAATAAAGGGCGCACTGCATGAAGGATTCGTGGACGACACACAACGGCTTGTGCTCTTTACCGACCACCAGATATTCGAGCGTTTCCACAAATACCAGTTGAAGGCGCAGACGGCAAAGCGAGGCAAGGCAGCGCTGACGATGAAGGAACTGCAGGAAATGCAGCCCGGTGACTTCATCGTGCACGTAGACTTCGGCATAGGCAAGTTTGGCGGACTGGTGCGCATCCCCACCATATCGCCCGACGGAGGACAGGGCTACCAGGAAGCCATCCGCATCATTTACCAGAAGAACGACAAGGTCGACGTAAGCATACACTCACTATACAAGATAAGCAAATACCGCAGGTCAGACACCGGCGAACCGCCACGTCTGTCGACACTCGGCACTGGTGCATGGGAACGCATCAAGGAGAAGGCAAAGAAGCGCATCAAAGATATTGCACGCGACCTGATAAAACTGTATGCCAAGCGCCGGCACGAAAAAGGCTTTGCTTTCTCGCCCGACACATTCATGCAGCACGAACTGGAGGGTTCGTTCCTGTATGAGGACACACCAGACCAGATGAAAGCCACGCAGGATGTAAAGCACGACATGGAGGCGGCAAGGCCAATGGACCGTCTCGTATGCGGCGACGTAGGATTCGGCAAGACCGAAGTGGCCATACGCGCTGCATTCAAGGCCGCCTGCGACTCAAAGCAGGTGGCAGTGCTTGTACCCACGACCGTACTGGCGTTCCAGCATTACAAGACATTCTGCAAACGACTGCAAGGGCTGCCCGTAAGGGTTGACTATCTGTCACGCGCACGCACCACAAAACAGGTAAAGCAGATAACGGAAGACTTGGCTGAAGGCAAAATAGACATACTCGTAGGCACGCACCGAATGCTCACGAAGACAGTGAAGTGGCACGACCTCGGACTGCTCATAATAGATGAAGAGCAGAAATTCGGAGTGTCGGTCAAGGAGAAACTGCGACAGCTGAAGACAAACGTCGACACGCTGACAATGTCGGCGACACCGATACCGCGCACGCTGCAGTTCTCGCTGATGGGCGCACGCGACATGAGCATAATGCGCACTCCCCCACCCAACCGCCAGCCCATAGACACACAGGTAACGACATTCTCAGCCGAGCTCGTGGCCGATGCAATAAACTTCGAGATGAGCCGTGACGGTCAGGTGTATTTCGTATGCAACCGCATTGCCACGCTCGACAAGATGAAAAGCATCATCGAGCGCACTGTGAAAGACTGCCGCATAGCCATAGGCCACGGACAGATGCCGCCAGAAAAACTGGAAAAGATAGTTATGGGATTTATCAACCACGACTACGACGTGCTGCTGTCAACCACCATCGTGGAGAACGGTATCGACATTCCAAACGCCAACACCATCATCATCAACGATGCCAACCACTTCGGATTGTCAGACCTGCACCAGATGCGCGGTCGTGTGGGGCGCTCCAATCGCAAGGCGTTCTGCTACCTGCTGGCTCCCCCGCTTACATACCTTCCTACCGAAAGCCGCCGCAGGTTAGAAGCTTTAGAGACATTCTCCGACCTTGGTTCGGGCTTTGCTCTGGCAATGCAAGACCTTGACATCCGAGGTGCCGGCAACCTGCTCGGTGCTGAGCAGTCGGGATTCATGGAAGACTTAGGATATGAGACCTACCAGAAGATACTGACGCAGGCAGTCAACGAACTGAAGAACGACGAGTTCCAAGACCTCTACAAGGAGCAGTTGGATGAAGGCGAACAGCTCACCGGAGACGACTTCGTGGACGACTGCACTGTGGAAAGCGACCTGCAGATGTATTTCCCTGATACCTACGTGCCAGGCTCAAGCGAGCGAATGATTCTCTACCGCGAACTTGACAACATACAGACCGACGCCGACCTTGATGCCTACAGAAACCGCATGGTAGACCGTTTCGGTCCCATGCCGCCCGAAGGCGAGGAACTTCTACAGGTGGTGATACTGCGACGGTTAGGCCGACGGCTGGGCTGCGAGAAACTTGTATTGAAACAACACTTGATGAAGATGCAGTTCGTAAGCAACACCGACAGTGCATTCTATCAGAGTCCGTTCTTCGACTCAATACTGAACTACGTAGGCCATCATGCACGTCTATGCGACTTCAAGGAAGTAAAAGGACAGAATGTATTAATGGTCAAGAGCATTCCAACGGTGAAAGAAGCCGTCAGCGTACTGAAAAAAATGATGCCAGCCCAATAACACTTGAGCTGGCATTTTCTGTATCATTCACCTATTTCCTTCATCAGTCTCACGGCATCCACATAGCGTGCTATGCCCTCTGCTACAAGTTTGGCATCCTGCATGGCATGCACCACCGTGGCCTGACGGTTTGCCACGTCACCACCTGCAAAGACCCCTTTACGCGTGGTCATGCCATAGGGCACTTCACGTGTTATAAGAAATTTCTTCTCGTCATTCTCCAATCCCGACGTGGTGCGCACGATACGCGTGTTTGGCGTAGCGCCAACAGCCATGATGACACGGTCAGCCGCCTCCGTACGCCGAGTTACGGTTTCCGCACCACTTTCCTCATCCTTCGCCTTAGTTTCTATCACCACCTCTTTTATATTCTCTTTCTCATCAACATGTATCTCTGTAATCGACGAATGCCAGTTGAAGTGCGCTCCCTCTTTCACTGCATCATCATATTCAGCACGCAGGGCTGCCATATTCTCTATGCCACGGTGGTACACCACGTCCACGCGCTCCGCTCCTATGCGTATGGCTGTGCGGGCTGCATCCATGGCAGTATTGCCACAGCCTATCACAAGTACCCTGTGTCCTGGGCGAACCGACACCTCATCATGACCTATCACGCCCTCATTATACAATTCCATGCGACGCAGGAAATGCGTAGCAAGCCTTACGCCCTTCAGCGCTTCGCTTGACCGTGGGTTGCCATCGCTGTCTGTCAGCAACGTCCCATTCATGTATACTGGTATCTGGAGACTCTTCGGCTTGCCTGTGCCAGTACCGATGAAGATGGCATCGAATCCTTCAGCGAACATTTTGTCGATGGTGGTTTCCACACCCACCGTAGTGTCACGATGAATAATCACTCCCATACTCTCTATGTGGCGTATCTCACGCGCAACGACCTCCTTAGGCAAACGATATTCTGGTATGCCATAGCGCAAGACGCCGCCGCACTGATGTTCCATCTCAAACATCTCAACGGCAAAGCCCATGCGCGACAGGTCGCCAGCCACGGTTATGCCAGCAGGGCCGGAACCAATCACTGCCACCTTGCCGCGCTTCTTCTCCGACAGGTCTTCGTGCGTCAACTTGTTTTCTGCATCAAAGTCGGCAATGAATCTTTCCAGTTTTCCGATATTGATGTGCTGACCTTTCTTGCCAAGCACGCACGCACCCTCACACTGCCTTTCGTGAGCACACACACGGCCGCATACTGCGGGCAGATTGCTCTTGGTGCGTATTATACTTATGGCATTACCCAGATTACCTTTCTTCAGTTCGTGAATCCAGGCAGGTATCTCATTACTTATGGGGCATCCTTTCCTGCACTGCGGCACTTTGCAGTTCAGGCATCGCTGAGCCTCCTGTATGGCCTCAGCCATGGAATAACTTTCGTTTACTTCGTTGAATTTCATAGTCATTTGCAATAATTCA
Source organism: Prevotella sp. (assembly GCA_017413085.1). Taxonomy (GTDB): domain Bacteria; phylum Bacteroidota; class Bacteroidia; order Bacteroidales; family Bacteroidaceae; genus Prevotella. Next base: position 24,489 of record JAFPVC010000060.1, read on the forward strand.
TTTGCATCAAATCTGAATTACGCTTGCAAAATTACTCTTTTTTCCTGAAATAGGGAAATTTTCCAACTGATATTTTACTTACGTCACAGCCTACCACTATAAAATCACTGTCACTTCAACCGTTCCTTAATCCATTCCATGTGCTGGCGCTCCATGGTTTCGCTGGTCCAATGCTCGTTTATCGGAGTGATGAAAGGTTCTTTCTCACACTTCAGCGTGTTCCACGCAGCATAGCTCGCAGTCGGCGAACAGGTGGAATCATTGTATCCCCATGTCATGCGGACAGGACACTTGACGTAGCGACAGAAATTAATCACGTCATAATAGGCCAGTGTCTGGATGTTATCAGGAGTCAATATGCTGCCGTTTTTCCAGTTAGGGTAACCGCCCGTGCGCCCATTTTCTGCATAGCCCGCCATATCGGTCAATGCAGGATGATTAGCCACGCACAACGTGACATCAGGACACAAGGCAGCGGTAATCAGTGACAGTGCCCCACCTTGCGAACCACCCTGCACGGCCAGGTTCTTACCGTCCCACTCTGGTAGTGACTGCAGGTATTTCATAACGGCATACATTCCGCCATAAACATGGCGCATATAGTAACGCTCGCGACTCTCTATGCCATTGGTCAAGTAGCCATTATCATTACTTGCAAAGGCTTGTTGTATATCCTTGAAGTCCTGTTCGCTCCACGTAGGGTTCATGCCGTGAATCTCAACCTCAAAGCGAATGAATCCATTTTCGGCATAATACTTGTGGCGCAACGGTTCCTTGATGGTCTTAACGCCTGCACCAGGAGGACACATGACTGCGGGCATCTTTTTTCCATCGCTGTTCTTAGGCATTGTGAGATATCCGTAGATATAGTGTTCACGGTCTGTCTTCAGTTTCACAAGCCAGCAGTCTATCTTGTCTGTGCAATACTCTTTAGCTATCTCACGACTTATCTCAACTGGATTCTGATATTGTTTCAGCGTTTCATCCCAAAATGCCTTGAAGTCTTTCGGTTCTTTTGTGTATGGCTGTATTTTTTCAACGCTGTAGCCAACCTTGACATGGTGTTTCGTCGTCATGCCGTCAACCACGGCTGTAAGCCGCAAATCCTGAAAACCGGGAGTCTTGCGCGTTCCTATCTTTATCACAGCCCTGCCTTTTTTCAGGGTAGTCTTACCCTTTGTCACAGGCGAAAGCATGTCGGGGGCAACCTCATAGCTGACTTCCACTCCATCCACTGCCACACCATACTTATACAACTGCACCTCGACAGTGGCCTGCTCGCCCACGTCATACAACCAGTCACCGTGGTCTGGATTAGTCACCCAAAGAAAGTCCGAGCGATATGGATAGTTCTCCGCCTGAGCCAACGGTGTGAAAGCCATGACGAAAATGGAAATTAATAATGAGGCTACTGCCTTAATGCTTTTCGTTGTGTTCATTGTGTATTATCAGTTTTGTTCTTTTTCTTTGAGAATAGTTTTCCAAGCCACGACTTTTTCTTCGTCGTGCTGTCTGATGCTGCAGTTTTCTTCTTTTCATTCCCTGCAACGTCCTTTTCCTTTTTTTCTTTTTTATTCAGTTTCAGGTGCGGCTTAACACGGAACGACTGCTCATTGTCAGTCTGGTGGTATATGAAGTCGCACACCATGCTGATAAGTTTCTGCGTGCCGGTTACGGTTCCTGTGGCATCCGTACCGTCGCACGTCATGTCGGCATATATGTCGCGGAAGCTCAATATCTTGTATTTTGCCCCATCGACACTGGCTTTCAGCCATCCCTGCGGCAGACGGCCACCGCGCTTGCCGCGCTTCGACGAGATGTTGAAACTGTATTCGGCATGTGTATTGCCCACCTGCAACCCCTTGATGTTCATTATGGCACCGAGGTCAACGGCTTCTGTAGACAAATTGCCCGTCATATACTTGGTGTTGCCGTTGAGAGTGAATGCAAATTTCACGTTTCCGAACTTGGTATACAGCGTGCCGCCAATATCCTCGCGCTTATGATATATACCCAGTTGTCCGTCATAGCGTATGTCGCCGACTGCCGCCAACTGCTTCATCATCTTCAGCCGCGTACTCTTGGCAAAGTGACTTACTATCTGTTCCTTTATGCCGCCACGCGCACTGAGCCGGATGCCGTTGAAGTGCAGACACAAGAGCTGTTTTTCCAGCGTGTTGCACATATCGCCACTGCTTGACAATGACAAACGGCGGTCGGGCGTAGTCACGCGAATGTTGTTAAAAAGCAGTCTCTTCAAATCGCCGCTCACGTCGACAGTAAGTTCAAGCGGTGTAGTGAAATGAGCCAGCGGCGGAGCAAACGGGCGCGCAATGTCGGTCAGAATCACATGGGCCGACACATGGCAGTTTTCATTCAGCCGGAAAGCCCTCGTCTTATCATGAAGCAGTTCTGCCGACAGGCGATTTATGTTGACCATGGTGTGAGCCATGGCTATGCGTAAATCAGAACACAGAAGCATATCGCCGTATTTCTCCAACTGCGTCTGCAAGCGCCTTATATACAGTCCGCACTCACGCTCGGTGGCAGTCAAGTTGTTCAGTGTCAACAGCAGAGTGTCCTTGCCGACCTTATGAATCACGGCTTCTGTACTCAGCACTATGTCTACATGCCCAGGGTCAAACCATCCACGGTGCGGCCGTCCCTTGTTCTTGCGCGGCCGGTGGTTGTTATACTTGTATCGCAGTGAGTCAATGCGCATATGCAGTTGCTCACCCTTGCGAATCTGCAGTCCGTCACACACGAGGTGCATGTCTGAGTTCTCCTCGTTGATTGTTATGTTGCTCAATGTGAAAGCCTTGGTTGAATCTTCATCCAGACTGCACTGCAGCCGCGCATTGAAGTTGCGCAATGCAATGTGTGCAGGATCAAGCTTTCCCTTTTGCAGTCGGGGCAGCGAGCGCACGTCCCACGTCAGATGCGTACGGCTGACGTCAGCCACCACGGTATCCATACAAAAGTGGAAGTTCTTCTTCTTCTCTGCTTCGTCTTCTGATTTCTTCGTTTTCGACTTCAGCGCATCAATCATAAACTGATAGTTTGCAGCACTGTCGGGTGTCTGCTTATAAAGCAGCATGTCGGCACCGGCAAGCCTGACTCTGCGCAGTCCTATCTCACGGTACCATATCTTCGTCAGGTCAACAGCACCCTCCAGCGTGTCGACTTTCAGCATAGGCTCACTGTCACGGTCGTCAATCTCCACGTCAGTCAGCATCAACTCACCACGCAGCAGACTAATTCCGATATGCCCCACGGCAACCCTTGTCTGCAGTGTTTCCTGCAATGTCTGCAGCGTCTTGTCATAGAGCCACTTCTGTCCGCGCTCTGAATTTAGGAACAGTACCACGCCTACTACGGCCAGCAGTATGGCCAGCACCAGTCCAAGCAATGTCAACATTAAAGTCCTCAACATCTGATTGCAAAGTTAGTTTATCTAATTGAATTACACAACGGTTTACACCCTCTTGGCATCATTATTCCTTCGGTTTAGCAGAAATTCGCACCATGCGTGAACTATTTTTCCACCCAACACTCATGGCATAATGTTCACTTTCATAATGCAAAGGTAATCAAAATATTTTATTTTCTCATATTCTAAAGCATAAAAACATGTATTTAACTTGCGATTCTTTGCGATAGAAATCACGAAAGTGAATTTTGGTCGCAAATACGCCCAAATTTCGACAATATGCTATATTGCTGTGATACAGCAATATACATTGCAGAAAGAAAGAACTGTCGTTTCCTCCTTTTGTAATCAGGTGCTGATTAGGATGTAATTGGGGCCTGATTATACCGTTAGCAGGTGCTAATTACGGTGTAAAAAGGACAAAATAGAAATGTAATCAGGGCCTGATTACAATTAGAATTGAAAAAAAGAAAGATTTAAGAATTGAAAAAAGCCGGAATTAACATTCGTTAACCTCTATTTTGCCTCTAAAAACCGTGCGTCATTTGTTCACAAATCACTTCTCTGTCACTGGGAACAAATAGAACTGTCGCGAGGGTTTGTAGTCAAGCATCCACTGATCCATTATTATATGGTCGTCAAGTGCTGTGACAGTAAGCGTATGGCGGCCTTTGGCTACCTGCACACTGGTCTGGCGCAGAGCCTGCTGACGCAAAACGTTACGCTTCCACTGCTCTGAGCGATAAGGCTCTTTCAGAGAATAGACCACAGGTTCACCCCCGTCAATGCTAACGCTGTAGCGTATGTCGCCCTTGTCATTGGCCTGTGTTGGAATCATTGCCGTGCGTATCACCGCACTGCCGTCACGCGGAGCATCAAATACGAACTGAATAGAAGAACCCTTCTGCAAAGCCACGGCATTCATCGAATGGCCGAGCATCTCTACCGCCTGCACACTGCCGAAGGCATAGTCATAACTGCAGGCATTACGCACCACACAACCGTCAAGGCTCGTCTCATTAAGCGGACGACTGTTTGTGCGGCGCAGCGTCACGCTGTCTGTAACGGTGAAGTCTTGGAATACCGGCAGGTTGCGCGGATTGCTGTTCATCAGTCCACGCCATTTTCCGCCCTGCATCTCGTTATAGCGCAGTGTCAACGCCTTTATTTTCTCCTGCGCCTCTACGGCTGCCAGCGTGTCGCCCGTCTGTGCGAGCAAATGCTTATGTGCCATTGCCGATGCTGCCTGTATGGGATACAGCACGTGGGCGAAGTAAGCATCACCCTGCTCAACCTGCAATCGCGGCTGCACTGCCTCCTCAAGTTCCTCCCACTGCTCAAGGTATCGCTCCAGTTCACCGCCAAACTCAGTCTCGGAAAATTCCGTACCCTGCGGCTGCGACAATCCACGCGGATATATTTTCTTGTCAAGCTCTGTCTGCGTCCATCCCATGAACTCTGGCTTACGCATGGCTGCAAGCTGATAGAAGCGTTCCATTGACGGAGAGATGCGCGTGGCTGTCTGCTCGCCAAACTGCTGCGCTAACCAACCGTGCAGGTGTTTGCGCAACGTAACAGGACTGACGCTATTGATGTTCCAAGCCATGTCCATGGCAAGCGAAAGGTCGTAGGCCGCCACCTTCGGGTCGTGCACGTTTACTATCCACACCTTACGGGCATTGTGGTCGTAGGCCTGACGCAGTTCGTTATATATAAGCCCTGGCTGTGTGGTTGTCAGCCACAGATGGTCATGAGGCCGCCCCCAGTAGCTAAGGTGATAATACACACCACCCCCACCGCTACGCTGTTGCTGCGCAGGGTCGCTCAGTCGGGTCATGTAGCCATAGTTGTCATCACACCACATCAGCGTCACATCGTCTGGCACGCGAAGTCCGCGCTCATATATCTCAAGCACCTCCTTATAGGGAATGAACACCTGCGGCACCTGCTCCACGTTCTTGTCGTAGCAGCGGGCTATAAGCTCGCGCTGACAGTCAATAACGCTCTGCAGCCCATGCAATTTCTCGTCCATGGTCTTCACGCCCTCCATAGAACCGTCGTGTATGCCGCGCATACCTATGGTAAAGAGTCCTTCTGAGCCTCGCATCTGCTGAAGGCGCTCAGCCCAGTAGTGTTCAACCTCCTTACGGTTTGTGATGAAATTATACGCGCCACGCTTCTTCTTATCCCACTCGCCTACATTGTTTCTGAGCAACGGCTCACAGTGCGACGAACCGATGACGATACCACACGAGTCGGCCATCTCCTTGTTGCCCTTTATTGCAAAGAAGGCACGCGACACCTCATGCATGGCGGGCCACATAGTATTGGCACGCAGACGAAGCAGCAACTGAAATATACGCTTGTTTGCCTGCGGGCCGATAGCCTTGGGAAATTTCTTCGACGGTCCGCCGGGATTCATATTGTCAGCCCAGTTGAGGATAGAGAAGTCCTCGTCATTAATAAAGATTCCACGATATTCCACACTTGGCGACTGCAAGGTCTTAAAACCATCGTCAAGCGTAAGGCGTTCTTTGCGCTCGGGCACCACGTCGCCCCACCATATCCAGGGCGATACTCCGGCAAGACGCGACAGTTCGAGCAATCCGTATGCCGCACCACGCCCGTTATTACCCACGACGACGATCCTGCCGTCACGCACACAGATGAAGAAGGCATCCTTACAGTCCATCAACTGCGTAGACAACACACCCATCTGGCTGAGCGATGCTATAGCCTTCGCATCACACTTGTCAAGCTGATAGACCGCAATGTGCGATTTTCTCTGCGGCTTGCTCTTATTGTATGCAATGTCAGCCGGCATACCTGTCACTGCAAGCATGTCGCCCGAAAACATGTGAAGAGCCGTCACCACTACCGGCGAATAGCCTCCCACCACAGTGCAACTGACGGGCTCATGCCCGTCAAACCAGACAACCGCATGCGACTGCACACTAAACAGAACCGCAAATATAATCAACAGAATCTTCTTCACCTTATATAAAATATCATCCTAATAAACAAAAGCACACTCTCTCATGCACGATACTTGCCGTCATCCTTGTCCTCAAGCATCGAAAGGTAACTCTGATAACGCGACTGTGCTATGTAATGTTCCTCCACAGCCTTGATTACGGCACATCCGGGTTCATGCGTATGCGTACAGTCGGAGAAACGGCAGTCGTGGGAGAAACGGAATATCTCCTTGAAATACGACGTCAGTTCGCTGCGCTCAATGTCAAACGTGCCGAAGCCGCGTATGCCCGGAGTATCGATAATCCATGCATTGTCAGACTGCGGCAGACGTATCATCTCGCTGAACGTGGTCGTATGCATACCCTGATTGTGCGCATCGCTGATGTCGGCAGTACGCAGACAGGCATCGGGCACAAATCTGTTGATGATGGTACTCTTGCCCACCCCACTGTTACCGCTGAAGAGCGTGACCTTGCCATCAAGCATAGAACGCAGTGTGTCCATCCCACTGCCCGTAACGGCGGAGATGGACACGCTGTCATATCCTACTGTATCATAAAGCGTGCGAAGCATGTCGAGGTAGTGCAGTTCGTCAGCATCAAGCAAATCCAACTTATTAAACACCAGGACAACAGGCACGCGGTATGCCTCTGCCGAAGCAAGAAAACGGTCAATGAAAGTAGTGCTTGTGACAGGATGATTCACCGTCACAATAAGCATAGCCTGATCCACGTTGGCTGCAATAATACTGCTCTGCTTAGATAAGTTTGAAGCCTTGCGGATGACATAGTTGCGACGCTCCTCTATCTCTGTAATCCACGACGCACCTCCTGCCTCGCAGACCACCACGCGGTCGCCCACGGCAACCGGGTTGGTGCTGCGTATGCCACGCAGGCGGAAGTTGCCCTTTACCTTACAATCATGCACGGTGCCGTCATCAGCCAGCACCGTGTACCAAAAACCTGTATTCTTTATTACCAGTCCGGTCATTGTTTCGCTTCGCCGTCAAGTACGCAGAAACTTACACTGTCATAATTTCCTTGTTCTTCTCCTCTATCAGAGCGTCAAGCTTGGCAATGTATTTGTCGTGTACCTTCTGCAGGTCGGTCTCTGCATCCTTCTCAATATCCTCAGACAGGCCGTCCTTGATTGCCTTTTTCAGTTTCTCCTTGATGTCGCCGCGCACATTGCGTACCTCAATCTTTGCCTTCTCGGCAATCTTGCCACACTGCTTAACCAGCTCCTTACGGCGTTCCTCAGTCGGCTGCGGAATAGCAAGGCGTATCACCTCTCCGTTATTGTCAGGAGTGATTCCTACCTCTGAATCCATTATTGCCTTCTCTATGGCGCGGATGGCTTTCTTGTCCCACGGCTTAATGGCAATGGTGCGCGCATCAGGCGTTGACACATTGGCCACCTGATTAAGGGGCACCATCATACCGTAAGAGTCAACCTTTATTCCATCAAGTATTGCCACATTGGCACGACCTGCGCGTATGCGCGACAACTGTTCCTCGAGAAACATTGCTGCCATTTCCATGCGCTCTTCTGCTTCCTGCAGGGTTTGCTTTACATCTAACATATCTTTATTCTTTTTTAGTATTACATTCGTTAACTTTGCAAAATTAACTATTTATTTCCATTCTGCAAAATTTTTTCATCTCTTTCTGACATTATTCTGCATTTTCCTTTGCTGTGTAAGAAAAAATCATTACCTTTGCAGAACACTGAGAGAGAAATGCAATTATTGTCAATAACCTTAAAACTATGAACACATACTACGAACTATGAACAACAAAATCCTAATCTATCAAGTTTTTACACGCCTGTATGGCAATAGGAACACCACACGGAAAGAAAACGGCACGCTCAAGGAGAACGGTGTCGGCAAGTTTCGTGACTTCACACCTACTGTATTGAAACACATACGCGAAATGGGATTCTCACACGTATGGTTCACCGGAGTAATACGTCATGCCACACAGACCGACTACTCTGCAAATGGGATACCCAAGCAGCATCCTGCCATAGTAAAAGGAAAGGCTGGCTCACCTTATGCCATCTGCGACTACTACGACGTAGACCCCGATTTGGCTGTCAACGTGGACAAGCGCATGGAGGAATATGAAAAACTCATTGCACGCACACAAAAAGCCGGACTAAAAGTCATCATGGACTTTGTGCCTAATCACGTGGCGCGACAATACCAATCGATAACGAAGCCCAAAGGCGTAAAAGACCTCGGTGCAAACGACGACCAGGAAAAAGGATTCTCCGCACAAAACAATTTCTACTACTGCCCCGGCTGTAAGTTTGAACCGCAGTTCGACATTCAAGACTATGAAGAGTTTCCTGCCAAGTCTACCGGCAACGACCACTTTAACCAACATCCGGGAGTCAACGACTGGTACGAAACAGTTAAGCTTAACTACGGTGTGGATTACTACACCGGTAAGGGGCATTTCTCACCCATACCCGACACTTGGAACAAGATGACCGACATACTTCTGTTTTGGGCAAAGAAAGGTGTTGACGGTTTTCGATGCGACATGGCAGAGATGGTGCCGTCTGCCTTCTGGGCATGGGCTACAGACAAGGTGAAATACCAGCATCCTGACATTGTATTTATCGGCGAGGTATATAATCCTGCAGAATACCGCAACTACATCAACTCAGGTTTTGACTACTTGTATGACAAGGTTGGAATGTATGACACCATGCGCAACGTAATATGCGGTCACGGCAGTGCTTCGTTTATAACCGGCGCATGGCAGTCGACCGACGACATCGCCGGCCACATGCTCTACTTCCTTGAGAATCACGATGAGCAGCGCGTGGCATCCGATTTCTTCGCAGGCGACGCACGCAAAGGCATACCGGGACTTGTGGCATCAGTGCTTATGCGCTCTAATCCTTTTATGCTGTATGCAGCAGAGGAATACGGCGAACGCGGAATGGACAAGGAAGGGTTCAGCGGCATGGATGGACGCACAACGATATTCGACTACTGGAACATCGACACGCTATGCCGCGCGGCGGAAGGCAAGCTGACAGAAGACGAGCAGTATATTTACACAATGCACGAACGCATCCTGCAGATAGCCCGTAAGGAAAAAGCCGTTGACGGTGCCTTCTATGACCTCATGTATGTAAATCCATGGTCGGCGCGGTTCGACAACAACAAGCAATATGCCTTCATGCGCAAGAACGGCAACGACACACTGCTTGTGGTATGCAACTTCAATGGCAACGACGTGAAGATAGACGTGACCATACCGCAACATGCAACGGAATTTCTCTCTTTGAAAGAGAAGAAATACAAGGCAACCGATCTGCTGAGCGGCGACAAGACTACTATAAGCATCAAGGCCGACGACTTTGTCACGATGACCGTGCCGGCATACAGTGCAAGAGTGTGGAAGTTCTGAGCAAGACAATAAAAAAAGAAGGAAGTACGGTACAGGTTGACTGTTTGCCAGTCAGCACGTTACCTTACTTCTTTCTTTTTCGTTATCTTTTGAAATATCTATTCCTATCAGTTCACTCCGCTAATAGTTACCCCTTCTATACCCTTGGCTATTTTGAGTATCATGCCCTGCAGAGCCTTGCCTGGTCCACACTCTACAAAATCGGTGGCACCATCCTGCATCATCTGCTTAACCTCATACGTCCATTTTACTGGTGCGGTGAGCTGTGCAATGAGATTCTGCTTAATCTCAGCGGCATCTGTGTGTGCCTTTGCATCTACATTCTGATATACAGGGATGCGTGGATTGCTGAACTCTGTAGCCTCAATGGCAGCCTGAAGCTCATCCTTGGCCGGCTGCATCAGCGGAGAATGGAATGCACCGCCTACAGGCAGCACAAGAGCACGCTTTGCACCTGCCTCCTTCAATTTCTCACAAGCCGCATTAACAGCATCGATATTGCCTGAGATAACAAGCTGTCCAGGATTGTTATAGTTTGCAGGGACTACAATATTACCCTCTACAGAAACTTCAGTACATATCTTCTCCACGACATCATCGGCAAGTCCTATTATTGCCGCCATTGTTGATGGAGCAGCCTCACAAGCCTTCTGCATAGCCATTGCACGCTTTGAAACAAGTTTCAGTCCGTCTTCAAACGATAATGCACCTGCTGTCACAAGAGCAGAGAACTCACCCAGAGAATGTCCTGCTGTCATGTCTGCGTCAAAATTCTCACCCATGCAGATGGCTGTAATTACGGAATGAAGGAATACGGCCGGCTGTGTAACCTTGGTCTGCTTCAGTTCCTCTGCAGTACCCTCAAACATTATCTTGGTAATATCAAAACCGAGAATTTCGTTTGCCTTGTCGAAAAGTTCCTTTGCCTTCGGGTTAGTGTCATATAACTCCTTGCCCATACCCGTGAACTGGGCTCCCTGTCCTGGAAATACGAATGCTTTCATAAATTGATTAAGTTATGTTTATAGTAGTTTTAGAACCCACCAAAAAAGAAAAAGTGAAGAATTTAACTTACCCCCTTCTGAAACTATCAGTCTGTTCGTAATTTAAATTCTTCACTCTTCATTATTCGTTCTTCATTTACCGAACGAAGTGAGAGATTTATGCTTCCTCTTCAGTTGCAGGTGTTTTCTCTACTGCTGGAGCTGTCTCCTCTGCTGGAGCAGCATTCTCTTCAGCGGCAGGAGCCACGTTGGCTGCAGTGTTGCCCTCTGCAAGCACTGTTACAGGAATCTCAACCTTAACTTCCTTGTGGAACACAACGGTAGCGGCATACTCGCCTACGGTCTTAATGTCCTTCATGATGATGCGCTTGCGGTCAACCTCGATACCCTTCTTAGCCAGTTCCTCTGCAACGGTAGCTGATGTAACAGAACCATAGAGTACGCCAGTGGCAGAAACCTTTGCCTCTACCTCAACAGATACGCCGTTGAGCTTCTCAGCCTCCTTCTCAGCTGCAGCGAGAATAGCTGCGAGCTTGTGAGCCTGCTGTTTGAGGTTCTCAGCGAGCACCTTCTTTGCAGATGGAGAGGCGATGACAGCCTTGCCTGTTGGGATAAGGTAGTTACGTCCGTAACCAGACTTAACATTTACTATATCGTTCTTGTATCCAAGACCGATGATATCTTCTTTCAGTATAATTTCCATGTGTGTAATCCTCCTTTTTAGTTTACTTCATCAAATCGGTTACGTATGGAAGCAGTGCTATCTGGCGGGCACGCTTAACAGCCTGTGCCACACGGCGCTGATACTTCAGAGATGTTCCAGTGATACGACGTGGAAGAATCTTGCCCTGCTCGTTAAGGAACTTCTTCAGGAACTCAGGATCCTTGTAGTCGATATACTTTATGCCGCTCTTCTTGAAACGGCAATACTTCTTCTTGCGGGTGTCAATAGCCGGTGCGTTGAGATAACGGATTTCTGTGTTGTTCTCTGCCATGGTTTATGCCTCCTCTTTGTTTGCAAGCTTGTTGCGGCGCTTTTCTGCGTATGCAGAAGCGTACTTGTCAAGCTTGACAGTCATGAAACGAATAACTTTCTCGTCACGGCGGTAAGCGGTTTCGAGAGTAGCGATAACTTCAGGCTCAGCCTTGAACTCAACGAGGTTGTAGAAACCTGTTGACTTCTTGTCAATAGCATAAGCCATCTTCTTGAGTCCCCAAGCCTCCTCGTTCAGTATCTCGGCACCATTGTCCTTGAGCACCTTTGTGAACTTAGCGACCGTTTCCTTTGCCTGGTCATCAGACAAAACGGGAGTCAGAATGAAAACGGTTTCGTAATGATTCATCATTTGTGAATTTGTTAATAATAATGTTATAATAATGTTGTTTATGCGTATAGTTACGCAAAATCGGGTGCAAAGGTACTACTTTTTTTTGAATTGACAAAACAAATCATCTAAAAAAACATCTTTTATTCCATTTTACAACCGAATTACAAAGTAAAACAGACTATTTATCCCTATTGCGGAACCACGTGGCGAGTATTGTACCAGATATCGAATGCCATGCGCAGCTTACTGCTGCTGGTATCACTGCAAGCGGACATGATACTGCGAAGAATGTAGATGCGAGCACCGTGGCAAGTCCTGCATTCTGCATTCCCACCTCTATTGATATGGTACGGTTTTTGGCTTTTGAGAAACCGAACATCTTGCCCACGGTATAGCCAGTGAGATAGCCCAGTGAGTTGTGGCACAGCACCACGGCGAATACGGTGAGGAAGAATACGAGGCCCTCCATGAGCAGTTTGTCATGTACTGCGGAGATGACGCCACCCACTATGCAGGCCAGTCCCAGCACGCTGAAGGCTGGCATCACAGCCTGTGCCTTCTTGAAGGCCTCTTTCTTTCCAAAGAAAAGGTTGGCGAAGAAACCAATGCTGACAGGCAACAGTGTCACGATGAGTATGTTCAGAAACATGCCCAGGGCATCCACCTCCACCTGCTCACCCGCAAGCCACAATACGAGCAATGGTGTCATGATAGGTGCCAGCAGTGTGGAAGCCGTCGTCATGCCCACGGAGAATGCCACGTCGCCACGGCAGAGGTATGACATGATATTGCTCGACACACCGCCGGGACAACATCCCACAAGTATAATGCCCACGATGATGGGTTTGGGGATGACTATCCCGATGTATCCAACACCGATGGTAAGGAACCATGCTATCAACGGCATCAGCGTGAACTGTGCGCATGTACCGATGAGGATATCCCATGGACGAGCTGCCAGCACACGCATGTCCTGCATGGTCAGCGTAAGTCCCATGGTGAGCATTATGAATCCGAGTATGCACGACTGCGTAGTACCGTGTACCCATGTAAACAGCTGTGGCACGATATAAGTTACCACTGCCACGGCAATGATAAACCACGAAGTGTAAGTAGAGAGCCACTGGCTCGCCTTATAGAGATATTTATACATATTTTAGAATTTCTTTCAAAGTACAAAGTTACGATTTTTTTCTTTATCTTTTGGATTTATTATGCTATAATTCGTTAAAACATAAAAAAACGAGTGATATGTCAAAGAAAATCATTATATTTGCAATTAAAAATCTATATCAAATGCCAGATTACGAAAAAGTGTCAGTGGCAATGGCTACCTACAACGGTGAAAGATACCTTGCTGAGCAACTTGACTCTATTCTTTGTCAGACGATAAGAAACATAGAAGTAGTAGTGTGTGATGACTGCTCTACAGACAGTACCTGGGACATACTTCTGGATTATGCCGCAAGGGATAGTCGCGTGATAGCATTCAGAAATGAGCATAACATTGGCAGCAAGAAGACTTTTGAACAAGCAGTAAGCCACTGTAATGGAGAACTGATATGCCTGAGTGACCAAGATGACGTATGGTTTCCCGACCATATAGAGATGCTTATGGAACACCTGACAGACGGAGTGCAGATCGTCTGCGGACGTCCGCTTTTCGTTGACGAGAAGCTGAATACGTTGCCTAAGGAATACGACTACTTCAGAATGAGGCATGTACCGCAGAGTGACATGGATGCTGCGCGCCATATATTGCTTTGTATGAACACATATCAGGGCGCATCAATGCTTGTCAGGCGTAGTTTCTTCAAATATGCCAACCCCATACCTGAACAGGTCTTGTACCATGATGCATGGTATGCGGCTTTAGCTTGTTTTACCGGTGGGATTACCTATGTAGATAAACACGACTTGTATTACCGGCGGTTGAGTACGTCGCTTACGGGGGGCTTCATGGCGCGCTCTCCCTTGCGTGACTTTATCTGCCACATCGTGTATAGTCGTATGCTGTTTGACCGTCTGCACTTTGTCACTGCCATTCGCGAGAGAGCAAACCCTATGCTGACAGATGAGCAAAAGGCGATGCTGGCACAGATAGAGAAAATGCTGAGACGACGCAATACACTCTGGGGAAGAATCAGGAATATCCCCTACATGATAAGACACTTTAGAAGCATATACTGCTGTTGAGGTGTGCTCTCCGTAATTAACCTATCTTGCTTACCTTATTATATATGTTCTCTGGATTGATTTCGTTGCAGAACTTACCGTCTTGATAGAGAATCTTACCGTCAACCATCGTCATCTTCACGTTTTGCTTGCTGCCGGAATATACGAGGTTCTTCTCGATATTGTTTATCGGCTGCATGTTTGGCTGCATCAAGTCTATCATGATGATGTCAGCCTTCTTGCCTTTGGCAAGCACGTCGCAGTCGTCAAGATGCATAGCCTTGGCACCGTTTACCGTAGCCATCTTCAGCACCTCACGGGCGTCAAGGGCCGCAGCATCGTTGTCGCGCAGTTTTGCAAGACCGGCAACAAGGAACATCTCGCGGAAGAAGTCGAGACAGTTGTTTGAGGCCGGACCGTCAGTGCCTATCGCCACCGTTATGCCGCGCTTCAGGTATTCGCTTATCGGTGCTATGCCCGATGCCAGCTTGGTGTTGCTGCCAGGGTTGGTGACCATATACAGTCCGCGGCGCTTCATGGTGTCGTAATCCTCCTCACTCATCCATACGCCGTGGTATATGCCACCGCCGTAGTCGAACATGCCGAGCGAGTCGAGGAAAGTCACCGGCGTCTTGCCATAACGCTCCACACAGCCCTTTACCTCAGCCTCCGTCTCACAGGCATGCACATATAGCGGAGCCTTATTCTTCTGTACTACAGAAGCAATGGTCTTGAGATTGTCGATGTTGGTGGTGTATTCAGCATGGAAACCCAGCTGATAAGACTGCAGCGAACCTGGCACGTTGTATTTGTTATACATATAGTCTATCCAGCGCACGTCCTTTGAGAAATCGTTCACACCGCCTGTCTGTACGCAGCGGAACCCCATGTCGTCCATAGCCTTAGCCACCCATTCCTGCTCCATATACATATCGAAGCAGGCAGTAATGCCACTCGTCAGATACTCCAACACCGAAAGCTGGCTTGCCCAGTAGATGTCGTCGCCGGTGAGCTTTGCCTCTACGGGGAAGATGTCTTCGTTGAGCCATGCATCAAGCGGTTTGTCATCAGCAAGGGAGCGCAGCATGCTCATACCGCTGTGTGCGTGTGCATTCTTGAAACCTGGCATCAGCAGGTTATGCTGACAATCTATCTCCTTGTCGAACGTCCCTCCATCGGTTTTCCCTCCCACGTATGTGATGCGTGAGCCGTCGATGTGTATCTCTCCATTGAAAATCTCCTGCCCTTCCACCATTGAGAGGATGCGGGCGTTATATAGTCTTGTCTTCATTTATAGTACAAATCTTCTGTCAAACAATTTCATTCATTTAATAACTTCTGTCAGGCTCTCTTTCAGTTCATCCATATCCTGCATCACCACATCGGCACCAGCGGAGGCCAGTTCGTCATCAGCCAGCGGTCCTGTGTTTACGGCAACGGTAAAACATCGTGCGGCCGCAGCAGCCTTGATGCCAAGCGGTGCATTCTCCACCACCATCACCTGCCACGGTTGCAGTCTCATGCGAGTTGCCAGTTTGCCACTGTGCAACAGTGCCGCCTCTGCCTTTGCCATGCCACAGAGATACGGGTCAGGTGCAGGTTTGCCCTGTGTCACATCAGTGGCCGTAACAATCACCTCCGGGCAAACAAGTCCATTGAAGTCGTCAAGTATCCTGCTAATCAGTGTCGGCTGGCCACTTCCCGTCACCACACCTATCAGTACACCGTGTTCATGCAGTGCCTGCAAAGCCTCATGCACACCGGGAATAAGTCCTGCAGGAATTTTCTTTGCAAACACCTCTGACTTATATCGATACATTTCTTCTGCTTCCTCCATACTTACAGGTTTGCCCCATTGCCGCGCAGTAATCAACTGTATAGTCTCCACGCCGCGCATTCCCTCAAAGGCGAAAGCATCACGCTTGCTCATATCAAGATTGTATTTCTTCATACTCTCATGCCATGACTCGGCATGATTCCACATTGAATCATACAGCACTCCATCCATGTCAAAAAGAGCCACAAGCGGTGCGCACTGCGAAAAGCCGTGCTTCATGCAGTATTTCTTTATACCCTCAGTCATTTCCATATTCTCAGCCTTTCCTCAAAACATATAGTCATAAAAACACGTCATGGTGCAAAATTACAAAAAAAATCTCATACAAGATGATGTTTTCAAATAAAAATAGGCTTATTTGCAAAATAATGTGTAACTTTGCACTATCAAATCAGAAAATTGCAAACAACC
Organism: Prevotella sp.; assembly: GCA_017413085.1. GTDB lineage: Bacteria > Bacteroidota > Bacteroidia > Bacteroidales > Bacteroidaceae > Prevotella. Next base: position 41,078 of record JAFPVC010000060.1, read on the forward strand.
ACAGAAACAATATGACAACGAAATCCATCACTCGAATGCTGTCTGCAGCATTATTCTTTCTTCTTTGTTCTTATACCATCCAGTCTGTCGCAGTGAATCCACAGAAGGGAAACTACTTCCTTTTCTGCCACATGAGCGACAAAGGTCAATGGACTGCCTTTGCCGTAAGCAAGGATGCAGAGAACTGGCAGGACATCAAGGGGGGCGACTCCATATTCTCAAGCCACGAGCTGGCAGGAATAGAGGGCGGCACGCGTGATGCCTACATCTGCCGCAGTCACGACATGAAACGCTATCTCATGGTGACAACCGACATGAACAACTCGAAGACCAAGGCTCTGGGCAAGAAAGAGGCCTGGGACAACTACGGCATAAACTTGCTGACATCTGACGACCTCATACACTGGAAATCCACCACATTCGACTATCGCAAGGGTAAAAACATTTTCTGCGACCCAGAAGCACAAAGCGTATACAATGACTGGACAACCATAAACCGCGTATGGGCTCCGCAGATATTCTGGGACGAGACATACATGTGGCCCGACGGCAAACGCGGCGGCTACTTCATCTACTACTCCATGTGGAACCGTGGTGAGGAGGCATACGACCGCATGTACTACAGCTATGCTGACGAGTCGTTCACACGAATGACACAGCCACAGCCGCTCTTCGACTGGGGCTATGCCACCATTGATGCCGACATCAACTATGTAGAGGCTGACGGTCTGTTCCACATGATGATAAAGAAAGAAGGTGGACAGCCAGGTCTCTTCACTGCCACGGCAAAGAAACTGACTGGCCCATGGAGCGAGCCAGTTGCCGACGACTACGTAAACTTTGAGGGAAAGAAAAAGTGTGAGGGTGTGTCTGCTTTCCAAGTACCAGGCGAAGATGGATGGCGCATTGCCTACATAGAATATTCATCACGTCCGCGCAACTATCGCATCTGCCACGCCGACAAGTTCATGCGCAACTTCAACTCTCCCTCCAACATCAAGGGGGTTACGGCTCCACAGCATGGCTCGTTCATGCGCATAACGAAGAAAGAATACAAGCGACTGCTGAAACTGAACAAGAAAAAATAACATATTATTGGTTCAGGCAAGGTATCAATGCTATATATCCTAATTACGTATTTCGCAGTGCTGTTCGTTGTCAGCCGACTTACAGCCAGACACAGCACTGACTCTGCATTCTACCACGGCGAACGCAAGTCGCCGTGGTATCTTGTTGCATTCGGCATGATTGGGGCAAGCATCTCCGGCGTAACGTTTGTCAGCGTGCCGGGCATGGTGCTACATTCCGGGTTCACCTACCTTGAAGTATGCACCGGCTTCATCGTCGGCTACTTTGCCGTGGCCTACCTACTGCTTCCCATATACTACCGCGAGAACCTGACCAGCATATACACCTACCTGAACCGCATATCCCATGAGGCATATATGACGGGCACCGTGTTTTTCATCATTTCCAAACTGCTTGGAGCCTCAGCCAAATTCTATGTGCCGTGTTTCATTATAAGCCGCATGATGGGATGGAGTTTTCCGCTTACCGTCATCGTGATGCTGCTGTTTGTGTGGCTATACACACGTCGAGGAGGCATCAAGACCCTCGTATGGACCGACAGTGTGCAAACCCTCTGTATGCTCGTATGCCTCGGACTAATAATATATAATGTATACGACATTCTCTACCCCACCCTTTCCGTCAGCAAGGCAACAGTTGGACAGATACTTTCCGGCAACGGCACACTGCCAGAAACAGAAAGACCTTTTCTCGCCACAGTAACCAACTTTATATCTGGAATATTCATTGTCATCGTAATGACGGGACTGGATCAGGATATGATGCAGAAGAACCTGACCTGCCGCACTCTGCGTGATGCACAGAAAGACATGTGCACATACGGATTCGCATTCCTGCCGGTCAATGCCCTTTCTCTCCTGCTGGGCGTAATGCTCGTTGGCGTTTACAATTATCAAGGCATTCCTCTGCCCGACAAGGCTGACGACCTGCTCACGCTATACTGTACCCGTGAGGGCGGCATAATGCTGACACTCTTCATGGTCGGCATCGTCGCAACATCATTCTCCAGCGTAGACAGTGCACTGACGGCACTTACCACCACAGTATGCACCCTGCACCTTCCCTCCTTTGCAAAGCACATAAAAAAACGCAGGACACTGACACACCTGCTTATAACTCTGCTCATGGCCGTATGCTGCATAATGTTTGAACGTTTCAACACCACATCGCTCATTGATGCCATATACATACTCGTCAGCTACACCTACGGCCCTTTACTCGGACTCTTCACATACGCCATGACGCTACATTCCTCTACAACCAAAGCAGTTACGACGTCCAAACCTTACTCTATCTTCCTCATTTGCCTTGCCTCACCTTTGCTGTGCTATGCTCTGAGCACATACGCCGCTTCAAGCCTCGGCTACCGTTTCGGCTATGAACTGTTGCTCATCAACGGTCTCCTCACATACCTCGGATTATGGATTGCCGGCAAACTATCGAGATAACTTTTCATGGCATAAGTCATTGATATTTGAAAAAAAATTCGTAACTTTGCACACTGATAGGCATTATGCGTTACGAACCAAGTCAATTATGAGCAGACAAGATAAAAAAATAATAATACGCGCTGGACGCGGGACACTTGCCTTCCTCACTAAAGAGGATGGCTCTGAAGCCGTCTTCCATCCATACGTGGTAAAGAGCGGCATGTCACTGGCAGCCAACCTTAGGGAGGCTTTCAAAGAGCAAGACTGGCTTGCTGGCGGTGCTGCAAATGCGCAACTGTTGGTAACAACCCCTGTCGTGCTGTTACCGTTGGAGGAGTATCAAGACAACGAAGCGTTCGACGCTGAGAGTATATACTCTGGTGTTATCACAAAATGCAAGGGCGACGAGAAGGTATTGCAGGAAGTGCGCTCAGTGGATGCGATGAGCATCTTTGCCGTAAACCGCGACCTGCGCATGGTGGTGGGCGACAACTGCGACAACGTCGAGGTGGGCAACGTCACTCTGCCTGTGCTGCACCATTTCTACAGCCGCTATTACCAGTCAGGCCAGCGACGCAAGCTCTTTGCCTATTTCCATGACAAGATGGTAGACCTGTGTTCCTTCGACAGTCAGCGCATACGCTTCGCCAACACTTTTGAGGCAACCCACGCTCACGATGCACTGTATTACATTCTATTCGTATGGAAGCAACTTGGCATGGACGGCCACGAGGACTCGCTCCACGTAATAGGTGAAATGCCACACGAACAATGGCTGCGCGGTCGCCTGCAGTCTTACCTATCTAACATCTACGACGTAAACCCAGTTGCCGACCTCAATCGCTCGCCACTGGCCGAGATTGAAGGCATGCCGTTTGATATGATGCTATGCGGATTATAACAGGAAAATACAAGGGACGCCACTTCGAGGTGCCACGTTCATTCAAGGCACGTCCGACAACAGACTTTGCCAAGGAGAACATCTTCAACGTAATGATGGGCTACATGGACTTCGAAGGCAAGAGCGCCCTCGACCTTTTCGCAGGCACGGGCAGCATATCACTTGAACTGCTCTCGCGCGGATGCAACGAGGTCGTCAGCGTTGAGTTAGACCGCGACCATGCTCGTTTCATCAGCCAGTGCACTGCAAAACTGGCTGCCGAGAACCACGTGCTTATCCGCGGCGACGTGTTCCGTTATCTCAAGTCATGCCGCCGGCAGTTTGACATTATCTTCGCCGACCCGCCATACGCTCTGCCTACGCTGGCAGATGTCCCCGACAAAGCTCTCCCGTTGCTTGCGCCAGAAGGAGTGATGATAATGGAACACGGCAAGCAACATGATTTTTCTTCCCACCCATTGTTCAGAGAACACCGTGCCTACGGCAGTGTGAACTTCAGCATCTTCAGAAACAACGCTTGACCTTCGACTAAACACATTTCCTCCCACTATACAATAATTGATTGACAGATATACCATAGAACGCATCAAGGACGCCGCCGACATTGTCGATGTGGTGTCAGAATACGTGTCACTGAAAAAGGTGGGCGTGAACTACCGCGGTTTGTGCCCTTTTCACAACGACCACACTCCGTCGTTCTATGTTTCTCCGTCGCGTCGCACCTGCCACTGCTTCGTGTGCGGCGAGGGTGGCGACAGCGTCGGCTTCCTGATGAAGCACGAGCAGATGACCTACCCCGACGCCCTGCGCTGGCTGGCCAAACGCTATAACATTGAGATAAAAGAGGAGGAACTGAGTGAGGAAAAGAAGCGTGAAATGTCGGAACACGAGGCTCTGTTCATCGTAAATCAATGGGCAGCCGACTATTTCTCACACATTCTGGAAGATGACATTGACGGTCGTGCCATCGGCATGCAGTACTTCAGGCAGCGCGGCATACGCGACGACATCATACAGAAATTCAAGCTGGGCTTCTGCCTCAGCGACCGCACCGCCCTGTCACGCGAAGCAGTAAAAAAAGGCTACAATGCCGAATACTTAGTAAAGACGGGTCTGTGCTACCGCAAGGACAACACAGGCGATTTGATTGACCGCTTTGCCGGACGCGTAATGTTTCCATGGTTAGGCGTGAGCGGCAAGGTAGTGGCCTTCGGCGGACGAGTGCTCGATTCGCGCACCAAAGGCGTAGCGCAGAAGTATGTAAACTCGCCCGACTCCGAAATATATCACAAAGACCATGAGCTTTACGGCATATTCCAGGCAAAGAAGGCCATAGCCAAAGAAAACCTCGTCTACATGGTCGAGGGCTACACGGATGTCATATCCATGCACCAATGCGGTATAGAGAACGTGGTAGCCAACTCCGGCACGGCACTTTCCGAACACCAGATTCACCTGCTGCACCGCTTCACTCCAAACATCGTATTGCTGTATGACGGCGACGCGGCAGGCATAAAGGCCGCCCTCAGAGGTACGGACATGCTGCTCAAGGAAGGCATGAACGTAAAGGTGATGCTGCTGCCAGACGGCGACGACCCAGACTCATTCGCACGCAAGCATACGGCAGACGAGTTCCGCGCGTATATAGAACAGAACCAAACAGACTTCATTGCCTTCAAAACCCGTGTGCTGCTCGACGGCGTAACTGACCCTCACAAGAGGGCCGAGGCCATCACGTCGATAATAAAGAGCATCAGCGTGATAGGTGACCCGATAGTGCGCGCCGCCTACATACAGGACTGCTCTGTCCGCCTTGGGTTTACCGAGCAGACCCTTACTGCCAAGCTGAACGAGGAAATACGCAACTACCGCGACGAGCAACGCAAGGCTGAGGAGCGCGAAGCGCGCATACAAGACCGGCAGATGCAGGCGGAAGACGGTGTTCCGCCAACCATGCCGCCCGACGAAATACTGCCTCCACCCGACATGCAGGCCGTGCCGCCGCCACAACAACAACAGACAACTGTCCAGACCATACGGAAGGAGGACACTTCACTGCTGATTGTAAAGATATTGCTGGAGTGCGGCGAAAGGATAATATATAAAGACTTAGAAACAGAAGACGGCAAAAAGGTATCGCTCACCGTTGCACAATATATTGCCTATGACCTGCAACAGGACAACATGCACCTATCGTTGCCGGTATATGAGAAGATGCTGCAAGAGGCTTCACAGCACTCAAGCGACAACGACTTCAATGCAGAGCGGTATTTCATTACACATCCAGACTATGAGATATCATCGCTGGCGATACAGATAACATCGTCAGAGCCGCTCGTCTCCGAAAGCATGAAGCGCGAGCAAAGCACCGACGAACTGCGCGAAAGGGTGTTGCACCTGATGCTCGACTTCCGCAACGAGTATATCAACACACAGATGAAGGAACTGACGGCGAAACTGCGCAGTACAGCCGGAAATGCTGAAGCCGCCAAACAGGTGATGGAGGAGATACGCAACATACAGGAGATACGCAAGGCCATAGCCAACAAGATAGGCAGCAGCGTTACGATGAGACTGTAAGACAAGACACAAGACACAAGACATAACAATAACAGACCATATTAGGGTTTTTCCTCATGCGATATAGGGAAAAGCCCTTTTCTGTTTCCATAAAAGAGAGTAACTTTGCTCTCAGAAATAAAAACAGAACACTATTGTCACACACTATTAAAACATACACCACTATGAAAAAGATTATACTTACACTCATCGCAGCCGTTATGATGACACTGAACATCAGCGCAATGACATACACACAAGCCAGGGAGCAGGCTCTCTTCCTGACCGACAAGATGGCTTACGAGCTCAACCTGACTCCGCAGCAGTATGAGGCCGCCTATGAAATCAACCTCGACTACCTGATGAGCCTCAACAGCGTTGGCGACGTGTATGCAGCCTCTTGGAGACAGCGTAACCTGGATTTGCAGTACATACTCTACGACTGGCAGTATACAGCCTACTGCGCTGCTTCCTACTTCTTCCGTCCCGTTTACTGGAACGCAGGTTACTGGCATTTCGGCATATATGCGCACTATCCTCATCGCAACCACTTCTATTTCAGCCGTCCCGCAGCTTACGCAGCATATCGTGGAGCACACTCATGGCGCCACAACGGCGGACGTTCATGGTACGTGAACCAGCGCAACCACTACCGTCCGGAGGTACACCGTCAGCACTATGTAGGAATGCGCGGAAACTACACCGAGCGCCATCAGACCCCTAAAGTGGAACAGCACCGCAGCAGCACACGCGAGACCGTGACCGGCAACCGCTACAACCACGACAGAAGCTATGGCAACAACAGCCGCTACGGTAACAACAACCGCTTTGAAAACAGAAACAACGACAGTCGCTATGGCAATAGGAGCAACAATAACAACACTCATGTTGGCACGTCACGCACAGGCACGTCAAACGTAGGTGCTCCACAAACAGGCACGTCGCACATCGGTACACCACGCACTGGAAACAACCACATAGGCAATAGCCACGTTGGAAGCAGCCACGTTGGAAACAGCATGCACAGCCGCGGCGCTGTTACACGCAGCGGAGCAGGAGCGACAGGGGGCAGCAGGGGAAGAAGATAATACCCACCGCTCATTCAGCATATTGAATTAAAGACAACCGACAATTGACAATTATCAATTGTCAGTTGTCTTTAATTATTTTTTTCTATTTCCTTTTTTCATTATTACATTTTTTTTGTAACTTTGCAGACCAAATAAGGAAGGTTGGCAGAGTGACCGAATGCGCTGGACTCGAAATCCGGTATACGCTTTACCGCGTATCGGGGGTTTGAATCCCTCACCTTCCGCCAGCCAACGGCAAGACTGCAGGAAGCACAAATGCTTCCTGCTCTTTTTTTCGTCCTTTTTCTGACATTGTGATTTTCGCAACCCCCGAATGCTTGCGATATTTTAAAATCTTTTCCAAATGATTACGTACAGCGAAATTATGAACCGTTTTTATAAAACATTATCACACAGCATCTTACACACTAACTTCCTTATTTCGTCATTTAATAAGGCATTATCAGGCACGTAATCGCAGCCTGATTACGCTCTAATCGTAACCTGATTACACTGTAAACGGCACCTGATTGCACCCTAATCGCAGCCTGATTACATTGCAACCGTCATTTTTTTCGCTAAATTAAGGAAAAATACAACTCTGACAGCAATGAATGCACATGAAAAAGACGGTGTCTGATTCTATTTTACTTCTAAAACTGAATATTTTTAAAATGACATCTTGCAATGAATAAACATGATTTGGTTTACAAAATGTCAAAACGATGCAGAAACACACTCTCACACAAAACAAGAACTGTTATGTTGCCACGTTCATCTTAAAAAAATCAAGACATTTATGAAATAAAACGCACGAATGTCAAAAATTATTTGTAACTTTGTGCCTCAAAAGAGAAAGAGAACACGTTGGATAAAGGATAACACATAAATAAATAAGGTTAAAGGAAAGAAAAAATGATTTGGATACTGCTCGCATTCATGTCGGCTTCGCTGTTGGGGTTCTATGACGTATTCAAGAAACGCGCACTGAAAGAAAACGCCGTCATCCCAGTACTGCTGTTCAACACCCTGTTCTCGAGTCTGATATTCCTGCCGTTCATCTGCCTGTCTCACTTCGGCGTTATTGATGGCAATTCGATATTCTTCTGTGAGGAATATGGCTGGGAGGGACACAAATATATCATCATCAAGTCGTGCATAGTGCTTTCCTCATGGTTGCTCGCCTACTTCGGATTAAAGCACCTGCCGCTTACAATCGTGGGACCGATAAATGCCACACGACCAGTGATGGTGCTGGTGGGAGCGATGATTATATTTGCCGAGCGGCTGAACCTGTGGCAGTGGCTTGGCGTGCTGGTGGCACTCATAGGCATTGAACTGCTGAAGCACACGAGTAAGAAAGAAGGCATAAACTGGTTTCACGACAAATGGATATATTTCGTATTCCTTGCAAACGTACTGGGAGCCATCTCCGGACTGTATGACAAATACCTCATGGCTTCGCCCGAGAATGGTGGCGTGGGCTTGAACAAAATGGCCGTACAGGGGTGGTATAACATATACCAGCTGTTTATGATGACGGCCATGCTACTGCTGCTGTGGTGGCCTACAAGAAAGAAGACAACGCCGTTTCACTGGCACTGGTCAATACCGCTGGTGAGCATATTCCTGTCGATGGCCGACTTTGTCTATTTCTATGCTCTGGGCGTTGACGGTGCCATGATAAGCGTAGTCAGCATGGTAAGGCGCGGCTCGGTAATTGTAAGTTTCCTGTGCGGTGCAATGATATTCCGCGAGAAGAACCTGCGCGCAAAAGCCTTCGACCTGCTACTGGTGCTGCTCTCGATGCTGCTGCTGTTTATCGGCTCAAACCAGTGAAACAGATGTATAACGAACTATACAGAAAAAATGAAACGATATGGAGAATACAAATGAACGCAAAGGGCTGAAGCCCCTTAACAAGACACAGCAGATGATATTTGCCGCAGGTGCGGTAATGATGGTGCTGGGTGTAGGCGGCGTGGTGCTGGGAGCACCGCTTGGCCTGACATTCATACGCGTGGCTACGGTGGTGTTTGCCATAGGAGCGGTGGCATTTGCCGCGATGCAGATGATGCAGACATACGACGGCAAAGACATCGTGATACGACGTCTGCGACGCATCATGGTAATAGGCGACATGTGCTTCATACTGGCGGCGCTGCTGATGCTGGAAAGCAACCTGCAAATACTGTTCCCGCTTGTAGCCACGACGGTCGACGGATATAACGCATGGGTGCACTATGTGTATAACAACTGGGTGGTGGCACTGCTCGTGGCAGCAATCCTTGAGATGTATACGACCCACCGCATAAGCTCTGAGCTAAAGAAATAGTGTTTACAAATCATAACGTAGGAGCTTAATATATTAAAAAAAACTTAATCAACAAGCTAATTCTTTAACAAGACATAAAATAATTTTTGCAGTTCGGTATTTCTTCTTAACTTTGCACGCACAAAACGCCACCCCAGGCGTGCAAAAACAATATTATGAAAAAATACTACACCCTACAGAATAGCTTATTGATGATTATGGCACTGATAGTCTCAGTGTCATGCACAAAATACAATATCAGCGGAACATCAACCCTGCAGAACGTTGACGGCAGAATGATTTACCTGCGCGGTCTCGTGGGCGACAAGATTGTCGACATCGACTCATGCGAGATGGTGCACGGCAAGTTCAAGTTCTCAGGTTCGCTCGACTCTGTACAGGTTGTGACGCTTTGCATCGACGACTATCCGATGATTCCCGTCGTGCTTGAAGACGGCGAAGTAATTATTGAGTTGAACGACGGACGGCAGACGTGCAAAGGCACACCGCTCAACGATACGCTGACAGCCTTCAACCTGCGATATGAGACACTCATGACCAAGTTTGACGAACTGGAGCACCGCCAGAGTCAGGCCATAATGAACGGAGAAGACATTGAAGCCGTCAATCAGCAGATAGAAATGCAGCACGGCGAACTGATAATGCAGGAAGACAAGATGGTCTCTGCCTTCATATCCGACAACTTCGACAACTGCCTTGGTGCATACGTGTTCCAGATGGCGACAAGTGCCTACAAATACCCAATACTGACTCCTTGGATTGAAGCACTGATGACGAAGGCAACCGATACATTCAAGAACTCGCCATACGTAAAGGAGTATATGCAGATGGCAAAGCAGAACCAAGACATCATGACTGGCATGGCAGAGGCTCCGCAACCAACGCCAACACTGCCGCCAAACCAAATGTCAGCACCACCTACTCCTAACGAAATGGCCAAACCACAAGAATAATGCAAACTCTGATTAAAAGCGGAACGATAATCAACGACGGACATCGCGAGAAAGCTGATATCATCGTCGAGGATGATCGCATAAAAGATATAGTATACGGAGGAATTGACACCATGGGTGCCAGTTCCTTTGACGTTATTATTGATGCCGCCGACGCCTACGTATTGCCGGGCATAATCGACTCTCACGTGCACTTCCGCGAGCCGGGAATGACACATAAGGCAGACATGCAGACCGAAAGCCGCGCTGCGGCATACGGCGGTGTCACCACCGTGTTTGACATGCCGAACACCAAGCCACAGACAACCACGCTCGAGGCTCTGGAGGCAAAGCGGAAGTTGGCAGAAGGACGGATGCACGTGAACTATGCCTTTTTCCCCGGTGCCACAAACGACAACATTGACGAACTGCGCAGTCTTGACGTCACCACCATACCGGGCATAAAACTCTTTATGGGTTCCTCAACAGGCAACATGCTCGTCGACAGGGAAGAAGCACTCAACGGTGTGTTCAGCCTTGCACGAAAAATGAACCTGCCGCTGATGGCGCATTGTGAAGACACCGAGACAATCAATGCAAACATGGCATATTACAAGCATCTGCAGAACACCGATGATCCCGATGTCAGGCTGCATCCGCTCATACGCAGCGAAGAGGCCTGCATGAAATCATCTGAACTTGCAGCACGCATGGCACGCCGACATGACACCCGTCTGCATATAGCACACATCAGCACCGAAGCAGAACTGGCCTTGCTGGGCGGCAACGTGACGGGCGAGGCAACTGTGGCACACCTGCTGTTCTCCGTGCCTGACTATGACACGCTCGGCACAAGAATAAAATGTAACCCCGCAGTGAAAATGACGCGCGACCGCAACGCACTGCGCACTGCGCTGTCTACGAAACTCGCCACTGTATCCACCGACCACGCACCCCACACGCTTGAAGAGAAACAAGGTGGAGCGGCACGCGCCATGTCGGGCATGCCGATGGTGCAGTTCTCGCTCATCAGCATGCTGGAAATGACCGACGAGGGCGTGCTGACCATGGAGAGGCTGGTGGAACTGATGTGCCATAATCAGGCAAGACTATTCTCTGTCAACGAGCGTGGTTTCTTAAAGAAGGGATATAAGGCCGACATTGCTGTCGTCAAACGCAATGACAAACCATACAAACTGACGGCCGACATGATACAAAGCAAATGCGGTTGGAGTCCGCTCGAAGGCCGCGAGTTCCACTGGAGCGTATGCCAGACGCTGGTCAACGGACAACTGGTATATTCTGACGGAACATTCAACGACCGTACAAACGGCGAACACGTTACTTTCAGATGAAGACATTTCTATACAACATATACCAGATACTTGTGCTGTGCCCTGTCATATTCCTCGCTTCTGCATGGGCAGGCACAACAATGGCAGTGATGTGTCCGCTTACGGGCAAATACGGCGACTGGTGGGGGTCGTTTGCTTCACGCTGGTGGGCACGAATCATAATGACCGCATCGCTGATACCAGTGAAGGTAGCGGGACGCGAGAATATCAGTAAGGACACATCATACGTCTTTGTGGCAAACCATCAGGGGGCTTACGACATATTCCTAGTTTGCGGTTATCTCGGTGCAGAGATACGATGGATGCTGAAACGCTCACTTGAGAAAATTCCCTTTCTCGGAATCGGATGCAAGAAAGCCGGATATATATATGTGGACAACGGCAATCCCGGAGCGGTGCGCTCCACATACCGCAGGGCTGAAAAAGCACTTGAGGGAGGAGCGTCGCTGATGGTATTTCCTGAAGGCTCGCGAACCAAGACCGGACAGATGAATCATTTCAAGAAAGGTGCTTTCGCACTGGCTGATGAGCTGCAGCTGCCAGTCGTGCCAATGACAATCAACGGTTCATACGATATACTTCCACCTTGGCGCGACGGCAAGTTCATACGCAGGCATCCACTAAGCCTTACCATCCACAAGCCTATTTATCCGCAGTCGAAAGGCGAGGAAAACATACAGCGCATGATGAACGAGAGCTACAACGTAATCAAAGGAGCGTTGCTGTCGCTTTGCCTGCTAGTTACAGCAGCCGACGCACAGAATGCACTGACGCTTCACTATGACCGCCCGGCAGAATACTTCGAGGAATCGCTTGTTATCGGCAACGGCACAATAGGGGCGGCTGTCTATGGGGGAATGAGGCAGGACAAGCTCTCACTCAACGACATAACGCTGTGGACTGGCGAGGGAGCTGACTCACCGGCAGACACGCATCCTACGGCTGCGGAATGCGCCGAGGCACTGAAGAAGACACGCGACTTGCTCGGCAAGGAGGATTACGAGGGTGCAGAACGCACATATAAAGCTGTGGAGGGGCCTCATAGCGAGACATACATGCCTCTTGGCACACTAACTATAACATACCTTGACAAAGTAAACTCAAGGTATACAGACTATAACCGCAGTCTTGACATCAGCGAGGCTCTGTGTACAACGTCATACAAGGTTAACGGTTGTTTGAGGAAAACAGAATACATAGCCTCGGCACCAGACAGTGTGATTGCCATCCACATAAGCACGGATGCTCCTCAAGGCATTACGGCATTGTTTGGCCTGACATCTAAATTGCCACATAAGATACACAACATGGTGTCTGCCGACGGTCTTGTTACCGTGGCATCGCAAGGCTATGCTGCATACCACGACGAGCCAGACTACTACAAGCTGGTAGACGTGCATACACTATATGACCCAGAGCGCGGCACACGCTTCATGACAACGCTGACAGTAAGAAACACCGGCGGCACCGTGAAGACAACCGACACAGGCGAGATAAAGGCTGAAGGATGCAGGGAGATAACGGTTTACCTGACTAATGCCACAAGTTTTAACGGCAATATGGCTAATCCTGCCAAGGCGGGCGTTGACTACGAAGCAATATCACATGACAGGAATGTCAGCGCAAGCAGACTGTCGTTCGATGACATACGCAACAAGCAGAGCAAGGACTACAAACGTCTGTTTGGACGTGTTAGCCTGAATCTTGGTTCCACAGCCGACAGCATAAAATGCCTGCCTACGGACAAGCAACTGCTGAGATACTGTGATAACAACGAACGGAACCCAGAACTGGAGGCTCTTTATTTCCAGTATGGCAGGTATCTGCTCATATCGTGCTCGCGCACTGACGGTGTACCGGCTAACCTACAGGGTTTGTGGAATGAGTCTGTGACTCCACCTTGGAGTTGCAACTATACCACAAACATAAATTTGGAGGAGAACTACTGGCCGGCTGAGGTTACAAACCTGACGGAGATGCACCGTCCGCTTCTCGGTTTCATCAAGCGTATGGCTGTGACAGGCGAAAAGACCGCAAAGCAATACTATGGTGTAAACCGTGGGTGGTGTGCTGGTCATAACACCGATATCTGGGCTATGACCAATCCTGTTGGCCGAGGTGTTGGCGACACATCATGGGCAACTTGGAACATGGGCGGTGCATGGCTGTCCACTCACCTGTGGGAGCATTACATGTTTACGCTCGACAAGGATTTCCTGCGTGAATACTTCCCCGTACTCAAAGGGGCGGCAGAGTTCTGTCTTGGATGGATGACGGAGAAAAACGGAGAACTAATAACAATGCCGTGTACATCGCCTGAAAACCAGTATGTAAGCAGTGACGGTTTCATCGGCTCCACATTCTATGGCGGTGCCGCCGATATGGCTTTCATTCGCGAATGTCTTACCAATGCCATACAGGCTGCCGAAATACTTGGCGGTCAAAAAAACTTCAAGGCAGAGGCAGAGAATGCGCTTGCGAAACTGCGCCCATATAAAAAGAACAAAAACGGCGGTCTGCTTGAATGGTATCACGATTGGGACGACAAAGACCCGCATCACCGCCACCAGAGCCATCTGTTCCACATATTCCCCGGACATAACGCAATGGGTACGGAAGACATGGCAATGAAGACTCTGGAAATTAAAGGTGACAAGACAACAGGATGGAGCACAGGATGGAGAGTATGCCTAAATGCACGCCTCGGAGATTCAGAAGGGGCTTACCATATCTACAGGAAACTCCTTGACTATGTATCGCCAATGGGATATAATGGCAAGGACGCACGACACAGCGGGGGTACTTTCCCCAATCTGCTTGATGCACACCCGCCATTTCAGATTGACGGTAACTTCGGCGGATGTGCTGGTGTGGCGGAAATGCTGTTGCAGTCAGAATACACAGGAGGCAAGTCGGTGGTGAAACTGCTGCCGGCACTGCCGTCGGAATGGAAAGACGGCGAGGTGAAAGGACTGTGCGCACGCGGTGGCATGACTGTAGACATAGAATGGAAAGACGGCAAACTATACTCTGCCACAATTCACAACCGCAGCACCGACAACGGACGTTCCGCAACAATCAAATACAACGGCAAGGCAACAGAAATAAAGCTGAGGCCAGGCGGAACAACTACTATACATAAATAAAGGTGGAAATTATTAGAACCCACTAATGAAATTAACAACCACTGAATAGGCTATGGACTATATCGTTTCTGCACGTAAATACAGACCGATGACATTCGACAGCGTAGTTGGGCAGTCTTCGCTCACCACCACGCTGAAGAATGCCGTATCGAGCGGCAAACTGGCTCATGCTTACTTGTTCTGCGGTCCGCGCGGAGTAGGCAAAACCACATGTGCCAGAATATTTGCAAAGGTAATAAACTGTCTTTCACCTACCCCGACGGGCGACGCCTGTGGCGAATGTGAGAGTTGCAAGGCATTTGACGAGGGGCGTTCGCTAAACATCTTTGAACTTGACGCTGCTTCTAACAACGGCGTGGAGCACATCAAGACACTGATGGAGCAGACGCGCATACCGCCACAGACTGGAAAATACAAGGTCTTTATTATTGACGAGGTGCACATGCTCTCGACTGCAGCCTTCAATGCTTTCCTGAAAACCCTTGAGGAACCGCCGGCACATGTGATATTCATTCTTGCCACTACGGAGAAGCACAAGATTCTACCTACTATCATATCACGTTGCCAGATATATGATTTTGAGCGGATGACAGTGCAGGGAATCATCGGGCACTTGAAGAACGTGGCAGAGAAAGAAGGCATAACCTATGAGGACGAAGCCCTTAACGTAATAGCAGAGAAAGCCGATGGCGGAATGCGCGATGCCTTGTCAATATTTGACCAGGCTGCATCGTTCTGTCAGGGCAATATCACGTACCAGAAGGTACTGGAAGACCTCAACGTGCTGGATGCCGACAACTACTTTAATGTTGTAGACCTTGCGCTTGAAAACAAGGTAAGCGACGTGATGCTCGTTCTAAACAGCGTGCTGTCACGCGGCTTTGACGCAGGCATGTTTGTCAACGGACTTGCCTCGCACATAAGAAACCTGCTCATGGCTGCTGACCAGCAGACCGTGCAGCTTATAGAAAGCAGCGAGGCGCAAAGGCAGAAGTATGCAGACCAGGCTAAAAAATGTCCTGTGAAGTTCTTGTATAGTTCGCTAAAGATATTGAACCAGTGCGACGTAAACTACAGGCAGTCGAGCAACAAGCGTCTGCTCTGTGAACTGACTCTTATTCAGGTGGCACAGATAACACAAGAGGATGACAGCATCGGCGCGGGGCGTCGCCCCTGCGAAAGACTAAAAACCCTGTTTAAGAAAGCACTGAAGGAGGTGCAGTCATCGGTGGCAGCACAGGTGGCCCAGACTGCAACAACTCCTTCAGAAGCCCCTATGGGCAATAATGATGGTGGGAGCATACAGCAGAATGCTGCCAAGACAAACGAGTCTGCAAGAGAGACACAGCCCAAAGTACAGGCAAGCGACAGCGTTACGCCACGCCTGAAACTTAACAATATAGGAATGTCGTTCTCTAAAATAATGAGCGGACCGGAGAAAAAGGAAAAGAATGAGTTGGAAGAGAACCTGAGCCTGGGCGAGACTGAGAACATGCACAAGGCATTCAATGCTGATGATGCCAGACGCGCATGGCTGGCAATGTGCAACCGCATAAAACTGAACAAGGAATACAAGGCACTGGCCACAAGAATGATGAATGTGAGGCTCTCGATAACAGATTATCCTCACATAGAAGGAATCGTGGACAGTACGGCACTGCTGAACGATATCAATCAAATACTGCAGCGCATACGGGTTACTATGGCCAAAGACCTTGGCAACGGTGATATTACCGTCAGCCTGCGCGTGGCAGAACAAGAAGAAAGGGTGCAAAGTCTGACTCCGCACCAGTTCCTGAAACAATTGTCTTCCGAATATCAAGACTTCAACACATTCAGGGAAGCACTGCAACTTGAAATCTCTTAGGTCTTGTCAGATTACAGTCCTCTGTTTCAATTAAGCGGAACGTCAAGTTCCACTGTATTGCTGACAGGCCTGCCATCGGTCTCTACACATATATTAAAGTGTGCAGTACCTTTCTTTAGGTTGTCCTCGGCAGTAATGAATGCAGTGTACCTGACGGCTCTGCCTGCTCCAAGCGTCTCAAGCAATATAGCGGGAGATACTGACAAACGCCTGTTGCCAGTGGTCTCACGCACCATAGGCACAAGGTTGTAAAGCACTTCACTGGTGGAGTTGTGTATCTCAAATGATATCTTTGCCGTTTCGCCCTTAGCAATGTGCACACTGCCTGAATTGTTGACGAAACGTGCATTGCTGATAGTCACAACATTTGCATAGTTGTCTGCCGGATCTTGATAGACTACTTCACTGCGTGCACTTCTGTTGTCCTCGGTTTGCTTTTCGGCAGCCGAACCTATTGCAGCACCTGCCGCAGCACCAGTGCCCATGCCTATCAGCGTGCCCACATCACTGCCGCGCGGACCGCCTATGATACCGCCAATGGCAGAACCTATCATTCCTCCAAAAGACGCTCCGGCGAAAGCACCGCTACCAGTCGTGCCACATGAAGAAAACACTAACACACCTGCTGCAAGAATAATCAGTTTCTTCATAATAATTTATTTTTTACTTAGTTTCAGAAAACGCAACACCTTTCTTATAAACGAACGGTCTTTGCGGTCGATGTGTGTCTCAAGAACACGTGTGCCCTTGCTTGTCGGCACAATGTTATAATCTGCCATTGATGCAGGTATCAGGCACGAATGCCCCGCACTCAACTCTATCTCCTTCTCCTCACCATTATAATTATTCATCACCAGCTTACATCCGCCACTTATGCACATGGAAATGATGAATGAATCGTATTTGACCAAATTACGATGGAACGGTTCTGTTATATCCATCACCCTTACATCGAAATAAGGGGTGTCTATCACCTGTGCAGCCGTTTCCAGGGTATTGCCGTAGTGCGTGCGATAGTCTTCCGACACGCTGAAGTCAATGGCTTCCAGTGCCAAATCGGTATGCAACTCCCTCGGACGACCGTCAAGTCCTGGGCGGTTATAGTCAAATATTCGGTAAGTAACGTCGCTTGACTGCTGTACCTCTGCCAGCATTATGCCACCGCAGATGGCATGAACACGCCCGGCTGGTATGTAGAACACATCTCCCTTGCGCACCTCGTGTTTTGCAAGAACTTCGCAGATAGTACCGTCGGCAACCCGCCGACGGTACTCTTCTTGTGATATCTTGCTACGAAAGCCCGCATATAGGGCAGCACCTGGTTCTGCATCGATGATATACCACATCTCGGTCTTGCCGAACTTACCATGCCTTCGCCCTGCCAGTTCATCATTGGGATGCACCTGTATACTGAGGTCTTTCTGCGCATCAATGAATTTAACCAACAATGGCAGTTTTCCTCCATACTGCTTATACACGGCATCGCCCAGCAGTTCACTCCCCCACTCTTCCACTACGCTGATAAGGTCACGCCCTGCCATCGAACCGTTAGCCACTATGCACGGACTTGACTCAACCGCCGATACTTCCCAACTCTCGCCTATGGGAGAGTCTGTCGGCGGCAGACCCTTATAGGCCTGCAACCTATGACCGCCCCACACTATGGTGTGAAGGTTGGGATTGAAAAGCAATGGATATGGTCTGCTGCTCATAATGCCACGAGCTATAATCTGTATGTTTTTTTAGAGATTAGCCTTTATCTTTTCTATCATTTCCTTGTATTCCTCATCTGAGAGATACACCTCGCCGGGGTTCATGCGGAACACGCCTGGATAGTCAGGACCTCCCACGTATTTTGGAGCGAGATGGAAATGCAGGTGCGACAGTGTGTCGCTGTATGCACCGTAGTTTATCTTCTCCGGGTTGAAAGCACGCTGCATGGCACGCGTAGCCTGTGCCACATCCGCCATGAAGTCGTTGCGCTGCTGGTCATTGAGTTCGTTGAGGTCATTAACGTGTCCGTCGTATGCCACAAGGCAACGTCCGTGATATGTCTGCTCCTTGAAGAGGAAGAGACGTGACACACGCAAATGACAGATTTCAATCATCAAATCTTTCTGAGTCTGATTGTTTGTGCAATACAGACAGTCTTTTGGATCGCTATACATAGTATTAAATAAGTTATATAAATAAAATTAAGAATTAAGAGTTAAGAATTAAGATTGTGCATTATGCATTGCAAATTATGAATTATGCATTATGCATTGTGCATTATGCATTACCTGATTTCCGCAAGTGCATTTTTCAGTTCTGTGAGATGGTCACGCACCTCAGTAAGTTTTTCTATTATCGTTACGCTCTTATCCACACCCTTTCTGTTTGCATGCATCATTTTTCGTGCGGCAGACAGTTTGAATCCACGCACTTTTACAAGATTATGTATCACCCTTAATGATTCTATGTCATCTTTGGTATACTGCCTTACCTGTCCGTTACCCACATGCGGTTTAAGATGCGGAAACTCCCTTTCCCAATAGCGAAGTGTCGAAGGTGTCAGCCCGAACATATCCGCCACTTCCTTTATGGAGTAATATGCCTTGAGGTCTTTATTCAGGTTAAGTGCCATAAGAAAGATAATTATGAGTTTTGGATTAAGAGTTAAGTTTTCATTTCAATTGCAGTTGCAAATGTACGAAAACTATTTTATTCTACAAAATAAATTGTGTTAAATCTCATCTGCAAGTTTCCGCACATCGGCTTTCTCACCCACTATCCACAGTATGTCGCCTTTGTCGAACACGTATGTCGGCGGTATCTGTGTCAGTGTTTCTTCGTCTTCCTCTATTCCTACAAGCATACAGTTGTAATGGTCTTTCAGTCCACACTCCATTAGCGACTTGCCAAGGAATATGCTGCTACCTCGAATGGCAAGCCTGCGCAACTGCATCTCGTGATCTGCGCTTTCATCTTCCTCCGGCTGCATCTCAGCCTGCATAGCATTATTCAGTTTCGTGAGTTGGTCGTCATTACCTATCACGCGAAAAATGTCTCCTGGCAGAAGCATATCGTTTGCCGTAGGAATATTAATGTGCAGCCTGCCACGCTGTATGCTGCTTACATGCACGCCGAAGCGGTGTCCAAGGTTAAGCTGCCGCAGCGTCTGGCCACACCACAATGAATCTTGAGGCAGTTCCAATTCCGATATATGTATGTCACGGTCAAGCAAGTGCCCCTCAAACAGCGGACGTTTCTTTCCCGATGCCCGCGATGCAAACTCCTTTGAGCGCAGATTCTGTATGAACAGTCGTTCCAGTCTGATGCTGCTCAGTTTCATCCTTCGCGAATATATTATACTGACGAGCACTGTTATGGCAATGACTATCATCAGTGCGTTGGAGAAATTGAAGAGGTGGTTGCATATCGTGAAGATATAGAACAATGCAAGCACCGCACGCACCAATATCGTGAATATCAGTGGGGCGCGGTTGTGACGACTGCTTATCCACAATGACTTGAACTCGTCACTGCGGTTTTTCTTCATCACCATAGCTCTGAGGAACGGGGCTATGCACAGTATGGCAACAATGCCGCAGATGATGTTCGCCCACGGCTGCGGCACCAGTCCTGCCACAAACTCATCGACGAATGTCAGCATGATAAGCGTGACGGTCGTTGACAATACGGCGTATATCAGTGTGTTTACAGCTATGTCACGCAGGAATATCTTCCAGTCATTGTCTGAACGGCTGCCGTTTGACGGCGCTATGTCTGATATCTTGTTTATGCGGCTTATCCATACCCTCGGCAGTCTTTTCTCTATCATGCCATACACCGTCACCGAACCCCTTATCATATATGGCGTCAGGAATGTTGTTATCACCGACACCGTGACAACAACCGGATAGATGAAGGTGCTTACCACACCGAGCGCCAGTCCCAGCGAGGCTATGATGAATGAGAACTCACCTATCTGCGCCATCGAGAATCCGCAGCGCATGGCTGTCTTCAGCGGCTGTCCTGAGAGCATGAAGCCAAGCGTTCCCAATACACTCTGGCCTATTATGATTGCCAGCGTGATGACCACTATCGGCAACCATTGTTCTACCACTACCTGGATGTCAACGAGCATACCCACACCGACAAAGAATATCGCTCCGAAGAAATTCTTTACCGGGGTGACCAGTTTCTCTATCTTCTTTGCCTCTACCGTCTCCGCCAGGATGCTGCCCATCACGAATGAACCGAAAGCTGAACTGAAACCTACCATTGAGGCAAACACTGCCATGGCGCAGCATAGGGCAAGGGCAACGATGAGCAGCACCTCGTCATTGATGAGTTTCTTTGTCCTGCGCAATATCGTAGGAATGAAGAAAAGTCCGGCAACAAACCACAGTACAAGGAAATAGACAATGTTCAGCAAACTGCCGAACATGTGTCCGCCGTCTTCACTGCCGTCTCCCTTTGCTATCGTCGTGAGCACCACCATGAGTACGATAGCAAGTATATCTTCAAGTATCAGCACGCTCATCACAAGCGATGAGAACTGCTGCTGGCGCAATCCGAGGTCGTCAAAGGCCTTGTATATAATCGTGGTTGAAGACATGGCGAGCATACCCGCAAGGAACAGTCCGTTCATCTCCGACCATCCGAAAGCGCGTGCCACCAGTATGCCTATGCTCATCATTGAGAAGATTATGGTGATGGCAGCGATTACCGGCGCCATACCCATCTTCAGTATTTTCTTGAACGAGAAATCCAGTCCGAGTGCAAACAAGAGGAACATCACGCCTATGTCCGACCATGTCTTTATGTCCTCGCTGTCCACTACCGTCATCGTCAGCGGCAGGTTTGGCGATATTATCACTCCCGCCATTATATATCCCAGCACCAGGGGCTGTTTCAGTTTCTTGAACACCAGCGTCACGATGGCCGCGGTGACCAGTATCAGGGCAAGGTCTTGTATGAGTGATGGTATGTCGTGCATTTCTTTATACTTTAGCAATGTTTACTATCGTCTCCACGGCTTTCTGCATCACCTGTATGGAGACGAATTCATGCGGTCCGTGAAAGTTTACCGCACCGGTGAACAGGTTCGGGCATGGCAGTCCCTTGAATGACAGCTGCGCCCCGTCCGTGCCTCCGCGTATTGGCTGCACCTTCGGCTCTACGCCTGCTTCCTGCATGGCTCGCTTGGCTCGCTCTATGATATGGGGTCTTGGACTTATCTCTTCAAGCATGTTATAGTATTGGTCTCTCACCTCTACGGTGCACACCTCCGAGCCATACCTTACGTTTATCTCCTTCGCCGCGGCAATGACTACTGCCTTGCGTTGCTCGAATTTCTTGCGGTCATGGTCGCGTATGATATAGTTCAAGTGCGCCTTCTCACAGGTGCCTTCCATTCCCGTCAGGTGATAGAACCCTTCATAGCCCTCTGTCCTCTCTGGCGTTTCATATGCCGGCAGCAGGGCAGCAAACTCCGTTGCTATCCTTGCAGCATTGAGCATCTTGCCCTTGGCATAACCGGGATGCACACTGACACCGCTTACCGTCACGCGCGCCGAAGCCGCATTGAAGTTCTCATACTCCAGTTCGCCGAGTTCGCCGCCGTCAACGGTATATGCCCAGTCACAGCCGAAGCGCTCCACGTCGAAATGATGCGCCCCCATGCCTATCTCCTCATCTGGATTGAAGGCTATGCGCACTTTGCCGTGCCTCACCTCCTGATGGTCTCTCAACCAACACATGGCCTGCATTATCTCTGCTATGCCGGCCTTGTCGTCTGCACCGAGCAGCGTATGGCCGTCGGTTACTATGATGTCCTCACCTTTGTGCTGGAGCAGTTCGGGGAATTTCTCTACGCTGCTGACCACGCCTTCGCTGAGCACTATGTTCTCGCCGTCATACTGCTCTATTATGCGTGCCTTTACGCCATTGCCGCTGCAGTCGGGCGATGTATCATAGTGACTAATGAAGCCAATCGTGGGCAATGCCTCGCACTCTGCATCGCTTGCCGGCAGGGTGCCGTATAGGTAGCCCATGTCGTCAAGCACCACGTCTGCCATTCCCTCGGCAATCATCTCGTCGCGCAGGAACTGTGCGAAGACAAGTTGCTTTGGTGTGCTTGGCGTTGTCTGAGAGTTCTCATCAGACTGTGTATCAAACTGTGTATATCGTATAAAGCGTTCTGTTAGTGTCATCAGCATCTGTGTATTTAACGTGAGTTCGACAAAAATAATTCATGGAAAATTCATGGACATTTATGGACATTCATGTTGAATAGAAAACACGAATGATCATGAATTAACCACGAATTATCATAAAATTTTATGTTTGTCTAAATTCATCGAGTTGACGTTATTTAGATGCAAAGTTACACAATTTTTCTAAAAAAACAAAGAATAATTGAAAGATTGAAGGACACAAAGTGATGATTATAACACATGCACCAGCCTTATCCGTGTAATCCGTGCAATCCGTGGTCGGAATAATCTTCACTTTTCACTTCCCACAGGGGATTGCCTTACGGAAGAACCGCACGAACACAGTAACCATATTTGCGTTCGTCGTCTGTTCTGTAGACGCTAGTCTGCGAGAAAGTCAAGCGATACGCATAGGACGGGAAGTGGTCGCCGAGTGTAGACGACCAGTATTGGCCGTAGCCGAAGAGGTCATATTTCACAAGATCCGCCCCCTTGTAGAAACCTGTCATGGGAAGGAAAATGTGAGGATCACTGAGTGAATAAATAGCTTTTGGCTCTGCACTATTAGTGCTAGTTTTCTTTAAGCCTATATCGTCTTTCGATTTGGCTTTATAAACTATGTAACCATACCCTGAAGCGCTGCCGTAGCTCTTTGTCCACTCCCAATAGCAACTGTCTTTGAGTGCTTTCAGCTCAGCATTGGTCGGCATGCGCCATGAGCCGCCCCAATAGGCAACAGCAATGTCATCGTCTGGATCAAGGGTTGTCTTGTTGTCAACTGTGCCGTAACGGCTCGATGTGTTGTATTTGGTCAGAGTAGAACTAGAGCCGTTACACCATTTGTAGGTTGCCCAGGTATAATCATTCTTCGGCTCCGTCTCCCCCCATGCGAAATGGTCACCGCGTTCCGTTGGTCTATTTGCACCAATGTTGCAGGTGGCCCACTTCACTGACAGGCCGAGGTCAACGTAGTCATGGCCGTTGGCATCGGGCAGCAACTGCGGTTCTGCTCCACTAAGAAACATGTTTACTATCTGGTTAGCATCCGACATCGTTATGTCACCGTCGTTGTTCACGTCGCCAGCCTTCTTGTCAAAATCATTCCGTTTGGCGATAGCAAGATAATAGTTCACCACCACGTTGGCATCCGACATCGTGATTGTGCCGTCGTGGTTCACGTCGCCCAGTATGCCCCCTGCTGCATTAGCTGCAGTCCCCGCCATCATAAATGTGATGATGAGGCAAAATGTCTTGATTAGTTTGTTTTCTGTTTTCATTACGTTATTGTGTTGTTTTTACCTTAAAAGCTATTTTTTAGTTCTGTCCGCATGGAAAACTTCAATTTTTCAATTCTTCAACTATTCAATCCTTCAACTATTCACTTCCCACAGGGGAACTACGGGCAGACAGGGCGGACATTCAAACCCAAGAAACGCTCATCGCAGCATACGTGTTCAACATCATCCGAGTATATGAGCGGACAAAATGCCCCATTATAAGTCGTGTTCGCGCTGGCCGACCAGAAATAGCCTCTCGCACCTGCCCATACAAGCGTCGTACCAGTGCGCCAGCCGTTTGCCGGCAGGAAGATATGGATACTTCCCGTGGGTGTATATGTGCCGGACGGGGTGAAATCAACTTTTGCATTCTTTATCTTACCCCTGTCGCTGCTGTTTGCTTCATACACCCTGTAAACCACATATCCGTTTACACCGCTGTTGTTGTAGTTTTCGGTCCACTCCCAGTAACATTTGTTGCGGAGGTCTATAATCTCATTAATGGTTGGTGTGCGCCACGTACCGTGCCAATTGGCCGTGGCAGCATCGTCTTCTGCCTCTAAGACTTCCTTATTGTCAACATCGTCAAGCCAAGAGAATGAAACGTACTTGGTTAATGTGCCATAACTGTCCTTGCTCCATTTGTATGTTTCCCAACTATAGTCATCTTTCGGCTCTGTCTCGCCCCATGCAAAGTAGTCGCCGCTTCCGTATGGTGTGTCTGCGCCTACGTTGTGCGTAGCCCATTTTACGCCCAGGCCGAGGTCAACGTAGTCGTGTGCACTGCGCTCCCATGTGACAGTCGCCAAGGTTTCCTCCACCGTCCCCATGTTCACAATGTTGTGGCGTGCAAAAACAGTCTCGCCAACGGCATTGCCGTATGAGCGTGTCATGATTATTATCTGGCTGTTCGTCACATCATCCTTGCTGCAGCTCATGGTGAAGCCCTCCGTAAGAGCGCCGGGCAGGACTGCAATAAGGTATGTGCCGGCAGCTATCTCCGTCTCGCCATAGGCAGGAACAAGGCTGACGGTGGTTGATGCGTCAGCGGCAGGTGCAACTGTGGATATGCCGTTCTCGTCAAGGGTCACGCTGAAACTTCCGGCGATGCCTTCGCCGCCGTTGGTGGTGAAGGTTATCTTGTCGTATGGTTCCGTGGTGGTCACCTTGACAAAGGCGCATACGTGCTTGAACTCGCCAAGGGTGAGGTCTCCTGCCGTGCTTGTTATCTTGTCCGCATTATCATTGCGTGCGGTCATGATGGCAGCCTGCGGGTCAAAGCCGTCTGGCGTTGCCTTCTGCTCCACTGGCAGCGACAGTCCGCTGATGCCGTGGTCTGCATTGATTGTCGCATTTTCCACAGCGGGATATACGGCACAGTAGCTCTTCGGTTCAAGGGCGTTGATGGTACCCTCGAATTCGCCTGTCGTTTCCCCAGCACCCTTGCTGAGTTCAAACGTGCAGTTGTTGCCGCCGCCGTCAAACACGGTGATGGCATCGCCCGTCTGCCACACCACGTCGATGCCGTCGAGTGCTGTGCGCGTGGCACTGCCCTCCTGACTGGCTGTAAGGGTTATCTTATATGGGTTCTTGGCTGGCGCATCACCAGCCAGTTCGATGTCGTTGCCGCATGAGGCAAGTGTGAGCATGGCGCATACTGCTGCCATGCCACGGTATGACTTAAAATGTAATGTTTTCATTGTATGGGGCGAATTTCACTATTTATATTATTCATCTGCAAAGTTACACAATTTTTCTAAAACAGCCAAATTATTCTGCAAATCATATTTTGGAAACGAATTATCCTAATTATCCTTAATTCCATTCACGAATTAAACTAACGTCAGTTCGATGAAATCATATTAATAACATTTGTCCTCTGTAAGATACAGTGGTCTTTTTATACGTTAATACCGTCAATTTCATTCGTTAATACCATTAATACTTCACCATATGGTTATTAATGACATTAATGGTCTATATTAACGACATTAACGATAAAAAAATGCATCCGCATGTAAAACTCCAATTCTTCAATCCTTCAATCCTTCAATTCTTCACCCCTTCAATCCTTCAACCCTTCAATCCTTCAATTTTTCAATTCTTCACTTTTCCCCTTCTTTTCCTTACACTTTGATTTTTCCAACCTCGATTTCCTTGCGCTGTAGATTTTTTCTCTCCAACTATTTTCGTACAGCCGAAAATAGCAATTTCCGCAAACCACTGATAATTAACATCTTAATTTTTAGGGCGATTTTCTCATCCAGTAAAAGAGGCCTGATTACCCTGTAAAAGTGCCCAAATTACACTGTAATCGGGTACATATTACGAGGTAAATGAGGCCTAATTACACTGTAAAAGCAGCCCGATTACATTCCGGGGGCTATTTTCGCATGAAAAAGTGCATAAAAAAGCACCGTCAGAAACTCTATTTTGAGTTTTCTGACGGCACTTTTTATTTTGACACTTTGTAAACCGAAACGACAGGAAACCTGCCAAAGTGTCAAAACATCAGATGCAGAGAGTGCATGAAACCAACAACGAATTATACGAATTTCACGAATTATCCCTTACAATCCCTTACAATCTGATTGTTGTCTTTAACATATAATCCCCGTATAATGCCCATATAATCTTTCATCAATTTAATGCTTCATTCGTGCAATTCGTTTAATTCGTAGTAGTTAATAATGCCCATATAATCTTTCATCAATTTAATGCTTCATTCGTGCAATTCGTTTAATTCGTAGTAGTTAATCCTTGTGCGCTGCCAATTATGAATTATGCATTACTGTAAATCTTAATTGGCTTTCCCCTTCGGGCCGCCGAGCTAAACCTTCTTAACTCTTAAGTCTTAATTTTCCTATGCTTTTCTTTGTAGGTTTCAGAAAAAATACTTATCTTTGCAATACTATGGCAAAGAAAACTAAAGTAATCAAGGAAAAGTCTATCGAAGACCGTATATGGGACAGTGCTAACAAACTGCGTGGCAACCTCACCGCTTCTGAGTATCAGAATGTGGTGCTGGGACTCGTGTTCCTGAAGTATATCAGCGATTGTTTTGAGAAACGCTATAACGAACTCGTTGCCGAGGGCGAGGGCTTCGAGGAAGACCGCGACGAATATACCGCCGAACATGTGTTCTGGGTGCCGCAGGATGCGCGTTGGCAGAATATAGCGAGCCATGCCCATGACCCTGAGATTGGTATGGTCATAGACCATGCGCTGGAGGTTATCGGCAAGGAGAATCCTCGCCTCAAGAAGGTTATGCCAAACAACTATTCTCGTCCGGAGATTGACAAGATCCGTCTGGGTGAGGTGGTTGAGATATTCGATAATATGGACATGCACGCACAGGGTGAGGGCATAGACCTCTTCGGTCGTGTGTATGAATACTGCCTGCAGAACTTTGCCGCTGAGACGCAGCAGTCAGGGGGCGAGTTCTATACTCCTTCGTGCATAGTGCGCACCATCGTCGAGGTGCTGCAGCCTTTTGAGGGCAGGGTGTATGACCCTGCCTGCGGTTCGGGCGGTATGTTCGTGCAGAGCGCCAAGTTCATTCAGCAGCATCAGGGCAACCTGCGCAACGTGACGATATACGGTCAGGAATTCAATGCCAACACCTGGAAGATGGCACACATGAACCTTGCCATCCGCGGACTTGACGCCGACCTCGGCGACAGCTGGGGCGACTCCTTCGGCGATGACAAGCACGCCACGAAGAAGTTTGACTTCATCATGGCCAATCCGCCGTTCAACATGAAGGACTGGGGTGCCGGACGCCTTGCCGACGACGTGCGCTGGAAGTACGGAGTGCCGCCGGAGGGTAATGCCAACTACGCATGGATTCAGCACATGGTGCACCACCTCTCGCCGACGGGCCGCATTGGTCTGGTGCTTGCCAACGGTTCCCTTACAACCACCTCAGGCGGTGAGGGCGACATACGCCGCCGACTTATTGAGGCAGACCTTGTGGAGGGTATCATCGCCATGCCGAACCAGCTGTTCTATAACGTGTCGATACCAGTCTGCGTATGGTTCTTCAACCGCAGGAAGAATAACCCCGGCAAGGTGCTCTTCATTGATGCCCGTGAGATGGGCATGATGGTTGACCGCACCCACCGCGAGCTCTCCGATGACCTTGTGCGCTATGACACCGTGAAGAAGGAAAACAAGCCGTGGGCTAAGCTCCCTGCCGAGGAGTGTGACGTGCAGCGCATCGCCAAGGCGTTCCGCGACTATGAGGCAGGCACCCTTGAAGATGTAAAGGGCTTCTGTAAGGTAGCCACTCTTGACGAGATAGCCCAGCAGGACTGGGTGCTCACCCCCGGCCGCTATGTAGGCATAGCCGACGAGGAAGACGACGGCGAGCCATTTGAGGAGAAGATGCAGAGGCTCACATCCGAGCTCAGCGACCTCTTTGCCGAGAGCCACAAGTTAGAGGCAGGCATCAGGGAGAAACTGGCAGGGATAGGATATAATATTAAGTGATATGAATCAGAATAGTCAGAATAGTCAGAATACTCCGAGCACTCAGAAGGCTCCTGTCACTTTCCTTCCCCAGCATGGGCATTATCGCCATCTGCGTGTATATCAGGTTACTGAGATTATATATGATATCACCTATTACTTCACCCAGCACTTCCTAAGTCGTGGTGACAGGACTGTTGACCAGATGGTGCAGGCTGCGCGCTCTGGCAAGCAAAACATTGCAGAGGGCAATCAAGCGGCTGCAACATCCAGCGAAACAGAGATAAAGTTGACAAATGTGGCTAAGGCGAGTCTTGAGGAGTTGCTCGATGACTATGAAGACTACCTTCGGGTGCGCAACCTAAAGCAGTGGGATGGCCAGCATCCTCGTTACGAGAAGATGCGAGCCTATGCCAGAAGTAAAGAATTCTCTGACGAATATGCACTAAAGATAGGGCAGATGAACGATGAAGAAATAGCCAATCTGTGCATTACATTGATTCATCAAGCCATGTCTATGCTTCATAGTCTCTTGTCAACCATGCAAAAACGTTTTGTTACTGAAGGGGGCATCAAGGAACGTATGCACAAGGCGCGCACAGGTTATCGCCAGCAACAAGACAGTCGCCTCGAAGAACTGGAACGCACCGTCCCCGTTTTGCAGCAGCAACTGGCACAGGCAACGGCGGAGGCAGCAGAATGGAAAGCAAAGTATGAGGACTTAAAACAACGCGCCCTCAATACTTACCAACAACAAAAAGAAGAGATAGAAAGACTAAGAAAAGAAAAAAGAGAATTTTAAGTATGAGTGAGTGGAAAGAAAATAAATTCATCCGTCGCATTGGCTCTGACAAAACAGGTCATTGTGAAGTTATTAGAAAGGAGGAAGAGGTATGAGCAATGCAAAGAATGAAATCGTAACGCTAGAAAACAGAGCCGAGCAATTAGCCTCGAAGATTGAAGTGTTAGTTTCCGAAGCGCGTAAGAAGGTGGCTTCTGTTGCTAATACAGCACAGGTATATACATACTATGAGATTGGCCGTTACATCATCGAAGATGAGCAAGGCGGCAAGGTACGTGCAGAATATGGCAAGGGCGTACTGAAACGTGTTTCTGAACGACTTACTGAGCGATTAGGCAAAGGTTGGTCGGAAGAGAATCTGCGCCTGATGAGGAAGTTTTATACCCTTTATTCCCATAGGCAATCACCGATTAACAAAATCCAAACCAGTGGTTTGGAAATTCAATCCCCAAAAATCCAAACCAGTGGTTCGGAAATCTCTCAATCAGCTGATAATCGTAACCATGGGGTACGAAATTATCAATTCGTTCTTCCTTGGGCCCATTATCTGATACTTACGCATGTTTCTGATCCCGACGCTCGTAGTTTCTATGAGATAGAAGCATTCAAACAGCAATGGAGCAAACGCCAACTGCAACGGCAAATAGGCAGCGGGCTCTATGAACGTCTGGCGCTTAGTCGTGATAAAGACGAAGTGATGCGACTGGCTACGGAAGGACAAGTAGTTGAAAAACCATCAGACATACTCAAAGATCCTGTCGTTCTGGAGTTCATTGGGTTGAAACCGGATGCATCCTATAGCGAGAGTGACCTTGAAAGTGCCATTATCAGTCGCCTACAAGAGTTTCTCCTCGAAATGGGTAAGGGGTTCCTTTTTGAGGCAAGACAGAAGCGCTTCACTTTTGAGGAACGACATTTCTATGTCGACCTTGTGCTCTACAACCGACTATTGCAATGTTATGTGCTTGTTGACCTGAAAATGGACGACCTTACTCACCAAGACCTCGGTCAGATGCAGATGTACGTCAACTACTACGACCGCTTCGTAAAAGCAGATTTTGAGAAACCAACCATAGGAATACTTCTTTGCGAAAGAAAGAACGATGCTCTCGTGGAACTTACTCTGCCACAAGATGCCAATATATATGCCCAACAATATGCCCTCTGTCTGCCCGACAAGGAGGTGTTGCGTGGCAAACTTATCGAATGGCTAGAAGAGTTTAGAAAGGAGGATAGGCTATAATGGAGTGGATAAGTGAAAATAAGGATATGCTTACACTTGTAGCAGCAATTGCTTCTGGGGTTGCAGCCATAGCGGCTGTGATTGCCCTTGTTATCCCTTTTATAATACGTAAGTTGGATAAGAAGGAGAAAAGACAAGAACTTCTTGAAGAATACGATATAAGGAAAAGCATGGATATTTTCCCTATGAGTCACGAAGAAAGGGAATTCTATACACAGCGAGAAATCCTGAAAAATAAATTAAAGAAAATAAAGAAGTAGAGGCTATGGAGTGGAAAGAATATAAGTTTTCTAACATTGGAAAGATCGTTACAGGAAAGACCCCGCGTACTGCAATCTCCGACAACTATGGTGGGAAAATCCCTTTTCTTTCACCTTCTGATGATATGCAAACCAAGTATGTTCCAATTACCGCAAGATGTTTGACAGAAAAGGGTTTGTCTGAAGTTAAGAATTGTCTCATCCCATCAAATTCTATTTGTGTCAGTTGTATTGGTTCAGATATGGGGAAATCTGTAATTACCAAAGAGCCAATCGTCACTAATCAGCAAATTAATTCAATAATACCATCAAATGAATTTGATTCGAATTTCATTTACTATGTTATGCAAAGTAAAAGAAAGGAGATTCGCTTCATGGGTGGTAACGGAACTGCTGTGCCTATCTTGAACAAAACTGCATTTTCTAATTTGACATTTTTTGCACCATCCCTTTTTGACCAGCGCCGTATCGCTTCCATCCTTTCCTCCCTCGATGACAAAATAGCGATTAACCGTCGTATTTGTGAGAACTTAGAGGCTCAGGCTCAGGCTTTATTTAAGCATTGGTTCATAGACTTCGCCCCATTCAAAAACGGAAAATTCGTAGAGTCAGAACTCGGAATGATTCCTGAAGGATGGAGAGTGGGAAGGTTGGGGGAACTTGGAGAGGTTGTAGGGGGAGCAACACCTTCTAAAGCTAATGATTCATATTATACTCAAAAAGGAATAGCTTGGCTTACTCCAAAAGATTTGTCTAACAAATTAATGAAATTCACCTCTCGTGGAGAAATTGATATAACACAAGAAGGATATGATAGTTGCAGCGCGAAGCTAATGCCAAAAGGAAGTGTCTTGTTTAGCTCAAGAGCACCTATTGGATACTTAACTATAGCTAAGAATGAAATTTGTACCAATCAAGGTTTTAAATCAGTTGTTCCTAAATATGCAGGCACTGCCTACATATATTATTTACTTAAAAACAATACAAAGAGGATAGAAAGCATGGCTTCTGGTACTACATTTAAGGAGGCTTCAGGTTCATTAATGAAATCTTTAAGTGTAGTTGTTCCTCCCAAAAGAATAATAGATGAGTACGAGGCATCTGTTGCTGAAATGTTTAATGAGCAAGAAGTGATAGAACAAGAATCCTCTCGTCTCTCCGCCCTTCGTGACACTCTTCTTCCGAAACTGATGTCGAGGGAGATAAAAGTATAATAATATGCCTGATTCAAAGAATATCAACCTGAAGCGATATGATGACGGTACGCCGAGCATCATGCGGAAAACGACGGTATATACCAAACTGCACTTCTACCGTAAGAGTGATGTGCTGGTGCAGTTGACTAAGGCATTCTGCGAGCGCTTCCTGCCCAAGTATGGCGACCGCACCGTTGACCAAATGGTGCAGGCTGCCCGCAGCGTAAAGCAGAACATAGCCGAGGGTCTCACCGACGGACAGACCTCGTTTGAGACGGAGATAAAACTGCTGGGCATAGCCAAAGGCAGCAACCAGGAATTGCTGGAAGACTATCACGACTATCTGAAGCAACATAGGCTGAACGACTGGTCGAAGGCAGAACAGTTGCGCCAGCGCTATGACAAGCTGTTAGCATATTGCCGCACACACAACGACCTGGCAGATTATGAGCGCTTCTTCTTCCAATGGACCGACGAGGAGATGGCAAACACCGCCATCAGCCTCTGTCACATGGTTGACAAGGCTATGTCAACCTTCATGGAGAAGCGCGACCGCGAATTTGTGGAAGAGGGCGGCGTGCGTGAACGCATGACGGCCGCCCGCCTCGACATGCGAGGTACGCAGAAGCAAATCATAGCCAGGCAAGAGCAAGAGATAACCGCCCTAAAAGCCCGCATCGCCTCGCTTGAACGCGAGATAGCAGTACTGAGAGGGGGAGGGGCTGGAGATTCTGGAGGTTCTGGAGGTTCTAGAGATTCTAGAGGTTCTAGAGAAATAGAAAATAAACAATAATTAGCTATGGCAACAGACATTTTTTCTGAAAACACTTACGAGCAGGCATTGATGGCCCTGTTTCAGGAGTTGGGATATAACAAAAAGTATGGTCCCGACATTGAGCGTGACTACAGCAACCCTGTGCTGGACGATGTGTTGCAGGAGGCACTGCAACGCATTAACCCTGCATTGCCCCTTGTTGCCATAGACGATGCAGTGAAGAAACTGCACCAGATAGAAGGCGCATCGCTGTATGAGTGTAACTTCAAGTTCACGCAGATGCTGCAGTATGGCATAGAGGTGACATTCAGCGGCACTGCATACCCCGATGCCAGCGAAGAAGACACTGGCATGGCACACGAGGACCTTGCATATTACGGCAGGGACAACGAGCGCATAGAGACACAGCAGGGACAGAAGACAAGGATAGTAAGGCTGATAGACTTTGACAATCCGGGGAATAACGACTTCATGGTGGTTAACCAATATACGGTGCAGGAGATTGACACCAAGCGCCCCGACATGGTGGTGTTCGTGAACGGACTGCCGCTGGTGGTAATAGAACTGAAATCGCCCAGCAGGGAAGATACCGATGCCAGCGAGGCATACCTGCAGCTGAGGAACTACCAGAAATACATCCCCTCCTTATTTATATATAACGCCTTCAACGTGATGAGCGACATGGCGCTGACGAAGATAGGCACGGTGACAGCCAAGGAAGACCGCTATATGGAGTGGAAACAGCCTACGGGCGAGGTGGCAGACTATGACACAGCCTTCAAGTCGGTGTTTACGCCGGAAACATTGCTCAACCTGCTGAAGAACTATATGCTCTTTGACGTGCGAGAAGGCGGCTACGCCAAGATACTGGCAGGCTACCACCAGTATTACGCCGTGGAGAAAGCCGCCGTGAGGACGGAAGAAGCCGTAAAGGGCGACGGCAAGATAGGCGTGTTCTGGCATACGCAAGGCTCAGGCAAGAGCCTCTCGATGGTGTTCCTGGCACATCACCCCAAGGTGCAGCAGATGAACCCCACCATAGTGGTGATAACAGACCGCAACGACCTTGACGAACAGCTGTACGGGCAGTTCTCACGCACCGTTGACTTCCTGCGCCAGCGCGCAGTGCAGTGTACCAGCAGAAACACCGAAGGCGACGATACCTCGCTGAAGACATTGCTCAAGAACCGCAATTCAGGCGGCATCATCTTTACCACCATGCAGAAGTTTGACGACTGGGACGGTGCGCTGTCAGAGCGACAGAACATCATAGTGATGACCGATGAGGCCCACCGTGGGCAGTATGGCATGGAAGAGAAGATAGACACCGAAGGCAACGTGCATATAGGTGCGGCGCGCAAGATACGCAACTCGCTGCCCCATGCCTCATACATAGGCTTCACAGGTACGCCGATATCAGACAAGGACAGGGACACCCGCGAGGTGTTTGGCGACGACATCGACGTATATGACATGACCCAGGCGGTGAATGACGGTGCTACGCGCCCGGTGTATTACGAAAGCCGCGTGATAAAGCTGAAGCTCGATGACGAGATACTCGCCAAGATAGACGCCGAGTATGACAAACTGAGAGACGAAGGAGCGTCGGAGACAGACCTTGAGGAAAACAAGAAAGAGATGTCGCACATGGATGCCCTGCTGGGCAACGACGTGACCGTCAACGACCTCGTGACAGACATCATAGACCACTATGAGAAAAACCGCCAGTACGTATGCTGCGGCAAGGCGATGATAGTGGCATACTCCCGTCCGATAGCCATGAAGATATACCGCCGCATACTTGAACTGCGCCCCGACTGGACAGAGAAGGTGAAGGTGGTGATGACCAGCGGCAACCAAGACCCGGAGGAGTGGGCAGACATCATAGGCGGCAAGGCATACAAGAAAGAGCTTGCCAAGAAATTCAAGGATGAGGACGACCCGATGAAGATAGCCATCGTGGTGGATATGTGGCTTACGGGCTTTGACGTGCCGTCGCTTGCCACGATGTATGTATATAAGCCGATGAAGGAACACAACCTGATGCAAGCCATTGCCAGGGTGAACAGAGTGTTCCCGGAGAAGGCAGGCGGACTGATAGTGGACTATGTGGGCATAGCCTCGGCGCTGAAAGACGCCATGAAACGCTATACCAAGCGCGACCGCGACAACTATGGCAACAACGACATCAAGGAAAAGGCATACTCGGAGTTTACGGAGCAACTGGAGATATGCCGTGACCTTTTCCATGGCTATGACTACAGCGCGTTTCACTATGGTGTGCCGGAAGAGCGCGCCATGCTGATAAAAGGCGGTGTGAACTTTATGATAGCTCCGGGAAAGGCAGATGACTGCAAGGCATTCATAAAGAGTGCCTCGCTGTTGCGCCAGGCAGTTACTCTCTGCCGCTCGTTGTTGACAGAGGAAGAACGCTTTGAGGAAAGTTTCATGGAGTCGGTGCGCATCCTTATAATACGACTGCAGAACCCAGGCAAGATATCAAAGAGAGAGATAAACAAGCGCATAGTAACCCTCATAGAACAAAGTGTGCAGAGCGACGGCGTGGTAAACCTCTTCGATGAGAAGGCAGAGTTCTCACTCTTCGACGAGAAATTCATGGAAGAGGTGAGGAAGATGAAGGAAAAGAACCTTGCCGCCAAACTGCTGGAAGACCTGCTGCGCGGCAGGGTGCGCGCAATGATACGCTCGAACATCGTAACCGGCGAGTTGTTCAGTGAGAGATTCAGCAAGACGCTAAACCGCTATGTCAACGGTATGATTACCAACGAAGAGGTGATACAGGAACTCTTGAAATTGGCTCAGGAAATGATGACGGCAGAACAGCAGGGCAACGACCTCGGCTTGTCAAACGAAGAAAAAGCCTTCTATGACGCCCTGACACGTCCGCAGGCAGTGAAAGACTTCTATTCCAATGACCAGTTGGTGGCGATGACGAAAGAGCTGACCGACATGCTCAGAAAAAACCACACCATAGACTGGAATCGCAGGGAGGCAGAGCGCGCCAACATGCGCCGACTGGTGAAACGACTGCTGAAACAGTATAAGTATCCGCCAGAGGAAGCAGAAGACGCCATGAACATCGTATTGAAACAATGCGAGCAGTGGACAGAGAACCAAGAACAGGAATAGGAATAACAAAAAAGGATGTGCCTGTATGAAGGCACATCCTTTTTACTTGTTGGGGAGTGTAAGGGAATTATTCTTCTCCTGTTCCTTTTATAGCCTCCCTGACCTTTGCTTCCAGTTCTTCGCACAACTCTGGGTTGTCCTTCAGTAACTTCAGTACGGCGTCGCGGCCCTGCGCAAGGCGAGTCTCACCGTAAGAGAACCATGAGCCAGACTTCTTAACTATGTCGTTATCTACAGCAATGTCAAGAATCTCGCCGACCTTGGAGATGCCCTCGCCGAACATGATGTCGAACTCGCACTTGCGGAACGGAGGTGCCACTTTGTTCTTTACTATCTTCACCTTGGTGAGTTTGCCGAGCACTTCTTCACCATCCTTGATGGCAGTGGAAGGACGCACGTCAATGCGGACAGAAGAATAGAACTTCAGAGCGTTACCGCCAGTGGTGGTCTCAGGGTTGCCGAACATTACGCCGATTTTCTCGCGCAGCTGGTTGATGAAGATGCAAGCGGTGTTGGTCTTTGATATGGTTGAAGTCATCTTACGGAGAGCCTGTGACATCAGACGGGCCTGCAAACCGACCTTGTTGTCGCCCATGTCGCCCTCAATCTCAGCCTTCGGAGTGAGAGCAGCCACAGAGTCAACCACAATGATATCAACCGCAGCACTTGAGATAAGCTGGTCGGCAATCTGCAATGCCTGTTCGCCGTTGTCGGGCTGCGATATCAGCAGGTTGTCAATATCCACGCCAAGGTTCTTGGCATAGAAGCTGTCGAAGGCATGCTCAGCATCGATGAAGGCGGCAATGCCACCAAGTTTCTGCGCCTCGGCAATGGCATGCAGGGCAAGAGTAGTCTTACCTGATGACTCCGGACCGAATATCTCGATAATCCTGCCGCGCGGATAACCACCAACGCCAAGAGCAAGGTCGAGTCCGAGCGAACCGGTAGGTATCACATCCACCTTCTCCACGTTCTCGTCACCGAGTTTCATGATGGAACCCTTGCCGAAATCCTTTTCTATCTTTTGCATGGCAGCCTGAAGCGCTTTGAGCTTCGCCGCCTTTTCGTTTATTTCCTCAGCCATAATATAAAGTTATGAGTTATGTATTATAAATTAAATTACAAATTGAAAATTATGCATTATGAATTATGCATTGTGCATTGTGCATTGTGCATTAAATCAAAGTTCAAGGTCTCCGCCGAACACCTCAACCCAAGGCAGTCCCTGTTTGTTGAGCTGTTCCATGAATGGATCTGGGTCGAAGTCCTCAACGTTCCATACGCCCGGCTTCTTCCACAATCCCTTAAAGAACATCATAGAGCCAATCATGGCAGGCACGCCCGTGGTGTAAGAGACACCCTGCATGCCAGTCTCCTCGTAAGCCTCCTGGTGCTTGCAGTTGTTATAGACATAGTATGTCTGTTCCTTGCCGTCCTTGAGTCCGCGGATGCGACAGCCGATGCTTGTCTCGCCGTCATAGTTCTCGCCAAGGTCCTGAGGATTGGGCAGCACAGCCTTGAGGAACTGCAGAGGCACAATCTTCACCTTCACTTTCTTGTCGCTGCCGTCAGCCAGCGGAGCCTCGTATTCCATTTCGTCGATACGCGACATTCCAAGGTTCTGTATGCAGTCGAGATAGGTGAGATACTGCTGGCCGAAGGTCATCCAGAAACGAGCCTGCTTGATGGTAGGATAGTTCTTGACAAGCGACTCCAGTTCCTCGTGGTGCATCAGGTAAGACTCGCGGGGACCGATGTTAGGATAAGTCAGTGCCTTGTGAACCTCAAGAGGTTCAGTCTCTATCCACTGTCCATCCTTATAGTACAGGCCCTTCTGCGTAATCTCACGGATGTTAATCTCAGGATTGAAGTTGGTTGCGAAAGCCTTGTGATGGTTTCCGGCGTTGCAGTCCACGATGTCAAGGTATTGAATCTCGTCGAAGTGGTGCTTTGCAGCGTATGC
Source organism: Prevotella sp. (assembly GCA_017413085.1). Lineage (GTDB taxonomy): Bacteria > Bacteroidota > Bacteroidia > Bacteroidales > Bacteroidaceae > Prevotella. Next base: position 79,101 of record JAFPVC010000060.1, read on the forward strand.
AGTATATACGCCAGACACGCCAGGGTCGAAGCCGCATCCAAGTATGGCGGTGAGCCCGGCATCCTCAAAGCGCTGCTTGTAAGCCCACTGCCATGAATACTCAAAGTGAGCCTCATCCTTCGGTTCGTAGTTTGCCGTATCGATATAGTTCACCCCACATGCCAGACAAGCATCCATAATGGTGAGGTCCTGATAAGGCAATGCCAGATTCAGGCACAGTTCCGGCTTGAAGTCATTGAACAGGGCCTTCAGCTGCTCCACGTCATCCGCATCAACCTGCGCTGTGCTGATAGACATTTTCTTGCCTATGCCCTTGTCATTGATTGCCTTCACTATGGCATCACATTTCTCCTTGCGACGGCTTGCTATCATGAAATCAGTAAACACGTCATCATTCTGCGCTATCTTATGCGCGGCAACGGTGGCGACGCCACCTGCACCAATCATCAGTATTCTTGCCATTTTTCTATATCATTTTTTTTCATCCTGCTTCTGCTGTGCCTTTATTGCCGCAGCATTAGCCTTCATTGCATTTTCCTTACGGTGGAAGCCCATACGCTGACCATGATTCATCAAGATGAGCGAGTCGTTGTCCATATAGACAAACTCCAGCGTATCAACCTCTATCTTTCGTTTTTGTCGATTCTCGCCTTCGGTCAAAGGCATAATGCGCTCGCCTGAAACGAGAAGAAGTTTTCCGTTAAGCGTATGCCACTCCATATAGTTTTTTACTTCAGGATACTGCACCGGCGAATCATCCTCAAGCGTTGTTGACCGCCTTATTCTGCCCACGGACTGCGACTTACTGTTGCGCTTCAGAGTAAACCCATATTCGCGCGGCACGAAATAAGTCTGCTTGATAGAGTCGGGCATATTCTCCATCATGCGCTTCTGCATACGGTGGCTCATGTGCTGCAGGTCTTTCATCACGGGCATCACGGGATAAGTCCACGTACCCTTCAGTTGGTCAAGGTCGATTACGAAAGTTGCCTCGGTGGTATCTTCAGGATTCACCATTACGCCCACCCAGTCGCCAATCTGCGGTTTACCGATTAACCGCCCTTCAAGTTTTGCGTCTATGCAACTGTATGTCACAGGATCACCGCCACCAAACGGCCACATAACAATGACAGAATCTGACGAGCCATCGCACGCCAGTCCGTAAATCATTGAATCACCCACTACTTTCAAGAGATTCTCTTCAACCAATTCTGCATTTTCTTCCTCATTGCCAATACTGCTGCGCTCACGACAACCCACAAGCGACCAGCCCATGACAACTATCAGCAACACTGTATATATTATTCTGCTTTGCATTTACAAGGTGTTTTCTTTTCCAAAGGTGGCTTCTAAACAATAATGCAAAGTTACGTTTTTTTTCTGAAACAGCCAAGGCACACACCCCTTTTTATGATTTCTTTACAAATTACAAAGAAAATACCCTCTGCACGACCGTCCTGTTAGTCATGCAGAGGGTGTTATTACTCATATAAAGGGTATTATTGCGCTTGCCAGCAAATCAGAACCTGTAACTCAAGGTTGCATTCAGCTGATGGCGGTTGTTGTGTACGGTTGTAGGAGTACCCACATTTCTGTCGTATTCCTCTGTGGTAACTCCGGCACCATCAGTGTAGTCATAGGATACCTCGCCGCTGACGAAAGGATAATAGGTACCCTTCTGTGTGGCATACTGATAAGACAGGTCAAGTGCCCACTGATTGCCAAGGTCGAAGCCAAGTCCGAAGGTCAGACGGTTAGTGGCATCCCAGTTTATGTAGTCATACGTTGAATAGTATGCACCAACTGAGCCATAATCAATGTCGGTATTAATGTATGGCGACTTCAAGCCATCCTTTTTATATATGGCACCCTGATAATTGTAGCCAATGCGGATGGCGACCTCTGGCACAGGCTTGATTTCCATACCCAGTTTCAAGAGGCTCACGCCCTTGAGTGCCTGTTCGGTGTTGCGGTCCATCTGACGGTCTTTGCTGGTCTCGAGCGACTCGTCGCCGTAATAGTTGATGTAAGTGCCTTCTACTATACGGCTTTTGATTGCGCTGTAGTCGGCATACTCGTAGGTAGCGCCCACGGCAACCATTCGTCCGAACGTGTGACCTACCGACAGACCGAAACGCCACGGAGTGTGCAGGCAATACTTATAGGTAAACCAACTGCCGTCAGTGTTTCTGTTATAACTGATGCCCTTGTCATTAAGGCCAGCCGCTGCACTCATGTCACTTGTGCAGGTCAGTTCATACCACGTAGGGGTGTTGATATACAAACCGAAGCGGAAAGGAGAATCCTCTATCGGACGGAATATGGCACCCAACTTGACATCGAAGCCTGTACCAGTGATGTGGCGGTCGTCAGTGAAGCCGAACTGGCCGCGCGGATCGTTGTTACCATCAATGAGAGTCTCATCATATATGCTACGGCTGCTGTAATGCACGTCCTTCACGCCCAAAGTAGCACCAAGGTAGATGCGGTCATGAATGTTGCCACTGATGTTGAAGTTGTAGTTGCCTATGTAGCCCTCGTTTTCATGCTGAGCGGCATACATATCAGCTGCACTGAACAACGGGTCGTCAACAGTGCCACCGAGCTGCGAACTGACAACCTCATCAATGAGACCATCCTGCAGAGTATATGATTGCGAACCGGCCCAAGCCTTCATCGGGTTCATCTTAGTAACCGACGAACCATACTGGTCAACGGGCAGGTAGTTCACCGCCTGCATTATCTGGTTGAAGTTGCGGCTCTTCTGAAAGTTGAAAGCCAGGTTAATGTAGGAGTCGCTGCCAGTCTTGTTAGTCCACACGAAACCAATCTGGTTGAAATCAGCATTGGTCTTCGTCTTGCTGTCGAGCGATGCCATGTTCTTCAGTCCGTCAAAATCACTGCTCTGACTTGTGAAGCCTGCTGATGCGCCAATCCATGAACGGCGGAAGAGTCCGATGCCCGCAGGGTTGCTGTTGATGGTCGATATGTCAGCACCCAAGGCCTCCATAGCACCACCCATGCCTATGTACTTGGCTGTACCGTTGAGATCCTGCGTAGCAAGCTGCGCTCCCTCGTATGTCTCCTGTGCCATGGCTCCAAGTGCTACAAGGCTCATGGCAGAAAAAAGTATCTTCTTCATGTCAGTATGATTATCTGTTGTTATTCCTTTAACTCAAAGCCCTACTCTCATAACCCGCAAGTATTATCTGCGTCCGCGACTGCCGCCACCGCCAGAGAAACCTCCGCCACCGCGTGAACCGCCACCGCTGCTGAATCCACCGCCGCTACTGCGCGAGCCGCCTCCGAAACTGCCGGAACTGTTACCGAAGCTGCTGCTGCGCGACGAACTGCCATTTGAGAAGCCACTGTTGCCAGAGCTGCTGCGAGTAGTGCTTGAACTGCTGCGTGTCGTAGTGTTTGAACTGCTGCTACTTGAATAGCCGCTGTTGCCAAAACTGCTGCTACGTGGTGTTATGCCCTGCTGGCGTGTGCCAGTACTGCCCGACGTACTGCCCGACGTGCCACGTGTCACATTGCCAGAACGTCCGTCAAACGAGTTTCCACGTACTGTAGTAGATGTGGCTCTGCTGCCACTCCTGCTGCCACGCACTCCACGCGATGCACTGCCAGAACGGCTGTCATATCTGTCGGAATGATGTCCGCCATAGTAGCTGCCACCTCTGCTTGAAGCACGATGGCCGTTAACAATACCGCCACGAGTGTTGACATATCCACCCCTGTAACGGTATCCGTAATACGGAGTATGCCATGTGTAGTGGCTGCGCCATCCACCATAGTAACTGCCGTAATGCCATCCCCAGTAGGAACTGCGGTACCAAGGGTCGTACCAAGACGAATACCAAGGGTCATACCAGGAATAAGACGTGTACCAAGGATAGTACCACGACGTGCCCCAGCGCCACGAATTGTAATACGGACCGTACCATGAATCATAGTACCAAGGGTCGTTGACCACCACGCTCAAGCCACTGTAGCCGTCGAAGCGCTGCATGTTGCGGCTGTTCACGTAGTCATCATATTCATCACGTGAGATAGTAACAGAGTCTGCCACTCCTATCTCCTCATACTGCGACTGACGCTGCGCACCATACGTGCCGCGACGGTTGTACTCGTCAACATCGCGGTCGCTGCCGCCATAGTATGCGTCGTCTTCATCAGAAGCATCAACCGAAATACGGTAACGACTGGGTGCATCCACGTCGACCACCTCTGACGTTATCACTCCCTGCGACTGTGTCTTAGCCTTCTTCTTGGGGGTGAAATACATGTCGTCCTGTGCCCAGGCACCCTGACCTGCAAGCAGGACAAACGCCATCATTGCAAAAAACTTATTCTTCATCATAGTAATTTACGATTTACAGGATTTATGGATTCAAAACATTTTACTGCATTTTTGTTTTCAAATGCAAAATTATCTTTATTTCTTCTACAAAATTACGGAAAAACCCTAACATAAGAAGGGTTTTTCCCTATTTTTTTTTAACTTTGCATTAAAATTAACATTTCACACCATAAAATGAAGTATTTTCTTTCACGTTTTAACATCGACTGCAGTGCTGCCGACACATTACTTGACAACAACGGCAACAACAGCGGGATGCTGATGCAAGCATGCCGCGAACTGCTGGCCGACGGACTCGGATCATGCGGCTATGAGAGTTTTATAGACACCGATGAGGGACTTGACGCATACGTACAACAGGAGGAATACCACGAGATTCTGGTGAAGGAATACCTGAGCCAATTCCCCATAGAGGGCGTAGATATAAAATTCAAGACCGAGGAGATACCCGACCAAGACTGGAACGCAACCTGGGAAGCCGACGGCTTTGAGCCCATCGACGTGGACGGCATGGTAACGATATACGATGCACGCAACACCGAGGATGCAGAACAGTTCAGTGCACCAGTGAAGATAGGCATCCAAGCACGCAATGCCTTTGGCACTGGTACACACGAGACCACACGGATGATTATCTCTATGCTGCTGTCGCTGCCGCTTGAAGGCAAACGCATACTCGACTGCGGATGCGGCACAGGCATACTGTCTATCGCCGCACTGAAATGCGGCGGTCAGTCGGCTGTGGCATACGATATCGACGAATGGAGCGCAGAGAACGCTAAGCACAACGCTGAACTGAACGGAGTGGCCGACCGCATGGAGGTAATGCTTGGCAATGCTGGTCTACTGTCGCATGTGGAAGGAATCTTCGACGTGGTGATGGCCAATATAAACCGCAACATACTACTTGCCGACATGGAGGCATTCCATAGCGTGATGGCACGCGACGGCGTACTGCTGCTCAGCGGCTTCTATGTTTCAGATGCCGACATGCTGACAGAAAAAGCCACCTCGCTCGGCATGAGCGAAGTGGCCCGTAAAACAGATGGTGGGTGGTGCGCTATTCAGTTCGTAATGCACAATTAATAATGTGCATTACGCATAAACTCTCAGAGCACCGAGAAGTTCACTGTTTTCATCTTTAGTACCTATTGTCACGCGCAGACAATTATGGCAGAGAGTGATGCGTGTGCGGTTGCGCACGATGATTCCCTTTTCCACGAGATAATCATAAATTTTCTGCGCATCAGTCATTTTGGCAAGGAAGAAGTTGGCATCCGTAGGATATACCTTTACGCATACGGGCAGTTCGGCGAAAGCCTGCATCAGTCTGCCACGCTCCTGTATCAGCATCCTTACCCAGCGATCTACGCTGACAGTGTCTTCAAGCCGACTCAAAGCCTGTTCCTGCGTCAGTTGATTGACATTGTAAGGATATTTCACTTTATTAAAAATATCTATTATCTCCTTCTGGGCAAATGCCATGCCCAGACGGATGGCTGCCGAGCCCCATGCCTTACTCATGGTGTGTAGCACAATGAGATTGGGATACTGCGACAGCTCGTGCAGAATCGACTTCTCACTCGAGAAGTCGATGTAGGCTTCATCAACTATCACCAAGCCATCAAAACGCTCCAGCACCTTTACTATCTCCGCGCGGTTTATACTATTGCCTGTAGGATTGTTCGGCGAGCAAATCCAAATAGCCTTAGTGTTGGAGTCTGCAGCAGCAAGGAGTTTTGCGGCACTGACCTGATACTGGTCATCGAGCATCACCGAGCGATATTCTACATTGTTGATATCTGCACACACCTCATACATTCCGTATGTAGGGCAGATTGCAACAACATTGTCTTTTCCTGGTTCGCAGAAGCAACGGTACACCAAGTCGATGGCCTCATCAGAGCCATTACCGAGGAAGATACACTCCGCCGGCACACCCTTAATCCTCGACAAACGTCCCTTTACCTCCAACTGCAGAGGATCAGGATAGCGGTTATAAGGTGCGTTATACGGATTTTCGTTAGCATCGAGAAACACGTGAGCCACGTGTCCGCTATATTCATTTCGTGCACTGCTGTATGGTGCAAGTGACCATATATTAGGTCGTGTAAGTTCTTGTAAGTTTCTCATTATTTCAATCCTTTCAATTCTTCAACCCTTCAATTTTTCAATTCTTCAACTCTTCAATTCTTCAAGCCTTCAACTCCTCAGAAATTCTTCTCAAGCCTTCCTCAAGCCTTGCACGCTGCGTTGCAAGGTTGAGGCGAATGTATTGTTTACCTATGCTACTATGGTCATACATTGTACCAGAGTTTATGTATACGTTAGCATTACGCAAAAGACGACCGCACAGTTCGTCGGCATCTTCTTGTACACGCACCCACATCAGGTATGTACCCTCGAGAGGTATTGTCTGCCACTGCGGTATATGCTCTGCAATATACTCACTGGCAAAGTCGTAATTGGCATAAATGTAGCTATTGAGTTCACGCAGCCACTGCTCACCCTCATCGGTATATGCAGCCTCAAGGGCTATCACGCCGAAGGGATTCACGTCGCACACCTCATTGATGTTGATGGCACGATCTACACGCCGGCGTATGCTGTCATCTTTTATTATAATATTAGCAATCTGCAAGCCAGCGATGTTGAATGCCTTGCTGGGCGACAGGCACACCACACACGGAGCATCGCTCACCGCCATGAAAGGATGATACGCTGGATGCATCTCATTCATACTGCCTCCATGAATAGCGTTACGCATGAGATTGCGGTTGACAAACTCGCAGTGAATCTCATCGGCAATGACGAACACACCATGACGCTTGCACGTCTCGCCCATGCAATGCAGTTCTTCCTGCGTCCATACGCGTCCTGTAGGGTTATGCGGATTGCACAGCAGGAACACTTTCACACTGTCATCGGCACATGCTGCCTCAAAAGCATCCAAGTCCACCTCGTAGCGGTTGTCAATCCTGCGCAGTACACACGCCTCAAGTGAGCAACCGTTGTTCTTAATCGATGAATAGAAACAGTTATATGCAGGTGTGAGCGTCAGGACCTTGTCACCCGGTTCGGTAACAGCCTTGATGATTGCCGACACTGCCGGAACCACTCCACTGGTATAAAGCATCCACTCACGCTTTATGCCATGCCATCCATGACGGCGGGCAAACCAGTCTATCGTAGCTTGATAAAACGTCTCGGGAACTCGCGTGTAACCGTAGCACCCATGCTCCACACGTTTCATCAATGCCCGCTGCACACATGGAGCAGTCTCAAAGTCCATGTCGGCCACCCATAGTGCAATGGTATCATCATTGGGCATTGCATCATACTTGTAGCAGTTGGTGCCACGCCTATTTACTATTTTGTCGAACGACTGCATCGGCAGGTAATTTTTGATTTTCATCCCATATTGTCTCCCCCACTCTACCCTCTATTGTCAACACTCCACTTGACGGATTCTTTATGCTCGTGACATCACCAAGTATATTGCCGTTCACTGTTGAATACTCAAACATAAGATTGGCGTCCGAACCGAAAGTGCAGTCCTCAAGTGTCAAGCCATCAACATAGCAGAGAAGCTGTTCACCCGTAAGGTGGCAGCGCACAAGTTTCATGTTCTTGGCATACCATCCCAGATATTCTCCATTGACCTCGCAATCAACGAGCGTAACGTTCTCTGCCTCCCAAAAGGCATCCTTTGAATTTATCACCGCATTACGTATCTCCACATTCTTTGAATACTGGAACGAGTAGTTACCATCCTGGCGGTAGTTTTCTATACGTATGTTATTGGTGTGCATGAAGAGGTAGTCGCAATTCTGGATATTGACATTGCGCAATGTTACGTCATCGCAGTCCCATAACATCTCCTCACCGTTGGTGAAGTTGGTGTCCTCAACGTATATTCCCTTCATTCTGCGAAACATCTTCGGTGCATCTACCTCACACTGTGTCATGCGGCAGTTGTAGGCATACCATAAGCTGGAGCGTGCGCTCTCGTCGAAATAGCAGTTGTGTATGTTGAAATCATGTATCTCCCAAAACACGTATTTGCCTTCGAAGCGGCAGTCCTCTGCCTCTATGTTGCTACCTTCTTTGATTGACGACTCTCCCATGTGTATAGTCACACGCTCAAGCCTTGTGTCGTGTATGGCATAAAGCGGACGCTCTCCGCCATATTCCTTATCTTGTATCAGTGTCATCCTTTCCTTACAATCCCATTTATATTATTATCATTCGTACTGTTGGACTAAATTGAAGTCGAGTGTCTTGCCCTTGGTGATGAACTTACCATAGAATCCGTCACCGCGACCTTCCATTCTACCCTTGAACGTGCCAGTGTTATTACCTTTCGGAGTATATTCCTTAAACTCCACATCGTTCCACCCACGAGGGTCAGGCTCGTCAGACACACATTTCAGCGTGAACTTTGTCTTCGGGCGGTCATTATACACATAGTAGCCCTTCCATTCGAAATTCTCCCTTGTCAGATACATGGTTATCTCAAACGTGCCAATCTTGCCTTTATAAACCACCTTCTCTTCCTGCGCATTTGCGGCCAAGCCTAATACCGCAAAAAGCAACGTAACAATTAGTTTTCTTATCATAGCTATTGTATTTATCGTGATGCTACATCACATTTACCTTTCAAACACAGTATAGTAATACACCAATGCCCAGTCCTGATCGTTAGCGTATGGGTCAGCCACATGAGCAGCCTTGCCATTCACCCTGCGTGGGAACACAAAAGCACATGTTGCCCTGCCGTCTTCTGTGAAGAGCGACAAGCAGTTACGCACAATGCGCTTTGCGCGCTGATGATACTTCGACTTCTTCGTAGCCTTGGTATAGTAATGATATGCCGCAGCCGTAATGCCACTGCATGAGTGCGGATATGTATCGCCCCACAAACGGTTCTTGCCGAACCAGTAGCCATCCCAGTGGCGCATGCCCATCTCATGCTGACGGAAACTTGGCTGATGCCATGAAAAGGCTTCAAGTGCCGGCATCATAAGGTCTGCGCAATGCAGATATTTCCTGTCATTCGTAGCAAGATAGACCTCGCACAATGTCTGCACGGCCGGTGCGATGATGCTCTGCTCGTAGTTCACCTCGAACTTAGGGAAATGCAGTGAATTCTTGATTATAAAATCGGCACACCTCTTGAAATCACTGAGCATCACCTCACGCTCTTCCTCCAAGCCAGCCTTCTCCATTGCCTCCAGACCGATAGTAACAGGATAGTCGATGCAATAGAAGTCATAACCGAAATTCTTATACAGCGCACGCAACGTGTTAAAGCCGTCAAGCGCATATTGCTTTTCGCCCGTCAAGAGCGACATGCGGAAATAGAAGTCAGCCACCCAAGCATAGTTATAGCCACGGTGACGACCTTTGTCACGCGCATTCGACCACGTGGTGTAGTCCTCGTCCTGCAGTTTCGTACGCACGAACTTGGCATAGCGCACAAGCGCATCCTGTATCTGCATGTCAGGATTCCTGCGGCAATATTCGGCAAGGAACACACCCATGCCCACACGCTCACGTCCCTCGCTGAGGTCACTGCGTTTCTTGTCGTCGGTCACTATGCTATCGCCCTCATTGTCATAAATCATGAAAGCGCCGTCACGCACGTCATCCGGGTTGTTATACTGCTGACGCTCCACTATGAAGCGGGCACGGTTGGCTATCATCTGCTTCTCGTTGTTAATGCCATAAAGCAATGCATAAGCCCCTTCGTAGTCCACCTTTATCTCACCAGTCCTATCAACTTTCACATCTATCAGCTTCGTCTCTTTTCCCTTACGGAAACCTACCTGAGCCGTTTGTCCTAATTCATAAACGAACTTAAGGCTGTTCACAAGCATTCCCCCACGGTCATACACCTGCTGGTCGAAATCTCCGTTGTGTGAGAATATGCGCCACGACAAGCGATAACACTCTCCCTTCCCAAGCACAGTGTCAGGCGGACACAGTGCCAACACACCACGAAAGTTTGAGGAGCCCTTACTGTATGCGTGCTCCCACACCTCATAGTCGGTAATCTCGCCCTCTGTCACCATCAGTCCGAGGTGGGGACCCTTGCCGTTCATCCTTACGGCATTTACGTAAGCAGCCTTGCCACCGGCCCACACATGAACATTGCAGCGCTGTGTCATGCAGATGTCGGCATCAGGATAATTGTCATTGAATGGCGTGTATATGCCTATATTCTTCAATGATATGTCCTTGGCAGTATTGTTGGCAAAGGTGTATGTCTCAACCAAGTCATCACCATCCATGCGACGCTCCACATTCACTGCGACATACCCGTCGGCATCATAGTATGGACGGCCCCATTCATACAACTGCGTAACCCACGCATATTGCGAACCGTCGGTCTTTATGAGCCACTCCATCTTCTCCTTATCGCCCTGTATGCGCAGACTGTTGAGTGTCTTGCCGTCTTCGTCCTGTGTGTACAGTATCTTCTGTGCACTTACTTCATGTGTTCCTGTTATAATCAGACATAAGAGGAACAGCATTTTCATTGTGTATTTCATCATATTAAAATTAAATTATGTGCAAAGTTAAGAAATAATCCGTAAACTACAAAAACTTTTTTCTCTTTTATACAAAAAAAAGAACAATATACCATACATAAGCTATACAGACTCCCTGCCCAAAGCTGCAAAAGGAGCAAATTGTGCCGCACGGTTATACATTGTCATCGGTGGATGCCGCTCTGACTTATGGTGCGGCAGGTCTATTATGTCGTCATATTTGTCTGTCATCATTCGCTGGGTTTATAATCAGTGCATTTTCATGGTTAACCTATGCCCTGTGTCCTCCTATCTGCTGGTTTCGCTCACGCATAGTTGAACCATCGGTAAAGTTCACGCCCTTCAGTATTGCATTCTTGCCGAACTCCTGCTTTATCTGCAGCATCACTTCCTGTAAACGGTGTTCCCGTTCTGCCTTACTCTCTGCCCCACTTGCCCGTTTATCATGGGCAGCCACATTCTCCGTATCTTCAAACAACTCCAACTGACGCGGTTGTTTCAACAGTTGTCTCATTGTCTCCTCATCCACAAGATGGGCCGCAGTCACATTGATTCTCCGCACAAGAAGGCTCGGGACGATTATCTCGTCATACAACAGCACCATCTGCTCCGCAATCTGCATACCTGACGACGTAAATCCTCCCAGGTTTCTTGTTCCGTGTGCATGTTTCGGCACAGTCCTACCATAATGGTCAAGACGCACCTCACCATCATACGTAGTATCACGCGTCAAACTCTCACGGTCATATCCTATGGTCAGCGTCAGCTGGTCTGTATACAGATGACGCTCCACCAAGTCAAGCGCAAGGACTTCCGCCATCTCGCGCACCACCACACGAGCCTTTGCCACCTCATACGGACAAGATAGCACTTGGCCATTTGACAAGGAACTTGACCGTGGACGGTATTTCTTCACTTCCTCTATCGTACACGGTTCCCATCCCCATGCATGGTCTATGAGCAGTTCGGCATTTACGCCGAATAGTGAATACAGCAGTTCTTCATCCTCCACCGACTGTCTTGCCACGTCGCCCATGGTGTACATGCAATAACGGTTCAATTTGTCGGCTATGCGTCTGCCCACACGCCAAAAGGCAGTCAGGGGTTCATAGTCCCACAACAGCCGGCGATACGACATTTCATCAAGTTCGGCTATGCGAACGCCATCGGCATCTGGCTCAGCATGCTTCGCCACAATGTCCATAGCCACCTTACACAAATACAGGTTAGTGCCTATGCCGGCCGTTGCTGTTATTCCTGTCTGGCGCAGCACGTCGCGTATCATCGTCATTGCCAACTCATGCGCAGTCATGCGGTAGGTCTGCAGGTAGTTGGTTACATCCATGAATACCTCGTCTACAGAATACACATGCATGTCTTCATCCGACACATACTTCTGGTATATACCCCTTATCCGCGCACTGTAATCCATATACAACTGCATCCGTGGACGGGCACAGACAAACTCGTCGCGCCGCACTCGCTGCAACACTTCAAACAAACGCGGCCGCCCTCCTATTCCTCGAGCCTTCAACGCTGGCGACACTGCCAGGCAGATGGTCTTGTCTGTACGGCTTTCGTCGGCCACCACAAGACTGGCCGTCAATGGGTCAAGTCCTCGTTCCACGCACTCTACCGAGGCGTAGAACGACTTCAGGTCGATTGCTATGTAGGAGCGTGTCTGCTGCATAATCTTTTGCGCAAAGTTAATATTTTTTTTCGGATTGTGCAACACTTTCTTGGCTAACTCAGAAATTAATCGTAACTTTGCAAGCCGTAAGCAGAAAGAGAGAACAAGAAATATGGATAAAACAAATGAAACTTTATGAATGAAATAATAGCGAAACTGCTTAACCTGCCCGCAAAGGCTGTCATCAACACAACCGAACTGCTCGACGAGGGCTGCACCATCCCCTTCATCTCACGTTACCGCAAGGAGAAGACCGGTGGACTTGACGAGGTGCAAATCGGCAACATAGCACAACAGTATGACAGGCTCAAGGAATTGTCTAAACGCAAGGAGACCGTGGTGAAGACTATCACCGAGCTGGGCAAGATGACTCCGGCACTGGAAAAGCGCATTGCCGACTGCTGGGATGCCACCGAACTGGAAGACATATACCTGCCATTCAAGCCCAAGCGACGCACACGTGCCCAAGTGGCACGCGAACTGGGTCTTGAACCTCTGGCTCAACTCATTATGTTGCAGCGCGAACGCGACCCCGAGCGCACAGCCATGCGGTTTGTGAAAGGCAATGTAAAGGATGCTGCCGCTGCAATCAAGGGTGCACAGGATATCATAGCAGAAACAGTTAGTGAAGACGAGACTTCACGCAACCGTCTGCGCGCCACATTCAAGCGAGAAGCCTATATTACTTCAAAGGTAGTCAAGGCTAAGCAAGACACCGATGAGGCAGCAAAGTATTCTGACTACTTCGACTTCGAGGAACCTTTGCGACGCTGTAGCGGCAACCGCCTGTTAGCTATGCGGCGAGGCGAGGCTGAGGGCATACTGCGCGTAAGCATCAACGTGGATGACGAAGAAGCCATCAGCAGATTACAACGCCAGTATGTACACGGCAAGGGCGAATGTCAACAATTGGTAGAGGAAGCATGTGAGGATGCCTACAAGAGGTTGCTCTGTCCGTCTATCGAGAATGAGTTTGCCGCCCTGTCAAAGCAAAAGGCTGACGAGGAAGCAATAGGTGTATTTGCAGAGAACCTGCGCCAGTTGTTGCTTGCTGCACCGCTCGGTCAGAAACGAGTGATGGGCATTGACCCCGGTATACGCACTGGCTGCAAGGTTGTATGCCTTGACGCTCAGGGCGCCTTGCTCTACCATGATGTGGTAATGGCGGTTGGCGACAGGGGCAACGCCTCGGCTGCAGCAAGGAAGTTTGCCGACATTGCGCATCGCTTTGCCGCGGAGGCCGTGGCAATCGGCAACGGCACCGCATCGCGCGAGACGACAGACATTGTAAAGCAGGCCGACCTCGGCATTCCACACTATGTGGTGAGCGAGGATGGCGCATCGGTATACAGTGCATCAAAGGTGGCACGCGATGAGTTTCCTGACGAAGATGTTACCGTGCGCGGTGCTGTAAGCATAGGACGACGATTGATGGACCCGCTTGCCGAACTGGTCAAGATTGACCCGAAGTCTATCGGCGTAGGACAATACCAGCACGACGTTGACCAGTCGCAACTGAAGAAAAGCCTGGACCGCACGGTTGAGAGCTGCGTGAACCTCGTGGGCGTAAACCTCAACACCGCCAGCGAGCATCTGCTGAATTACGTCAGCGGTCTCGGGCCTGTCCTGGCTCACAACATAGTGGAATACCGCCGTGAAAACGGTGCCTTCACCTCGCGTGCACAATTAAAGAAGGTGCCACGCCTAGGCCCTGCGGCCTATCAGCAGTGCGCCGGCTTCCTGCGTATTCCCGACGCAAAGAATCCGCTCGACAGTAGTGCCGTGCACCCCGAGAGTTACAAGGTCGTGGAGCAGATGGCAAAGGATGCCTCATGCACTGTAAAGGAACTGATGCAATCTCCAGACAAACGCAAACAGATTAACCTAAACCGATACGTAACAGACGAAACGGGCATGCCCACGCTGACCGACATCATGAAGGAACTGGAGAAACCCGGACGTGACCCACGTGCAGAGATTGAAACCTTTGAGTTTGATGCCAACGTTCACACTCCTGATGACCTCATTGAGGGTATGGTGCTTCCAGGCATCGTGACCAACATAACTAAATTCGGTGCTTTCGTTGACGTTGGCGTACATCAGGATGGTCTTGTACACATATCGCAGATGGCTGACCGCTATATCTCCGACCCTGCCGAAGTGGTTCACCTGCATCAGCACGTCAGAGTGCGCGTGGTCGAAGTTGACCGTCGACGCAACCGCATCGCTCTGTCATTGAGGAATGTGGAATAAGAATGAGGGAGGAAGGATGAGGGAGGAAGGAAGAAGGATGAAAGAAGAAAAAATGAAAGAAGAAATGGCTACAAGAGAAGAAAAGGTGCTCAGTTTTCTGCGTGAGCACGACATACCATTTACAAACTACAACCACCCCGAGGGCAAGACCATTGAAGAGGCTAAACGATGGTGGC
The DNA here is from genome assembly GCA_017413085.1 of Prevotella sp. Taxonomy (GTDB): domain Bacteria; phylum Bacteroidota; class Bacteroidia; order Bacteroidales; family Bacteroidaceae; genus Prevotella. Next base: position 94,140 of record JAFPVC010000060.1, read on the forward strand.
GCGACGACGGTTCGATGCACTGCAAGAATCTGTTTTTCCGCAACCACAAGGGCAACAGGCATTATCTCGTTTGCTTTCACTGCGACAAGGAGTTAGACATACACTATCTTGAGCAGCGGCTGAAAGAGCAACTTACGTCGCGCGGTCTGCCTTCATGCGGCAAACTGTCTTTTGCTTCGCCCGAGCGCATGATGCGCTATCTGGGACTGGAGCCGGGCAGCGTGTCGCCGTTCGGTTTAATCAACGATGTGGAGCACCACGTGCATCTCTTCCTCGATGCCGACATACGCAACGCTCCCCTGCTGTCATTCCATCCTAATGACTGCAGGGGAACGGTGGTGATACGCCGCGAAGACTTCGAGCGGTATCTATCCGTCATTGGCAACACCTACGAATACATCACGCTGCAATAACATTCACTTCGGCAGTAATGCAAACGTCATCCTATGGTACGGCGTGGGACCATATTCTGCTATGGCCTGACGGTGTTTCTTCGTAGGATAGCCTTTATTTGAGAGCCAGTCATACTGCGGATATTCCTCTGCCAGACGGTTCATATAGTCATCACGGTATGTCTTGGCCAATATTGAGGCGGCGGCAATACTCAAGTATTTGCCGTCGCCTTTCACTATTGTGGTATACGGCATATACAATATGCTGCCATCGGGATAATATGGGTCAAAAGTATTTCCGTCCACTATTATCTCCTCGGGCCTGACAGTGAGCTGGTCAAGCGCACGGTGCATTGCACGGTATGAGGCATGCAGTATGTTTATCTCGCCAATCTCTTCAGGCGTACACACCCCCACAGCCCATGCCACTGCATCACGTTCTATCTGTGCACGCAGTTCATAGCGCCGTTTCTCTGTCAACTGCTTTGAGTCGTTGAGCATCTCGTTATGATAATCCGCAGGCAGTATCACCGCTGCCGCATACACGCTTCCGGCAAGGCAGCCGCGCCCAGCCTCGTCGCAGCCAGCCTCAATCACGCCCGCCTTATAGTATGGTTTCAGTCCATCATGAGTCATAAGTAACTGCAAAGTTACGCTTTTTTTTCCATACGGCAAAACTTTTCACCTCATATCCCTGCTATTTACTCTAAGGATTTAGGGATTTCGAGAACTACTTGTAGTACATCTGTCCTTGCATGTCTACTCCTGCTGCACTGACGCTGACGCGCGTCTCACGACTGTTGTTGTATATCGTAGTGGTGAAACGGCCGTCGGCATCAAGTTTCACATTTGGATTCCAGTAAAGCGTGCGACGGTAGTCGGTGGGAGTCTTTGGCACCGCATTGCTATAGTCGGGTGAATAAAACTCCTCGGGATAGGCTATGCCGTCGAATATATAGCGGCGGTCACGATAGGTATAGCGTTTGCCGTCGTTGGCTACGGGAACGAAATCGAGCGTCACGTCAGCAACGTCCGACGACATCACGTCGCCTGAGTCAGTGCGTATCTCGTAGTCAGTGTATGCCTTGACATAATGCATACGGTCAAGACGCAGGGTATTAAACAGTTCTGCCTGCGACTGCCGTTTGTCAAACTCGTTGACATCAGGGGTATAATTGCGGTAGAACGACGTGCCGTTAACCAAGGCACGGATATTGAACTGATTGTAGCGTCCCATGTTGCCGAACATATATGTGGCGGCAGCAAGGGGGAATGAACGGAAGTCGCACACGCCATACATCAGTCCACGGTCAGAGAGTTCGTTATACAGTTCATAGGCATCCATCACGATGGCTGGCTTGCTCTTGTCGATGGCACGGCGGCCACGGCGGCGGGCCTTGACGATGACCGTCTGCAACTGATGCGTACCAGCCAGCTTGCTTGTCTCGGGAATATTGTCGTCATCTTCCTCCTCAACAAACTGCAACTGCGGTGAGTTAATCTGATACCAAGAATACGGCTGCGAATAGATGGGGAAGAACCTGTCCTGCTTAACGAAGAAGTCGGGGAATGAACGCTCATCCCTGAAATGGCTGTCGGCCTTGCCCGTCTGCATGTTTTTGGTAATGGAGTCGCCGCGCGTGTAAGCCTTGACAAAAAGGTATGCCCAACCATAGTAAGGCGGAATGTTGATTATGAAATGTCCCTGACGGTCGGTGCGGGCTATGGCTCCTGCCATCTCGCCATTCTTGTTTATCTCTGCCTCCACAAGAACCGACTTGTGTAGTTTGCCACTACCGAGAGCCGTGGCATCCACTTCTGCCCATTCTATCTCTGCCTCTGAGCCTGCTTCGGTATCATCATAATCTTCTGAAACATCTGTCGCACCTTCCTTTTCTATCTCAAGCATCACATTGTCGCGCTTGCTGTCCATTTCCTCCCATGCCTTGTCAGCTGTGGTGATGGTTCCGTTTCCCATTCCGTCAAGATCGTCGTATTCAAGCATACCGGCCGTTGACGGTATGGTATATACCTCGCCTTCGTATGTCAAGGTCTTCTCAGGCTCGTAGCGCAGTTTCTCCGTGCGCTTGTATCTGCGCCATCCCTGCACCTTCATCAGCAAGTCAAGGTCGGCGGTGTGCTGCGCGTCGTCGCTCTCGAAGTAGTAACCAGGATAGGCAATGAATCCCTTCAACTCTGACGACAGAAGCATGTCGGTCATTATACTGCCATTGTCATATCCGCACTCGTCGGTCTGGGCATCACGGACGGCAAGCGAGAGCGAACCGCCCACAGCCCCACCCGCTGTCGAGAATGTCGCACCACTCAGTTCCACATTGATGGGTGCGTATGGTTCGACGGTGGTGTTCTTAACTATTTCCTTACCGTTGGTTGTCAGTCTCACATCTATGGGCTTGCCATAATCGTGGTTATTTACGAAGAACAGTCGGGATGCCAACGGCTGGGCATTATCGTCATATACAATCAGTTCGTTAACGCCCGTAGGCAATGACTGCGCAGACAAGTCTATGCCTGCAGCGTTTATGCGCTCAAAGCAAACAAGACGTCCACGGCACAGCACTGCGTAGGCCGCAGGGGTCACGCCCTGGGCTTTTATCTCACAGCGTTTTGTCGACGCGTCGTATTTCAGCGTCATGCCTTGCTTCTGTGCCTTTGGCAGCGTAAAGGTGTATTCCTTGTCACGCCAGGTGAAGGTGGCCTTCAACGGTGTTGCACCCGGTGTTACCGTTATCTGCCCCATACCCATGCGCTGCGGCTTAATCTTGGTTCCATCACTGAGTTGTCCTTCAAGGCTGAACTGCTCGCCGTGGTTGTCTCTTATCTCATAGGCGAGGTTACAAGGCATACCCTCTATGAGCTGGCCTCCCTCGGGATAGAACGACATGGTGAGAAACTCGCGATCCTTCTGTATGCGTGTCTTGGGACGGTGTGCCATGTAGCGTTCCACATAGTTGCCTGCCTCTTTGGGTTTCTGATATATTGGCACTACGCGCGAATACAATCCTTCCCAGTCGCGGAAGAAGTCGGCGGCATTCTGCTTGCCATAGAATTTCAGCCGGTCGTCGCGTGTATAGTTGCGCTCGGTGACATTGAAATTCAGCTGCCAGCGCGTATAGGCCCTAATCTCATAGAACCCGGAATAAAGGGAATCCTCAAGTATGAACTGGCCGCAGGTATGCCCGGTGCCGCTCACCACTATGTGCTGACGCTCCACGAGGTAGCCGTCGGGTGTGAGCAGCTCCACATACAGCAGTTTGCTCATGTCTGTGGGCTTCAAGTCATCAGCCCTGACGACATAGGCCTTGTACCACAGCGTGTCGCCAACGAAATACGTACTGTTGTCAGTATGCACATAAACCTTCTCCTGTACCTGCGGATTCTCTTTCAGCAGTGTCTCGAGAGCCTCAAGCGGTGTAGCCGACACACGCGACATGAGGAAAGACAATACTGCAATCAGCAGACTAATTTTCTTTAAATTCATAAAAATCACTTTGTTATTATTTTTCCTTTATTTTTGACATTTTGCAAATATAACACCTATTATTTCTGACGCGAATTGTTAAGAAAGGTTTAATTACCCCATGCACGCTAATCAGCACTTGATTACACTGTAATTTGGGCCTGATTACCTCCTAATCAGGCCCAAATTACAGTGTAATCAGGCCCATATCATTTTGTAATCTGGCACTGATCTAAAAATAAACAAAAAAAAGGAAGACAATCACTCACAATTGCAATTGTCTTCCTGTACAATTATGCTATGTTCAACTTATCACTTAAACGGCAGGTAGCAGTTCTGCGTGGTGATATTGCTAGCCTGGTTCTCAAGCTTCTTGCGGAGCCAGATGTCACCAAAGTTACCACCGAACACACCCATATCATTGAAGTGGCGTGCCATACGCTGCAGGTCATAGAAACGCGTTCCCTCGAAAGCGAACTCCATTGCATACTCATCACAGAGTACGTCAAGCATGGCAGCAGCAGAATCGGCAGCGTTCTCGCCAACTGTAACTCCATAGTTCTCGGCTATTTTCTTCAAACGCTCTGACAGGACTGGCTCTGGAAGATACAAAAGGTTGTTGTGTGAATCAAGGGTTGACCATGCCTGATTCGTTCCCTTGCCTTCTTCCATCTCGGTATAGCCTCCTCCTAAACCGGCACCATGCAGGTGCATGCCATATACACGGAATGCTGTACCGTTGGAGTTGTCAGGCTCAAAGACAGTCTTATACGTAGACAAGAAAGGCACTCTGTTGACAAGCATGTCATAGGCTTCGCGAGAGAGATACTTATACTTGTCTGAACTGTCGTCTTTTATCCAATACTTCAGATCACCAGAGATACCGTTTTTCAGCACAGCAAAGGCTGCATCGTAATACCCCATGCCATTGAATGCCTCTGCGAGATGCAGGTAGATGGTTGACACGCGGTAAAGGTATACATTACCGAATGAATTCTTACGTATATACAGTTTTGTGGTATCGTTGTTCTGCTGGTTAAACATGTACTCGTCGCGTGTGCTTGTACCCTTGTTGGCACGTGTGTCGCCACGAACGAAACCGATAGAGTCTGGATAGTCTGTCTCGCTATTATTGAGAGCACGTGCTGTCAGTGCGAAGAAATAGACAGGCGTATTATCTGCTACGCTCCAGAATGCCTTCGACGGCTCTATCTGTATCTCATCTACACGCGGACACGTTGACGAACGACTGAGCTGATAGTAGTCATAGCCGTATGCAAGCGGGATGTTTGTAGTGGTTCCAAGCTGTGAGCTGACAGCCATAGGAACGTATGTCACTATCTCTTCGTTGACTGATGATGCATAGATATAAAGCCAATCCGGCAGAGAGGTCACCCCCCATAAACTCTCATTAGTTGCCAACTGATTAAGCAGTTTCTCACTCATATTGCCATACTGCTTTGCAGTAAGCTGATGCTCTCCGAGATACTTACAATACTTCTTGGCAGCATTTTCGTATTCGCCGTTTTCAAGATACATCTCACCGAGCACCACGTCAACGGGAATAAAAATCTTAGAAGGGTTGATGTTCTTGTCCTGCCCCCAGTTGGTTTTACCTATGAGGTAGCTGGCGGTGCTGAACGTCGGCACCTCAACAGACATTGCTGAGAACTTCTCAAGGTCTGGTGCCAGACGACTTACGATAGCCGACAGTCCCAACTTCTCATACTCACTGTCGATTTCAGAAATAGACGTGAGAGGCTTGGTAAAGAACGGCACCTCGCCGTATGTGCGGGCAAGCATCAGATATGCCCATGCGCGCCAAGCGGCAACAGCTGCATACTCGTTGATTGCCACGTTGGTTGCTCCTGTATAGAGAGCCGTATCACGATGCTCAAGATAATAGTTGCAGTTGTTTATTATCTTGTAGTACGGACGCGCACTGGTATACACATTGGTTTCAGACTCAGAGAAAGTATTGAGTTCCTTCAGGTTGAGGCTGGTATTGGCATTGGTGCTCACGAGGTCGCCCTTCATCTCACCAATGAAATAATACTGGTCTGCCAATTCCTGTATGGCCTGTGCAATACCAAGCGCGAAGAATACAGAGTCGGTCTTCTGATTCAGCTCCGGATTCTGCACCATCGAGGTATTCTCAACCTCAAGCATATCGTCGCATGATGCAAAGACAAACATGCCGAGCAACGCTATGACAGAATATATTATCTTCTTCATTTTCTTCAATGTTATTTTTATTAGTTTAGAGGTTAATCTTCACACCAAACAGGAACGAACGGCACTGTGCAAGTGCACCTGTGTCGATGCCTTGGTAGAACACGCTGTTTCCTGCACTGAACTCTGGGTCTACGCCAGTGTATTTCGTAATGGTGATGAGGTTCTGTGCCTCGCCCCATATGCTCAGACCCTGCAGCCATGATGTCCAGCTGTCAGGTACGGGTACCTGATATGACAGGCGCAAAGATTTCAGGCGGAGATATGAACCGTCCTCAATCCAACGGTCAGAGAAGCGGTTGTTGCCCTTCGGGTCACCATACGCAAGTTTTGGCAAGTCGGTAATCTGACCCTCATAGCCCCAGTGTCCCAACTCATGAATCTGTTGGTTGTAGAACGTAGAACCTGAATTGAGAACAGAACGCTGATAGTTGTAAACGTCGTTGCCCAGACAATAGTTGAAGTTCATGTCAAACTGGAAACGCTTCCATGTAACCGTGGCAAAGATATTGCCATAGACATCAGGATTTGGGTCGCCAATGACAACCTTGTCGTTCTCATTGATATATCCATCGCCATTCTGATCCACGAAATTCACGTCACCGGCATTAAACTCGCAGCCTGCGCCTGTAACGTCACGGTAGCGCAAATAATCATTGCCGTTGTATGCCTTGCTGGCTGCTTCTTCGGTAGCAAACACGCCACGAGTCTCATATCCGTAGAACACGCCCACAGGATTGCCTACTGACACCAGGACATTGTTGTCGCCATATACCGAGTTGCAGTATGTGCCGTCATTGAACACCTTCGTACCATCGGTGAACGAACGCTGGGCAAGTTCTTTTATCTCATTCTTATAATGCCCCATCGTTGCACCTACCTCAACAGTCCAGTTCTTCGTAGCAACGGGTTTGCCGCTCACAGCAAGTTCTACACCTACGTTACTCAGGCTGCCATTATTGGTCCAATAGCTGCTCAGACCGCCGATAGGGTTCTTGAACGTAGAAAGAGTAAGCAAATCGTTGGTCTTGTGGATATAGAAATCTGCACCTACTGACAGACGGTTGCTGAACATGTTAGTCTCTATGCCTACATTGAATTTCTTTGTCGTCTCTGCCTTTATGCGGTCATTTCCGATGTTGGTCATCTGCAAGCCAATGGCTGTGTTGTTATAGCGCACTGGCGAGAATGACGTATAAGCCGCATAGTTGTTAATGTCGTCGTTGCCGCTGACATCAAAGCCGGCATAGACCTTGAAGTAGTTAAATGTTGAATTCTTTGGGAACCACTTCTCATTGCTAACAATCCAGCCTGCCTGTATGCTTGGATATATCGCCCAATGCACGCCTCCAAGCTTCAGTCCTGATATATTCTTGCCGAAACGGCTGTTTGACTCACCAAGAAGTGAGAATGTGGCAAAGAATCGGTTCGCATAGCTGTAATCAACACTGCCATACCACTGTATGTTTTTCCATACATCGTTGGTACCAATGAGAGATGGATAAGACGTATTGGCATCAGCTGTCAGCGTAGGGTTCTTATCATCCTGTGCTGTACGATACTGCGATGTGGCATCAGTGTAGTCAAATGAGAAGTAATTGTAGCGGAAACCGGCGGTAACGGCTACAGTATTGGCACCGTATACATTCTCCCAGTCAAGATGTGTATTGCTCAACACATTCGTCTGCTTGCTGAAAAGCGAGGATGTCTGGTTGTAAACAGTACCCATACCATCTATCATAAACGGTGGTACGCCTTCTGCTGGACGGTAGTAACGCTGTGAGTTACGGTTAAGCACATAGCTGAAAAGCGTAGTGAGTTTCAAATGCTTGGTGAACTCATACGTCGGCTGCACATGAACGTTGAAGAATGTGTTCTCAACCTTGTTCTTATTGTCGCCTGTAGCATTAGCGATAATCGCCGTAGGGTTAGCCAATGAGTAATAGTAGTCATTACTATACTTAGCCTGACTCAATGCACTGTACAAGTCGTCGTAGTTAGAAAGCAGTTCGGTGAAACCGTTGATGTGCTTGTTATACTGACGCGGTGAAAGCAATGGCGACTTAATCTGGGCAAGATTAGTTGGTGAAGTGACAACCGTTGAAGCCAAGTCTGAAGAGAAGCCATCGTCAAACAATGCGTTGTTAGTGCGTGAGAACGACATGTCGAACTTTGTCTTGAAGTTCCACAACAGCTGGATGTCGGTGTTGATACGAACTTTCAGACGGTTGAAATAAGTCTCCTTTATCGGACTGTCAGCATCTGCATAACCTACAGAAATGTTGTACATGGCTATGTCATCGCCACCCTGAACGTTGATGTTATAGTTCTGCGTCAGCGCATTACGATACACCTGGTCAAGCCAGTTGGTATCGTTGTGATATGTCTGATAATTCACATAATTAGGATCATCGTTGAGGAAATTGAACACCAGACCTCTGTTCTCAGACTTATACACATCAGATATTGTGCCGAGCATCTGTGTGGCATAGTTACGATACTGATCTGCATTCATAAACGTCTGCCTTGTCGGCTCAACCGTAACGCCGAGCGACGCATTGAAGTCAATACGCGTAGCCATTGACTTACCGCGTTTTGTCTCAATGAGTATCACACCGTTGCCACCACGTGAGCCGTACAGTGCCGTAGCATTCTTCAGGACTGTCACCTTTTCTATATCCTCCGGTGCCAAACTAGCCAGAATGTTCATGCTACGACCGAGATGCAACACAGTGCGTGCCTGCTGCATGTCATATTCCACACCGTCGATAATCACCAATGGCTGCGAGTTGACATTGAGGGAGTTGATACCACGGATGAACATGGCATTTCCGCCATCGATAGCACCAGAACGGTTGATGGAACGGATATCGCCACCAAGATTGTTCTGAATGTCGTCGTCTACAATCAAACTACCATTCTTTGTAGCTGTTGACGACTGCGCCGTATATGTGGTGCCGTTTCCATACATTGAACGGAACTTGTCGCTAAGCAGCGACACCTTTATTTCCTGCGTCTCGTCGTTCGGCTTTATCGACACCTGCTGCGAAGAGTATCGCGGTGCAGTCACGTAAACAGCCGTTGTAAACGTAGGTGTATTGAGCGTAAATTTACCCTCGGCATTGGTCATTGAAGTGTAGCGCTCACTGCCCAAGGCAGCAATGCGCACACCTGCCACTGGCATTTTGGTAGCGAAATCCACTACCGTGCCACTGACTGTCATCATAGGGTTGGTATCCTGCTTGCCCTCGCGTTTGGGAGCCTTAATGACAGTAGACTGTTCTTCCTCAATCTCGTCCAGCTCATCCTGGGCATAAGCGCCCGCAGACAGGCTCAGTGCCACCGCACAGAGAGAAAGCCTCAGGCCCCTGCTCTGTATCATGTCATATATATTCATCTTCATCGCTTATTCAGTTTTTGAGGATTTCTTGTATTCATCATACTCTACTGGACGGAGTATGACGTTTGCTATACGGAACAAATGCTCATATTCGTTTTCCGATGGATCACTTTTTAAGATTCGCTCAGAAAGCATGAACTTGATGTTTGGAGCTATGATTTGATTGCCATCACCTTCAACGCCCTTGTAACATACTGGGAAATCAACCTTGCCAAGGAACACTGTGTCTATTTTCTCAGCGGAAGCATTCACTGCCTTTACGCTCTTAATAGCACTCGAACCGGTCTTCAACTCACCGCTATTCGGATCAAAACGACCTGCAACCATATTCTTGCCGTCATAGTAGTTGAGGTCTGCTATGAAACGACATTCCTTTTTAACGGCATTAGGGTCCTCAAGACATGCTGGCACGGTTACGACATAAACATTGTATGACGTAGACAGAACATCAGGCAGATAGAAATCAAACTCTATTGATGTACCGTCATCACCATTACGGCTTTTTGCCTTAATGTATGTCAGGCTGGTTTCACCATCATCAAGGGTTCCTATTGATGATGGTATCTGGCTCTTACGAACCGTCTTGTATTCATAATGATATGCTGGTTCACAGCGTGCCAAAACAAGAGACTTTATCTCCGGGGCATACGAACTGTTCTCCCATGACTGATAAGGATAGCTATTGACTATGCGGGCATAACCGTTACTGAGCTTGACTTCCTCTATTGTAGCACGACGCAGACTGTCTATTCCAGAATGGAACTGACGTGATGTAGAATATATACTATCATTGTCAATCACATCAGAGCCTTGCTCTATCTTTTGATTATACCTCTTGTTTGTCAAGCTGTAAACCAAGTCACGCGACAGGAAGCGGGTCACCATTGAATCTCTAAAATACGCCGGAACATCTGACACCGCCGCATCTGTCTTTAACGTATAGTTAACGACACCCTTGTCCTTACCGAGTACTGCATTATTACGGTTGCTCTTGTCATTATACGTTCCACCGTAGCCAGAAACCTTGGTCATATCCTGAAAGCCATACTTACTTACATAATTGTAATACTTTGACATTCTGGTGCGTGCCTCGTCCCATGCTTCATTGGTCGGTATCACCATCATATAAAGACTGTCCTCGTCATTCAGAGCACAGTTGTAACGGCTTCTGTATGCACGGTTGTTCAGCTTGTAGTTACAGAAAAGCGAGTTACCATATACATAAACCTCATCATCATACGTCTGGATGCCATCAACGATTGCACCCTTAATAGAGTTTGCCTCATCAAGAATCTTGACATCATACTTCTTCACAAGATTGGACAGGGAATCAGATATTCCTTCCAACTCATACATGTAGTCATAGAGATTCATGCGGAACTCTGCAGGCGCTGTCATAGAATACAGCATACCATTGGTACTCGGCTGATTGTGAACGGTTGATGCTCCAGCCTCAGGATTAAAGTTTATCTTCTTGCCGTCAAACTCAAGGTCTGCAGTATTCTTGTTAGTGAACTTCAAGAGTTTGCCATTGAGCATGTATATAACGGTATCATTGACATCACCCTCGGCATGATAGTAATTGGCAATGTGATTCTTGACAAACTCCTTCAGGACTTTCTCGTCAGACACCTCTGCAAGTGAGTCTTTGTCAAACGAACCATTTACCGGAGCCCAAACAGTATAAGCATTTGGGGTATTAAGTATCTTATCATACCCTACCCTGCTCAATGCCGCAGCAAAGTCTGACAACGTCGGGTCTGCCGATATATTCTCCCACAACGTGCGAGTAGCAGAAGCATCGGTATAGCCCGGTTCGCTGTTGTAGTCATTGAAATCCGAGCATGATACTGTCGCGAGCAACATTCCCGACAGCATCAAAGCTCCTATTTTATTTGTATGTTTCATATCGAACAACTTATTTATATTCCTTATAATTATTATAATCAGAACCAGTCTTCTGTATAATCCTGACTGTTCACAATGTTGACTGGCACAAGCTCGATAAAGTCAACCGAACCACCCAGAGAATCATAGCCCGTCAGCATATTTTTGATTCTTATCCAACGTTCCTCACCCTGATTGATGACAACGGTGCCAAGAATCTTACGGAACAACGTACCACCGTCGTTTGAATAGCGACAGCAATATTGCAGGTTTGCAACCAACTCGTCAGCATTCTGCGACGGAGTCTTCTGACCATTCCATGTACCACGCGAGAAGCTTGCAGGTGCACGCATGAATCCCTTGTTGCGCATAATGAGGTCACTGGCAACACCATAGTCGGTCACGTCCTTTGACAGATAATAACCTACGTCATTACGCTCTGCCTCATTTGTCACGTCTGGATAACTTGCATCAATAGGTATTCCAAGCGGTTTCATGCTCGAAGTAGAACTTGAGTTACCGATGTAATACTGCATGTATCCACCAAACTCAGTGGCAGGATAAATTATACGCACCTCGTATGTGCCTGACGGTACAGGTGGAAGACGGAAAGCAAAGTCACACTCATCCCAGAAACTTATCTGGTCAGACTCCCATGCACGCCAAGGTCCCTGCAGGTAGAAAGCGAGCTTTGTCTTGTTGCTGTATACCTTAATGTGATCGCAATAGTTGGCAGGAATAAGTGCCATAGTACCGACGCGAGCATTTTGGTTGCGTGCAGCAATCTCAGCATCCTTAGCGAAACGAATATCGTTGTTAATCATCTCATAAACAAGCGTAGACACATCAATACGCAGACGCTCATTCAGGACTTTCTCATTTACATTTCTATCATACACCAATGGCGAGCATATTCTATGTATGTAACCGTTGGTCGTATTGATGTTTGAAGCTGCCTGATCTATTCTCACGCCATCAAAACCACCATTCTCCATATCGTGCATACCATAGGGGAAATCCTTACCAAACGTACCGATATCGTCAGTAAGCGTGTTAAGCGGATGATACTGATTGATAAATATTTCATCACCATTGTTAGGACGACTATACAACGGCTGCCATATCTTCATCAGAGTGTGTGGCAGGAGTGTCTCGTAATAGTCATACGGCTCACCACCGAAAGCATAGTTCCAGTTCTCGTTTGCCTCGTTTGACTTGCGCTCATACACAAGTTTTGATACAGGCATACCCGCTGCAATGATGTGATAGCGCAGGAACATGTTGAGAGTGTTGTATGTATTCTCATAGTCATCTCCCGTGCTGACCTTGTCACTTGAAGAGTTAACAGGGTGCTCATACCATCCGTTTGCTGCATCATCTGCACCGGCATACCATATATCACACTGTCTCTTCAAGTCTTCCACTGAATTGATACCCAGTTTCTGGAATACAGTATCAGGCTCAGCAAAGATGGTAAACTTGACCTTACATTCCGTAGGATAGAAATAAGGACCCGCTGCCATGCTACTGCCTGGACGACCACCGGTTGAACTTACGGAATACGAACCCGGCTTTTCTTTTACAGAGAGTACGCTCTGCAGTTTGCACAGTTTGAGTGCCTCAAAGAATATTGAGAATTCGTCAAGTGTCTGCAGTTTGTCATATACTGACTTTGACTCCAAAGGTATGACATTGTCTATGCTCTGCACATATCCGTTGGTCATTTCCAGATCATGCTTGTAGTTGTCTATCACAGCAACATTGTTAAGACGCACCTTACCGTCACGGTCAGCCGTAGCAAGGAATGTGGTATTCAGAATCGTCGTGATAGGCGTAGAACTGGCTTTACTGAAGTCCTCAAGATAAGTGTATTTGATACCAGAGATATGGAATTTGGATATGCTGACACACATAGAGTCTGTCAGTCCCTCAAGGCTGTTTGAGGTCAGACCGTTATGTGGCAGTATAGCCGACTCGTCATTATAGAGCGAGTCGATATATCTCATCACGCCCTCATCCGTAGGTGCATAGCACGTATATTGTCCATACGTGTCGAGCATACGGTTGTAGCCTGAGCGTGTCAATATGACGTTGAAATTATGATAGATGCTGTCGTTTGCCTCAAGGTAGTCCATGATTGTCTGACCTGTAAAGGTATACAGGTTTGACTCATCAGGCTCCTTGGTGCACGAGGTGAGTGCCAACGCCGATGCACAAGCCACACATGCGACAGTTCTGATAATATTCTTATTCATAGTTTTACTCTATTGTAATTAGCTTATTAGTTCTTCGACGAGGTCTCATTGTCCTTATATACAGGATTCTGCACGAGGTATGGATTTATATCCATCTGCGACTTCTGTATTGGCATATACAGATATGGCTCTGTTGATATGCGCGATACAATCGACTGACCTCCATTACCCGTGTATTTCCTTGAAATCAAGCTCAAGAAATCAGAATAGTTTTGTAACTCAGCCTGATTAACGAGCAAAGCATCGTAATTTGCAGGCATCTTGGTATGACGGTAATTGAAACGCATCATGTCATACCAGCGTTTTCCTTCAAAGCACAGTTCACGTGCTCTCTCACCCATGATAATGATTTCGAGGTCACGGTTTTGAGCAGGGCTCAGAAGTGTGTTGTAGTTAACTACCTGCGTATTCACATACTGTGTGCTGCCGTCGTTGGTTCCTGGTTTTGCTGCATAGCCTGTGGAATCCTTCAATGCGGCAAGCATCGGAGCTGTAGCCGAAGTGTTACGTGCGGCACGCTGATTAACTATACCAGCCAGATGGGCAGCGGAAACATACATCTTTGATGCAACGTCATTCACCTCTGCAATCTTACCAGCTATTACAACAGAATCCTCAATAGTAGTTGCACTTGCAAGCTCTGTCAACAGATTATCATTCTCCATCAGCTCAAGACGCGCTTTCTGCACGAGTGCCTCTGACTTCATCAACATGATATCTGTGATTCGATACAGTATGAAGTTGGTAGCGTATGGAGAGAAATCGCGAGCTACGTCAGACTCAACCCTGTCTATACCATTCAGTCCATTCTGAGCCACGAACTTACGAATCTTTGCACCCGACTCTGGAGCACTGCCGAATGACAACACGCTTTCTGCAGCACGGACATCGTTCATCGCGCCATTCTCTGAAAGGAACACATAGTTACCTGTAACGGAAGTTCCTGCCGCAGAATATACATTATTTGTATAGAAATACGGGTCGTTGGAGTTCTTTGCAGTCTTATAGTACATCGTGCAAAGACCAGTATTGTCATTGAAACGAAGATTCAGTATCGTCTCTTCACAACTACTCTCGAAATTATCGTAATAGTTCTCTGAAGACAACAGATAGTAGTCATCATCGTTGAACGACACATACGTGTTTCCGAAGCGCATACCGCCATGACTACCCTTACGATTTCTCTGTATCTGATCACATAACTCTATACACCTGGTGTATGAAGCCTTGTCACGGTATACAGAGGCTTTCCACAGATAAACATCGGCAAGCAGAGCAAGCACTGCATCCTGTGTAAAGTAACCAATGCGGTCAAACAGGGAAATAGAAGCATCCTGCGATGACAGCACTTTTCCCTTAGCATCTTCCAAATCATTGATAATCTGATTCAAGATAACACCTGGTGCTACTTGTTCTACGTTCATAGGCTGCGATGCCACCTTATATGGTTCAAGCACAAGAGGCACATCATGGAAAGCACGGATGAGATAGAAATAACACATCGAACGCAAAGCAAGCATCTGGCCTACATTATTATTATGGTCACCCTCAAGGTAGTTCGGGTCAATATCCATAACTGATGCAGACTTGTCCAACACCTGATTGCAGCGGTTTATACAGGTATAGAAACCACCCCAACTTGCATATGCGTTGTTGGTCTGTATATCCGCAGAATATATTTGGTTGAGGTTCGAATTGTTTTTCTGAGTATTCACAGTATACTCATCAGAACGTGAGTTCCAAACAATAAGTCTCTCCTGCACATCCTGACTGGCAAAAGCCGTATAGGCTCCCTTAACCATCTTCTCAACATCACTCTCCGTCTTCCAGAAGTTCTCCTCGACAGTCTTGTCATCTGGCAGGATAATGGTGTCAACACATGATGCGAGTGTGGCTCCAGCAAATAATATTGTCAATATCTTTTTCATTGTCATAAGTTCTTAAAATGGATTAGAAACCAACAGAGATTGTTGCAGTGAACGACTTTGCTCGAGGTGTTGATGAATTGTCAATAGCAAGTCCCCATCCGCCAGTGGCTATCTCTGGGTCTACACCTGAATACTTGGTCCAACAGAACAGGTTGTTCATTGAAGCATATATCTGCAGCTGATTAAGTCCCCAGTTCTTAATTTGCTTCTTCGGGAAATTATAGGAAATCTGCAGATTCTGGAAACGAAGGAACGAACCGTCTTCTACGAAACGGTCTGAACCCTGATAGTTGTATGCTGACTTGTCGTCATACACATAGATGGCACGCGGTATAGCTGTCACATCGCCATCTTTACGCCAACGCCAGTTTACAGTTGATGTCTGGTTGTATGCGCTTGACATAGACTCCAAGTTCATACGTGCGGCATTAATGACCTTGTTGCCCCAACGGAACATGAAACGTGTCTTGATACTCCAGTTGCCATAGTTGAACGAGAAGTTGAAACCACCGCTCAGCTTAGGCATTGAATTACCGAGATAAACCACATCGAGGTCGTTAATCTGACCATCATGGTTTACGTCCTCATACATTGCGTCACCACCCTGGAACTCATACGATGCGTTACCGTCTTTATAATTATAGACCATGCGCTGTGGCAAACCGTTGGCCTGAATAATAACTTTACCATCAGAGCCGAGAACCACAGGGAATGTCTTACCGGCAGCAATCTCATCGTTAAGCCAAGTTTCAAATGCTGCATCGGTCATACCTGACTCAATCTTAAAGTTGCGCAGGTAGTCATACGTGTACTGGTATACACCCTTGTAACGGAAGCCGTAGATTGAGCCAAGCGGGTTACCTGTCTGAACGCGGTTAAGATAAGAGGTGTAACCTGTTTCATTCTTTGTATAGCCACGCACGTTAGCCTGCCAGTCTGTATTGATGGCATCAAGCACGCGCTGATCCATTTCGGTAATCTCATTGTAGTTCTGCGAGATATTGAAACCTGCAGACATAGAGAACTTACCTATCTTCAGGAATTTCTTCGCATTGACATTTACTTCCCAACCATCATTTTTCATTGAACCTACGTTCAGGTATGGCAAATTCGGATAACCTGTTGTAGACGGAATACCTACGGTTCTCATAAGCAAGTCCTTAGTATCCTTGTGGTAGTAATCGAAGTCAATCTCTATAACGTCGTTAAGCAGACCAAGGTTGAAACCGAGGTTGTAAGACGTGGTCTTCTCCCAACGCAGGTTGTCGAGTTTCAAACCATCCATATAGGCATAGTTTCCGTATGCACCACTTGCACCCGTCACGTATGTGTTGTAGAACAGATAATCAGAATCCGGTGCCTTACCCACAATACCCCATGATGCACGCAAGCCGAGCATTGAAACCTGCTTACGCAAAGGCTCAAAGAATTTCTCGTCACTTATATTATAACGCAGTGACAATCCTGGGAAGTAAGCCCACTTCTGCATCGGGCCGAACTTAGAGTCGCCATCGGCACGGAGTGAGAAGCCTGCACTGTAACGTCCCTTGTAAGAGAAGTGTGCGTTGTATACCAAGTTCTGCGAATTAGCGCGTCCGTTGCCACTACTAAGAGAATTAATAGCACCATCAGCTGTCGTTGAAGTAATTCCGTTAGGCAGTGAATAGCGCTCTGTATCCTGCGAGTTGCTGCGCTGTGTGCTCATCTCATAACGAGCAAGCATCATCAGGCTGATGTCCTCATTCTTAAAATAAGGAGTGAATATAAACTCTGCGCGTGCACCAATCTTCAAACGGTTAGACTCACTGTTCTTAGCCACATTATAAGTTTTAGGATCGTTCCATGTAACAGTGGAAATACCGGCAGAACAGAACGACGGTACAGAACGTGCGTATATATCGAAATCAACACGTCCGTTGAATGTCAGACGATGCTTGCCAGCCTCTGTGCCGAGCAATTCATACTTAATGTTGAAGTCAGGCGTAATACGATATGTCTGGTCTTTCTTCCACGACATATTTGCGTATGCGATAGGGTTGCCCAGATTACGAATGGCACGCAACTCGTATGAAGAGTAGTTGCCTACATACGGTGTACGTCCATTAAGCGTACCTTCCGGATTCATAATATAGAAATCATTAGTATCTATTCCATCCGCAGTCTGACGATAGATTGACATGTTTGGAGCAATCTTCTGCGCAATGCCGAGCAGGCCAGTGTAGTTCTGCACGTTGTTGGTATAAGTCAACGCGAAGTTCGTAGAGAACTTGATGCGGTCAGACACATTGTAATCAAGGACAAGACGGGTAGAGATTCGGTCAAGTTCCTGCTTGATTATAGAACCGGTCTGGTGGTCATAGCCTCCAGATATACGGAACTGAGCCTTTTGTCCACCACCACTGACATTGAGGTTCCATGAATGCATGGCACCAAACTGCTGAACAGCATCAACCCAGTCGGTATTGTTATTCCAGTTCTCATAATCAGCCCATGACTTGTCATAGTTGACCTCACGGATGTTTGATGTTGCCGTAGGCGACTGGTTCGGGTTATAGTACTCTTCCTTAATAAGCATGGTATACTCATCACCGTTAAGCAACTTATAGCCTTCAGGCTGCCAAGTGCCGGTGAACTTATAAGAGAAGTTCACACGCGGTTTACCACGCGAACCACGCTTGGTGGTAATCTGGATTACACCATTCGCACCTTTTGAACCCCAGATAGCAGTAGCACCGGCATCCTTCAGCACTTCTATCTTCTCGATATCCTCCACATTAACGGAGAGAAGCGAAGAATACTCTTCCTCTGTGGCGTTGGTAAAGTCGAATGACTCATCCGGGTTATCAAATATCTTATCATCCACGACGATGAGCGGCTCAGCATTTCCATTGATGGTAGTAACACCACGCAGACGCATCGTTGTACCCGAACCGAGGTTTCCTGAGTTGCCCACGATGTCAAGACCGGCAATCTCACCTTGCAGAGCCTCGTCGGCAGAAGTGAATGCCATACCCTCAACCTCTGAAAGGTTAAACGTCTGCTGTGATACCGTAATTTCGTTCTTAGGAATACTGAGGCCACCTGAATTAGTACGTCTGCCGCGCACTGTCACCTCTTTAAGTGTAGTCTTCTCATCTTCAAGTTTGATGGCGAACGTTGTCTGGTCGCCAATGACGATTGATGTTGTCTTACTGCCCACGTATGACACGACGAGCTTGTTCTTTGGGTTTTTTATCTCCATAGAGAAGTTACCCATCATATCGGTCTGCGTGGCATTGACTATACGATCATTTGCGTCTCGCTCCGTCACGTTTGCAAGCATGACTGGTCCGAGAGCATCCTCAACCGTACCTGATATCACCCTACCCTGTGCCATGACAACGTGCGTAACGAGGCAGAGCAGGAATGTCAGCAATATCTTTGATTTTAACATAGTTTGATTCTTTTTTAGAGTTACTGTATATTCAAAATTCTGCCTTACTTGTTACGGTTGGCTGCAGGACACTTGATTTCATCATAGCGTCCGTTGCGTGAGTAACAAAGCGGTGTGCTTATCTGGTGTACGACAGCGAAAGACGAACTGAGTATTGACTTGGCAGTCTTTGCTGCCTGGTCGAACTTCAGGTCGCGCGTCATCTTATTAACGACCTTATCCGTTGGCTGTGTCGCATCACTGAGGTTTGTTGCTACAATCTGTACGGGGGCAGCACCTGTTGCTGCACGGTACACATCAGTAACAGACAATACACCGTTGTTGCTTGACACACGGATATTTGAGGCAATACCTAATTCCGAAGAATACATTGACTGGAAGGTTTCGCTCTTTCTGTATGTATCAGCAAATACCGAGTTGTTCTGGAAATGGTAACGTATAAACGCACGCATCTGTTCAATCATGTCAGCAGCCTGATCACGTGCCGCCGTCTCTGAATTGTGATTCTGATACAAGTCGGCAAGAGCCTCAGGTGTAGGCAATCCCATTGCATACGCCTCGTCAACGGCATCATTATCTGGAGCATAGAACGTATAGTTGTAGCCATTGAAGAAACGAACATTGTTGTCACCGTCAATAGCCAGCGTATCATTCCACATACGGTATGTATCCTGCTTTGATGGGGTGTCATTCTTAATCTTCACCCAGTTGAGGTAAGCAGTGTTGCTTACTGCAGAGCAGATACTGAGGAACTTCGAGAACTTCGTCTTGTTTGCATTGAGGAAAGAATACACACTTCCGTATGCTGTCTGTATTGGTCTGTCAAGCACAAGTGAGAAACCATTGTCCTTAGGAGAACGCTGCAAGATGCGCGAAGCCGGCAGATTGTCGGGATGCTCCAACTGGGCACCGCCATATACCTTGCCTACACATCCAGGGTCACTTCCGGCATCATTAAGGTATATGGCACCACCGTTCTTCGTCAAATAATAATGGTTGCCGTTTCCTGCACCGTAGAAGGTGTTGTCGTCAAGCACAACAGTCTGGTAATCCAGGAAGTCGCATACCTGTGAGGATATACCTGTCTTGCCGTTGGTAGCGACGAATATGGGGTCGCTGAGCGGAGTTGACATATCGATAACTCCAGTCTTAGCATTGTAAGCGTATGGAACATATACATAACGACGGTCATAACGGAACACCTCACCGGTGCGCTTGTTAATTTGCGGCTCAAGATATGTCTGGTATACCAGCGCACGCGGCTGTGCCCAACCGAGAGAAACTGGATCAATCACTGCATTGTTGAATCCACCGTCCTTCATCGTGAAGAAAGCATAATGCGACTTCATGGCCATGAGATAATAGTACATGTCAGCACCGAATATAGATGGTGTTGAACCCTGCTTTTTATCCGACACGAAATAGTTCATGATGTCATAGCCCGGCATTGTAAGCGTTGTTCCGATAACAGAACGGAACTCATCAGGCGCAAACAACTTGTTGAGCTTGTACAATACGCCATTGTTGGCAACGACTACATCATATTTTCCATCAACCTGCTGTAGGTGCGTCTGCGGAACAATTTCCATAAATTCACCAGAACCGGCATCAGTAAGCGTTGCGAACTTACTTGGCACAGATGAAACGAAAGACGCCTTCATGTGGTTCTTTACGATACTGGTAAGCACTCCGTTTCCGTTAACGAACATAGAATCGAGATGTTCTGGAAGGTTCTCAACAGTATTAGCCAGTCCCTTCTTACCATAGTTCAATACAAATTCCTGACCAGAGCCATTAACGAAATAATCTATTACGGCCTGATCCGTAGGAGCGAGGATTGCACCTACGTCACAGAGGTCATTGGCAGAGGTGGAAGAAGAATAATACTGGTTCCATCCTGGATCCCAGTCAAGCTTCAGGTTTGTCGGCACCGTACCGCCATCAGGGTACTCCGAGTTACCCTTTCCTCCCTGCGACTTAATACTGAAATAGCGCACCTGGAAGATAGAGTCGATGGTAGCCTGACCATTCTGCCTTGCCCAGGCATTATAGTTGTTTGTGGTTACAGCATCAAAATATGGTGCACAATGATAGTCGAGCATACGAGAGAAAAGCTTTGTATTGCTCTGGCTACGCAGTACCTGACCAAGGTTGCCCGGCGGTACGAGTACATTGTCCAACTGGTGTATGTAACCGTTCTGACAAACGATGTCCTGATTAACTATGCGGTTTTGGAATACGAATGCAGTATCGGCATTATCCACGTTATAGCCAACCTTCTCACCACGCAGTATTCCAAAGTCACAGTCTGTACCGAGAGTCGTAATATAATTATTGAGCATCTGCTCACGCGTAAGGTGGAACATCATTGGCACCGTACCGTCATAAACGCAGTTGATGCCGGTTGGTCCATAAGAATCCCAGAACGAGTTACCCAACGGCATTACGCCACGGTTTGAAAGGAAACGCACGTCATCGATAACGCTGACGTTAGTCTCATGCTTCACAGCCTGTCCACGGGTTACATTGTTGTCGCCCTGCGGAATGTTTGAAAACATAGAAGTAAGCAAAGCATTCTTCAACAGGCTGGAATTAAGCAGAAGTTTCTTCTGCGCAATAGTAAGTTCCTCATACGAACTCACACCGAGCGAGTTGTTTGAAGCGAAGAAGCGGCTGAAGGCTTCATCGTTTGCGGGGAACGCAGTCATACTACCAGTACGTCCGAGCACCTCAGCATAACCAAGGTCATCAACGAGACGCAAATACGTTTTAAACGTACCTGAGAGTTTCGTCGGGTCTGGATTCTGCAATTCCTCATAGATAGTGCTACCGAGCCATTCGGGTTTCTCTTCCTCTGGTACAAGGAAATCCTTAGTACATGAGGCGAGAGCCACGCTAACCAATGAAGCCCACAAAATGAGTTTTTTCATAAAGATTAATGTAGTTAGTTTATTTTTATTTTTTTTATTGTCAAGCTGTTAGCATACAGTCTATGCCCTTGCGCATAGGCTTAAAAGTCTACGACAAGGGTTTTGATTATGCAAAATAAATAAAAATTTTTGAATTATGCAATTTTTTAACACAAAATCTTTGAAAAAAGTGAAATTATCCATAAGAAAAAAATAATGCACCATGAAGGTGCATTAAACAGTATAAAATAAAATGGCCAATCATTGATGGTTAATCGTAATGGCAGTATGCAGAGATATACAAGAATTCCTAATAAAAAAACCCATCACTTGTGAGTGATGAGTTTTTTTATTAGGAATTATAAGTATTGCTTACTTAACCTGAGCACCTGCAGCGTTGAAAGAACCCTTAGCGGTCTCGATAACGAGCTTACCGTCAACAACCTTCTTTGCAGCAGAAGCAGCCTGTGTGCCGTCAGCAGCAACGTTGTCAATAGCGTCAGCACCACCCTTTATGTTAACAGTACCACTAACAACGCAGTTCTCATAGTTACAAGAAGGATTACTTGCTGTTACCCAACTATTTTCAGCAATGTATGCAGGAGTCAAAGAACATTCACCTTTAACAATTTCTACAGGAGCAACGGCTGGAGCATCAGCAGGAATTGTACAAGTAAGGAAGAATACTACACCATCACCAGTGTATGGCTCTGCACCCGTGTTGAATGTACCAGCACGGACGGTACGTCCATTATCAAGAATTGTAGCGTCAGTACAAGTAATCTTATAGCCCTTCTTAGCACTACCTGGAGAAAGAGTGTTATCTGACCACACATCAGTAATTACGAAACCCTCAGGAAGAGTAATAGTAAAGCCAAGAGACGTCACAGCGCCCTCAGACTTAAGAGCAATAGCAATATCCTGCTCAGCCTGACCTGCAGTCAAATCAGAAGCATCAGCATCAGGATAGATGTAATTGTGGTAACCACTTACATCGCTAGTAATCTCTGCATTAGCAGCGAGCGCAAAGGCTGCCATTGCAATCAAAGAGTAAATTTTTTTCATAATCTTAAGATTTTAAAATTTAAAAAATAGTTATTTGAAAAAGTAATTTGTTTTTAGGTATTTTCTGATAACAGACGGTGTTGTTAAAGCACCGCTGTTATCAGGAAATATGTATTTACATTAATATCCTACTCATTATCACCATTAGTATTAGAGTTGAGATACATGTTCACAATAGCATTAGCATCAGACATAGTGATTGCAGGTGTAGTACCATCCTCCTCAAAGTCGCCATTCACGTTAGCAGCATTCAGATTGAAGCCTGCAGGTTTATCCTCAGCGAGGAAGTAGTTTACTACTGCATTAGCGTCAGCCATAGTAATCTCATTATCGTTATTGACATCACCGAGGATGAAATCAGGAGCAGGAACGTTAGTAACCTTAGCACCATTGCGGACAACAGTTACGAGGAGGTTATCGAACCAGCTACGGCGGCTACCATTATTATAGTTAGAACCGAGTTCGAAGGTCTTCAGAGGCTTGTTAGAATTCATCTTAATGCTGTCAACAGTAACCGAGCCATTACCATTTGTCATAGTAGCAGTCATAAGCTGTGAACCATAGTTCATTAAAATCTCAAAGTGAGACTTGTTACCATTCTTAGTATATATGGTCACATCGTAATCAGCTTTTGAACCAACAGAATTATAAATACCTCCTACGCCAAGCTGATCATCCCATGTACCGGCACCGAGTGTCTCATTGACGATAGTCTCGCCTTCAGTATCCTTCAGAGTAAACCAAAGGTTCTTACCATCGAGATAACCATAATAAACATCGAATGAAACATAAACAAGGTCAACCTTATCACCAAGCTGGCTCTCTGTTGTAGCTACTGCAGGAAGATCCTCATCAGCGATAGAAGCTGTTCCAGATGAATTACCTACGCGAAGCACACCAGGATTAGTGTCAGACTCACCATTCCAGAATCCCTGTACACACTTAGTACTTGTGTTCCAGTCTTCAGCTACGCCATCCTTTGTTTCCTTATTCCAAACCTCAAATGCTCCGTTAGCGAAGTCCATCTGTCCCTTGTTACCAACGATACTATATGTCTCATCCTCATTCTTAGTTGCAGGAGTCTCGAAGTCGACATCAAGTATTGCCTCCTGTGTCAGAGAATTCTTGAAAGCATCAATAGCGAGAATCAAATTATGAGCAGCCTCACGCAGTGCGAGAGAGTCAGCCTGCACGAAGTCAGAAGTTGCAGCACCAAGTTTAGTATCATAAACACCCTGAGCATTATCAATAGCACTCTTGAACGTTGGACGGTCATAAAGCTCGTATGCAGGATCTTCGTAAACTATGTTAGCAGCCTTAATTGTATCTACAAGATTAGTGAACGGAGCATTGAGAGCCAGCCAGTTTGCCTTAGCAACATCCTTGATTGGCTTACCAGCGGATTGATAGATTGTATCGGCAAGCACCTCATCATTATTAAGGAACTCTAATTTCTCTTCATCACTCATAGCCGTCCATGTATCATACATACCCTTGTACTCATCATAGGCAGCCTTCAATTCATTCTTACCCCATGGACGAGAATTATCCTCGGTGTAAGCCTTCAGCACATCCTCAAGACGATTATTCAATTCATCAAGCTGAACTTTAACATCTTCAAGGTAATATTTCTCCTGCTCGCTGTATCCTTCGCCACTGTACACCTTATAAAGGACAGGAGCATAGAACTTAGTGAACATACCAGGATTACCTGCAGACTTCCAAGCCACGCCATCTTCAGGCTTAGTATTGTTACAACGAATACCCAGAGTAATAGTAGATTTCTCATCCAGCGTAAAGCCATGAATAAAGTGCTTGCGGAGAGCTGGATTGAGCGCACCACCATGGATAGTATCGCCATTGAACCAATAGTCGAAATAAACGGCCTCGGTTGCACGTGAACGTGCCCAGTCATTCTTATTCATAGATGCAATACCGCCTTCGCCCTCAAAGCCGAAGAAATACGTACCTGGCTCAAGAGTAAACGTAGCTGTAGCAACATTATCCCAATCACCAGAAGAACCACGCATCCACTCTATGCCGAGATCGGTATCAAGAGCAGCATTTTTATGATTCCAACGGTCGGTATTAAATCTCCAATACTGGTTTATAGAATTTGCCCACAGGTCATTATTTGCGCCACCAGGAGAGTTTTTACCAATGAAAGCATTGTACTTTGTACTCCAATTTGCCCAAGTAGCAGAACCTTCACCTTTGCCCATATACTGAAGTATTTCGTCAACATTCTCACCGAGGAAAGACTCGAGAGTCTTCTGCAGTGTAGTCAACTTACCCTCAATCTCATTGTTATTATCAATAGCAGTCTGCAGAGCACCCAAGGCCTCCTGCAAATTATCTACATACTGGCGAGGCGCACCATTATTATCTTCCCAAGTTTGGTCATTAGCCCAGTTATAGCCATCGAAGATTGCCTGACAGTAGTCTTTATAGTTCTGAGCAGTACGAGAGTCGAAAACACTCGTTGCCTGATAAAGCTCTACATTAGTAACCTGAACACCTGCATCCAAAGCAGCGATTTCAGGAATAAGGAAGCCCTCTTCTGCACTAACTTCGATTGGGAGACATACTGTACTCCAATCATCCACGCCGAAAGCGCCGCCCTCACCGAGAGGAAGCTCCACACGATCAGTAGCACCTGTAGGAGAGCCGTCTGCATTATAAATAAGGTTGATGTAGTTTATGCCAGATGCGAAAGGCAGATAATTTGAGCGGCTTACATCAGTAAAACCAGAGGCATTACCTTTAATGTCGAAAGTAAGCACATAAGTACCAGGGCCAGGAAGAGGAACAGCCTGATAGCAGCCATCACTTGAAGCACCTGAAGCCTTAATAACCTTTTCACCTGCAGGACCTGCACCTTCCTCAATAGAGAAGACTGCATCAAGTTCAGTTTCGTTGATTGTATTCCAACCACCGAAATCATTAGAGAAATCACTGTTTGAGAGGAGGTTCGCGCCAGCAATCTTGTAGCAGGCACCGCTTGAATAAACGATGTCGCCGAGTTTGAACTGATCCTCTGCAGATGCGCCAAGAGCCGTAGAAGCTATCAACGCTGCCGAAAGTAGTCGTTTAATCATAGAATTGTTGTTGTTAGTGAGTATTTATTGATACGTTTATAAGTCTGGTTAATTCTTTTACTTGGCAAAGGTACAAAGTTTTTTTTAAACTGCAAAATTTTTTTCATGTTTTTTTTTCGTGTTTTAATAAAAAAGGCACAGTTTTCTTGAACTGCGCCTTTTTTATTGATGGGGCAGCTGTGATACAGCTGCAAACACAACTTATTTCGGCAGCTGTGGTACAGCTGCATACATGACGATTATTTCACGGTTACGGTGATGTTATCTGTAATCGTGCCGTTGAGGAAACGCACCACGTAATTGCCAGGAGTCGGAACTACGGCAGCAACGGCAGCCTGTAATGCAGACTTCGTGGTGGCGACATTGCCTATGGCCTTGCCGTCAACAGCGTATACCACGGCCTCGACCTTAGCATCAGGCGCAAGGTTGGCAAATACCATCGTCGGATCCTCAACAACTGTAATGACACCCTGCTTAGCCCACAGAGCAGAGGTATCCCACATCAGTCCCTCGGGAAGCTCTGGCAGTTCCACAGCACACTTAGTGTCGTTGCCACTGAGCGTCGTGACATTCCAAAGAGTGAATGAATCTCCCTTGGCAAGCGTAACACCATCAGCAAGGCGCACATGTAGATTAGAGCCAGTCCAAAAATACAAGGTACCACTGGTAGAAACCTTCGAACAAGCAGTCTTACTTGCTATCAACATGTCAAGCACACCATCCTTGCGGATATTGACAAAGCTCGTACCCGTAAGCGTGGTAGACAAGTCATTAGCATTTGTCACGGAAATAGTACCACCATCAGCTGCAGACACATTGCCAATCTTCATGAACGAGCCCTTTATGACACCAGTGCCTTCGACAGTTGTCACGTAGTTAGGATTAAACGTAACCTGCTTGTTGGCACGACTTGTTCCCTGTATATAGAGTGTACCAGACTGAACTGTGAAGTTTGCCTTTACATTCTCACAATTAGCATTGGTGAATATAATCTGCCTGTCAGGTTCACCAGCATAAACAACGGCAGTACCAAGGACATTAGCACATGAAATATTAGCATCGTACCCTGCACCTACAGTTATTGTGCCACCACCTGTAATTGTACCAGTAGCATTATCCTTAAAGGCAAGCAGATTTATATTCTTGCCATTTGTATTGAAGGTATAGCCTGAACCCACATTCAGCACAGCCTTTGGC
This sequence comes from Prevotella sp., assembly GCA_017413085.1. Lineage (GTDB taxonomy): Bacteria > Bacteroidota > Bacteroidia > Bacteroidales > Bacteroidaceae > Prevotella. The sequence goes on from JAFPVC010000060.1 coordinate 121,417, forward strand.
AAACCATAGTTATTATCCCAGCAGAAGATAGGATTATAACTGCCGCGCTTAGTGGTACGAGCGTCAATCTCACCTTCGAAACCACTCCAGTCACCCTGTAGGTAGCTACGTACACCCGATGCAGTGACCACAAAGGTACCAGCACCAGAAAGCTTACCAGTATAATTACATCTTGGGTCAATAATCAATGTTGCTGTATATCCAGACGGCACAAGCCAATTGATAGGATTAATGCTACTAGATCCTTCAGAGTTAGTATCAGTGTACGTAGCATTTCTAATCTCTACCGTCTTAGGTAGTGTAACATCAGACAAAGCATCTACGCCATTGACATTACCCGAAGAAATAACAAGTTTATCAACACCGAACCTGCTTGGCATATTAAGAGTACCTGCACCTGTCTTATATAATGCGTCTCCACCTATACTTATAATGTCTGCAGACTGAGAGAATGTTGCATTACTACCTACATTTAATGTACCGTTACCTTCAGCAACGTAAATAGTCTGTCCTGATGTCATGGTTGAGTTGACACCTAACTTACCATTATCAACAAGAGTGATGCTCTTATCAACAGAACCAAGGGAACCATACTCTGTACCTATTTCATTAGCAAGAGAACCAACGGATATGTATCCTCCCTCAATTGTCGTATTACCCGTATGGTTAACATTATTGAGAGTTATACTACCAGTTCCAGTCTTGTACACATCAGGATTTCCGACAATGCTATCACCAGATAGAGTAAAGGATTTTGTTCCTTCGAAATTAAGAGCCTTAACACTTACCGGTCCATTTATCTCTACGGATGTTTTTACTGCATCATTATTAAATGTAACCTCTGAACCATGATAGAACTTACTCTTCTCTCCTTCATCAGCCGTCTTGAAGTTTTCCGCTCCGTCATTTTCCCATACAGAGCTTTCATCACCAATCCATACAAGATCTTTTGCACTATAGTTGGTTATCTCAAGATATAGTTTTCCGTCTTCATGCGACAACACCGTCCTTGCTCCCTGGAGGTTCTCAATGATTATATCACCAAGGTTACCCTTGACTTCACCTATTGTACCAAGGCAATAAATGCCGTCGGCGATAGCAGCCGCTCCTGCCGCCGGATGCGCATTGATGCGGAATATAGGCGCGAGGTACTGAGGACCATTAGTCCAGTCCTTTTTCTCTATCTTCAGCACGCTTGCATTGAGGTTATCTGCCTTTAAGCCATCACTGTAGATATCGAGTTCAACGACAGAGCCGAAATCAAGGATAAGCGAGTCAGTGGTTATGGTAGAAGCTTTAGCCTCCTTACCACCAGGACGGATAATAGAGGCATAGTCTGCCTGTATGCCCTTAGCAAACGTACCGCCATCAGAGTTGAGTTCTGCAAAGCGGTTGAGCCAGAGGCGTGAGTTCTGCAGTGTTCCGTTGAAGTTAAGCGTACCAGCCCACACATCGGTCTGACCAGTATATGTCTGCACTACGTCAGGGAGAGTCAGCGCACCGTCACCCTGCTTCACAAGACGCATATCACCAGCGAAGGCACCGCCTGTGAGGGTGTGTGTATAATATTTATAAGTGATAGGATACTCCTTTGCAGTAGCCTCGGAAGGAGCAGAACCAGATACCAACGACGGAGCGTTGTCTATATATATATAAGGTGTAGCACCGTCAGCAACGCTTACGGTCATGTCGTTAGTCTCGCAAGTGATGACAGACTCGCCATTATTACTGATGGTTCCATTGTTCTTCACCTCTGTGCGTCCTTTCATAGTAAGTGCAGGCGGAGCGGCAGTGATGCCTTCCATCTCACCGAGGAAGTAAGAGGTATGAGGTGGCTGGTTGTATCCACACATCTGCCATACCATAGCGTTACGCTGCTGGTGGTCGTACCACATAGAGTAAACGCGCCATGGGGTTTCGATGGTAGTGGTGTAGATGCGTATCTTGTTGTCAGCAGTACGCATTACAAACTCATGACGCCAGTCGCCGAGGATGTCACCCATGAAACAAGGAGTGCCCTTAGTCCAGTTGTTTGCCAACGAACCCTCAAACGTCTTTATCTTACCTCTTCCATATTTATAGATAGCGCCTGGTTTGTCATCATAGTTAGTTCCGTCAGCATTATATGTTTCCTCGCAGAGGTCACCATCCCAGTAACAGTTGAAGTTCTGCGCCATTCCATTGGTATCATAACCAGCTACATGTTCATTGGTTACGAGACTGATTGGATTATCAGAATCTCTGGAAGATGATGCAAATGCACCAGGCACAGTATTACAGAAGTTACCTGCGATGGCACGTCCGTCGTCACTACCTCCTGCAAGACGATAATACAGCTTAGCCGTAGTAAGGTCACGATAGTGGTTGTTTGGCTGCTCCTCATTACAGAACCATCCCTCGTGTCCGTGGATATAAGGGTTGAAATCACCGTGATGCTGAGCATCGCCATGACCGAATCCTGCGGTAGAGAGACCCATACCATTATCATCGATTACGAGACCACCGAACACGATTTCGTCACGTCCGTCCCAGTCAACATCGGCAATGCCATAGTTATGATAACCCTGACCATACCATGGAGAACCCTTCTGATTATTCATCCAGCGCCAACGTTCAGAAAGCTTGTGGGTGTTCTTGTCCACATTCAAAGCCACGAACTTATGACGGGTGTAGATACCACGTCCGATGAAAATGCTTGGATTACGTCCGTCAAGGTAAGGTGCGCCGTAGAAGAACTTGCTTGAACGGTGTCCATAGCCGTCACCCCAGGCAGCATTAAGATCACTCTCACCTGACTCAAAGCGTGCGCAAGGGAAGTCAATAATGTCGTATATCTGTCCTGTTTCACCATTACAATAAACGAGGAACTCCTTGCCATAGTGAGTAAAATACTGGCTTGAGATTTCCTTTCCGTCTCTGTAATAATTCTGACCGAAACCGAATTTCTTAGTCACGCCATTGTCAACAACAGTAATTGTAGTGCTACGTGCGGTAGTAGTCACGTTCGGATTTTCCTTCGGATCTCCATTCTTTACTGCGGTAGCGTAAACAACACCATCAACAATACTTAAGGTTACCCAATCCGCTGGACAGCTTGCCGTTGCTGCAGATGACAGACCAGTCTCAATCGCTGCAGTCGCACCAGCAGGAGAAACCCAGCCCTGACTACGATAGTTTGTCCACGAGGTTCCATTCTTGCCATCGGCACCGATAGTATAGACAGAACCGTCAGACATGTGTATGCTTGAACCTTCCTCAAGACGCATGAGTACCTCTGCACTGCCATCCTGATCCCAGTCATAGCCTACGATATTCTGTTCATTGTTCTGGAAGTCACCCATGTTTGGTCCGCAGTTGACCCACCAAAGCACAGAACCATCAAGCTTCGTCACCTCAAACAGAGTATGCTCGTTATACCAACCATGTACGGGAAAAGAGTTGGACATCTCCTGTGAGTTGTTGTACTTCATGAGCAACTCCACCTGCCCATCGCCAGTAACGTCAGCTGCACAGGCATCGTTAGGGACATAGGTAGCCTTGAGTTCTTCAGGATGCTTTGGAGTAATTTCCATGTAATCCTGTGCCCACACAGTCTTGGGTACAGATTGTTTACCCACTACACCTTTTACGACAGGAGCCACTGAGTAAGTACTCGATGTAGAACCACTCGCATCGGTGTAGTTAGAAGTTTTGAGATTCTCGGCTATGAGTGAGCCATCACGATAGAGGTTGTAGGTAACATCGTAATACTCCTCTGCCTGAATACGCCAGCTAACGAACACGCCGTTATTAACTTTCACGGCAACGACGCCACGGTCAAGGTTGTCCATAACGCGCTGTGCCTGTGCCATACCAGCTACGAGTAGCAGGAAGAGCAAGGAAAGAAGTTTTTTCGTTTTTCTCATTCTGTTTTATTTTAGTAGTTAGTTATTCTTTTGGGGGTGGCTGTGATACAGCCACATACACAACAACTTTGCGGAGGGCTGTGATACAGCCACATACACAACTATTTTTTGGGGTGGCTGTGGTACAGCCACATACTGAACAGTTAGTTGCCGTCGGGCTTGCGGTTGTCGTTGAAGATAGACTCTGGCCACGGGAAGAACTGCTGCACCTCTGGGGCAGGCAAAACGTCCGCCGACGGCAGGACGGATGGGCGGGAGGGTTGGTAATCCTGCCAATCGGGGACGATATACTGCGTTAACGGTGAATCAATCTGCTTCAAACCCATGACTATGAGCTTGGAGACTTCATACGCACCGAAGGGGTTGAAATGTGTATTGTCAGAGAAAGCTTTCTCCTGCCAAGGGAATGTACCAGCAGGATAATGCACCAAGAGGTTACGGCTGCCTCTATCGCCCATAGCCTCAAAGAGGGTCTTGGTCATTGCATTCAAATCGATGACAGGCACTTTCTCACGCTCAGCCACCGCCTTCATGGCAGCAGGGAAATCGCCATGGGTGTTGCCCATAGTGCCATCCTTCTTAAAGGAACGGCGAACCGTGGGAGTGCAGAAGATGACGTTGCCGCCTTTTTCACGGATGCGGTCGACGAAGGTCTTCAGACCTACGGAATAGTGATACCACGCTCCGCGACCCGGGCCTTTCTCCTTCTCGTCGTTGTGGCCGAACTCGCAGAAGACATAGTCGCCTGGTTTCATCTCCGACAGTATCTTGTCAAGGCGAAGCTGCGCAAGGAAACTCGCGGCAGTAAGTCCACTCTCACCATAGTTTGCCACACACACCTTATCGTTAAACCAACGCGGGAACATCTGTCCCCACGATGCCCACGGCTCACGCCCCTGGTCGACGACAGTGCTGTTGCCGCACAGGAAAAGCGTGACAGCAGTGGTGTCAGGCTCAATGGTAATATTCTGTACTGCAGGAGCAGTGCCACAGAACTCAAGAGTGAGCTTGTCATCCCAAGTAAGAGAACCGACCTCGCCGGGCTTAATCTTCACCCGTGAGGCAGGAGTTACAGAATTATACTGATAGATTTCAGGAGTGCGCTTGTTTACAACAAACGAAAAAGTACGAAGTTCACCACGCTTAGTCTTGACAGACTGCAGCATAAGACGGCGACTCTCGGCACGCACCCACGTATCAGCAGCGCGACGCTTGCTGCCGAGGGTAACAGTAACGCGGTAATTGCCATCAGGAACCTTCACGGAAAAATAGACAGGCTCCGACGGTACGGCCTTGTCGCGGCCACTGAGCATAGAGCCGAGAGCCGGTACATCAGTGAAGTCAAGACCTGCCCCACTCTGCTCGGTATAAAGACCACACGGGCGGTCGAAACTATATGAAAGCGGTTGCACACTACCATTTCGCGCCGCATTCAGAGAGAGCACAGCCGAAAGTGAGAAAAATACAGAAATAATAAAATAACGGTTAAACATTGCTTAAAAAATTTACGAAACAAAGTTAAGAAAAAAAAATGGTATATGGAAAGAAAAAGTGTTTTTTAACATTATATATATATAAAAAAAGTTCAATCTTTGGCAGGATGTGGATTTTTTTATAACTTTGCCTACAAATTGGGATAATCTGTAAGAACAAAAAATGAGAGAATTTTTGAAATACACCCTGGCAACTGTGACAGGTATCGTACTGACCGGCTCCATCATGATGCTGGTGGGGATTATAGTGCTGATAGGTATTGCGGCAAGCTCTGCAAGCAAACCGGCTGTGACGGTAAAAGACGGTTCAGTGCTCGTCGTGAAGCTGTCGGGACAGATAGTGGAGCGGGCAGAAGACAACAGCGTAGCCGAACTGCTGGGATATGCCGAAGCAGACCAGCAGGGACTTGACGAGATAGTGGCAGCCATAGACAAGGCTGCGCTGTGCCCAGAGGTGAAGGGACTGTATATAGAGGCAGGAGTGGTAGATGCCGACTATGCCTCGCTGCAGGAGATACGCAAGGCTGTGGAGAGATTCAAGGGCGGACGAAAACTTGTGGTGGCCTACGGCGACGAATACACACAGGGAGCCTACTATGTATGTTCGGCGGCAGACGAAGTGTGGATAAACCCGCAGGGAATGATAGACCTGCACGGACTGGCGGCACAGCCGGTATACATGAAAGACCTGCTGGCGAAAGTGGGCGTGAAGATGACTGTGGTGAAGGTGGGCAAATACAAGAGTGCCACCGAGCAATATACGGAGACACAGATGAGCGATGCCAACAGAGAGCAGGTGACACGCTACATAGGGAACCTGTGGAACGTAGTGAAAGGCGACATCAGCAAAGGACGCGGAATAGCCACACCGACAATAGACGCACTGGCAGACAGCATGGTGACACTGGCCGACGGAAAGACACTGGCAGCAAGCAAGCTGGTGACACGCACAATGTATGCCGACGAGGTGAAGGGTGCCATGAAAAAGCTGTTGGGACTGGAAAACGATGATAAAGTAGAGCAGGTGTCATGCAAGGAGATGTGCTCATACGAACCCACAAGCAACGGGAAGGAGGCCTCGGCATACTTGGGCAAGAGCACAAGCACGGACAAGATAGCCGTATACTACTGCGAGGGGAGCATAGTGCAGACCCCTGCGGCAGGACTGCTAATGGGCGACGCCGGCATAGTGAGCAAGACTATGATAAAAGACCTTGACGCACTGGCCAACGACGACAACATCAAGGCCGTAGTGATACGCATAAACTCAGGCGGCGGCGATGCGTTTGCATCAGAAGACATCTGGCACGCCGTGATGGAACTGAAGCAAAAGAAACCCGTGGTAATATCAATGGGAGGCAAGGCTGCATCAGGAGCATATTACCTGAGCTGTGGAGCATCGTGGATAGTGGCACAGCCTACCACACTGACGGGTTCGATAGGAATATTCGGCGTCTTCCCCGACATGGGAGGCCTGATGCAGGAGAAACTCGGCCTGCACTATGACGTGGTGAAGACAAACGCGCACGCAGACTTCGACATGGCACAGAGGGCAAGACCATTCAACGCCGACGAACAGCGTATGCTGGAACGGTATATAACAAGGGGCTATGAGTTGTTCTGCAAACGCGTGGCAGACGGACGCCGTCTACCCGTGGACAGCGTGAAGGCGATAGCGCAGGGACGCGTGTGGACTGGCGGCGACGCACTGAAAGTGAAGTTGGTGGACGAACTGGGCGGAATACCCGAAGCCATCAGAAAGGCAGCCGCACTGGCAAAGGTGTCGGAATATGCACTCGCAAGCTACCCTGCACCACTGTCATGGGCGGAACAGCTGCTTGAGACGGCAAGCGGAAAGGGCAACAACCTTGACGAACAGATGAAAGCGGCTCTTGGAAGTTGGTATGAGCCTGTGAGTGCGGTTAGGGCGATAGAGAAGCAAGGGCCGGTACAGGCGCGGTGCCAGTGGATGGTGCTGCGATGATATCGCAGCATACGGAACAAAGGGGGCTGCGATGGTATCGCAGCATACAGAACAAAGGGCTGCGATGGTATCGCAGCAAACAAGAAATGACAACAAGAAATGGAAGGCGACTTCATAAAACTAAATAAATGGCTGACACCGCTGTCGTGGATATACGGCGCAGTGGTGAGCGTGAGAAACACTCTGTTTGACAACGGAGTGCTGAAGTCACGCTCGTTTGACATACCCGTAATATCCGTAGGCAACATTACCGTGGGCGGCTCCGGCAAGACACCACACTCAGAGTACCTGATAGACCTGCTGAGGAAAGAATTCAAAGTGGCGGTGCTAAGCCGCGGATACAAACGCAAGACACACGGCTACCGACTGGCCGGTGTAGAGACAACAATGCCACAGATAGGCGACGAGCCGTATCAGATGCACAGGAAGTTCCCCGACGCATACGTAGCAGTGGACGCAAACCGATGCCACGGCATAGACCGGCTGACAACAGACGAAGAGACGAAGGACACGCAGGTGGTAGTACTGGACGACGCTTTCCAGCACCGATACGTAAAACCAGGACTGAACATACTGCTGGTGGACTACCACCGACTGATAATATACGATGAACTGCTGCCCGTAGGCCGTTTGCGCGAACCGAAGAAAGGCAAGGACAGGGCAGACATAGTGATAGTGACGAAATGCCCGAAGGACACGAAGCCTATGGGCTTCCGTGTGCTGCAGAGGGCTATGAACCTCTATCCCTACCAAGAACTGTATTTCACCACGATGGAGCAGATGCCGCTGACACCGATGTTTGCAGAGGGCAAGCCACTGAAGGAGACAGAGCATTTACCAAACGTCATGCTGCTGAGCGGCATAGCATCGCCGCAGCAGATAGTGGAAGACATGAAAGACAAATGTGCCAGCATAACGCCGATGCACTTCAGAGACCATCACCAGTATACGAAGTCTGATGCAGAGGCCATCAACATGCAATACAAGATGATGAAGAAACCTGCCATCATCATCACAACAGAGAAAGATGCGACACGCCTGGAGAACCTGCCCAACCTATCGGCAGAAGTGAGGGCAGCCATGTATGTGCAGCCTATCAGGGTGACATTCATGCAGGACGACGAGAAACGTTTCAACGAAAGGATAAAGAGTTATGTACGAAAGAATCAAAGAGACGGCTACGTGGCTAAAGAAACAGATAACGCAGTCAGTGCCAGAAGGTCAGAGCCTGCCGACAACAGCAATAATACTGGGGAGCGGACTCGGACAATTAGCTTCTGAGATAGACACAGAGTGGCAGATGCCATACAAGGACATACCGCACTTCCCCGTATCAACGGTGGAAGGACACGACGGCAGACTCATCGTAGGCATGCTGGGCGGACGCAGGGTGCTTGCCATGAAGGGACGCTTCCACTACTATGAGGGCTACACGATGCAAGAGGTGACGTTCCCCATACGCGTGATGTATGAACTCGGCATAAAGACACTGTTCGTGAGCAATGCCGCCGGCGGAGCCAACAAAGACTTCCGCGTGGGCGACCTGATGATTATCACCGACCACATAAACTTCTTCCCAGAGCAACCGCTGAGAGGCAAAAACATACCCACGGGACCTCGCTTTCCCGACATGCACGAGGCATACGACCGCACGCTGATAGCACGTGCCGACGAGATTGCAAAGGAAAAAGGCATAAGGGTGGTACACGGAACCTACATAGGCGTGCAGGGGCCAAGCTATGAGACACCTGCGGAATACAGGGCATACCACACGTTGGGTGCCGATGCCGTGGGCATGAGTACGGTGCCTGAAGTAATCGTGGCACGCCACTGCGGAATACGCGTGTTCGGCATCAGCATCATCACTAACATGGGCATCAGCGACAAACCCGAAACAGCAACACACGAAGAAGTTCAGGAGGCAGCCAATGCGGCACAGCCACTGATGACAGAGATATTCAAAGAACTGATAAAGGATGGAAATTGCTAAACTTGGAGAATTTGGTCTCATCGACCACCTGACAAAAGACATAAAGACACAAAACGCATCAACAGTGAAAGGCGTGGGCGACGACTGCGCCGTGCTGCATTACGAGGACACAGAGACACTCGTGACAACCGACATGCTGATGGAAGGCGTACACTTCGACCTGACATACATGGACCTGAAGCACTTGGGGTATAAGTCGGCCATGGTCAACATCAGCGACATCTTCGCCATGGGAGGCACACCACGCCAGATGACGGTGAGCATAGCCCTGTCGAAACGCTTCCATGTGGAAGACATGGAGGAATTCTACGACGGACTGCAGATGGCATGTGAGAAATGGGGAGTAGACATAATAGGCGGCGACACGACATCGTCGCTAACTGGACTTGCCATCAGCATCACTTGCATAGGCGAGGCACGCAAGGAGGACATAATATACCGCAACGGAGCCAAGGACACCGACCTCATCTGCGTATCAGGCGACCTTGGCGCAGCATACATGGGGCTGCAGCTGCTGGAGAGAGAGAAGATAGTATACTATGAGCAGGTGAAGGAACTGCAGGCGAAACTGAAAGACGCAAAGAACGCCGCACAGATAGAATCGCTGCAGAAGCAGCTGAACGAAGCATGGCAGCCCGACTTTGCGGGCAGAGAATACCTGATACAGCGGCAGCTGCAGACCGAGGCACGCGGCGACATCATACAGAAACTGCGCGAAGCCGGCATACGACCCACGGCGATGATGGACATTTCGGACGGCCTGTCGTCAGAACTTCACCACATCTGCAAGCAGTCGGGCGTGGGCTGCAGGGTGTTTGAGAAATTCCTGCCCATCGACTACCAGACAGCCGTCATGGCCGAAGAACTGAACATGAACGTGACCACCTGTGCGCTCAACGGCGGCGAGGACTACGAACTGCTCTTCACCTGTCCGATAGGCGACAACGAACGTCTGCAGCAAATGGAGGGCATAAAAGTGATAGGCCACATCACCAAACCCGAGTTAGGCCTGATGCTCGTTTCGCGCGACGGCGGAGAGTTTGAGTTGCTGGCGCAGGGTTGGAACCCATTAGAGAAAAAATAGGCACAAGCCTACGAGAACGACAAGGCGCACAATACAAAGTGTCAGTAATTCCAAAGAAAAGCTGACACATTGATTTTTCATAACGCCATTTCCTTGCGATATTTGAAAAAAAATTCATCTTGGCAGCCTACAGCGCGAGCATTTGCAAGATACACAAATAACTTATAATCAACATATTATAAAAACAAGAAAAGAATTAGGGTGTAAAAGCAATGCTTTTACACCCTAATTTGGTCGCGATTACAGCCTAATCAAGCCCAAATCACCATACAATCAGCACCTGATTACAGTGTAAAAGCTATGCTTTCACACCAGAACAAGTGGTAAACACTATCAAAAACCACCGTTTTCTTTATCTATTATTCCAACTCACTACAGAATGACTTTTCTAAAAGACGTTATACAGACGAGACTTTTCATTTTGACATTCTGCGAGGAAACAATAATAAAAAATAGCAAAATGATATTAAAAAAATTCGCATATCATGCCATGATGAGCAAAAAAAAGTATTATTATTATGATATGTTGAAAAAAATGAGTAACTTTGCACAGATTTAGCAACATCCACACGCACACATAGGAGAAAAGCAAGAACACTACAATAACAAACATACAAAAATGAAACCAACTCTTTTCCTGCTCGCTGCTGGCATGGGCAGCCGCTACGGCGGACTGAAGCAGCTCGACGGTCTCGGCCCTAACGGCGAGACAATCATGGACTACAGCATCTATGATGCCATACAAGCCGGTTTCGGCAAGATAGTATGGGTGATACGCAAGGACTTTGAGGAGCAGTTCCGCACACAGATTCTCGCCAAGTATGAAGGCAAGGTGCAGTGTGAGCTGTGCTTCCAGTCAATCGACGCCCTGCCTGAAGGATTCAGCGTACCAGAAGGCCGCCAGAAGCCATGGGGCACCAATCACGCCGTGCTGATGGGCAAGGACGTAATCAAGGAGCCGTTCTGCGTAATCAATTGCGACGACTTCTACAACCGCGACGCCTTCATGGTGATAGGCAAGTTCCTGAGCGAACTGCCTGAAGGAGCCACAGGACAGTATGCCATGGTGGGTTTCCGCGTGGGCAACACACTGTCGGAAAACGGTACCGTAAGCCGCGGCATCTGCTCAACCAACGCCGAAGGATGCCTCACCACCTGCGTGGAGCGCACTAAGATAGCACGTCTGGAGGATGGCACCGTTGCCTACCGTGCCGACAACAAGGACGACGGCGAATGGGTAAGCATAGAGGACAACGCTCCTGTATCAATGAACATGTGGGGGTTCACACCCGACTACTTCAAGTACAGTGAGGAGTATTTCAAGGAGTTCCTTTCTGACCCAGAGAACATAAAGAACCTCAAGTCTGAGTTCTTCATCCCGCTGATGGTAAACAAGCTCATCAACGACGGCACCGCCACATGCAAGGTGCTCGACACCACGAGCAAGTGGTTCGGCGTGACCTATTCAGAAGACCGTCCCGACACCGTGGCACGCATAGCAAAGCTTGTGGAAGAAGGAGTATACCCGAACAAACTGTTCTAAGGAATGAACATAAACCTGCTAAAAGACGATGAGCTGGCGCACCTGCGCTCGCTCATCGCCTCAACAGAAAAAGTGGCGATAGTATGCCACAAGAATGCCGACGGCGATGCCCTGGGCTCATCACTGGGCTGGGCGGAATACCTGAGGCAGCAAGGCAAAGAGGCACAGCTGATAGTGCCCGACATGTATCCCGACTACCTGCAGTGGTTGCCGGGACTGCAGCAGTCTATACGCTACGACAAGAAGACCGACAAGGCAAAAGAGGTGCTGAAGGAAGCCGACATGATATGCTACATGGACCTCAACACCATAAGCCGCACCGGCGACGAAATGCAGAAAGAGCTTGAGGGATTCGAGGGGAAGACAGTGCTGATAGACCACCATGAGTCGCCCGAGATAAAGGGCGACGTGATGATATCGTTCCCAAAGATGTCAAGCACATCGGAAATGGTGTTCAGGCTGATATGGCAGCTCGGCGGATTCGACGAGATGACGAAGAACATGGCCATAGACATATACTGCGGCATGATGACAGACACGGGCGGCTTCACATACAACAGTAGCAAGCCCGAGATATTCTTCATCATATCGCAACTTCTGACCAAGGAGATAGACAAAGATAAGATATACAGAAACATATACCACGTATATACACTGAACAGGATGCGTCTGTGCAGTTACGTGATATACCAGAAGCTGAAACTGCTCACGCCGCAGCGTGCAGCATACTTCACCATCTCGAAGGAAGACATGAAGCGCTTCGACTTCAAGAAAGGCGATGCAGAGGGGCTGGTGAACAAGCCGCTGCAGATAAAAGACATTAGGCTGTCAATCTCACTGCGAGAGGACACCGAGAAAGCAAACCTGATTTGGGTGAGCCTGAGGTCGGTAGACAACTTCCCATGCGACGAGATGGCGGCACGCTTCTTCAACGGCGGCGGTCACAAGAATGCGGCCGGCGGAAAACTGGAATGCACGCTGGCAAAGGCAGAGGAGACAGTGAAGACGGCCGTTAGGGAATACAAGAACTATCTGTAAATACACAAGAAATACACACTGACATAACGAGAAAGATGAAAAAAACATTCCACTACATAGCGTGTGCAGCTGCAGCAGTGATAACACTGGCGGCATGCAGCGAGACAGAGACGTATGCAGAACAGAAGGAGTACGAATATGAATGCATAAACAACTTCCTGTACGGAAACACAGAGACGAACAAGCGTCCGATAACGGTCATAACCGAAGCCACATTCAAGGAGCAAGGTGAGACAACCGACACGGCACGCAACGAGTTCGTGCTGTTCAACTCGTCAGGAATATACATGCAGATAGTAGAAAAAGGATGCGGAGAAAAGCTGAAAGACGGCGAGAGTGCTGACGTGCTGTGCAGGTACTATGAATACAACCTGAACGGCGACTCACTGCAGACTTACAACAACGGTGCATTCGCCTATGCCACTACATACGAAAAGATGAGCGTAAGGAACACAAGCGGCACGTTCAGCGCATCATTCACGGCAACAGGCAGGATGCTCAGCGCATACGGAAACCAGAACGTGCCAAGCGGCTGGCTGGTACCGCTGACATACATAAAACTGGGCAGGCCGGCAAGCAACGACGACAAAATTGCACACGTAAGGCTAATCGTGCCACATGACCAGGGACAGGTCAACGCATCAACACGAGTATATGCCTGCTACTACGACATAACATACGAAAGAGGATTGTAATAATTCAAAATAAAACATAAAGAAATGTCACTGATAAAATCAATCTCAGGAATACGCGGAACCATCGGCGGACCTGCCGGCGACACGCTCAACCCACTTGACATAGTAAAGTTCACATCGGCATACGCCACATTCATACGCAAGGCCATACCTAACGGCAGCAACAAGATTGTCGTAGGCCGTGATGCACGCATCTCAGGCGAGATGGTGAAGAACGTAGTATGCGGCACACTGCTCGGTATGGGCTACGACGTGGTGAACATAGGTCTGGCCTCAACACCGACAACCGAACTGGCCGTAACGATGGCAGGAGCCGACGGCGGCATCATCATAACCGCATCGCACAACCCACGCCACTGGAACGCACTGAAGTTGCTCAACAACCGTGGTGAGTTCCTGACCGCTGCCGACGGTGCAGAGGTGCTGGCAATAGCAGAAGCCGAGGCATTTGAGTATGCCGACGTAGACAACATAGGAAAATACAGCGAAGAGAACTTTGACGAGCGGCACATAGAGGCCGTCATGGGACTGAAGCTCGTAGACGCAGAAGCAATCAAGAAAGCAGGATTCAACGTTGTCGTCGACTCCATCAACAGCGTGGGCGGCATCATACTGCCACGTCTGCTTGACCGTCTTGGAGTGAAATACACCTTCCTGAACGGTGAGGCAAACGGCGACTTCGCTCACAACCCGGAGCCACTGGAGAAAAACCTCAGCGGCATCATGGACACGCTGAAAGGCGGCGGCTATGACCTCGGCATAGTGGTAGACCCAGACGTTGACCGTCTGGCATTCATCTGTGAGGACGGCAAGATGTTTGGCGAGGAATACACCCTCGTCAGCGTGGCAGACTATGTGCTGACCCACACACCGGGAGCAACGGTGAGCAACCTGTCAAGCACACGCGCCCTGCGCGACGTGACGGAGAAGCACGGCGGCACATACAGTGCTGCAGCCGTAGGCGAGGTTAACGTAACGACAAAGATGCGCGAGGTAGGCGCAGTTATCGGCGGCGAAGGCAACGGCGGCGTAATCTACCCCGAGAGTCACTATGGACGCGACGCACTGGTGGGCATAGCACTGTTCCTCAGTTCGCTGGCACAGAAAGGCTGCAAGGTAAGCGAACTGCGCAAGACATTCCCCGAATACTTCATAGCCAAGAACCGCATAGACCTGACCGCCGACACCGACGTAGATGCAATACTCGCCAAGGTGAAGGAGACATACACGGCACAGCCCGATGCACAGGTGAACGACATCGACGGCGTGAAGATAGACTTCCCCGACAAGTGGGTACACCTGCGCAAGTCGAACACCGAGCCGATAATCCGCGTCTACAGCGAGGCACACACCATGCAGGAGGCCGACGAACTGGGCAAGAAAATCATGGAAGTAGTGCTCTCCATGCAATAAAGAACCATAGAGCATAACAAGAAGAAGCGGTGTTTCTCGAATTGAGAAACACCGCTTCTTCTTGAGCCTCTTGTCGGATTCGAACCAACGACCCCGAGATTACAAATCACGTGCTCTGGCCAACTGAGCTAAAGAGGCAGGTGGGCAAGCTACTTACATCGCACCGCTACAACCAAGTACCTTTGCTACGTTCCCGTCCTGGA
>JAFPVC010000061.1 GCA_017413085.1 Prevotella sp.
GGCCGCTTCTTGTACTACTACGTTTTCTGTTTTATGTAAGTCTTTTCAAATATCGCTCTCGCCTCCGTCTCGCGGCTGCAGTTCCTCAAAGCCTCGTGGCCAAGGTGCTGCCGTTTTTCCGAAAGCGAGTGCAAAGGTACATACTTTTCAACAAACACGCAAGAGATTTGTGTTTTTTTTTTGAATTTAGCACTGATAATTGACCATCATCAAGAGAATAGGCATGTTTAGGCTATAAAAAGGGGTGTTTAGGGTGGTAAACGGGTGGCGATGGTATCGCCACATACACAACAAAAAGATGCGGGGATTAACGAAAGAGACGCTGGAATTAACGAAAGAAACGCTGGAATTAACGAAAGGGACGCTGGAATCAACGGATAAAGGGGAGTAGAGCCTAAAGAACGAAGCAGAAGCAAGGCCTAATATATAAAGGAGCAACTACTTCCTTCCGAAATCAGCGGGTATCTCACCCCATTCCTTTGTATCCCATTTAATAATAGGTACGCGAAAAGAATGTGTACGCAGCCATGTTTCAGCGCGTCGAACCAGTTCAAGAGCCTTTTCCGTCTCAGGTGTCTGCTCCAACTTCGTCTTACACTGCTGCTTTCTCACCCATATCTGGGCATTAACGGAATCACTGTATATCACATGGTCGGTAACACCTTGTTTCTCCATCAACGCCAAAGCATGAACTATTGCCAGGAATTCACCTATGTTGTTCGTACCACGTATCGGACCGAAATGGAACAAACGCTGTCCCGTCTGCAAATCGACACCCTGATACTCCATCGGTCCCGGATTTCCACTACATCCTGCATCCACCGCCCATGCCTTAGTTATTTCTGCCATTCGAATAATACTTGTTTTGTGATTTTCACATAAAACGCCACACTTCAGACAGGGTCATCTTCCACCTGTCGGGAGTGTGGCGTATTGTTTCAGGTGTTCATTTCATAAACGTTTCAGATAAGCAATCTGCTTTACCTTACATCCTCTCAGGCACCTCTATACCGAGCAATGCCATGCCGTTCTTGATGGTCTTGGCAACATTAGCTGCAAGCATCAGGCGGAACTGCTTCTGCTCCTGCGTATCTGCATTGAGGATAGAGTAGTCGTGATAGAACTGGTTGAAGGCCTTCGTAAGCTCATAGCAGTAGTTGGCTATGCCTGACGGACTGTAGTCCTTGCCAGCCTGCTCAACAGCAGCTCCGTATTCGCTGACTTTCTGTATCAGGTCAATCTCCTTCTGCTCCAGTGTCATGCCGTCGGCAATGGCTGGTGTCAGCCCCTCTGCCTCTGCCTTACGCAGTATAGAGCGTATGCGGGCGTATGTGTACTGTATGAACGGACCTGTATTGCCGTTGAAGTCGATAGACTCCTCTGGGTTGAACAGCATATTCTTTCTTGCATCAACCTTCAGTATGAAATACTTCAGTGCGCCCATACCCACGATACGTGCAATCTCCTGCTTTTCTTCCTCACTCATGTCGGCGTTCTTGCCCAGTTCGTCACTGGTCTGACGTGCATCGGCAATCATGGTTGCGATAAGGTCGTCAGCATCAACCACGGTGCCCTCACGGCTCTTCATCTTACCGTTAGGCAGTTCCACCATACCGTATGAGAAGTGCACGAGGTCCTTGCCCCACTTGAAACCGAGCTTATCCAAGAGAATGGACAGCACCAGGAAGTGGTAGTTCTGCTCGTTGCCCACAACGTAAATCATCTGGTCAATGGGGAAATCCTGGAAACGCAGCTTTGCCGTACCAATGTCCTGCGTCATATATACTGACGTACCATCAGAACGCAGCAGCAGTTTTTCGTCAAGTCCTTCCTTGGTGAGGTCTGCCCATACAGAGTTATCGTCGCGACGGTAGAAGAAACCTTTTTCCAGTCCTTCCTCCACTTTCTCCTTACCCTCAAGGTATGTCTCGCTTTCGTAGTATATTTTGTCGAAGCCTACACCGAGAGCCTTGTATGTCTCGTCGAAGCCAGCATATACCCATTCGTTCATCTTTTTCCACAGCGAACGCACTTCAGGGTCGTTATTCTCCCACTTCACGAGCATCTCATGTGCTTCCTTGATGAGCGGAGCCTCTTGCTTGGCCTTCTCTTCTTCCATGCCTTGAGCCACAAGTTCCTTCACTTCCTCACGGTAGTGTTTATCGAAAGCCACGTAGTAGTCGCCGATGAGGTGGTCACCCTTCTTTCCTGATGTCTCAGGAGTCTCACCGTTGCCCCACTTCAGCCATGCCAGCATTGACTTACAGATGTGGATGCCGCGGTCGTTGACGATGTTTGTCTTCACCACCTTGTTGCCGTTGGCAGCCATAATCTGTGCCAGCGACCAACCCAGCAGGTTGTTCCTTACGTGACCGAGGTGCAATGGCTTGTTGGTGTTAGGTGATGAATACTCAATCATCACCAACGGACTCTGCTCTGTTGCCTGCTTCTCACCGTAATGTGCATCTGCATCTATCTGTTTAAGCAGTTCAGTCCACGCCGTCGGTGCAATGTTAAGGTTCAGGAATCCCTTTACAACGTTGAAGCCGCTGATGATTGGGCAGTTAGCCACAAGCCATTCACCAATCTCCTGCGCTGTTTCCTCAGGTTTCTTCTTCGACATTTTCAGAAACGGGAAAACGACGAGTGTAAGATTGCCCTCAAACTCGCTGCGTGTCTTCTGCAACTGTGCCATCTTCTCAGGCACCTGCTGTCCGTATAACTCGCTTATTGCACTAATAACCGCGCTCTGTATTGTATGTTCCATATATAAATAATGTATAAGTGGGGCAGAAATTCCCACAATTTGAAAATTTCTGCAAAGTTACAAAAAATAATTGAAATAACAAAATGTCATTTTCAGACAGTACACCTCTGCCATGCAAAATAGAAGATTTCTACAGAAATGCAGCACGACATATACGACAATCCGCAAGACAAATACAACACTTGCAGACTACACATCTGGCAAAAGCTAACGAATAAGGGTGTAAATGTGCCCTAATCATACACCAATTAGCACCTGACAGCAATGTAATCAGGTGCTAATTACACTGTAATCAGGCCGCAATTACAATTACAGGAAAACACCGTAAAGCCTAAGTAGTTGACAACAAACAACATAGCCAAATGCGCATAATTCGCACAGAATCCAACAAGAAAAAAATATTCAAAAATATCGCAAAGAAACGGCGTTACCCGAAATCAAAATGTAAGCTAAAACAGCCATTCTGCAACACTATGCTACAAAGGGAAAAAACTTGGTTAATGATTGTTAATTCATTGGCAGTTACTTGAAAATGTAGTAACTTTGTGGCGAAATTGCATAAAAAGTATACTTGCATCAATGGGTAAGAAGGCAAGAAACGCACGCAAAGGCCGCGGGTTGCAGGTGGCGACACTGTGTATCAGTACGGCTATGGTGCTGGTGTTATTAGGTATGGTGGTATTCATCGGACTAACCGCCAACAACCTTTCAGACTACGTAAAAGAGAACCTTACGGTTACGGTGATGTTCCGCGACGACGTCAGTAACCGCGAGGCGGCTGTGGTATGCAGGAAACTACAGTCGAAACCGTGGGTGGCACATCTGGAATATATTGACCGTGACCGAGCTCTCAAAGAACAGACGAAAGCCATGGGAACAGATCCGTCAGAATTCCTCGGAGAGAACCCTTTCGTGCCGTCAGCCGAGATAAACCTAAAGGCTGGACAGGCCAACAGCGACTCACTGAAATGGATAGCCAAACAAATAAAAGCCTATAAACAGGTGTCGGAGGTAACATACCAGAAAGACCTGATGGACAAGGTGAACTCAAACCTCAGGAAGGTGATGCTCGTTATGCTCGTGATAGCGGTACTGCTGACACTCATATCCTTCTCGCTGATAAACAACACCGTGAGGCTCGGCATTTATGAACGCCGCTTCACCATCAACGTGATGAAACTTGTGGGTGCCTCGTGGTCATTCATACGCAAGCCATTCCTCAGCATAGCAGTACTGGAGGGACTTATAGCCGGAGCTCTTGCCATTCTGGTGCTGGGCGGTGGAATATATGCACTGTACGCATACGAACCCGACATCACTGCCGTAGTGACATGGCAGGTACTGACCATAACCGCTGCAAGCGTATTGCTTGCCGGTGTGATAATCTCGGTGCTGTGCGTATACGTATCAGTCACACGCTTCCTGAACATGCCGACCGAAAGGCTTTACGCATAATTCATAACAGACGAAACAACAAAAATAACATAGATTGTGGAAAACAAGGATTTCGCTTTTTCAAAGACAAATTTCATGCTGATAGGTGTCAGCATGCTGATTGTGGTGGTAGGCTTCCTGATGATGATAGGAGCCAGTTCAAACGAGACTCAATTCGATGCCGACATATTCTCTGCCATGCGCACGAAAGTGGCTCCGGTAGTGTGCTTCATCGGATTTGTATCAATCGTTGGTGGCATAATGTACCATAAGAAGAATAAGGAATAAGGCTGAAGGAATAAAGTCAAATGAACGAAATACAGGCACTGATACTCGGACTGGTGCAGGGACTTACGGAATACCTGCCGGTGAGTTCGAGCGGACATCTTACGATAGGACAGGCACTCTTTAACATTACTACCGACGAGAAGGCACAGCTGGCATTCGACATCGTGGTGCATGTGGCCACGGTAATGTCAACGCTCGTAATACTCTGGAAGGAAGTAGCATGGTTGTTCAAGGGATTCTTCAAGTTCAAGGACAACGACGAAACGCGCTATATCATCAACATACTTGTATCAATGATACCTGTCGGCATCGTGGGCGTGTTCTTCAAGGACTATGTGGAAGACATCTTCGGCAGCGGACTGCTGATAGTAGGCTGCATGCTGCTCGTTACAGCGCTGCTGCTCACATTCTCATATTACGCCAAGCCGAGACAGAAGGAGAATATCAGCATCAAGGATGCATTCATCATTGGCATTGCTCAGGCATGTGCCGTGATGCCTGGACTGTCGCGCTCAGGTTCCACCATTGCCACCGGTTTGCTCCTCGGAAACAAGAAGGAACTGCTGGCAAAGTTCTCTTTCCTCATGGTCATACCTCCCATACTGGGTGAGGCGCTGCTTGACGGTGTGAAAGTGATGAAAGGCGAAAACGTCTTCGGCAGCATAAGCACGACTGCGTTGGCAATAGGTTTCGTAGCAGCGTTTCTGAGCGGATGCTTCGCCTGCAAGTGGATGATAGACATAGTGAAGCGCGGGAAACTGATATATTTCGCAATATACTGTGCGATAATAGGAATAGCGGCTATAGCGTTTAGCCTTTAAGGATTATCTATAGTGAATATAGTGCCTATAGTAACTATAGAAACTATAGTATCTATGGAATAAAAAAAGAAATAATAATGAATTTCGCAGAAGGCGAGATACTTCACATAAACAAGCCCTACGGCATGTCGTCGTTCGGCGCACTGGCATTCGTGCGCACGCGTATATCCAAGGCCGTTGGGGTGAAGCGCATAAAGACGGGCCATGCAGGAACACTCGACCCTCTGGCAACGGGTGTGCTGATACTATGCACGGGCAAGGCGACGAAGCTGATACCCACGCTGCAGTATCACTCAAAGGAATACACTGCCACGCTGCAGTTTGGTGCCACTACGGCATCATACGACAAGGAGCATACGGTGAACCAGACCTATCCCTGCCGCCATATCACGAAAGAACTGATACTCGAAGCACTGGAGCAGTTCAAGGGCGACATAATGCAGGTACCACCGACATACAGTGCTGTGCATGTGGGCGGAAAACGTGCATACGAACTGCGCCGCAAAGACAAGGAAGTGAAACTGGAAGCAAAGCCAGTAAGGGTCGATGACATCGAACTGCTGTGGTTCGACCCGGTGAAGATGCAGGCGCAGATACGCGTGGAATGTGGCAAAGGCACATACATCCGTTCGCTGGCACGCGACATCGGGCGGGCAGTAGGCAGCGGAGCGTTCCTTACGCAGTTGTGCCGCACAAGACTGGGCGACGTGCGCATAGAAGACTGCATGACACTTGATGAAATTCCTCAGTGGATTGAGCAAAATATAACCACGACAAAAGAAAACATCCAATAAGAAATAATGAAACTATCACAGTTTGACTACGAACTGCCTGCGGATCAAGTAGCACTTTACCCGCACAGCATTGAGCACACAGTAAAGAATGCCAACGGCGAAACGAACACGTTCCGTCTTAAGCGTCCTGACGAGTGCCGCATGGTTATCGTACACAAGAAATCCAAGAAAATCAGCCTGCACAAGACTGGTCCGAAGGGAAAGATTCTGAAGGACGAGAACGGCAACCGTATCCCCTACACCCTGCTCGATTTCTTTGACTACTTCGGTGAGGGCGATACCGTGATTCTCAACGACACGAAGGTTATTCCCGCACGCCTATATGGCACAAAGGAGAAGACCGATGCGGTGATTGAGGTGTTCCTGTTGCGCGAACTGAACCAGGAGATGCGCTTGTGGGACGTGCTGGTAGAACCTGCGCGCAAGATACGCATAGGCAACAAACTGTTTTTCGACGAACTGGGGGGGCTCGTGGCCGAGGTAATCGACAACACCACATCGCGCGGCCGCACACTGCGCTTCTTGTATGACTGCACCCACGAAGAATTTAAGCAGGAACTGTATTCGCTCGGTCAGGCTCCTCTGCCACACTACGTAATCGACCACGTAAATGCTAAAGGCGAGAAAGACCGTCCTGTCACAGAAGACGACCTTGACGATTTCCAGTGCGTATTTGCAAAGAACGAGGGAGCCGTAACAGCGCCTGCCACAGGTCTGCACTTCACGCGCCAGATGATGAAACGCCTTGAGATACACGGAGTAAACACCGCCTACATCACCGTACACAACGGACTTGGCAACTTTGCACCCATCGAGGTAGAAGACCTTTCGAAGCACAAGATGGACTCTGAGGAAATACACATTTCACAGGAAGCCTGCGACCTGGTTAACGAAACAAAGAGAGCCGGTCACCGCGTGTGCGCCGTAGGTGCAGGAGTGATGAAAGCAACTGAAACGACCGTGGGTACCGATGGTTTCTTGAAGCCCTATGACGGATGGACCAACAAATTCATCTTCCCGCCATACGAGTTCGGGCTGGCCGACTGTGCACTAGTAAACCTGTATCACCCGATGTCGACCATGGTGATGTCAACATGTGCCTTCGGTGGATATGAGATTGTCATGGAGGCCTACCGCCAAGCCATCAAGGCAGGATTCAAGGTAGGATGCTTCGGCGACGTCATGCTTATCGTGAACGATTAAGACAAACATAAAAACAGAAGAATGTCTATGGCAGAAGACCTGAACAGCAGCAAAACAGACGGCACGGAGCACAAGCGCCACCACCATCATCACCACCACCATGACGATTCGACGTCATCAGGTGAGCACCAACACCATCACCACCATCATCATCACCACAGCAGCGTGAAGGCGGTGACAGGCAGAAAGCTACGGCGCATTCCCTGGCTGGAAGGCATCGGGTTGATAGTAGTCTGCTTAATACTGTTTTTTGTAATGGTAATGTGCACGAAGCTCATACAGCCATAGACCACTTCCATTAAAACAAATGGAAAAAAAACACACAGCCTATCTGGCATACGGTTCAAACCTCGGTGACAAGGAGCATAACATACAGTGCGCATACGAGTTGACTGAACAAAAAGTGGGCAGAATAGCAAAGTGCTCCTCGCTCATGCACAGCGAGCCATGGGGGTTTAAGTCTGCAAATGTGTTTGTCAACAGCGTGGCAGAGGTGGAAACCACGCTCTCACCGCACGAACTGCTCAATGCCACACAGAGCATAGAACGCGAGATGGGCAGGACTCGGAAATCGAAGAACGGAGAATATCACGACCGCATAATAGACATTGACATTCTGTTGTATGACGACATTCAAATCAATGAGCCAGGTCTTATTATTCCTCATCCGCTGATGAGAGAGCGCGACTTCGTGATGATACCGTTAAAAGAAATTTATGATATAACACAATCCTGAAAGAAAATCTTAACTCTAAAATACTTATGAAACATTTACTGACCATAATGGCACTGGCAGGCATGGCCGTGACTGCTGCAGCTGAAGACACGACTCTGAACGTGGCAGTGACCAACACCTACTCGAAGATACGTAAGGCGGTGCCGGTTGTCGTTACACTCGACGATAACTATGCAGGTGCTGTGGTGACCATGCAGGGTGCCACTGAGGAACTGCCATATCAGATTGACGACCTCAACGACGACGGCATCAGCGACGAACTCGTATTCCTCACTGACATGGACCGCAATGAGAAACAGTACTTCACCATTAAGTTGATGAAGGACAAACCAGCGAAAACTTACGAAAACCGCACATACGGATACCTCGGCATACGTGACCGCTCGGAGAAGAACCAGAAGCACCAGCGCATCACGTCGGTGACATTCCCAAAGGAAACAAACCCTTACAACTACATCTATCCACACGGTGCAGTGATGGAAAACGACATGGTGGGCTTCCGCGTGTATGCAGACCATCGTCAGTCGCTCGACTACTACGGGCATCGCAACCACAAGATGGATATAGCCGAGACAGCCTTCTACACCACGCAGGAACAGCGCGACAAGGGATATGGCGAGGATGTGCTATATACCGGTTCTACCTACGGATGCGGTGCGTTGCACGGATGGGACGGACAGAAGTCTGTCATGTTCGAGAACGTTAGAAACCGCACTCAGACCGTAGTGACGGAAGGTCCAATACGTACCGTGCTCGACATTACCAACAAGGCATGGCAGCCATACGAGGGATGCAAGTCTGTTGACATACGCACACGATACATATTATACTATGGTCACCGTGACGTGGAGGTACAGGTGAAGTTTTCTCGCAGCGTAGAAGACATACCACTCTCCACAGGCATCGTGGATATTGTAGAAGGCTCTACAGAGTTTACCGACAAGGCAGGACTGCGCGGCGACTGGGGCAGGGCATGTGCAGGAAACAATCCGAAGGTGTATGACACCATCACCGTGGGACTGGGTATCTACGTGCCGAAGGAATACTACAAGTCTGATTCCCATTTCACTGACGGAAAAGACCACCTGCCCAACCAGGCATACGTAGAAGTGGTAGGCACAAAGACAGACGAGATGCACTACTGGTTCACTGCCACCTGCGACATCGAGACCTTTGGCTTCAAAGACAAGGAAGCATGGTTCAGCTATCTGAAAGGATGGAAGAAAGAGATGGAGAAGCCCGCGAAGGTAGAATTGAAGAATTGAACGGTTGAAAATGCTATTCAACATATTAAAACAATAATAAAAGTCAATTGCTAAAATAAAACAATAAAATAATGGAAGCTGTATTTTCTTACATCATCGGCCTTGGCGCCGCTGTCATGATGCCAATAATCTTCACCATACTTGGTGTGTGCATCGGAATCAAATTCTCTAAAGCCCTGAAGAGCGGACTCTACGTAGGTGTCGGCTTCGTGGGATTGAGTGTCATCACAGCCTTGCTTACCAGTTCGCTGGGACCTGCACTGTCAAAGGTGGTAGAGATTTATGGACTGGAACTGCAGGTGTTCGACATGGGATGGCCTGCCGCAGCATCAGTGGCATACAATACACTCGTGGGTTCGTTCATCATTCCGGTATGTCTGGGTGTGAACCTTGTGCTGCTGCTTATAGGTTGCACACGAACTGTAAACATCGACCTGTGGAACTATTGGCACTTTGCATTCATCGGCGCCGTAGTATATTTCATGACCGACTCCATTGCATGGGGATTCTTCGCAGCTATCATCTGCTACATACTAACGCTCGTCATGGCCGATATGACTGCTAAGCGTTTCCAGAAGTTCTATCCTGGCATGGAAGGTATATCTATACCTCAACCATTCTGTCAGGGTTTCATGCCTTTCGCTGTTGTCATTAACAAGGCACTCGACTATGTTCCTGGTATCAACAAGGTAAACATCGACTCAGAAGGCATGAAGAAGAAGTTCGGTCTCTTCGGTGAACCACTCTTCCTCGGTGTCATCATCGGCATCATCATCGGTTGTCTGGCATGCAAGGACGGGGCAGAACTCGTTGACAGCATCCCGGCAACACTCGGACTTGGCATCAAGATGGGGGCCGTCATGGAACTCATCCCACGTATCACCAGCCTCTTCATCGAGGGCTTGAAGCCAATCTCTGAGGCTACACGCGAACTTATCGCCAAGAAGTTTGGCGAGGACAAGGAACTGTACATCGGTATGTCACCAGCACTTGTGATTGGACATCCAACCACACTTGTGGTATCACTGCTCCTCATTCCTGTGACACTCGTACTTGCAGTGGTATTGCCTGGCAACCAGTTCCTGCCATTGGCATCACTGGCAGGTATGTTCTACGTGTTCGTGATGGTATTGCCATACACCAACGGTAATGTGCTTCGCTCTTTCATCGTAGGTCTCGTGGTAATTGCCATCGGACTATATTTCGTAACATGGATGGCAGGTGACTTCACCGCTGCAGCCCACAGCGTGGCGCAAGCTCATCCAGAAGATGCTTCAGTGGCAGTGCCGGCAGGATTCCAGGCAGGTGCCCTTGACTTTGCTTCAAGTCCGCTGTCAACACTCATCTATGCCTGCATGAAGTATCTCAACTACATCGGCGCAGCCATCCTCACTCTCCTCACCGCCGGAG
The DNA here is from genome assembly GCA_017413085.1 of Prevotella sp. Taxonomy (GTDB): domain Bacteria; phylum Bacteroidota; class Bacteroidia; order Bacteroidales; family Bacteroidaceae; genus Prevotella. The sequence continues at coordinate 10,719 of JAFPVC010000061.1, forward strand.
TACTGGCATGGAACAGAGTAAGCATGAAGAAGAAAGCAACAAAATAATAAAAATCAGATAATTCAGAAAAAAGCAATATGAAGAAAATTTGTTTTATCGCCGCCCTTGCTGTTGCGGCACTCAATGCCAATGCTACTGAGCCTGACCGCTATGTAGGTGCTCAGCATGTTAAGTTCCAGACCGCTTGCCATCCTGAGGATGTGAAGCACTATGACACAAAAATGCTTCGCGAGCGATTCGTTATGGAGAAAGTGATGGAGGCAGACTCTATACTCCTGACTTACTCACACTATGACCGTTTCATCTTCGGTGGCGCAATGCCGGTGAACAAGACACTGAAACTGGAGAACTTCTGGGAGCTCGGTCTCGACGTTGACAAGAATATCAAAGAGAAGTATTTCCTCTACAACCGTGAGCTCGGCGTAGTAAACTGCGGTGAGGGTGACGGCTACGTTATCGTTGACGGCAAGGAGTATGCCCTCTCTCCAAAGGAGGCTCTCTATATCGGTCGCGGACACATCGGTAAGGACAAGGACGTAAACAAGGTTGTGGAGTTCCGCTCAAAGGACGCTTCTAAGCCTGCTAAGTTCTACCTTAACTCTGCTACTGCACACCAGCACTACAAGACACAGTGGATCACACTCGACGGCCGTAAGGGTTCGCTGAAGGCTGCCGTATGGGGACCGGTAGGAACAACGGAAGAGGCAAACAACCGCACCGTTTATAAACTCATCGTCAACGACGTGCTTGAGGAAGGTCCATGCCAGCTGCAGCTCGGTCTGACACAGCTGAACCCAGGTGCAGTATGGAACACCATGCCGCCTCACACACACGGTCGCCGCATTGAGGCTTACTACTATTTCAACCTGCCAGAGAAGCAGACCATCTCACACGTTATGGGCGAGCCACAGGAGAGCCGCAACGTATGGCTGCACAACGAGCAGGCTATCATGTCGCCGGAGTGGTCTATCCACGCAGCAGCAGGTACATACTACTACACCTTCATCTGGGGTATGGCAGGAGAGAACCTCTACTATAACGACAAGGACGAAATACCTGTTATTGACATAAAATAAAATAGGGGATGATGGAATAGGGAATAAGGTTTGTATGGTTTGAAGCACATAAACCTTAATCCTTATTCCATTCAACATTAATCCTTTTAAAAATGCAACCCAAGGAATTCTTCCATAAACTAATGAGCCGTTACCTGTGGCTCAACCTGATGGCGATGGTGCTGCTTGTTGTGGTGCTGGCACTGGGTGTTCACGTTGCACTGAACATCTACACCCACCATGGCGAGAGCATTTCCGTGCCAGACGTAAGGCGCCAGTCGTTTGAGAGTGCACAACGCACCATGGAGAACCACGGTTTTACAGTTGAGGTTAATGACACCGGCTACGTAAAAACGTTGCCGGCAGGAACTGTGCTTGAGCAAATGCCGGCAGCAGGAACACGTCTCAAGGCTGGCAGGGTGATATACCTGACGATAAACGCAGCAAATTCACCAACGCTGGCATTGCCCGACCTGATCGACAACAGTTCACTGCGCGAGGCTCAGGCCAAACTGACAGCCATGGGATTCAAGTTGGCTGCACCAAGGTATGTGCCAGGAGAGAAAGACTGGGTTTATGGCATTCAGGCAGGAGGACGGAGCTACACCACCGGACAGCGCGTGCCTGTTGATGCACTCGTTACGATACTCGTTGGCAACGGACATGTAGCTGACGATGAAGATCTCTTGGAGACTGACGCACCATCAAGCAGCGTGGAGGAAGACTTCGACTTTGACGAGGGTGGAGGAAGCGATGATGCACCAGAGCCAAACACAAACACTTCATCTGGTGAGAAAGATGATTTTGAAGTAGTAGAATGACAGAATCTACCACAGGACAACCGATGAAAGAAAACGAATATACAGAAGAATTAGAAGCCATTGAGGAACTTGACGAAGACATGGCCCAAAATGCTGACGGAGATGTAATGTATGAACATTTCCGAATAGAGGCAGATCTCGGTCAGGTTCCTTTGCGCATAGACAAGTTTCTGACGGAACACATGCCGCACACCACACGCAACCGTATACAGGCGGCTGCCGATGCAGGTTTTATCTTTGTGGGTGAGAAAGCAGTAAAGTCTAACTATAAGGTGCGTCCCGGCGATGTCGTCACACTCAGGTTACATCAGCCCAAGCACGACACAACAATATATCCTGAAGACATACCATTGAACATTGTCTATGAAGATGATGCGCTGATGATTATCAACAAACCCGCCGGCATGGTGGTACACCCTGGGGCAGGCAACTTCACCGGCACGCTCATAAATGCCGTGGCATGGCACATGAAGGACGTTCCTGAGTTCGACCCAAATTCACCGGAGGTTGGACTGGTGCACCGCATAGACAAAGACACCAGCGGACTGCTCGTTGTGGCAAAAACACCTGATGCTAAATCGTCACTCGGCAAACAGTTCTTCGACCATAACACGCACCGTTCATACAATTGCCTTGTGTGGGGACATTTCACGGAGAATGAAGGACGCATAGAAGGAAACATCACGCGAGACCCAAAAGACCGTCTGCGCATGACAGTGGCAGCACCCGACTCAGGCATAGGCAAGCCAGCCGTGACGCATTGGCGCGTGATAGAGAAATTCGGCTACGTCACCTTGATAGAGTGTATCCTTGAAACAGGCAGAACCCATCAGATACGCGCCCACATGAAGCATATAGGACATCCACTCTTCGGTGACGAGCGATATGGTGGCACGGAAATACTGAGAGGAGAACGCAGTTCCACATACAAGGCATTCATAAACAACTGTTTCAAGATATGTCCACGCCAGGCACTGCATGCACGCACTCTTGGTTTCATACACCCCATAACAGGCAAGCAGATGGACTTCACCAGCGAATGGCCGGAGGATTTCGCTTCGCTAATGGAAAAATGGCGCAGCTATGTAAGTGGGACAACACGCGATATGCTGAACGGATAACAAATATAAAAACTGAATATACAATGAAAAAGACAATAGCAATTATTTGCGGAGGCGACTCATCGGAGCATGATGTGTCGCTGCGTTCGGGAGCGGGCATATACTCGTTTTTCAACAAGGACAAGTACAACTGCTACATCGTTGACCTGAAGAAGGGCGACTGGCATGTAAACCTCAGCGACGGCACACAGGCTGAGATTGACAAGAATGACTTCTCATTCGTGGAGAAGGGCGAAAAGAAAACTTTCGACTACGCATATATAACAATACACGGTATACCAGGCGAGAACGGACAGCTGCAGGGTTACTTCGACCTCATCGGCATGCCCTACTCTACCAGCGGCGTACTGGTGGAAGCTCTGACTTTCGACAAGTTCGTACTGAACAACTACCTGCGCACATTCGGCATCAGCGTGGCTGACAGCATACTGGTGCGCAAAGGCGAGGAGAACAGCGTAACCGACGAAAAGATAAAAACCACAGTTGGCTATCCATGTTTCGTAAAGCCAGCCGCAGACGGTTCTTCTTTCGGCGTCAGCAAGGTAAAGGAGTTCTCGGAGATGCAAAAAGCCCTTGACCTGGCATTCGGAGAGAGCGACACTGTGATGATAGAAGGTTTCCTCGAGGGGATGGAAATATCTCAGGGTATATATAAGACAAAGGAGAAGTGTGTAGTACTGCCTGCCACAGAGGTGGTCAGCGAGAACGAGTTCTTCGACTACGATGCAAAATACAACGGACAGGTGCAGGAGATAACACCGGCACGCTTGCCACAGGAGGTCAGCGAGCGCGTCGACAAGATTACTTCAGCCATCTATGACATTCTTCACGCCAACGGCATCATCCGCGTGGACTATATAATAAAGGATGCCCAAGATCCGGCAAAGGCACAAATCCGTATGCTTGAGATAAACACCACGCCAGGCATGACACCGACATCATTCATCCCACAACAGGTTCGCGCTGCAGGACTCAACATGGGAGATGTGCTCAGTGAGATAGTTGAAGGCTGAAAGATATGACAATACACGATTTCGACGAAATACGACCATACGAACCAGAGGAAATGCCTGTGGTGTTTGAAGAACTGCTCAACGACAGGCAGTTCAACCTTGTGATGAAAGGCATGGCACCATGGTTGCCCAAGGCTGTGCGCAACGGACTGCTGCGACTGCTGTTCAAGGGCGTGAAGTCATCGCAGGACTTTCAGGTGCGATTCATGAAACCCGTAGTGAGATTCATCACATGGCGATGCACCAAAGGAACATCCTTCGGCTTTCCTGATGGATTCGACAAACACGGCAGGTATATCTTCATGTCCAACCACCGCGACATTGTGCTTGACTCCGCCTTCCTCGACCTCATGATACATGACGACGGCTTTGACCGCACATGTGAGATCGGCATCGGTGACAACCTGCTGATATATCCGTGGATAAAGAAACTGGTGAGGATGAACAAGGCATTCACCGTGCGTCGCGGACTGACGGCACACGAGATGATGCGCTCGTCAATGCTGATGAGCCAGTACATCCACTTTGCAGTGAACGACAAGCAGGAGAACATCTGGATAGCACAGCGCGAGGGACGTGCCAAGGACTCCGACGACCGCACACAGGACTCCGTACTGAAGATGTTTGCCATGGGCGCACCTGAAGAGTGCAGCGACAATGTAATAGAGGCACTGAAACACCTCCATATAGCACCGCTGACGATAAGTTATGAGCACGACCCATGCGACTACCTCAAGGCTGAGGAGTTTCAATTCAAACGCGACGTGCAGGGATGGAAGAAGTCGAAGCAGGACGACTTGCTCAACATGAAGACCGGCATACTGGGTAAAAAAGGCAAGGTGCACTACGAACTGTCACCATGCATAGACCCGTGGCTCGACACTCTCGACCCCACGTTGCCTAAGAAGGAGATATTCCGCCTCGTGGCAGAGCACATAGACCGTGAGATACATTCACGCTATCGCCTGTATCCGTGCAACTGGATTGCCATGGACGAACTGGACGGTACGGACAACAGCGACAAATACACGGTGAAAGACAAAAAGGAATTTGAGGAATATCTGGCAGGACAGATAAAGAAGGTGCGTGTGCTAAACCCCGACGTGCCGTTCCTGCGTGAGCGTATGCTGACAATGTATGCAAACCCCGTGCGTAATTTCCTCGTCTCACAGAATACAAAGTAAACAAGTGAGAAAAGCAATATACATATTGTTGTTGTATGTATTCGCCCTCGTATCATGCGATTACACCAGCTACGAGACTGGTAGTGGCGAATACTCCAACCTGCGTGCCGACTATGCAGATATAAAGGTGACACAAGGGATGGTGACGGGAATAACAACTGACGACGGAACTTCACTTACACCACCCTCAGGTCTACAATACAAAGAGAATAAAGACACCATAATAAGGTGTTTACTCTATTATAACATGCAAGACATAAGTCAGCCGATACAGGTAGTAGGGCAGAAAAACGTAAACGTAATAATTCCTCTGAAATGGGAAGGTCAGGAAAAGGCGAAAAACGATCCGCTAACGCTTACCGCCGCATGGATGTCGGCAAACAAACGCTATATCAACATGCAAGTCGGATTAAAAAACGGCAGCAAGGATGACGAAGCCATGCAGACATTAGTGATACGATGCGATTCCGTCAGTACATACAAAGGTGGGGCGATATGGCTTACCCTGTGCCATGACCAAGGTGGAATACCACAATACTACACAAAAGACATACTGCTCAGCATACCGACAAAACTGTTGCCTGACACCATACATCTCACGACAAACACATATTCAGGACAGAAAACACACCTATTTACAAAATGAATCTGAAACTGCATCAGCAGACACACATGCAGTCATGGATAATACGAGTCATACGCATTTTGCGTAAAGCATTTCTTCCATCGCTAAAGACGACTCTGTGGCTGCTGAAGATAATGATACCGATATCGTTCGTTGTCACACTGCTGCAATATCTTGGAGTTATAGCATGGATAGCCCAGTACCTTGACCCCGTATTCCAATACATGGGACTACCTGGAGCGTCAGCCATTGCATTCGTAACAGGCGCATCAGTAACAACGTATGCCTGCCTTGCCGTTATGCTGTCAATGCAACTAACCATGCGACAAGCAACAATACTGGGCATAATGGTGCTGATATGCCATGCCTTGCCCATGGAAAGTGCAGTAGTAAAGCGTGTAGGTTCAAAACCATGGCGCATGGCAGTGCTACGTATCATAGCGGCATTTGTCGCAGCGTTCTACCTGAATTTGGTATTGCCTGATATGCCTCAGCCGTTTAACAGTAGTGTAGTAACAGGCATCACGCCAACACCACAAGAACTGCTATGGCAATGGGTGATTTCATCACTCAAGCTCAGCCTAATGATTTTCGGAATCATTTACGGACTGATGGTCATACAACGGGTTTTCGAACGACTGGGCATCATGCAGATGCTGACAAAGCCATTGCGTCCACTGATGCGCTTCTTAGGACTCCCTGAAAACGCATCATACCTTTGGCTCGTAGGAAACGTGCTTGGCATCAGCTATGGTTCAGCAGCTATGATAGACCTTGAGGAACGCGGTCAGATAACACGCGAAGAAGCCAATGACGTGAACTATCACCTCATAATGAACCATTCCATGCTTGAAGACACGCTGGTATATGCAACAGCAGGAATATCAGCATGGTGGATTTTGTCCACGAGAATGCTTTTTGCCCTCATTTTAGTATGGGGAAGGAGAATAGCGTTAAAAATATTTAACATTCAGAAGAAAAACAGCCCTATATTTCTGTATGTCAAGAAAAAGTAGTACCTTTGCACCCGCAAAAATCAGAAGTCAACGGATAACCCGTAGAAAAACTGATTAGCTGCATTCGCAGGATGTAAGGACATTGGTGACGGATTTCCGCAGGCATCGGCAGGATGTAATGGTAAACAGATTTACTAATACAGTCACACAAAACGAACAAAACAATGTATTTAGACAGCGCAAAGAAAACTGAGATTTTCGGTCAGTATGGCAAGCAGGCTACCGACACAGGTTCTGCAGAGAGCCAGATTGCTCTTTTCACCTATCGCATCAAGCATCTGACAGAGCACCTGAAGAAGAACCACAAGGACTTCCGCACAGCCCGCTCACTGACAAAGCTCGTAGGTAAGCGTCGCGCACTGCTCGACTACCTCTACGACCGCGACATCAATCGCTATCGTGCCATCATCAAGGCTCTCGGTCTGCGTAAGTAATCCACAAAGGATATCAAGACTTATAGCATTGACACGCAAGAAGATTTACCCGTATGAGCACGAACCGTGCCCGTACGGGATTTTCTTTTAAAGTACATTGTCTGACAACTATTTTAATACCTTATAATAAAATGTATCTCTTTACATCAGAATCCGTTTCAGAAGGTCATCCTGACAAAGTGGCCGACCAGATAAGCGATGCTCTGCTTGATCAGTTTCTGGCATACGACGAGCGTGCACACTGTGCCATAGAATCATTTGTAACCACAGGACAGGTAGTGCTCATGGGCGAGGTTTCCTCAGAGGCATACATAGACCTGCAGACCATAGCACGCAACACCATCAACCGCATAGGCTACACAAAGTCGGAATACCAATTTGATGGCAACTCATGCGGCATCCTCTCCGCCATACACGAGCAGAGCAGCGACATCAATCAGGGCGTAGCGCGCGCTAATGAGGAAGACCAGGGCGCAGGCGACCAGGGCATGATGTTCGGTTACGCAACAAACGAAACCGACCGTTACATACCCGTATCACTCGACCTGTCACACCTTATAATGAAGACTCTTGCCGAGATACGCAAGGAAGGTAAGGTGATGACATACCTCAGACCAGACTCAAAGTCACAGGTAACAATAGAATACAGCGACGACGGAGTACCGCAGCGCATAGACACCATCGTTGTGTCTACGCAGCACGATGAATTTGACGAAGACAACGCCATGCTCGCCAAAATTAAAGAAGACGTGATAAACATACTCATCCCACGTGTCAAGTCACAGTTGAAGGACGAGAAAACACTAAAACTCTTTGACACCGAGATAAAATTCCACGTCAACCCCACAGGCAAGTTTGTAATCGGCGGTCCACATGGCGATACAGGTTTGACTGGCCGCAAAATAATCGTAGACACATACGGCGGCAAGGGTGCACACGGCGGCGGTGCTTTCTCTGGCAAAGACCCGTCGAAGGTTGACCGCTCGGCAGCATACGCAGCACGCTACGTAGCGAAGAATCTCGTTGCAGCAGGCATCAGCGACGAAATACTCGTACAGTTGAGCTACGCCATCGGAGTGGCAGAACCTGTAAGCGTATATGTGAACACATACGGTAAGAGCCACGTCAACATGACAGACGGCGAGATAGCCAAGAAGCTGAAGACCCTGTTCGATTTCCGCCCGAAAGCCATCGAACGCACGCTGAAACTGCGCCAGCCGATATACAGTGAAACGGCGGCATACGGACACATGGGACGCATGCCACGCACCGTGAAGAAAAAGTTCACATCTGCATATCACCCCACAAAAGAAATAGAAGTGGAACTGTTCACATGGGAAAAACTCGACCTCGTGGAAAAATTCAAGAGAGAGTTTCCCATCAATAAATAAACCAACAGACATCAGACCACAACTTGCCAGAATTAGACTCCATACACCATAGCGCCAGCATACACGAAATGGCTGACACCGCACACGCAGTGGCAGACACGGGGCATGTGTATAAGTGGACTTTCGAGAAACTGCAGCAAGTGCCCGGCATGTACCAGCGCGACAGTCTGCCGAAAACGAAACTGAACGGTTTTCACAAAACCACCACATGGCGCACATCTTTCGACGACTATGTGTCAGGAACAGAACACTATCATAAAGAGATATCGCCGATAAGAAACGGAGAGGCAGGCATTCCTGTAGAATACAGCATTTCCAACGACAGCATACTTTCATTAGGCCTGTTCATCTGCATCCTACTGTCAATACTGATGATAGCCCGCTCATGGCATTTCATCTGCTTCCAGATAAAGAACCTCTTCCGCACACCGCGTGAAGACTCTGCCATAATGCGCGAGACGTCAAGTGAGATGCGCTATCAGGTATATTTCTCTCTACAGGGAGTGATACTGATGGGACTATTCTCCTACACCTTGGCAAGAAACACTCTAGCGGATGGTGAGGACTTCAGTGTAGGCGACTATCAGTTGATAGGCATATACTGTCTGCTGTTCTTGTTCTACAGACTGTTGTGCGAACTGCTCGAGGCAATCGTACTGCCAGTATACTTTGACGAGAGCAGACGCATGATGTGGGCAGGAGCGAGACTGTTTCTCATTGCATTACAGGGGGCGTTACTGCTGCCATTGGCATTGGTGTATTTCTTCTTCCATCTTGACATACACACTGCCACTACAATCGGCATTTCAGTGTTAGGAACGACCCTCTTGCTGAGATTTTACAAGGCCTACAGGGTGTTTTTTCAAAAAAAAGGGGCATTTTTGCAGTTTTTTTTGTACCTTTGCACTCTGAAAGCAGTCCCAATGGCTTTATTGGCAGAAATAGCACTGCTTATAGCAAATTATTTGAAGATAAATATTTAGCATAAACAACGATGGTAAAAAAGATTTTGGTTTCTCAACCGAAACCCTCAAGTGACAAATCACCCTATTATGACATTGCACGCGACTTCAACGTGGAATTGGTTTTCCGTCCCTTTATCAAGGTGGAGGCGCTCACACAACAGGAGTTCAGAAAGCAGAAGGTGAACATACCCGACTATACAGCAATCGTATTCACCTCACGTCACGCCATCGACCATTTCTTTCAACTAACGAAAGAAATGCGTATTACGATGCCGGAAACGACAAAGTATTTCTGCGTAACAGAGACCATAGCCCTCTACATCCAGAAATACACACAGTATCGCAAACGCAAGATATTCTTCGGAGAGTCGGGGAAAGTAGACGATCTCATCCCTGCAATGATTAAGCACAAGAACGAAAAATACCTTGTGCCACTGAGCAATGTGGCTGGCGATTCTATTACAAAACTCCTTGATTCAAAGGATGTAGATCACACGGAGTGTGTCATGTTCCGCACTGTCAGCAACAACTTCACGCCAGAGGAAATCAAGTCGTTCGACTATGATATGGCATTGTTCTTCTCACCAGCCGGCATCAAGGCGCTGTGTGAAGACTTCCCCAACATGAAGCCGGGCGACATTAAAATTGGAACATTCGGCCCATCTACTGCAAAGGCAGTGCGCGACGCAGGACTGACGCTCGACATAGAAGCTCCAACCGACCGCTATCCGTCAATGACAGGAGCACTGCGCCACTACCTACAGGATCAGGAAGACTAATGAGCAACTCGTTTCCAAAATCCGAGAGGCTGCGCAGCCGCTACCTGATAGACCGGCTCTTTGAGCCAGGGAAATGCAAGTCACTGACGGCATACCCCATCAGAATGGTATACAGGATAAACGACACGGAGGCTGACAGTGACGACAGCATAAAGACAGGCAATGCGTTACTCATATCTGTTCCGAAGAAACACTTTCACCATGCAGTGGATCGCAACAGAATTAAAAGGCAGATACGCGAGGCATACCGCACTAACAAAGAACTAATACGACTGCCCGAAGGCAAAAGTGTACACATGGCTCTGATATGGTTGTCAAACACTCACCTACCCTCTCTGGAAGTGACTGAGAAAGTAAAGAACCTGATGCACCGACTGTCAGAAAGACAATGATTCTAATCAGATACATCAACAAGGGACTGACCGCAATCCTGCTCGCTCCCATCTGGCTCTATCAGCACGCCATCAGCCCATTCACACCATCAGTGTGCCGCTTTACTCCCACATGCTCACAGTATGCCAAGGAGGCTATCATAAAGCACGGCCCTATAAAGGGGCTTTATCTTGCAATATGGCGAATACTGAGATGCAACCCCTGGGGTGGAAGCGGATATGACCCTGTGCCATAAAATATAAATGACACATAGCAAAGAGCCATGAGAGACGAGTAAAAAACAATGATTTCAAAACAAAAAAGATAATGAAAAACTTCGTAGAAGAACTAAAGTGGCGCGGAATGCTCGCGCAGATAATGCCAGGTGCAGAGGAACTGTTGCAGAAAGAAATGGTAACAGCATACCTCGGCACAGACCCTACGGCTGATTCTCTCCACATAGGCCACCTCTGTGGCATCATGATGCTCCGCCACTTGCAGCAGTGCGGACATAAGCCTATCATCCTCGTCGGCGGTGCCACAGGCATGATTGGCGACCCTTCCGGCAAGTCACAGGAGCGCAACCTGCTTGACTCGGAAACACTCTACCACAATCAGGAGTGCATCAAGAAGCAGGTGTCTAAGTTCCTCGACTTCAACAGCGATGCGCCTAACGGTGCAGAGATGGTGAACAACTACGACTGGATGAAGGACTTCACCTTCCTCGACTTCGCACGCACAGTGGGCAAGCACATCACCGTGAACTACATGATGGCAAAGGACTCTGTGCAGCAGCGCCTCAACGGTACCGCACGCGACGGACTCTCATTCACTGAGTTTACATACCAGTTGCTGCAAGGATATGACTTCCTGCACCTCTATCAGGAGAAGAACTGTAAGATGCAACTCGGCGGCAACGACCAGTGGGGCAACATGACCACCGGCACAGAACTTATACGCCGCACACTGGGCAACGACCAGGAGGCATACGCTCTGACATGTCCACTCATCACGAAGGCTGACGGCAAGAAGTTCGGCAAGACCGAGAGCGGCAACATCTGGCTTGACCGCAACCGCACGTCACCATACAAGTTCTACCAGTTCTGGCTCAACGTGTCTGACGACGATGCAGAGAAGTACATCAAGATATTCACATCACTCGACAAGCCTACAATCGATGCCCTCGTAGAGGAGCACAAGCAGGATCCTGGCCGACGCATACTGCAGAAGCGCCTGGCAGAGGAAGTGACCGTAATGGTACACTCAAAGGAAGACCTCGACATGGCCATCGAAGCCAGCGGCATACTATTCGGCAAGTCAACAAAGGAGGCTCTTGAGAAACTTGACGAGCAGACATTCCTCGACGTATTCGACGGCGTGGAGAACTTCACCATAGGTTCCGACCTGCTCGGCCAGCCTGCCGTAGAGATATTGACACGCGACGACTGCAAAGTATTCCCTTCAAAGGGTGAGATGCGCAAGATGGTGCAGGGAGGCGGTGTCTCTATCAACAAGGAGAAACTCACCGACCAGAACCGTCCGCTTACTCAGGACGACCTCATCGGCGGCAAATACATACTTGCACAGCGTGGCAAGAAGAACTATTTCCTTATTACAGTGAAATAAACACAAGGAAAATTTGGTAATGTAAAAAAATTATATTACCTTTGCACTCGCAAATCTGCCACAGGGCAGGTTTGACATAATTAGGATTGTCCTATGGTGTAATGGTAGCACAACAGGTTTTGGTTCTGTTTGTCGTGGTTCGAATCCGCGTAGGACAACTTAACAAAATCGCAATTATCTAAATAATAGATAATTGCGATTTTGTTTTATTATATTCAAACTTACAACTCACGGGATGCGTCAATTGTCTTGAAAATAGACACAATAGACTTTGCAGAAGACATTCGGCGCTGATAATAAGAGTTGTACTCCTCTGGGACAGACTTACCGCTATAGACATCCTTGAAGGCTTCTCCGTCGTTCGCACGCGACTTGACATTAACATCAATAAGTTTACCTTGACTGAAATAGAAACGGTATTCACGTTGGAACACATCGCCGAAATCTGACTCAAGGGCATAGATAAACTGTATGCGTCCCTGCTTGTCATAAAGATATTCCTCGTAGAACTCGCGGGCTGCGAAGTTATACTTCTTGGTAGCGAAGTCAAGGTAAAGATCAGCGTATATCTGTTCGTCACTCTTCGTTTCCTCGCGATAAACCATCTGTATTGTCTCCTCATGATAGCCCGTAGCAGGCAGGTTCTGCTTCACAACGACACTATACATTTGCGGCACAGGATATATGTCGCCCGTTTTATTCAATTCGTCATACATCTTCAGCCGTTCCTTCACGGCGGCATAATGTTCGCGGATGGCTTTCTTTGCATCTTGAGCCTGAACAGAACACGCCACGGAGCACATCAGCAGCAACACCGTTATTCTTACAATCTGTCTCATATCTGTTAAAGGTTTAAAACGTATCAAATGATGGCATTAACTCGCTAATGGTTGCAGTCTTATCTTTGAGTTTACTATCTTATCAAAACGCTCACTGACATTGACCATCCAGTCTGGCAGTTTCTTCATCACCTGAGAGACAAGAGCATCAGGCATCTTCCTGTAGTATGCGTATGCCATTGGACCGGAAATGGCGGCAAGGGTGTCAGAATCGCCACCGAGAGAGATGGCAAGTTTTATGCAATCCACATAGTCCTTGGATTCAAGGAAGCATATCATGGCAGGGCCAACGCTGCCCTCGCATGTGGAATTGAACGAGTAGTCGTCGTGAAAATCGGCATAATTAAGTGATGCCCAGTCAGGGTAGTATTCGTTCAGCAGGTGTTCGCGCACGAAATCCTTGTCCTTACCATTCTTGAGGTAAAAGACGGCAAGTGCTGTTGCCACTGCTCCCTTGATGCCTTCCGGATGATTATGCGTGGGTTCGGCGGTGGCTGTTGCCATCTGTATGCACTCTTCCTCAGTCTGTGCCAGCCATCCCGCTGATGAACAGCGCATGGCAGAGCCATTGCCGCGACTGCCGTATGGTTTGGGATAGTGGTTTGCCATCCATAGCTTGAATCTGCTTCCGAAGCCTGCATGGCGGTGCTCGTTGGCACATTTCCACAGGTTCATGCTAATATCAAGATTGTCGATGAATGCCTCTGCACAGGCGAATGTAAGCACAGTGTCGTCTGTGAAGTGGGCTCTTGAACTGAACATCTTCACTTTATTGTAGTCCTTCGTGCGGTGTGTGCGTCCCTCGTATGCACTACCTGCAACATCGCCGATGGCTTCACTGATAAGATAATTTTCCATAAGCATTAAGATTAAGAATTCGTGATGTTGCAAAGTTAATAAAATATTTTTAGTCACGCAAAATAATTTCGTGACATTTTCATTACTCATATCCTCATCAACGAAGATGGAAGCACTGTCGATAGCACAACAACAAAAGACGTGTAACCATATCCATAGAAATTAAGTTTATTTCATATAGAATTGCAGACAAGCATAATCCTATGAGCGAATGCTAATCATTACCAATTCGGAGGCAGCACAATATTCTTAACCTCATGTGCTGTCTCGAATAATGGGGAAATTTCTTCATCAGTGAAGCCAGCGATGCCGCAACCGATACGAGTAACAAGAAAAGTCAGTTCTTGATGTTCTTTGGCAAACTTGATAAACTCATCTACGTAGGGTTTGATGGTTTCCACGCCACCCTGCATCGTAGGAATTGCATAACTCCTGCCTTGCAGGCCTACGCCCTGCCCCATTATGGCTCCAAACTTACGGCATGCTATGTAAGCCGCCCCGCCATAGTGCATTCCCTCCAGATTACTACCAAACACAAAAATCTCGTTCGGTTGGAGTTCCGTAATAAACTCTGGTGTTGTACGTTTCTGTTCCATCTTCTCTTCTTAATCAGTTTTTATAACAATCTTCCAAATCTTTTGGATGACAATTCAGATACAAAGGTAATTAAAAAGTCTTTAAGTGCAAAAGAAATCATCATTTTTCCTGTTTTTTTACAACTTCGCAGAAAGTCATTCATGCCTATTTACCCATATATCCCGAAAGGGTTGTTCAGTGTCTTTGCCATAGCCACTTCATGTTTTATGCTTCATGCTTCATGTTTTATGAAGTGTAAAATTATCGGCTGCAAAGATACAATTTTCCAGTGAGTTTGCAAAATATTTTGCTATTTTTCTACCGACTTTTTGTGTGTTTGATGTCATTTTTCCAGCGACTTTTACTCATTGCGATGCAATTTTTCCAGCGAAAGCAATTCGTCAATAATCGGTTCTAATCTAAACAGAGTGAAAATGGAGAAACGATAGAATCAAATTGATGTAGTTATGATTGCTTTGCAAAAAATCCTTTTGAAAATCAGAATAAAAATCTTAAAGAAGAAATATATTTGGGCGAAGCCCAAGTATTATGAGCTGGATTTTGGGGGGATTTCTAACCGAAGGTTATAATAGATGAAAACTTTATTTCGAACACGGATAAAACCGATTGGGCGGATTGGCTGCACAGTTAGTTTCTTGAATACGAAGCAAACATTAAATGATGGTAGATGAATTAAAGACAACACAGACAACAGTGACAACATCTGTATAACAGAAGTGATGTGTGTGAAAAAAGTTGTCCCAGTTGTCCTAAGTTGTCTTCAAAAAATGATAGATGGCGAACTTTTTAAATCTCCAGTAAAAGAATGACTGAAATTTGTGACATTGATGTAGTTATGATTGCTTCGCAAGAAATCCTTTAAAATCTAAACAAAATTCTTAAAGAAATGTGAGTTGGATGAATCTTGATAAACATAAAATATTTATGATAATTTGTGGTCATTCATGGTCATTCGTGTTTTTCTTTTCAACATTAATGCCCATTAATGATCATGAATCTTCCATGAATTATTTTCGTCGAGTCCACGTTAAAGAAGAAATATTTCTGGGCGAAGCCCAAGTATTATGAGCTGGATTTTGGGGGGATTTCTAACCGAAGGTTATAATAGATGAAAACTTTATTTCGAACACGGATAAAATCGATTGAACGGATTGGCTGCGCGATGAAAATTTTGAACACGAAGCAAACATTAAATGATGGTAGATGAATAAAAGACAACACAGACAACAATGACAACATCTGTATGACAGAAATGATGAGTGAGAAAAAAAGTTGTCCACGTTGTCCTAAATTGTCTTAAAATTTTGTACAGTTTAGATGAATAGAAGACAACACAGACAACAATGACAACATCTGTGTATGACAGAAGTGATGTGTTATAAAAAGTTGTCCACGTTGTCCTAAGTTGTCTTCAAAAAATGATAGATGGCGAAATCACGAAAGGGTTGTTCTGTGTCTTTGCCATAGCCACTTCATGTTTTATGCTTCATGTTTTATGAAGTGTAAAATTTCTAACTGTCTTTTGATGACTTTTAGGACAACTCATTTGTGAACAAATGACGCATGGCTGAAAAGCGCGAAAGAGATGTTAAAATAATTAACAATTCATAATGCGTAATTCATAATAAGGTTAGATATAACAAAAAGTGCGACATACACGCAATAATTATGTATCGAGAATTATGAATTGTGCATTTATTTGCACCCGATTACATCGTAATCAACACCCGATTAGGGGGTAATTAGGGCCTGATTACACTGTAATTAAGGCCTGATTACAATTCGGGCGGGCAACAAAGAATCGGAATTCTGAGTTATATCGCTGTAGCACAACAACATACACAATAAACAAAATTTGGGCGTATTTGAGAGCAAAATTGAAGTTGGTGATTTCTATCGCAAGGAAACGCAAGTTAAATACAAGGGCAGGACAAATTTCACCATACGCCTTTCGTCAGGACGCTGTAGGCTTTTTTCATGCGATTTACTTGTGTTTCTCGATAATTCTTTGTAATTTTGCATTTTGAAATCAAAATACATAATATATAGATGGAACAGAAAGACTATAAAAGGACTACCGTGACCGCCGCCCTGCCATACGCCAACGGCGGTGTACACATAGGTCATCTGGCCGGAGTATATGTGCCAGCCGACATATATGTGCGCTATCTCAGACTGAAAAAGCGCGAAGTGGTTTTCATCGGAGGCTCAGACGAGCACGGCGTGCCTGTCACAATCCGCGCCAAGCAGGAGGGCATAACAGTGCAGCAGGTGGTTGACCGCTACCACGAAATGATAAAGAAGTCATTCGAGGAGTTCGGCATCTCCTTCGACATATACAGCCGCACAACCAGCGCCACGCACCACAAGTTTGCAGCTGACTTCTTCCGCACGCTCTACGACAAGGGCGAACTGGAGGAGATTACCGAAGAGCAGTATTGCGACGAGGTGACAGGAGAATTCCTGACCGACCGCAACATCGTGGGCGAATGTCCGCGTTGCCACGCACAAGGCGCATACGGCGACCAGTGCGAGAAGTGCGGTGCCACTCTGTCGCCTGACGAACTAATCAACCCGACAAACAAGAACAATCCCGGCCACGGACTGGTTAAACGACCAACAAAGAACTGGTATCTGCCGTTGGGCAAATACCAAGAGTGGCTGAAGCAATGGATACTGGAAGGCCATAAGGAATGGCGCTCCAACGTTTACGGTCAGTGCAAGTCCTGGCTTGACATGGACCTGCAGCCACGTGCCATGACACGCGACCTTGACTGGGGTATTCCCGTACCGGTCGAGGGTGCAGAGGGCAAAGTGCTCTACGTATGGTTTGACGCTCCAATAGGATACATCAGCAATACCAAGGAGCTTTGCGAGCGTGAACCCGAGAAATGGGGCACATGGCAGAAATGGTGGCAGGACAACGACACACGCCTCATACACTTCATAGGCAAGGACAACATCGTGTTCCACTGCCTTATCTTCCCTGTGATGATGAAAGCGCACGGCGGCTACATCATGCCCGACAACGTGCCGGCAAACGAGTTCCTCAACCTTGAGGACGACAAAATCTCTACCTCACGCAACTGGGCCGTATGGCTGCACGAATACCTCGTTGACCTGCCAGGCAAACAGGACGTGCTGCGCTACGTGTTGACTGCCAACGCACCGGAAACGAAGGACAACAACTTCACATGGCGCGACTTCCAGGAGCGCAACAATTCCGAACTGGTAGCTATATACGGCAACTTCGTGAACCGTGCGCTGCAGCTGACGAAGAAATACTTTGATGGCAAGGTGCCTGAATGTGGCACGCTCAACGACACTGACCAGCAAGCCATCAACGAGTTTAAGGACGTGAAGGCACGCGTGGAGGAATACCTGGAGCAGTTCAAGTTCCGCGAGGCACAGAAGGAGGCCATGAACCTTGCACGCATAGGCAACCGCTACATCACGGAATGTGAGCCGTGGAAGGTATGGAAGACCGATCCTGAACGTGTTAAGACGATATTGTTCGTATGCCTGCAGCTCACAGCCAATCTCGCCATTGCCTTTGAGCCGTTCCTGCCGTTCTCATCAAAGAAACTGCGCGAGATGCTCAACCTCGACACATTCAACTGGGAGCAGCTCGGAAGCATGGACATAATCACGGCCGGCCACCAGCTGGCAGAACCTGCACTGCTCTTTGAGAAGATAGAGGACAGCGTGATTGAGGCACAACTCAAGAAACTTGACGATGCAAAGAAAGCCAACGAGGCTGCAGGCTATGAGCCGGAGCCAGTAAAGGAGAATGTTGATTTCGAGACATTCGAGAAACTGGACATACGCGTAGGCACCGTCACATCATGCGAGAAAGTGAAGAAGTCGAAGAAACTGCTGAAGTTCCATATCGATGACGGAACTGCCGACGGGCGCACTATCCTGTCGGGCATCGCCGCATACTATGAAGACCCACAGGTGCTTGTAGGCAAGCAGGTGCTCTTCGTGGCCAACTTCGCCGCACGCAAGATGATGGGCGAGGAAAGTCAGGGAATGATACTCTCTGCGGTGAACTACGACGGTACGCTGTCAGTCACCACCACATCAACCGACGTGAAGCCCGGCTGTCAGGTAGGATAAAAAAGGATATCACATAATAGAATCGAGACGACCGCTCTGCTTGTTTGCAGAGCGGTCGTCTCAATTCTATTACATATTGGATATGGCGTCTACCACTTCTAACAACGGCATGGTTTTCTGTTCCTGCTAATGTTAAAGATGAGGTATGCGCATACCGACAGTGCTGCTACGGAGCCGAGCAAGGTAAGCGGCAGCAACGCAGTATCATCTCCACCAGCGGAGCCAGCCATAGGCACAGCAGCGTGTATGGTGTCGCTGACCGCCTGTGCAGTGTCTGTGGCAGCATTTCTAATGGAGTCCTGTATGTGCTGCAGGGAGTCGGTGGCGCGGCGCACCATCTCCTTGTATTCGGGTGAGTCTTCAAAACCGAAGTGCGGGCCTTCCTCAATCATATCAAGCCGCGAAGGCATTATAACATCAAGTATTTGCATAGGTTTATTTTATATTAGTATAACGAATATGCCGAAAATCAATACTCCTGTGAAATAGCTCACAGCATTACACAGGGAACTGTATGTCATGGCTGTACGCCAATCATTTGCCGCAAGGCGGTAACACACGGCTTCTATGAGAAACACCAGCAATTCGCCAACGCAAATGGTCATTGCACTATTGTCAACGTATTGTACGTAGGCGTTGAGAGGCACATTGGTAAGCACGTTCATCAACACACATGCCAGCAACACTTTCCTGCGACATTCACGCAAGGCTGTCAATACGAGTACTTCGATGACAATGGTCAGTATGAGCGGCAAAAGCAATGACACAGGATAAGACGTCCGTTAATTAATTACGGTTATCAGATACGCCGGCACGAGCGACGCTGCAAGCAGTCCGAATGCCAAGGCCTCGCGACCACGCATCACTACGTTTACCAAGTACAGCGTCAGCGGCATGGTGCAGTTGACGGCAAACAGTCCTGCAAGTACCACCACAACGCTGCTGTCGGCATACAGGCTGCACAATGCCGTTGCTATGACTGCGACGATGAGAGTGGTGGCCAGTCCCATGTAGCGTGCTATCCATCCACCTGCTATCTTGCCTGCCATGGTTATCACTCCGGCGATGAGTATCATGCTCTTTTCATGGGGCAAGGCAACATTAAAGTTGCCGCCCACCATGGAGCGCAGGAATACCAATGCCATCAGCGCCACAACTATGATGCAGACGATAGCCGCGCTTGCATCCACCTCAGTGTATCCGTCGCCTTGGAGTGAGGCTTTCAGTGTTTTGTGGAAAGAATTGCCACTGTTTGTCGTTGTTTGAGGAAGTTTCCTCTCGCTGTGCAGATACAACAAGGTGAACGTGCATATTCCTATCACCAACAGCCATGCCAGTGACCATGAAGCGAGCAATGCGCCGATGGACAGTCCCACGGCTCCCGTGGAGACGAACACCCCGAGCCACCGTATGTCGTTGTTGGTGCGCAGTGTTGTCAGCCGTCCTGCCCATACATGAAAGGCAGAGTTGCCCAGTCCAAGCACCGTGATTGTAACATACATCACCATGCTGTTGCCATCAGGTGTCATGTTGCCTATTCCAAACCATGCCAACGCCGTCACTACAAGGGTGAGCATGATGCAGAATGATGGTGCATACCTCTCTACGCTGCATCTGTCTGCCACATATCCTGTAAGGGGTTGCGTTAGGAATGCCGCAACATTATACAGTATGTATAGCTCGAGTATGTTGTATGCACCGCCGTACCTTACTGACAGCAGGCACAGACAGCATGCACACAGGGCATCCACCATCAGGTGCATAAGGGGAAGCAGGGTCTTTGTTGCGTTCATCTCATTATCAACACAGAGTGAAATCAGTCTTCGCCCTCGTCGCCTATTGTTTCTGATGTCTTATCCTTAAAATCCTCCACGCTGGCTATGTGCATCACATGAGGCTTTACAGTGTGGAAACGAACCGTGGGCTGTGTGTATTGTTGCTTTTTCATCTTTCTTTATTGTGCAATTAGTTTACCTCTATCAAGGACGTTCCAAGTATTATGTCAATTCTCTTCTGCTCGTTAGCGTTCCATGTCTTTCCGCTAAGAGAAATGGAGTTGCTCTTCTCCGCACCGTTTTCTCCTATCTTGTACTTAAACTCAAGCTTGGCATCCTCACCAAGTGTCTGCGGTATCATGAACAGATATTTGCATGGGAGTTCCACAGCAGTGTTGGTAACGGCGATGATTCCATCGGTTAGAGTGTATGACGATGTACCGTCCAGAACCGTCCATTCGCCAGTGCCGAGGTCGTACCGTCCGCTGTTCTTTACATTACAGAGTTTTATTTCCGTGATGTAGAGGGTGCTTCCACCAAGATTGCCCAACAGAGTGTTTGTCGCATTGACATAGAAGTTGACAGCCGTGCATACATGATTGAACTTCAAGCAAAGCGTTCCCCCCGATTTTGTATAACTTGTGTCTGTCTTAGCCACGAGCAGGTCTTTCTGATTAAAGGCATCCTCGTTGACTGTCAGTGTCACATGCTGACCTGACTGGCTGTATGAACCACCGTCTATGGCATAGAAAGTTACTTTGTCATCGTCATCGGCAGATAATGGCCATGATGAAAGGGGAGATGGTACCCAGTTGCCGACATCGTCTTTGTTAAGAGTGTACTCTGTAGCTGGATTAGCGGCATACAATTTGAATGACGTCAGTGTACTGGTCTTCGTGATTGCTGCACGAGTTTCGTCAATTTCTACATTCAGTGGGCGGTAGGTTTGGGCAGGCGGTGTGATGTTGTCGTCATCAGACGAGCAACCTACCAATGACATCGCTGGCAACAGCAGCAATGAGAGAATTGTTTTTTTCATCTTGTGGTTATGTATATTAATTTAGAATTGTGCGTTAGAAATTGAATTCTTTGTCTATGCCAAAGTCAGAGAGTGTTATTGGTGTGGGATCAGAATATACGCCTTGCTTCTCAGCACTGTAATAGCGCAGTTGCACCTGTTCGTTGCTGCTGTTTGAGTAAATGGTAAATATACTGCCGGGTTTGCCCACGCCGCGACATTCGTTGCCGATGAATGCTGCTACAAGGTCATCTTCAGAGGGAGTGAATGGTGCGTTTGACGGAATAGAGACGGTGCATGCAGTCTTTATGGAGAACTTTGTGGTGCCATAGGTAAGTGGCAGTACGAAGTCCTTGTCGGTGCCGAGTATGTATTCGTTGATAAAGTAGCCACCTGTTTCTGACAGACTGAAAATCTGATGCAGTCCGCCACTGTAGTAGCTCAGGCGATATTCCGACGCTCCTTCGGTGGAGGAGCCACGCACGTTGAACACGAACACGATGCCATCCTCTGTGACGTTGCGTGGTGATATGGCGCGACATTCGTTGTCAATGAAGACTGCCATGACATCATCATCGTTGGAGCGGGGTACAAGTACTTCATCCAGTTTTACCACAAGCACAGTGAAACTCTCATAGTCGGAAAGGTCGGCAAGTTTCCAGTCGGGCTTGGCATCGTTGGAAGCCATGGCTTCCAGCAAACTGCTTTGCCAATCGGGTGCATTGCTTACTGCGGTAAACACTGCAGTGTTGCCGTTGCCTCCGTCCTCACCGTCAGACGTACATGATGTCACTGCTGTGAGGAGCAGTGTGAGAAATGGTATGTAGAAAAGATTTTTTTTCATATTCTTATGTTCTTTAGTGGGGGGAAACCGCGAACGGTTTCCCCTTTTTTTATAATATTATTCAATCACTACCTTGTTGCCGTTGTGGATGTATATGCCAGCCTTTGCCGGGCGTCCGTCAAGCTTGCGTCCGTCGATGGAGTACCAGTCATCGTTGAGTTTCACAGGGTTGCAGCGTGTGAAATCAATCTCTGTTGGTTCTGACGGGCTGCCGCTTACTGCATTGTCCTCATACTGCATGGCGGTGGTTGCGGTGGCTATTATCTCACCGTCGCGCTCAATGGCGAAGGTGATGGCAGCCTTGGCCTCGTTGCAGATGCTCATGTAATATACGGAGTCGATGAGCGTGGCTGTGCCGCAAACCTCACCCATGTCGGTCATGGCTATGAGTTGGTCGCCGTCCTCGGTGTCGATGCCTGTCACACTTGCCGCAAGCGACATTGTGGTAGGATATTCCATGAAGGTGGCAGCTTTCGCCTGCAGCTCGCCCATTCCGAAGATGGTGCTCCCCGGTTCGTAGTATGGGTACTTGAACGATACATCGGCTTCACCGTGACGGTAGAGCATGTAACCCTCGCCAGGCTTCATATATGTAAGGTCGCCAGACCAGTATCCACCACCGTTCTTCGACTCGGTGAAGATGGCGAATGCCTCGCGGCTCTTGATTACATCACGGTCTTTGGCAAAGGTGTTGTAGTCAGACAATGCGGTGGTAACCGGCAGGTTGATCATCGGAGTGTAACCAATGCTGTTCCAGCCCCTGCTGACAGGTATCGTGCGCAAGTTGATATCGCTGAGTCTGTCGCCAACGATTTCGATGGTCGTATAATTGTGGCGGTAGATGCGGTAACCATTGCATGGAAGCATCTTCACCTTGTCAACCTGCTCTTGTGTCATATTCTTTACCCATGCCTTGATTTTCTCGTTGTAAACCAGCGTGAGGTTGTCGCGGTCGCTGACGAAGATGTCACCATTGTCCCACTCGTACTTGTTGAGCACGTCAATGATGTTGCGCAGGTCATTGTTATATACATTCATTGATACCCAGTTCCAGCCGTAGTCAAGATTGATGCTCTGTACGAACTGGTTTGTTGTGTGGAAGACTATCGGGTCGTTCACCGAACCTTCTATCTTGCTCGGCACGAAGGTGATTGGCTTGCTTGGCTGCAGGAGCATCACCTTGCCGGTGCGGTTGTGCCACAACTTGAATGTCAGCGGCTTCTCTGTCACGGTGCTGTCGAACACTGTCAGGAACACGAGACTCACACCTGTTGTCTCGTTGTAGTTGATGTCGGCAACGCCCATGCCTCGGCCGTTGGCATCGAACACTCCAAGACGGTCATTGATGTCGGTGACGATGGCGTCGCCAATCATAACGCGTCCCACAAGACTCATGGAGTAGCGTTTCATATCGTCGGAAGGATACCAATCGCTTGGCATTATATCCTCCCTGGTGATGTTGAGAATCAACGGCTCGGACAGTCCGTTCTCGTCTGTCAGATAGATGGTCTCATCGTATGTGCCGACGTTCAGGTCTTTGTTGACGAAGAATACAATCTCCTGTTCACTCTTGCCGTCAATGATGTCTTCCTGATGGTCCACAGTGAGCCAGTTCGGCAGATTCTCAATGACGTATTTGTGTGATGCGCCGCTGTTGTTGATAATATTTGTATACAGATACATTCCAGAGTTAGTGAAGTAATTCTCCTTTATTATTTTCTTCTCCCAGCGTAATGGGTTACGGTCCACATAGAACACTTCAGTGTATGGTGAAGTCATGTAGTTGCCGTTGAGGTCAGGAATATCACTTACGGTGACATAGAGGTTGCGCTTGTTGATGCGCGAGTCTATCTCATCAATGTTCACGAGCAGCTGGTGATCGCGTCCCACGAAGCTGAAGTTGAGGTTCTTCAGTTCCACGTTGGGCTGTACCGGTGCACCGACTTCCGTGTCAATGTGCTTCATGACGTATGCCATCGGCTCGGCAAATACAGAGTCTTTCTTCTCTATGACATTACCATACTTGTCGGTTTCTGTCACCTGGTTGTAAACGTATGGCCTCAAGACATAGTCGTTGTTATCCATACGTTGCTGGCGGTTGAAGCCCAGATAGGTGAGCAGTCCTTTCTCCTTGCCGCTCGGGCTCTTTGTGGAGAATCTCTTTATGAGAGAATGTGGCAGGGCCTGTGAGAAGAGACACAACTCGTCAATGTTACCTGTCAGGGCATTAGCCTGATGCAGCACGTCGACGTGCAGTCCGGCCTCACGCCATACCATGTTGCCCACGTAGAACTCCTCGCTGTCCATGCCGCCGAGAGTGTCAGCAGGCACACTTGCCGTCAGCGTGCGGTCAACATAGATGTTTGCCACCTTGTGCGCACGGCTTACAGTCATGGCATAGTGGTGCCATTCATCATCGGCGAGATTGTCTCCAAGGTTGAGTGTCATGCCGTTTGAGCGATAGATGAGTTGATTGCCCTCAAAACCAATGTAGAAGCGGTTGGCTGCATTGTCGTCGGTGGCGCGGCCTGAGCCGTTGCTGACGAGTGCACCTTTGCCGTTATCGTTGGTCTTGAACCAGAACATGAGCGTGTAGTCATCCTCTGCGCTGCGTATCATGCGGTCTTTAAGGAGTTTGATACCCTTGACAGGCTTTTCTTCATTCCAGTCAAGATGCAGAGACATGCCTCGTGGTAGTGCCCATGCCGCACCGTTAAGTTCAGCGTGTGCGCCCTGTGCCTTGTCGTAAGCGTAGTTGCCTTCGCCCTCATTCATCGGGTAGTAGTCGATGAGTCCCATCTCATAGCCCGTAAGCTGACGCTTGGCATAGAGTCTCATCAAGGTCGTGTTCATGGCACGGTTCCATATACGAGCCTCCAGCATGCGACCCTTGTAATGGCTGCGCATGTTGATGTCATTCTCGTTTGTCGCGCCGAAGATGAGCGAACCATAACCG
The DNA here is from genome assembly GCA_017413085.1 of Prevotella sp. Taxonomy (GTDB): domain Bacteria; phylum Bacteroidota; class Bacteroidia; order Bacteroidales; family Bacteroidaceae; genus Prevotella. Next base: position 36,127 of record JAFPVC010000061.1, read on the forward strand.
TTGTACCACACCTTGTTGTATGTTGCTATGATGGAATCGTTGTAGAGTGACAGGGTGCTGTCGTTGCGGTTTAGTATAAGAGCTACGTGCTGCAGCGTGCCTTTATCTATTGAATAATTGCTATAGTACTCTTTGTTATCAACCACAGCCTTCAGTCTCATGTCATCAGTAATCCACAATTGCAGGCGGTTGCCGTCGGTACCGTGCGAGAAGAGTGGCATGTCCTTGCCTATTAAAGTGTCTGGTCGTATCATCATATCAACTGCCACACTCTTGTCGGCGAAGTTGCGTCGTGCATCAGTCTCCACGTAACCCGTTGCATTGAACTGCAGCGACGGTTCTTCTTGCAGGGCAGTCTCGTTGGTTTCGCCCATCACCTCAAAATTCGTTTCCTCACGCAGATAGTTGTGTTCTATTGGCTCAGAGAAGTTGAAGATGATGTTGTCGCCTATTCCCACTATGCCGTCCTTTGGTTCTGGAGAACCGAATAGCTGAGGCCTTCGGGTGTCCTTGATACCCGTGAGCACTGGCGAAGAATTGGTAATATAGCTATTGCCGTTGCGACAGAAGAGTACGGCACGCAGGTCGTAGGCTTTCTCCATTACCTGTCCTTCGCCGTAGAACTTTGTGTTGATGTAGCCGTTGGCAGGCATCATAGCACGCGTTCCACTTGCCTGACGGTAATATGTGGAATCGGCATAGAATGAGCAGAGATTTGTCCAATAGTCATCGCCGCGAGTCGATTCCTTGTATTGGAACTCGATGTGGTCGAAGTTCTTCTGGTTGCGGTCATATCCGCTGATGATGACAGGCATGTACCATCCGCGTATAGAGTCAAACGGTGCGTCGGTGTTCATTATCCACTTGTCGCCCGGTGTCTGTATGCTCACGCTGCCTGCCGTGCGCAGGTAGTGAACGGAGAAGGCCGCCTGATCTACACACTGCACGTCACCCGGTGATATAATGCCTATTGTCAGATCATCATAGTCGAACGACTCACCGGCATAAACCTCGAGAGTCTTTTGTGTGACCTCACCAGGCACTGCCATCACCGTCATGCCGTCAGCAGTGAGCGGCATGCCATCAACAAACATCTTTGCGCCATTGGGATTAGACTTAGAATCTGCATAGAGCGTAAAGAATCTCAATGCACCGCCTATGGCATCAGGTTCCTCACTTTCGTTGGTTACATAGATTTTGAAACGTGCCGGATCACTGTAAGGCACACCGCTGATACTTTGCTTGTCGAGTTTTATTATAGGGTTCTCTATCTTCTTCGTGCGTTCGTCGAGTACGGTGCCCGCATTATAGAAGAGAGTCTTGCGCTCGTTTTCCCATGTACGAACGGTAGCACCGCCACGAGTACGATAGACGAAACTCTTCGGATACTCGAACTTTGCCTTCTGGTAAACGCCGAGGTCGCGGTCGAGGAAGTTCTTTACGTATTCCACGTTGCGCAGGAAGTTTGTCTCCACGAATATGTCACGGTCACCCTCAAGGTTTCCTGTCACGGTGGAGTTCTCCTTGTTGTCGTCAATGGTGTTCACACGATATACATCGAAAAGCAGATGGCTCTTCTTGTCCATCTTGATGGTAAACGACTCCTTGCGGTTGTACTTCGTACCGGTGGTCTGCTTCGGCGTTGTGTCGAAGGAAAGAACTGGCGTCAGGCCGAAATTCCATTTCCAACCAGCAAACTCAAGAGAAGTATAGTTGAATGCATTGTCTATACCAGCAGAGGATGTGTATATGCCACCATTGTTTGTCGCTCCACTGATGCTGCTTCCGCCTGCTGATATCTGGGCTACACTGCCTATGAGTTGCCCGGCGGTTTTGCCCAGCAGTGCTACAATACCCGAAAATACTGCAGCAGTTGTCGTTTTAGCACTGGTGTGATTATTTACGTCATCCCACTCGAAATAGTTGTGAGTCCAAGATGATATCGGGTTCTTGAATGTGTGTGTGTTGTTGTACTCTGTAGCAAAGTCCTCACTATATGATATGCTTGCACCGCCATCCACGTCGAAGTGTTTCACAAGGTCGGTGGCCTCAAGCTTTTGCTGTTCGTTCAGTGCAATGATGTTCGTCCAGCCAAGTATGAGTTGTGCAGTGTTATATATCTCATCATTCTGCGTCTTGCCGTCGTCGGTGCTTGGCAATACGATGAGGTAGTTCATCTTCGACTGGTCTATATCCTTGCTGGTTCGTGTGGTGTTATAGACATATTGTTTTGTAACGGAATCGGTATTGAGCATGCCGAATCGCTCATCATCCTTACTGCGAAGTGAGAGATATACCGGTTCGCCGGTGGAGTTTGCCAGCGACTCTGCCTCGCTCTTTGTGCCTATATACATCTTTGCCAGCGCCTTATTGGCAAGGTCTGGTATCAACTGTTTGATAATGTACTGCTGTGAATGAGTGAAGTCCGCCGTCACACGTTGGCCATAGCCTATTGCTTCGTCGCGCACGAGGTGGAATAGTCCACCGTCGTCACCGTAGCCCTTTGCTATTTCCACCATCTGTCCTGCAGCCAGTTCACCTATCTTGTGCTGGAAGGTGCTGTCAGGTATGGCGCGTATCATTACCGTGGGACGCATAAACATGTCAGTCACGATACCCATATACACGTCAGCATCGGCTCCCACCATTGTTGAACCTGCGTCGGTGGATATATCCTCGTTGTTGGTCATGGTGTATGAGAATGCACGCTGGCCGCTGCCTGAGAATATAAGGTCAAACGAAGTCTTGAACACAGTCTTGGCATTGTTGATGAAACCTGCCTCGAAGCCAATTCCTCCGATGCCCGTATAGTAGTTGGCACCGGCACCGGCCTGTACAGCGAGCGACAGACCTGCAGCCCATGACATGTCCATCTGGTATGCCATCTTCAGTGTAGAACCCTTGCTGAGTTTTGCCGAAGAGCCGCTACCTGGTGGGTCGCGCAGTACGTCAACGAGAATCGGTGTGGATACACTGACATAGTCCTTGGCTCCCGGACGTGAGTATTGGTTCAGAGTGAATGCCTTGAGCGGTGTAGCCTCGTATGTCACACCGTCTTTCAGCAGTGTAAAGCTGACGGTGCATAGTGCATCCTTGCCCGTCACGCTGTATGGCCGCTGTGCAGCGCTCATTACGTAGTATCCCTCGCCGTTTTCATCGAGCTTCACTACATCCTTGTGTGTGCCGCTCACCATGCCGTTGCGTATTGTCACTTCACCGCCGTCAACGCTTACGATGTCAACGGTGTCAGACTTCGTATTGTTGTTGAAGAAATATTTCTCCACTGCCGAAATCTGGAATGGATACTGACGGTCGATATTGAATACCGGCGCTCCGAAGGTATATCTGACCTCCGTGGAGTCCTTGCCTGTCCACTTTGACTTGTCCTTCAGAGCCTTGTATTCCTCCTTCAGAGCCTGATATACCAGCGGTACCTTTACCTTGTCGCCCACCAGCGACTGTGCCGTGTAGATGCGGTCGCCGAAATAGTCGAACTTGTCGTAGCCTATCTGCTTGTACTCTATCTGTATCGGAGCACGGTATATGCGGCTGTACTGTGCGTAGTATGTCACGTCAACCTCGCGTATGGTGTCGCCGTTGCCTACTGACCACGCACCGTAGTAAGTGTCGGTGTGTTCTGTCAATGAGTCGGTAAGGTCTATCACGTCGCTTGTCTTGCCGTCCTGGAAGAGTGTAGCATATCCGCGTGCTGTAATCTGCTGTATCTTCCATTTCACCGGAGGCAGCAATACCTCATATTCGCCTGTGTTCACGTCGGGCGTTATCTCCATGCGGTGACGGTTGGTGTGTACACTGGTCTTATATACGTTATTGTCGTTCTTTGAATGTTTGGTGTGTATGTATGTGGTGTCACGCTCGGTGAGAGCCTTGTTTGTGTTCTCAAACACAAGCCATGAGGCGTTGTCGCCCTCGAGCGTCATCACCATCTTCAAGTCCTTACCCAGGTTGTTGCGTGACAGTGAGTGACCGAGTGGTATGTCGCCCTGCTGCTTGCCACCGGCTATACGACCTATGAGTTTCACCTTGGTGTCGTCATAGAAGTAAATGCCGGCTTTGTCGGTAGAGAACTCAACATTGGTTTGTCCTTTTTCGTTGGTATAAAAACCGTCCTGCCAGAACTTATGACCATCCTTTACCGCCTGTATAGTGTGCGAACCGCCGAGCATCTGGAATGAGAAATGCCCCTCAAAGTCGGATGTCACAGGACCATTGCCAGAGCGTACCTCAGTGCCGTCAACGAGGAACTTCACGCCCTGCACAGGTATGCTGGTGCCTTTGTATAGCACGGAGCCAGAGAACTTCACGCCGTTGGTCACGGTGAATATGCGGTTCTGGTAGAGGTTGCATTCTGAATTGAATGTCACGAACAGACCAGTCTTGCAGTCAGTTGCAAGGTCGTCGCTGCTTATGTTAGGCATAATCTGATACTGTCCTGTCTGTCCTTTCCAGTAAGGCAGTTCGTCAATGCTGAAGAAACCTGCCTCGTCGGTGGTTGCATTCCACTCCTGCGAACTTGCGCCCTCGCCATACTGCGACACAGTGACTGTTGTCTTGGCTATGCCTGAACCATCAGCGAAGCGCACATAGCCTTCTACCTTACCCGTTTGCACGCAGTTGCCGGCAACGGAGTCGGTATATGCGCGTTTCTCTCCCTCACAGCTCACGAGTGATGCCACCTTATAGTAATATGAGAATACAGGCTTGACTGTCTTGTCCTCATATTCCATCTGGGTGATGTTGCTGGCGATTTTCTCCCATGTTGTGCCTTTGTCAGTCTTGCGGCGGTATATCTCGTAGGAGTCGATGGCTCCTCCGTCGCTCTCCCAACTAAGTGTAACAGATGACTGATGCGTTTCCGTCACTAAAGATTGTTTAAGCACCTGACCTGAGTTCTCATAGTAGAACCAGTTGAGTTTGGCTGACTTCTCCGGGTCGAGCCATGTGCTTAAATCCGTTACGTGGGTGCCAAATATGTATTGAACAAGAAGCGGTGCACCGTCCTTCCACAAGTTGTTCTGTGGAGCGCTTGATGATTTTTTACCCTGAAGAGTTCCGAACTTAGTGCTATAGAAGCAATCCATTATTGCCGGAGATATAGCACAGGCATTGTCATCATAATGTACAAATGTATGGGTGTTCCAGAAACCCTCAAGAAAAGAGATTTTATTTGGACAGAAATAACTGTTGCTGACCAGTGTGAATGCAGAATTGGCGTTGAGGCCTACTAATCCACCGTATCCTGAATTATTTACATAGAAATTGGTAAATTGACCATTGAACAGACAGTTGGACATGTGCAGTGTGGCACCATCTTCTACCATACCGACAAGTCCGCCTATTGATGTATCAGAGAACCAGGCATTTGTCTCCTGATGAATTTGCACTGAAGAGGAACATTGTTCAATGGAAACGACCCCTTGCTTGATATGCGAGGATACGCTTGCTGCATAACGGCCTTTCGAGGAAATGCTTCCAGTTATTTTCAGATTGCAGACTACAGCACCATTAGCCAGATAATTGAAAGGTGAAACAGTTCTGGACTGGTCGTCAAGTGCAATACCCAGTCTATATCCATTACCATTGAATACTCCCTGGTATGCATTATTTGCATCATATCCAACTATTTCGGCTTTCTGAGGCACAGCAATGTCGTACATCAATATGGCGTTGAGCTTTGTCTCGCCGGCATTCACACGCTGGGCAAACGTATTCCAGTCTGCATTCGTCTTCAACTGCACGTAGATGTCGCCCGTACCCTTGCCTATAGGCGATGTGCCGGGGAATGTCTCCATATACAGGTCATAATATACGCATGAGCGGCTGAGCGGTATGATTGTTTCTTTCTTTATAAGTTCTTCCTTGCTGAGTACATACTCGCCAGTGCCGATTTCTTCTTTGTTGCGGTTGCGCATCTTATACCATATCTTGATCTGCGCACGGTCATCCCACACGCGTATGCGGTCGCCGCCGCCGCCGTCATACCTGTAGCCCCATTTCACGCGCAGCTTGTGCTCCTCCTCGTCAGCCCAGTCGGCGTCGAAGGCAAGTATCTCGTGCAGGTCAAGCATAGGAATCTGCGGCATGGTATATGCCACTGTGGGATTGTGCTCCATACCCCACAGCGAGGAAGTCGCTGCACGGTACACACGGTAGCGCACCAGCGGTATGCCGAGGTTCTTGTCGATTAATGACGTGTCGAGTGACTCAATGAGCAGTGTGTCGAGATACTGATAATCCTTGGTGTCCTTGTCGAACTGTACGAGAGCTATGTCTTCATAGTCCTCTATCCTGCCTGTGAGCGAGCGCTGTACCTGGAACATGTCACCGTCGAGCAGGTCGTCCTTGCCCACGTCGCCAATCTGCCACTGCAGTCTCACTGCACCGGCGTGACTCAAGTCTTCGCGTCCGTCCACCATCTCTGACTTCAGCAGTCTCGGGCCGTGTATGGCAGATACAGCACCTTTCTTAATTGTCACATTGCCTTCAAGACTTTTCGGGTCGCTGCCTGTGACGTCTGTCCATGAAGCAGAAACGAGGTTGACATTCATCTTCACACTGTCGATAGCCTCGTATGACGGCAATTTGATGAAGCCGGAATAAGCCTTTGAATCAAACTTTGTACGGCCCAGACTGCGCCATCCATTGGCAGTCTTGATGTCCACGTCGGCATAATTCATTACACGGTCTGATGACAGTGGGATGCGAAGCAGACCTGCATTCTCGGCCTCTGTACCAGGTATGGCATCGTAGGTTTCGAGGTTTATCGCGTCGAACTCCATCGTGGCGAAGTTCTCCTTGGCATAACTACTGTAAGAACTATTGTCTCCGTTCCATATTCTTGCTCCCCCGACAGAAACATTGAATGAACGGCCAGCGAAGCGCACTGGATAATACCAGTCAAATTCGGCATAGCATTCCGAATAGGCAGTGCTGCCAGTGGCGGTAATCTCGTAACTGTTTGTACCTGAAACCACATACGTTTTCTGTCCGTTCTTGTTCCTCACGTTGGTCAGGAAAATGTGTGATTCGCCTTCCAACTGGTTGCTCATGTTCATTACTGAGTATCCAGTATTGGAACTTTTCGTCTCACCAACATTAAAGCATATCACCTTTTCCCCAGTCTTCGAATCGGTAAGCGTGAACACACCGTCATGGAAGGTGCGCCTCGGACTGTTGTTGCACAACTTAACTGCCACGTGCATGCAGCCTGGTCCCTTTGAGTACCAGGAGAAAGCCTTCTCGGGAGTATCGAACTCGCCGTCGTTGGCCGCCCATGCGTGATATGGCACGAACAATGACAAGACAGCCAGCAACATAGCCGCCATCCAGTTTTTTTTCTTCATGTAATTAGTTTTCATATCATTCTCTCTTATTATATCCATGGCATCACTAAATATTGTTCTTTATGTATATTATATTTATATGTTTGTATTGTTTAAATTGCAAAATTAACATTTTTTCTCATTCATTCATTATATTTTAAGTTAAAAAATAATAATGCACAGTATTTTATCTAAGAAAAAGAAAGGTCCTGCCCTATCCCATTAAGCATAGACAGTGCTGAGGGGAAGCGGCAAGACCTTCAGGATTATGTTTTTCACGTATGTCTGATTATCTCAAAGCGGCATAGTTAGGACCGAGCCATGCATAAGTCATCTCATGCTCTGCAACGACCTTAGCCAGTTCTTCATCCTCAAACAGATTCTTTACAGCTTCCACTACTGCATAAAATGCGATTACAAAAGCGAAGAAAAGGAAAACAAGTGTAAGTTTCATAATTCTATAGTTTTTTTATTGTTAATATTCCGTTGTCTTTGTTTGTTTTGACAATGCAAAATTACAACGAAAACTCACGGCATGAAACTTTTTCCACATCTTTCAGCCGAAATGTATGCGACAGAAGGATATATCTGCGACAATTCCTACGGAAGGAGCTCTTTTTTGTCGCAACGCACCCCATAAAACGCCTATCGGACAAAATGGATTTCAGCCTCTACGGAAAATGTATTTAATCGCCGTTTCCTTGCGATGAAAATCACCAAACTTTATTTCGCCCTCAAATACGCTAAAATTTCGCTAGTCAAGTATGTTGCTGTACCACAGCAACATAACACAGCCATCCATTTTCATGCCAACCACCCGAATTGTAATCAGGCCCAAATTACAGTGTAATCAGGCCCTGATTACCACCTAATCGGGTGCTGATTACAATGCAAAAGGGAGCAAACTGGAGCGTAAAAGCAGCCCGATTACACGAAAAATGCCCTCTACAAGACACCAGAGTATGTCCTACAGAGGGTATTTTCACGTTTATTAACTTCTCTTTTGCGTTTTTCCATCATGCTGAATTGTTCACAAAGGAAATAGCACAATTTTAGCATAGGCAGATGTTCCGCATGCTTTTCCTGCGCTTTTTATTTTGCCCTGTCAGAAAATATTCGTAACTTTGCAACGAAGAAAGAAAAAAGGACATGACAGACAAAAAAGACATAGAGCAATACGTCAGCGACGCTGTAACACTACTCAAGCAACTGATAGCAACACCGAGCATAAGCCGCGACGAGACTGCAGCGGCCGACATCATGGAGCAGGCCATGCGGCAGTATGGCTATTCGCCGGAACGCGCGGGCAACAACCTGTGGATTCGCTCAAGCGACTGGGACGACAACCGACCCATCATAATGCTAAACGCCCACATAGACACGGTGAAACCCGTGGCAACGTGGACGCGCGATCCCTTTACGCCGACCATTGAGGGCGACCGCCTTTACGGTCTTGGTTCTAACGACTGCGGCGGCGGACTGGTCAGTCTGCTGCAAGTATTCAGGATTCTCTCCCCTGCCATCTCCAAAGGAGAGAGAAAACCAGCGGATTTCAACCTCATCTACCTTGCATCATGCGAGGAGGAGGTCAGCGGTGCCGGCGGCATAAGGAGCGTGATTAACAGTTTTCCAGATAAAGACATCATCGCCATAGTAGGCGAGCCTACAGGCATGCAGCCTGCCATTGCGGAGCGCGGACTGATGGTTATAGACGGTGTGGCGCACGGCAAGAGCGGACATGCCGCACGCAACGAGGGCGTGAACGCAATATATGAGGCACTGGACGATCTCTGCTTCATACGCGACTACAAGTTTGAGAAGACCAGTCCGCTGCTCGGTCCCACGAAGATGCAGTGCACAGTGGTAAACAGCGGCACGCAGCACAACGTGGTGCCAGACGAGTGCCGCTTCATCATCGACGTGCGCACCAACGAGCATTACACTAACGAAGAGGTGTTTGAGTTCTTGCAATCAAGGCTAAAGAGCGAAATAAAGGCGCGCTCCTTCCACCTTCATTCATCAAGCATACCGCGCGAGCATCCGCTGATACAGCGGTGTGAAGCGATGGGCATGGTGCCGTTTGGTTCACCCACGCTGTCAGACCAGGCCCTGATGCGCTTCCCGTCGTTCAAGCTCGGACCCGGTGAGAGTAGCCGTTCACACAGTGCCGACGAATACATCTGTATATCCGAAATACAAGATGCCATAAGCAAATACCTGCAGTTGCTGGAACAGTAGCCGCAACACAGCCATTGCTTATGGCATCAAGGTGGGGTCAATTAATTCCCACCGTGTATTAATACAAAGGAACTTCTAATTATTATCGCCTTCGGCGAGAAGGTTTAGCTCGGCGGCCGAAGGGAAAGCCAAATCGTTCAAATCTACTCAAATCACTCAAAATAATGAAAGATTTGAAGATATTTGAGAGATTTCTGCCACGAAGTGGCATACCAAAGTTAACTTATAGAACATACCATAACATTTACAATAAACAAGAATGGATAACGTTCCCATAAGACTGGAAGACTTCCGCAGCAGCTACTCTGAGAACGGACTGCGCGAGAAGTTGACAAGAATTGCACGCAAGGCCGGCATAAAGGTTGTATATGCTGCGCTAGTAGCCTTTTATGCAGTGCAGTCAGATGCGGTATCACTCAGCGACAAGGCAAAACTGTATGGTGCACTTGGCTACTTCATTCTTCCAATAGACCTGATACCCGACAGCATCATTGCTATGGGCTACACTGACGATATGGCCGCACTGATATACGTATTGCGCACCATAAGCAGCAACATCACACCCGAAGTGAAACGCAAGGCTGCCGAACGGTTGCGCACATGGTTTGGCGAAGAGGCTGATGAAATCAGCGACGACGCACTTTTTTCACCGACATCTTAGGAATTATCAACCCAGTGTGGACTGTCTCAAGAATATAGTATTTGTCAGTCTCACGGAACGTGTCGGCAATCAAAGTGCCGCTCTTGACGTAACACAGCGCATTAGTGTAATTATACTGCACTTCATCAGTTGCATCGGCCATTGACTCTACATAAATGGGAGCCAGTCCGTCGGCCACGAGATAATAGTCGCCCTTGCCAGTATACCACTTGCGCATCTGCAGGTAGTTGGAGTTAGAGTACCCAATGGTCTTATGGTCGCCCACACGCACCCACTTGTCCGACTTCTCGGCAAGCAGCACGGCAGTTGGCAGTCCCTCGAAGAAATAGATGTCGCCCACGGCCTCCGACTTCACATTGGGCTGGCGACGAATCTTGACTGACGGGTCGTCAGACCACAACACCTTGTCGATGGGATAAACCATAGTGAACACCTTGGTGTTGGCTATAACCACACCGTTATTAGCTTTATAGACCTGAGCCGAGCCAGTAACGGAAAACATTATTACGGCAAGCAGCAACTGAATTTTCACGAAAACCTTCATACCTTAATCTTATTAATATTGTTTATTATCGCAGTATTGTCATACTGCCGTGCAAAATTAAACAAAATACGGATATACACAAAAGAACTGAACTTAAAAAGTGTTAAACCACGGTTATTCTTCTTGTCTTGCCTACCCTTGCTTTGCAGGTTGGTAATAAATTCGTAACTTTGCACACTGTTACATGATTAACCTCAGACTTATATACAAAATACTTGGGTCACTGCTGTTTTTGGAGTCACTCTTCATGCTGTTGTGCTTAGGCATTGCCCTCATCTACGGTGAGGACGATGCACTGCCGTTCGGCATTTCTATACTGACAACGCAGATGGCTGCATATATATTAAAGTATATGGGGCGCAAGGCCGACAACAACATGAGCCGCAAGGACTCATTCCTCATCATCACCCTGTCGTGGACGGTATTCAGCCTGTTTGGCACACTGCCGTTTATCACAGGCGGGTATATCACAAACTTTACCAACGCATATTTCGAAGCGATGTCGGGCTTTACAACAACCGGAGCCACCATCCTCGACGACGTGGAGTGCCTGCCGCACGGCATACTCTTCTGGCGCACCTTCTCACAGTGGATAGGCGGACTGGGCATAGTGTTCTTCACAATCGCCGTACTGCCGTCGATGGTGGGAGGCTCCACTAAGGTTTTCTCCGCAGAGACAACCGGCCCGTTCAAGACAAAGCTGCATCCGCGCCTGTCAACATCGGCGAAGAGCATCTGGGTGATATTCCTATGCCTCACGATTGCATGCTTACTGACTTTCAAGCTACTCGGCATGAATTGGTTTGACAGTGTGAACTATGCCATGACGACAATCGCCACCGGCGGTTTCGCAACACACAACGACAGTATTGAGTTTTTCCACTCCCCGGCAATGGAGTATGTATCCACGTTTTTTTGTTTCCTGTCAGGCATCAATTTCATACTTCTGTATCGTCTGTTCATGAAAGGCGACTTTAGAAAAATAATTTCAAACTCAGAAGTAAGATTCTATTGTTTGCTTACTGCGGTATTCACCATTTTCATAATGGCGACATTGATAAATAACCTTGGCTATGATTTAGAAAAAGCATTCAGATGTGCCATATACCAGGTAGTGTCGTTCATAACCACCACAGGACTATTTAACGATGACGCAGCGAAATGGCCACACGTCACATGGGTTATACTTGCCGTCTGCATGTTCACAGGCGCATGTGCCGGCAGTACGAGCGGCGGTTTCAAATGCGTGCGTTGCACCATGCTGCTCAAGATAGTGCACAACGAATTCCGTCAAATACTACACCCGAAAGCAGTCCTCCCACTCCGTTTCGGTGACATGAACGTGTCAATGCAACGACGCGTGACTTTGCTGGCATTCCTCACTGCATACTGTCTGCTTTGCCTTGTATGCGCATTCACGATGATTGCCGCGGGAATAGACAACACAAATGCCATTACCATCACTGTTTCTACCCTAAGCAACGTTGGGCCGACGCTCGGCACAGAAATCGGTCCTACAATGTCATGGAACGACTTGCCTGATTTCGCTAAGTGGATGTGCTCGTTGCTCATGCTAATGGGACGATTGGAGATTTTCTCCGTACTGATAATCTTCACGCCGACATTCTGGAAAGACAGGTGATTGGAAAGTGGCCGCTACATATTCTTTCATGCCTTGCGGTACTGCTATTCGCAGGTGTAGGCATCAAGGCACAGACAAGGATGGTTTTCGTTGAGTACAACTGCGAAAACTTGTTTGACTGCCGCCACGACTCCCTGAAGAACGACAGTGACTTCCTGCCCGAAGGAAGCAACCGTTGGACACATAAGAGATACCGCACCAAAACAAACGACATAGCAAGGGTAATACAGCAATGCGGCGAAGGCGGCAATGCCGACGGCAGCTATCACTTGCCAGACCTTGCAGTACTGTGCGAGGTAGAAAACGACAGCACACTGCATGCACTCACGCGCCGCTCACTGCTGCACGGCGCAGGATACAAATATGTGATGACACAGTCTGACGATCTGCGCGGCATTGACGTAGCACTGCTATACAATCCGCTGACATTCAGACTGCTCAGTAGTCAATCCATACGCATAAAGCGTCCACACGGTGCACGCCCGACACGTGACATCCTATACGTAAAAGGTCTGTCGCGCAGTGAAGACACGCTGCATATATTCGCACTGCACGCACCAAGCCGTCGCGGCGGTGCAGAAGCCACAGAGCACTACCGTCTGCTCACGGTCAAGCAACTTCTCTCTGCGGTCGATTCAATAAGGATATGCAACAAGGAAGCCGCCATCATCATTGCAGGCGACTTCAACGACTACTCTGGCAACGCATCGCTAAAACAACTATGCGACAGCGGTTTTATTGAAGCATCATACGAAGCGAAAGGAAAAAGGCATATCCAAACAGGCGTAGACGGTACATACAAGTATCAAGGATGGTGGAACAGCCTTGACCATATTTTTCTCTCACAATCACTCTCTGGGAAACAAAGCGGTTGTTTCATTCTTGACAACCAGTGGATGCTGGAAGAAGACCCGGCATGGGGAGGATACAAGCCAAAGCGCACATACACGGGCAACTTCTATCACAAAGGCGTAAGCGACCATCTGCCAATTGTATTGCACCTGACACTCAACTGATTTGTCCCCAGTCAACATTCGTTCCACGAATCTCACGCAAACGTTTCCACAGCAGCACATACTCAGGTGCATTGCACTCAGGGTCACGGTCTATGACAGTCTGAGCCTCGTCTCTGGCTAACTGAACGAGTTGGCCGTCCTGTGCAATGTTGGCAATCTTCAAGTCAAATGCCATGCCGCTCTGCTGAGTTCCCTCAAGGTCGCCGGGGCCGCGCAGTTTCAAATCAGCCTCAGCAATACGGAAGCCATCATTCGTCTCACACATTATATCAATACGCTTGCGTGTCTCGGCACTTAGCTCATAGCCTGTAACCAACACGCAATACGACTGGTCGGCACCCCTGCCCACACGGCCGCGCAACTGATGCAGCTGCGACAGACCGAAGCGCTGTGCATCCATTATCACCATCACGCTGGCATTAGGCACATTCACACCCACCTCTATTACGGTGGTAGCCACAAGCATCTGCGTCTCGCCACGGGCGAAACGCTGCATCTCTGCATCCTTGTCGACAGGCTTCATCTTGCCATGCACTATGCTCAGGCTGTATTCAGGAAAGACCTCACGCATGTGTGCAAAACCATCCTCAAGGTTCTTTAAGTCCATCTTCTCGCTCTCCTTTATCAGGGGATAGACCACATAGACCTGCCTGCCATTTGCCACCTCGCGGCGTATGCCCTGATACAACGACGCTGTCTGCTTGTCATACAGATGGACTGTCTGTATGGGTTTGCGCCCTGGCGGCAACTCATCTATAACGCTTACGTCAAGGTCGCCATAGATAGTCATTGCCAGCGTGCGCGGTATCGGTGTGGCCGTCATTACAAGCACATGAGGCGGATTATCATTCTTTGCCCACAGCTTAGCCCTCTGGGCAACGCCAAAGCGGTGCTGTTCATCTATCACGGCAAGTCCAAGATTACGAAACTGCACAGTGTCCTCTATCACGGCATGGGTACCGACAAGTATGTTGACATCACCATTGTGCAGACCTTCCAGCACATCCTTGCGCCGTTTGCCCTTCACTATACCCGTAAGCAGTTCCACCCTGACGGGCATGTCATGCAGGAACTGCTCTATTGTCGCGAGGTGCTGCTCTGCAAGAATCTCAGTAGGAGCCATCATCACTGCCTGAAAACCATTGTCTACAGCAATCAGCATAGCCATCAATGCTACAAGAGTCTTGCCCGAACCTACATCTCCCTGTACCAAGCGGTTCATCTGGCGACCCGTGTTCATGTCCTTCTGTATCTCGTGCATCACACGCTTCTGTGCTCCTGTGAGAGCAAAAGGCAGGTTGACAGAATAGAAATTTCGGAACGTCTCCCCCACCCTCGGCAGCAGATAGCCACGGTATTTCTTACGGTTATTGGCTGCATAACGCAGTATGTTGAGCTGCACATAGAACAGTTCCTCAAACTTCAGACGTTCACGCGCCTTCTGCATCTCACGCTGACTGTGCGGATAATGCACGCAGCGGACAGCCTCATCGCGGCTCACGAAATGGTGTGGACGCGTAATAAAATCGGGCAGCGTCTCAGGAATAGGAGGAAGTTTGGCAAGCAAGCCCTTCATTATGCGTTCCATGGTGCGCGAACTGATTCCTGCCTTTTTCATCCGTTCCGTAGTAACGTAATACGGCTGCATGCCCATGTCGTTGAGTTGCAATGCCGAAGCGTCATCTATATCAGGATGGGTAATCTGGTAACGGTTATTATACACTCCAGGCTTCCCAAAGACGATATAGTCCTTGCCCACCTTATAGTTCTGTATAACCCACTTGACAGCTGAGAACCACACAAGGTCTACCACACCCGTACCGTCATAGAAATGACCAACAAGGCGTTTTTTATTCACGCCCATGTCGAAAGTTTCGAACGACAGTATCTGTCCCTTCAACTGGACAAACGGCATGTCAGCACTAAGTTCGTTGGCATGATAGATGCGGGTGCGGTCAACATATTTGTAGGGATAATACTGCAACAGGTCGCCCACGCTTTCAATACCCAGTTCCGAACTGAGTATTTTCTTGCGTTGCGGCCCTACACCTGTAAGATACATTATATCCTGTTCAAGTATGCTGCTCATACACAGAATCAACTATTATTCTTATTGCAAAGTTACGAATAATTCCCGAAAAGACAAAAAAAACACCAATAAATTGCAAGTATCAAAAAAAATTCATATCTTTGCAAGTTGAAAAGTTTGCTTACTAATCGTCAAACCATAAAATTCTCATACTGCTATGCAAACATTATGTCATCTGGCGCGCCTGCCATACGAACAGGCGAAGAAATACGGCAACAAGACCGTGTTTGAGTACAAGGACTTCGGCGGCACTGTATGGAAGAAGGCCTCATGGCAGGACTTCGCCGACAATGCACGGCGTGTGTCGTTGGCTATGCTCCGTGCCGGGGTGAAGGTGCAGGAGAATATCGGTGTATTCTCGCAGAATTCGCTGGAATACATATACACCGACTTTGGTGCATTCGGAATACGTGCAGTGACGATTCCGTTCTATGCCACGAGTTCTGAACAGCAGTTGCAGTATGTCATCAACGATGCGCAGATACGTCTTTTCTTCGTTGGCGAACAGGAGCAGTATGACAAGGCTCGCCGTGTGCAGGCCCTCTGTCCTACGTTGGAGCGCATCATAATATATGACCAGTCGGTTACGCTGGCTGAGCACGATGCTACGTCGGTGTACTTCAAGGACTTCATAGAAGATGGAAAGGAGATGGGTGATGAACAACTCAATGCCCTTCTCTCATCACTTAGCGATAATGATATCGCCAACATACTCTACACCTCAGGTACTACGGGCGAATCAAAGGGTGTGGTGCTTACCCACGGACAGTACATGGCGGCATTCAAGGCTAACGACAAGTGCGTGCCGGTGGGCGAGGACGACCGTGTGATTACGTTCCTGCCTATAACACATATCTTTGAGCGCGGATGGGACTTCCTCGCACTTACCGAGGGTGCCACCATCATCATAAACACTGACCCGCACGAGATACAGAAGTCTATGCGCGAGACTCACCCTACGTGTATGTCTGCCGTGCCACGCTTCTGGGAGAAGGTGTATGCCGGTGTGCAGGAAAAGATAGACAATGCCTCTGCCTTACATAAGAAGATGTTCAAGGACGGACTGGCAATCAGTCACAAGTACAACATCGAATGTAAGGCGGCTGGAAAGAAGCCTTCGCTTGCATTGCGCATGAAATATGCTATGGTCAACAAGACATTGCTGTCTATAGTGCGCAAGCAGTTCGGACTGGAACGCCCGAATATCTTCCCTACCGCAGGTGCCGTAGTATCGAAGGAAGTGGAAGAGTTCGTTCACTGTCTGGGACTTAACATGATTGTGGGTTACGGACTGACGGAAAGCCTTGCCACTGTTTCGTGCGACCACCGCGACGAGCCTTACACCATAGGTTCTGTGGGACGCCCCATCAACGGCATAGAGATAAAGATAGGCGAGAACAGCGAGATACTCCTCAAGGGACCCACCATCACGCGCGGCTACTATAATCGCGATGCTATCAATAAGGAATCGTTTACTGAGGATGGTTTCTTCCGCACTGGCGATGCCGGTTACCTGAAGGACGGCGAACTGTATCTTACGGAGCGCATAAAAGACCTGTATAAGACCAGCAATGGCAAGTATGTGGCACCGCAGGCTGTAGAGTCAAAACTGCTCGTTGACAAATACATCGAGCAGATAGCCGTCATCGCCGACGAGCGTAAGTTTGTTTCCGCACTCATAGTGCCAGCCTA
The DNA here is from genome assembly GCA_017413085.1 of Prevotella sp. GTDB lineage: Bacteria > Bacteroidota > Bacteroidia > Bacteroidales > Bacteroidaceae > Prevotella. The sequence goes on from JAFPVC010000061.1 coordinate 53,352, forward strand.
CGCATTGCTTGAGGAATACGCACGAGAGAACGGCATACCGTTCACAGGTCGTGCTGACCTTTGCGCCAACGAGAAGATACAGGCCATGCTCATGGAGCGCATCAATACCCTGCAGCAGGGCCTGGCAGGATACGAACAGGTGAAGCGTTTCACTCTGCTCACCGAGCCATTCACAATGGAGAACGGCGAACTCACCAACACTCTCAAGACCCGCCGCCCTGTGATAATAAAGAACTACGCCGAGGTGATTGAGAAGATGTATGAAGAATAATTAACAGACAATGATAACACAAGAACAACAGAAAGACATCCGTGAGCGTGCAGAAGCATTGGCACGCTATCTCGACATTGACAGGAAAAAGATTGAATTTGAAGAGGAGGACCTGCGTACGCAGGCTCCCGACTTTTGGGATGACCCCGACCGCGCCCGCGCGCAGATGAAGGTGGTGGGCGAACTGAAGAAATGGATTGACGGATACAAGGAGGTGAGCACGGCAGCTGAAGAACTGGACCTCGCTATGGAGTTCTACCGTGAGGAGATGGCCACCGAGGAAGAGGTGGACCAGGCATACGACCGTGCACTGAAAGCCATTGAAGACCTTGAACTGAAGAATATGCTGCGCCAGGAGGAAGACCCTATGGACGCAGTGCTGAAGATAAACTCTGGTGCCGGTGGTACCGAAGCGCAGGACTGGGCGCAGATGCTCATGCGCATGTATATGCGCTGGGCAGAGAAAGGTGGTTACAAATGTACCATCGTGGACCTTCTGGAGGCTGACGATGCCGGCATCAAGTCGGTGACGATGCAGATAGAGAACACCGGCAGTGCCGACTACGCCTACGGCTATCTGAAGTCGGAGAGCGGCGTGCACCGTCTGGTGCGTGTCAGTCCGTACAACGCGCAGGGTAAGCGCATGACGAGCTTCGCCTCGGTGTTCGTCACACCGCTCGTTGATGATACCATAGAGGTGTATGTTGACCCCTCGCGCATATCGTGGGATACCTTCCGCTCAAGCGGTGCCGGTGGTCAGAACGTGAACAAGGTGGAGACCGGTGTGCGCCTGCGCTATATGTATCAGGACCCTGACACGGGTGAGGAGGAGGAGATACTCATCGCCAACACCGAGAGCCGCAAGCAGCAGCAGAACCGTGAGAACGCCATGCGCCTGTTGAAGTCGCAGCTCTATGACCGTGCCATGAAGAAACGCATGGAGGCCCAGGCAGCCATAGAAGCAGGAAAGATGAAGATAGAGTGGGGTTCGCAGATACGCTCTTATGTCTTTGACGACCGCCGCGTGAAGGACCACCGCACGAATTACCAGACCTCAGACGTTGATGCAGTGATGGACGGCAAGCTTGACGGGTTCATAAAGGCTTACTTGATGGAGCTGAACAATAAGGACTAGCACCTTCCCTAACCTTTCCCAAGGTGGGGAAATATATACGAACAAGATATATTAAAATAACAACTTAAACATCTATTGAACTATGAGCAAGAATAAGAACAATGCTAAGCGCAAGGCTTATGCAGAAAAGCAAGAGCAAGAAGGACGCAACGTAATCAACTGGATATTCGGCATTCTCGTAGCACTGGGTGCTGCGTATGCCATATATACCATAGCAATACAGTAAATGGAGATAGAACGCAAGTTTCTCGTGAAGAGAGACGGCAGTTTCCTTAAAGGGGTGACCTCATCATCTGAGATTGCCCAGGGTTATATGGATGTAAGGGGAGCCACCGTGCGGATTCGTCTGCGCGGCGACAAGGCATACCTTACTATCAAGGGACCGTCGGCCAACGGTATCTCTCGCTATGAGTTCGAGCGAGAGATACCGCTGGAGGATGCCCGTGAGATGCTTAAACTGTGTCGTGGAGGTCTGGTAGAGAAGACACGACACCTCGTGCCTGTGGGCAATCACACCTTTGAGGTTGATGAGTTTCACGGACGGAACGAGGGGCTGCTCTTCTGTGAGGTGGAACTAGGCAGCGAAGATGAGGCGTTTGAAAAGCCCGACTGGCTCGGACCAGAAGTAACCGGCAACCGTCATTTCTACAACAAGGGGTTACTCTCTAACCCCTACCCCAACTGGCGCGATGAACTGCCGGAGGAATACCGCTGACATGATTAACGAGACAAAGAGAAACAAAAAAGAGAAAAGAGAGAGGAAAGAGAGATAGACAAAAAAGAAAGGAAGATTTAGTCTGGAGAAGACTAAAGAAGATACTTGAATAATATATCACTAAACAACATGAAGAAATCATTATTTTCCCTGCTGTTGCTCTGCATTGCCATAGGCATAAAAGCGCAGATTTCAGCAAACGGCAACTGGTATAACGGTTCGCTCGTCTTCACAGCGAAGAACATGCCTGGCGGTCGCATTGTCATGAACGCCACAGCCGAAGGCGAAGAGATAGAGTTTGCCCTCACACCCGTGCAGGGCAAGAAAGACTCCTACCGCGTTACAGACGGCCCTAACGGCGGATTCAACATCTACGAGAAAATCCAGACCGTGCGACACAGAAAGCAGGGCGGACTTGACGCACTGTGCTTCTACGATTCTAAAGGTCTGCTGCAGGCCGTCATGTCAAACGAGCGCGAGGACGATGCAGTGGCATTAAACAAGAGTCGCTGGCTCAGTCAAGTGGCTGGCGAATACCATGGTATCGACATGGACTCCGAGGGCATACTTATTATTTACGGGCCAGACGAAAAATACCACAAAGGCAAGCTCAGCATCAACGGACAACTCGTGGGATATGAGATTGAGACCTTCAACGGCAACGTGACAGGCTACATCCGCATTAACGGCACTGCCACCATGCTGGACTGCGCTGTCGAAACAGGAAGTATGTGGGAGCTTGTACCAACGCTTGACGACCTGCGCCTCTACGAGACCAAAGCCAACGGCGACGACACCTATTTCTTTGATCGCAAGAGGAATGGCATGTCATTTTATCTGCCATGGTATGACGACGAGAACTCCGACGGCCGTTTTGCCTATGCCAACAAGGTGCTGCTCAACGACAAGCGTTTCCGCTCATTCGACAAGCCCACACTGCGCATCATGCGCAACTCTATACTCGCCCACCACGGCTATCAATTCAAGTCATCCGACCTGAAGGAATACTTCATGGACAAGGTATGGTATGCCCCACGTGCCACAAACGACGGCATAAACGAGGAGCTGTCGCTCATAGAGCAACTGAACATTGAACTTATCAAGGCAGAGGAAGAAAATCCCGAACACGACAACTACATTAAACAATAAAAACTAAATTGATCCGAATGAAAAAAACATTTCTCACACTGATTCTTGCTGCAAACGCAGCAAGCAGCATCATGGCCGACACAAAGACCGTCACATCACCTGATGGCCGTCTGTCTGTCGACATCAACCTGAACAACGGCCAGCTTACATACAACGTATGCTATGACGGAAAAGAGATGCTCAAGCCCTCACGCCTGGGCCTCAACACCGACATGGGCGACTACACACAAAACCTCAGCATCACCGACACACGCAACCGCACCATCGACGACACCTATTCCATGCGTGGAACGAAGGCATCTACAGTGCGCTACAATGCCAACTGCATCGACATAGACCTAAAAGCCGACAAAAGCCGCGGCCGCATCATGACGCTTACCATGCAGGTAAGCAACAACGACATAGCCTACCGCTACACTTTTGACGAGGCAAAAGGTTCCGACAACAACGCACCACGCCGTGTAACCATACTGAGCGAGGCATCATCATTCCGTCTGCCCGACGTTACCACCACGTTCATCTGTCCTCAGATTGACGGCAACAACAAAGGCTGGATGGGCACCAAGCCCAGCTACGAGGAGGAATACGTGGCCGATGACAAGATGGACAAACCGTCACGCTTCGGCAAGGGCTACACGTTCCCCTGTCTGTTCCGCGTGGGCAACGACGGCTGGGTGCTTGTCAGCGAGACCGGCGTGGGCTCCAACTACTGCGCCTCTCACCTCAGCGACTTCAACAGTGCAACAGGCTACACCGTAGCATATCCTGACCCATCAGAGAACCACGGCCTCGGCTCCACCACGCCTGCCATGTCACTGCCAGGCTCTACACCGTGGCGTACAATTACCGTAGGCACCTCACTGAAGCCTATAACCGAGACCACCGTGGCCTACGACGTGGTTGAGCCACTGTACGAACCAAGCCGACAGTACAAGCCAGGCCGTTACACATGGTCATGGCTGATATGGCAGGACAACTCCATGAACTACAACGACCAGGTGGCATTTATAGATGTAGCATCCAAGATGGGCTTCGAATACATCCTCGTTGACGCCCTCTGGGACACCCAGGTTGGTCGTGAGCGCATTGCCGAGCTCAGCCGCTACGCACAGTCAAAGGGCGTCAGCCTCATGCTGTGGTACAACAGCAACGGCTATGCCAACGATGCTCCACAGGGACCTCGCAACGGTATGAACACGGCCATCAGCCGCGAACGCGAAATGGCATGGATGGAGAAAATCGGCGTAAAGGGCATCAAGGTTGACTTCTTCGGCGGCGACAAGCAGCAGACCATGCAGCTCTACGAAGACATCCTGAGCGATGCCAACCGCCACGGCATTCAGGTGATATTCCACGGATGCACCCTTCCACGCGGATGGGAGCGCATGTATCCAAACTTTGTGGCATCCGAGGCCGTACTGGCATCTGAGAACGTCTACTTCTCCGAGCACCACGCCAAGCAAGAGGGGTTTGAACTGACCATGCACCCATTCTGCCGCAACACCGTTGCTGCAATGGACTGGGGCGGCACTATCATGAACCACTACATGAGCAAAGACAACAAGAGCCGTCACCGCCGCTACACTTCCGACACCTTTGAAATGGCGGCAGCCATCATGAACCAGTCTTCCATACAGTGCATCTGCATGCAGGAAAGCAACTTCAGCGAACTGCAACAATTCCAGCTCGATTTCCTGCGCAGCGTACCTACAACATGGTCTGAGACACGCTTCATTGACGGCTACCCGACGAAATACGCCGTACTGGCACGCAAGTCTACCGAAGGCAAATGGTACGTCAGCGGACTGAACGGCGAGTCTACCGTGCGCACACTCACCCTCACCCTGCCCGAGTTTGCCGGCAAGACCGTAACGCTGTATCAGGACATGCCACTGAAGAAAGGCGAAACCTTCCTCGCTCCGCAGAAGACCACAGCAAAGGTTGACAAGGCCGGACGCGTGAAAGTGACAATGCAACCACTGGGCGGCATAATCATCACAGAATAAATATTTAAACAGACACACGAGAAATGACAACGTCAGCAAACCTGTATTCACTCTCTGTCAGAGAGCCACGCTCGCTGCTCTTTGCAGCCATGTTCATCATAGGCAACATACTACTGCCGCAGGTGTGCCACCTTGTGCCGCAAGGCGGACTGATTCTCCTGCCCATCTATTTCTTCACCCTCGTGGGTGCATATAAATACGGATGGCAGGTAGGATTGCTGACGGCTCTGCTCTCGCCTATAGTCAATTCGCTATTGTTCGGCATGCCGCCAACCACGGCACTGCCGGCAATAACCATAAAGTCGGTGCTGCTTGCCCTGGCAGCCGGCTTCACGGCTTCGCGATACAAGAAAGTAAGCATACCGCTACTGCTTGCCGTCGTACTATTCTATCAGGTTGTCGGCTCAGGAATAGAATCACTGATGAACGGCTCGCTGGCCGACGGCTTTCAGGATTTCCGCATAGGCATACCGGGCATGTTACTGCAGGTAGTCGGTGGCTATTTCTTCATCAAATACGTTACGACAAAGTAGTTAACAAAGAAAAATACCTACACGTCAGTATTGTGTAATTGAAAAAAAATCCGTAACTTTGCACACGAAACGGTAGAATAACCGGTTTATTATAGTTACAGGTAAAAAGATTACACAACACTCAAAAAAACATGAAGAAAAAACTACTGCTATTTGCTGCTATCACGATGACGGCAGCATGCGCCAAGGCACAGATGCACAGTGCCATGAACTTTATCGGCAATGCCACATTCACTGCCGTCACATTCCAAGCCTCGCAGGACAACGCAAAGGACACTGTCATCATAGCCGATGGCAACACTTCTGTCACCCTGCCCGAACTGCATTACAATGCTATGGGCATGACCCTGCCCTCAATCAAATTCACTGACCTGACCTATGTCATGGAAGGTAATCCGATGGCAGGCACGGGCAAGTTCACATGGGAGAAGCAATATGCCGACACCGTCATCACCCTTGCCGACGGCGTGACAGAAAAGCATCTTACAAACGTAACGCTCAAGGTGGTCTATACACACACAAGCGGACAGCTTGACGTGGATGTCACATTCAACTACGGCTCTATGCCTTCACCCCTGCATTATGTTCAGCAAGGCTACTATACCGTCGTGCCAAACGACTGGAATCTCGTCGGACGCGGCACTTCAAAGAATCCCTACAAGGTATATGATGAAGACGACGTGACCGCCATCAAGGATGCCGTGACAAACGGTGCAAGTGCCGAGGGCATATATTTCCAGGCCATGAGCGATGTCACGTATGCCGAGAACACGTATGCCGCCGGCACCGTCTTCAACCTGCCTGGTTCTGCCGATGCCGTTGCAAGCGTAAAGGCAGACAACAGCGTAGCCGCAAGCAAAACAATTAAAGTAATCAAGGACGGACGCATCGTCATACTGGGTAACGGCAATGCCTACGGTGCCACCGGACTGGAATTTTAAGACTATATGAGCAATATCAGGACTACCATGCTGGGCACAGCAACAATGCTTCTGCTCAGCCTCACGGCCTCAGCCGACGACGTGATGAAGAAACAGGCTGACGGCACCTATGTGGTAAACACCACCACCATTTGCAAGGCCAAGGGCTACAAGAGCACCACGCCGGTCGAGGTATATATCAAGGGCGGCAAGGTGGTCAAGGTGGTCTCGCTGCCCAACACCGAGGGCAAGGGCTACTATGCCAGGGTCGAGAAAAATCTCGTCGGCAAATTAGCCGGTCAGAAGGTGGCCAAGGCCAAGAAGATGGCAGAGCAGCCCAAGGTTGACGGCTGCACGGGTGCCACAATGAGCACACGCGCAGTGCAGCAGAACGTGAAGGCGGCTCTTGACTATTACCAGAAGCATAAATGACATACCTTATTCTCTGTTTCATCTGCATTGCCCTGCTGGCATGTCTTGCAGCTGGTTCAATATTCGGACTGCTGCGGTTCAACATCAAGCCCCTGGCATTCGTCATCGGCATGGCAGGGTTCGCACTGTTTTACATGGCACAGTCTGACGGCGAGATTCACAATCTGTCACTGCGCATGGCAAAAATGATAGTGCGTATGGTGCAGTTTGTGGTTCATCTATTTTGACCGTTATTGGAGAAATACGACAATGTTAAAATTGTAAAGTTTTCTTAAATCCTGGCAATCAGCACCTGATTACAACGAAACGGAGGAAAAAACAAATACGAAGTCGCCCTGCGCGGAAAATCCCGTGCAGGGCGACTTCGTATTTAGCGCTCAGACGCGCCTAAATCAAACGCACTCCCATTTGTAGGGAGTTTGTCCAACCTATGCTTTTCAGGCGCTTAAAATGAGTTTTCTGTTTTGTGGAGAAACAGAAAAATTTCAAGCGACCACAAGCGCAATACCTTACAACACCTTTTTGAGATTGGAACGTCTATCTGTTTTTTCAGTGTGCAAAGTTACGAAAAATATTCTTTAGAGCCTAACCTTTTCCTTCTGTTTTTCTGTTATATACACAAAAATCACCCTTTAGGGTAACACTCCCCTCTCTTATATCAGGTTCAGGTCTTCGCAGGCGTTTATCGCCTGCATGATGGTATGTGTGTCTGTTTTCTTGAATATATTGCTCAGGTGCCGCTTCACCGTGTTACGGCTGATAAACATGCTCTGAGCCAGTTCATCGTAGGAACTGCCCGTGCGCGAACGGAGCAGTATATCTTTCTCCCTGTCGGTCAGTTCTATTCGCAACGGTGTATCGTCAAACGCTCCCGCCTCCATGTCATAGCGGTAGACGTCGCCGTCGGGCATCACAAGCAGGCACCCCATCCTGTCTGCCGTAGACTCGCGCACTGTGTTCAGGCTGATTATGCGCAGTCCGCCGAACACGGCTTCCTTCACCCTACTGTCTGGTATGAGCATTATGATGGTCTTCTGCCTCACGTACACCTCATGGCCGTCAACACTTATTGGATAATCCATTATACACACCAGTCCGTCTCGTCCCTTGGTGAAATGCTCGCCTACCACCACACAGAGTTGTCCGCTCATATTCATCAACCTGTGGCGCACCTCATCCGTGGTATGGCTCCAATAAGGATTCAGGCACGAAGCATCCGCCTCTGAGCGTTCACCGAGAAACATCATCCTCTCCGACCGCCACAACAAAGCACGCTCGTTGAAGTCAATTACGAACATGCTGTGCCGCGTCAGCAACTGTGCAGCCCTCACGGTGTCGAGTATGCACTGCACTATATTGTCAGTATCATTTCCTATCCTTAGAGTATCAGCCATCAGATTGTCATTTGTTATCATCTGACTGCAAAGTTACGAAAAAACGAACGAAAAGCCAAATTTATTTGTGCTTTTCTGAGTGCAAGTAACTTCGGCAAAGCCCAAAAAACAAACGAAAGATTTGTCAGTTTGTAATAAAATAAGTAATTTGCATGAAAATAACAATACTGGCATGACCCGCAGTCGGAGACATTCAGAGGACATTCAACACCGACAGCAGCAAAGCCACTTGTCAGGTTGAACATCACCTTTTCCACTCCGCCTATGATGGGATAAAATTTTCCGATTTGAAGAATTTTCATCTTATTGCTAATACAGCATCTGCAAAGTTAGTGATTTTCTTTTAGATTTCAAAGGAAATGCAACAAAAAAAGTCGCATTTTCTGTATGATGTTACAAGAAAATGATAAAATAATTGCAAAAAATTTTTGCCGTTACAAATTTTATCGTAACTTTGCATTGATAAACAAAATAACCAATAACTTAAAAGAAAGGAAAATATCATGAAGAAATTTTTTATGATTGCAGCAATGGCAGTAGCTACACTCACAGCTAACGCACAATACAGGGCTGGAACATGGAGCATCCAGCCGAAAGTCGGTGTGACAATCACTTCTGTGACAAACCTGAACAACAACATCGGACCTATTATCGGAGCAGGAAGGGCTGAGTCCCAGACTTACGTAGGCGCAACAATCGGCGGTGAGGTTGAATACCAGATTGACAAACAGTTCAGCGTGGCAGCAGGCATAGGCTATATCATGCAGGGCAAGCAGTGGGATGACTATGTAAATGCCACAGGAAAGGTGAAAGACCTGAAGCTGGAACTTGGTTACGTTAATGTGCCTATTGTTTTGAACTACCAAATATTCAAGGGCTTTGCCGTTAAGGCTGGTATGCAGTTCGCATTCCTTACCAATGCAAAGATGAAGGCCACTGAGGAAACCACAGGAAGGACGGAGTCTTACAGCGAGGATGTCAAGAGCCAAATGAGTTCCTTTGACTTCTCAATCCCCGTGGGTGCATCTTACGAGTTCTCTAACCACATTATCATTGATGCACGCTACAACATCGGTGTTACGAAGGTCAACAAGGAGAGCGTTGCAGGTTACAGCGACTGCCACAACAGCGTATTACTCGCTACCGTGGGTTACAAGTTCAAAATGTAATTATGCTTAACATGAACAGAATAATAAAGATACTGACAGCATCAGCGATATGCCTGATGCTGTCAGTTGTGCTTTATGCGCAGAAGCACATGATGATAAAAAAATCGGGAGGCGGACAGACGGTTTACCCCAACCGTGACAATGTATTCAAGCCTGGATTCAAACTGTCGCCTGTAGGCACATTCGACAAGGCGAATGTGGAGGGACTGTTTTTCTTTCCTGTGCAGGCACCCGACTTCACCGGCCATGTGCTAAAACGCAACATGACACGAAAGCAGGTGTCGCTGCAGCAGGTGTCGTGCAGGGAAAACAATATCACCGACGAGAAAGAATGGGTGATAAACAATAACCTGACGCTCAGGGAACTGCCGGTGGAGACACCTATCGGCCAGTTCGGTCCGCGCTACAGTTATTACACCGGCGGCTATCTCGTCACGATATACGGTCCACACTACGGCGAGACTCTGAAGCTCGTCATCACCGACCTTGCCGAAACGCGACTCTATGCAGCATACGATTTCGAGAGTTTCCGCTATTCGCCAAAGACCACGCTGATGGGCAACACGCAGTGCATGCAGGATGTGATAATCGAGGGCAACGTCATGTACGTGTCCCACGGCTCAAGGAGTTACTCCGACGGTGCCGGCTACCAGACAGGTTACATCACTGCCTATGACTTGGAGAAGAATGAGATAATATGGACCACACAGCCCATGACATGCAACTCCAGTTTCACAATCTATGGCAATTCAATCATCTGCGGCTACGGTTTCACCGCTGAGCCGGACAACCTTTACGTGCTCGACAAGTACAGCGGCCAGCGCGTGCATAAGTATCCTGTCAAGAAGATGGTGGAGCGCGTAGTGGTGAAAGATGGCAAGGCTTATGTGCGCACCTACAGCTATGACTACGTATTCAGCGTGAAGTAATATTTACAAAAAAAATGTATTTAACTGCCGATTCCTTGCGATAGAAATCACCAAACTCTATTTTGGTCTCAAATATCGCAAGGAATTTTCATTTTTTATAACAAACTGATTTTCAGTACATCACAAAACTACACGCAGGCGTTTTAAGTCGTTTATGCTGTAATCGCTATGCTTTTACAGTGTAATCAAGTACCAATTACACTGCAATCAGGCCTTTTTTACATTGCAATCAGGCCACTTTAGGAGTGTAATTAGGCCACTTTTACCCGAAAATCACTCAACCTGTGAGAAAACTATTGGAAGATATTAGAATAAAATTGGTCAAAATTCCGAACGATTTACTTTTTTAGAAGTTTTTTTCCTTGCGTCATTTGTTCACAAAATTTTCCCACCATTTTCTATAAATTAATCTTATCGACATGCTGCTTCGTGGCAGGAACAGGTATACCCAAAAGTGTAAGAAATATATGAGGAGCAACCCTTCTGGTTCTCGCTTGCTGCGGGTACCATCGGAGGGTTGCTCCTCAGTATTTTTATTGTCCTGGCGGCGTTGCCGGCACTCGTCAGGTGTAAAGTCCGCCGTTGATAGACACCACCTCACCGGTGATGTATTGTGCCTTATCAGAAAGCAGGAAGCATACGAGGTCGGCAACTTCTTCTGGCTTACCGAAACGCTTGCATGGAACCTGTTGTTTCAGTGTGTCAACATCAAGGTCTTTTGTCATGTCGCTTTCGATGAAACCCGGTGCTACGGCATTGACAGTGACACTGCGTGCGGCAACCTCCTGTGCGAGGGCTTTTGTGGCACCGATGATACCAGCCTTTGTGGCACTGTAGTTGGTCTGGCCTGGCAGTCCTTTCAGGCCGGAAAGCGATGCCATGTTGACAATGCTTCCACCGTGGCGGCGCATCATCATCTTTGGCAGAACCTTGCGAGTGACGTAGTAGAGAGCATTGAGCGAGGTATTGAGCACTGCATGCCAGTCTTCTGCCGGCATCATAAACATCATGTTGTCGCGGCGTATGCCGGCATTGTTCACAAGATATGCAATATAGTCATCAGGGTGCTCTGCATCCCATTTGTCGACGGCGGCATCCACTGCCTCCATGCAGCCGACATCACACTTCATAAGTTCGGCACTGACACCCTGCTGCTCGCAGAGGCTTTTCACCTCCTCAGCGGCAGCGTCGCTTGACTGATAGTTGATGATTACCGGAATGCCTTGTTCTGCCAACTTGAGGCAAATGGCGCGGCCCAGTCCGCGTGAGCCTCCTGTAACTAATGCGTATTTCATATTTATAATTCTTTTCCTACGGCATCGAATGTCTTGCCGTTCTTGTTTATTGTGAGTTTGTTGTTTTTAATGTACTTGATTGGTTTGCCGTTGGTCGCATCAATGGCATAAACTTTCTCCACGCCGGTGGTTTCTACAGTATATACGGTGATGATGAGACATGTTTGCTTTCCGCCGAGGACGAAAGGCAGCGAGCCTGTGGCAGGAGTGTTTAATGTTATGGTCTGTGTGGTGTATATACCATCACTTTCTGCTGTTTCTTTCTGAGGAAAGACATAGTCTGTCGTGCTATAGTTTACACCGTTAAGGCTACTTATGTAGGAGTTGGTGCCGGTATAGTTGTCATAGCCGTAGAAGGTAACTTTTGTTACAGCCGTATTTGCAGGAATATTAATGGTATATGTTACACCTTGCGTATATTTCACGGTATTGTTCTTGCCTGTACTGTAATTTTTAGAACCATTGTTGTTACCTATGCTAAATCCATCTTTGAAATTATATAAAGCGCCAGTATTTGTACCTGTGTTCGTTCCATTAGACAGTTCGTATGCAGTCGCATCGCTGGCATTGTTGATGATGTCCATCTTCTGTTTCCATGCAGGATACTCGGTGTGGATGGTCTTGTAGCACCATGAACCGAGGAACTGGTATTTCGTGCGGCGCAGTGCGTTGAGCGATGTAGGAACCTCGCAGCCTTTCCAGTCAGTGATGGAATCGGCATCCTCATAGTTGTAAAGGAAACGATAGTAGAGGTGCTGTATTGTGTCGGCATAGATGGAATAGATGGGCTGGTAGGCCTTGGTGGCATCGTATGAGTTCTTGGCTATCTCATACTCGGTATAGGTGTATGTGGTGCCGTTCTGTGTGTAACTGCGCTTCTTGTTGCGGTTCTGGAGCTTGGTGAACAGCTTGTTATAAATCTTTCGCCCGCTCTCGCCACCAATTTGTATAAAGCGTGCCCATAGCGCACTGCCCGTTGCGCTGACTACTCGACGGTCTGCTTCGTTGTTGGTGTTGGTGAAGTCCTCAACTTTTGCGTTGTCCATGTATTTATGGTTGTCGAGCCACTCAATGGCGGTGGTGATGGTGTTCTGCAACTCCTCTGACGGGTTCTCTACACTCATGAGAAACGAAAGCAGCGCAGCCGATTCGTAGCCGCTGATGGAAGGCAACTCATGCGGACGCCCTTCAGTAGGAAGGTAGTCTATGGTGTCGTGCTGTGCGCACCATGCGGCAGGCGTGCCGTTGTCGTCAACCTGACACTTGATGATACACTGCAGGCCACGGTCGAAGGCAGACTTACACTTCTCGCGTGTGGCCTCATCGGCAATGTCGGCGAAGTCGCCTTTGTTCTCATATATATCACGCAGTATCTTCATCACATTGGTGAAGAGGTCATCATTAAACGTGATGTAGTCCTGATACGAACCGCCGCCAGAGCGTGGCCAGTACTGCCCCCAGCCGCCCACTTTCATCTGTGCATTGAGCACCATGCGGAGGGCTGTGTTGAAAGAAGTCTTGTATTTCTCCACCTTGGTGCCCTGATACACTTTGGCAAGGAAACGCATCTCACGTGTGGTAGCCACATTGTCAAGACACGAGTGCTCGCTTTTCTTTCCTTTCTCCGTATTGATTTCCGCATCAGTCATAGTGTTGATTTCAAGGTTCTTCATCCATCCGCCGGAATTCTTCTGTATGGACAACACCTTGTCGGCTATGGTCTGTGCCTCAGCCGTGGCATACCACGACGCATCCACGCCTTTTCCTATGCACATGTCATTCCAACTCACAGCTCCTGCCGTAAGACACAATGCCATAAAGGCAAAAATAGAAAACAATGTCTTTTTCATGATTGATTTACGATCTTATTAGTACTATGTTCTAACGATTCTGATAGTACAGTAGCATACAACCTACTTCTTCTCCGTTTTCCCAGCATCATTTTTTTTCCTTAGCGACATGACTATCGAGAACAACACAGCCAAGGCAAGCAATGCCAGTGAAACATAAGCCAGCGTCTCGGTAGCAGCCAGCGACTTCGGACGGAACTCAAGCACCACTTTGTGCTTACCCTGAGGCATGTTAACGGCACGCAGCACATAGTTCACCCTGCCTACTTCAACGGGTTTTCCGTCTACGGTACAAGTCCAACCGGGATAATATATCTCAGAGAACACTACCACGCCGCCATTCTTTGAATCCACATCGTAATGCAGTTCGTTCGGCTCATACTTCGTTATCTTCACTACCGATGAAGAGTCCTGCGCCTGGCTCTTGCCAAGAACAGTCTCAAACTGTTTGTCGGCTACCGCAACCTTATGCAGGTCTACAGTAGAAAGCGCATCCAGTTCCTTATTGGCATTATCCACATACTGCACCTCGCCTACGAACCATGCATTGCCCATGGCATACGGGTTCTGCAGCGGCATCGTCTTGCCCTCCTGCAACGGCAGGATGAGATACTTGGTGTTAAGCATGTTAAGCACCGGCATCAGGCTGTCGCCCTTTACCTGCGCCATGTCACCCTGTGCATCAGCTATAGCCTTGAAGCCCTGCTGCATCTCCTTTGATATGTGAGCCTCAACCAACTCTTGATAACGACGCAGCTTAGCAGCATGGTAACCGCCTATCGACTTGTGGAAGAAGCTGGTCTCGTTTTCATTAAATGTGTTGGAAGCGAGATTGAGCACACGATAGTCAAGCGACTTGTCTTGCAGAATCAACTGGTCTGTCTCTGTCGGCTCAACGGGAGCTGTACGCAGAGTGTTGCTGACAAACATGTCGTCGTTGAGGTAGCGTTTGTTGACCTGCCACATTTCAACGAGACACACGCCTGCTATCAGGCACACCGTAACCACTGCACTCATCTTCTTGAAGCGATACAGCAACAGGGCTGCCGTGCACAGCACTATGATGAAGAACGAGCGCCAGCAGTCGCTTACGAATGTTGAAACGCGTATCTCCACAAGGTTGGCAAGCAGCGGCTGAAGCTGTTCCTGCGGTATCCCACTGAGCGCACGCTGCTCTGCCGACGACACGAACGAGTCGAAGAAGAGCGTCGGCGCAATGGCAAAGAGCAGTGCAATGCCAGCGGTCAGGCCAAAACTTACATACAGCCAGTTTACCTTCTTGCCGCGAACCGTAGCCTTCACGCAGTCGGGATTATCAATGACCTTTTTCAGCGCAAGCATACCGAGCAACGGCATAGTAAACTCAGCAATAACGAGGATAGATGCCACCGTGCGGAACTTCGCATACATCGGTACGTAGTCTATAAACAGGTTAGTGAACCACATCATGTTATGTCCCCAAGACAGCATGATGCTCAGCACCGTGGCAGCAAGCAAAGCCCACTTTACAGATCCCTTGACGATAAACAGCCCCAGGATAAACAGCATTACGACAAACGCTCCTACATAGACAGGACCTGACGTTCCTGGCTGTTCGCCCCAGTACTGTCCCATCTGCTGGTAGATTTGCATATACATAGGGTCGGCCTTAGTCTCTGCCGCAGCACACTGGCTGACGGTCGACATCGACGAGCCGCCCTTGGTATTCGGCACGAGCAGCGTCCATGTTTCGTCAATGCCATAGCTCCACTGAGTGATATAGTCACGGTCAAGTCCGCTCGAGGTCTGGTTGGCGGTATTCTGCTTCACCAGTTCACTCTTGCCGCGCATCGACTCTTTCTGATACTCCCACGTATGGTAGAGGTTCGACACGTTGGCAAGCACGCCGAGCAATCCACCCACGATGCACACCGCACTGGCTTTCATGAAGTGGGCCATGCGCTTATGCCTAAGTGCACTGACAAGGAAGCCGAGCACGAGGAAGAAGACAATGAAGAGATAATAATATGTCATCTGCACGTGGTTGGCATTTATCTCAAATGCGGTGAACACACCCGTAACAGCAAGACCTGCGAGATACCTGCCGCGATAGGCGAGCAATATGCCGGCAATCATCGGCGGCAGATAGGCCAGCGCAACGACCTTCCATATATGACCGGCAGCAATGATGATGAAGAAATAACTGCTGAACGCCCACACTACCGCACCAAGCGTAGCAAGATACCAGCGGAAGTCGAACGCACGGAGCAGTATATAGAAACCAAGCAGATAAACAAAGACATACCACACATTCTCAGGCAGCCACAGATGATAGGCATCCATGACGTATTTCAAACTGTGACCCGACTCATACGACGGAGCCGACTGATATGTAGGCATACCGCCAAAGACGGCATTTGTCCAGCGAGTGGTCTCGCCGGTGCGCTCCTTGTATTCACGCGCCTCTTCGCCCATGCCGCGTCCGGCAGACGAATCATGGCGATAGAGAATGCGGCCCTCAATGTCGGCCGGATAGAAATAAGCAAACGAAATGACTGCAAATAGCAATACCACGAGCAAATCGGGCAGCAGTTTCTTAATTGTATTCACGATTAATGATATTGATGATTGATTTGTTTTACTATATATATATAATGTGTATATTCGCTACTATTAATGCTGCAAAAGCAATGCAAAGTTACGAAAAAAACATCAATACTCAATAGTTTAATCAACGATACTTGATAATTATCAAGAAAAACAAAACAAAACACTTTGAAGAATGTAAAAGTTTTGTAGATTTCAAAGGTTTATAGTAATTTTGCACCCGAAACAGTATGGTCAGAAATCTAACTGATTTAGTATTGCAAAGATAATTATTAACAACATTTTTTATTTATTAATTAATCAATGAAAAAGATTGCAATGTTTATCGCAGCTGCTGCCATGGTAGCAACTGCAAGCGCTGAGCCAAGAACTGTAATCACAGCTTCTAAGGCACAGGACAATGTTTACGTTGGTGTAAACGGCGGTGCCATCACTGCTCTTAAGGGCGAGAGTTCAATGAAGGCCTTCACACCTAACTTCGGTGTTCGTGTAGGTAAGAACTTCACTACTGTTCTCGGTCTTGCTATTGAAGGTACAGCTTACTTCAACCCATTCGGAAACAACAGCCAGTACAAAGTATCTAAGACTATCGTTCAGGGTGTTGACGTTAACCTCCTCGGTACTGCTAACCTGATGAACCTCTTCGCAGGTTACAATGGTCAGCCACGTGACTTCGAAATCATCGCTCTCGGTGGCTTCGGTTGGACTCACAAATTCGGAACTGGTGTTTCTGGCAAGTATGCTAACGGCCTGAACACTCGCCTTGCTCTTGACTTCGCTTACAACTTCGGCGCTGACAAGCAGTGGCAGCTTTACCTCGAGCCTTCTATCGAGTGGGCTAACATGGCAAACTACATGGAGTTCAAGTACAACGTACGTGAGGCTGGTGTTGGCCTGAAGGCTGGTGTGAACTACAAGTTCAAGACCTCTAACGGCACAAGCAACTTCGCTGTTGAGCAGCTCCGCGACCAGTCAGAGATCGACGCTCTGAACGCTAAGATCAACGCTGCACGTTCTGAGGCTGACGCTGCTAAGGCTGCTGCTGCCGCTAAGGACGCTCAGATTGCTCAGCTGAAGAAGGCTCTTGCTGACTGCGAGGCTAAGCCAGCTGTAGTTAAGAAGGAGACCAAGACTGAGGCTTACATGCCACCAGTTGTGTTCCAGGTTGGTAAGTCTGTTATCGACAAGAACCAGCAGCAGACTGTTGACCTCATCGCTAAGTACATGAAGAAGAACGCTAACGCTAAGCTCGAGATTTCTGGCTACGCTTCACCAGAAGGTGACGCTGCTAAGAACCAGGCTCTCTCTGAGGCTCGTGCTAACTCTGTTAAGGACATGCTCGTTAAGAAGTACAAGATCGCTGCAAACCGCATCACTACCGTTGGTAAGGGTGTTATGGTTGGCGAGGGTGCTGACGACATCGAGGCTGAGTTCAAGCGTATCGCTCTGTTCAAGGATCTGAGCAAGTAATCCAAGGTTATCTGATTTTATACTACCTTTTATAGATAATCCAATTGGATAAAAATACAGTCCCCTGGGGTTCACACCCCGGGGGATTTTATTTAACCCAGACAAGAGCATTTGCCTACGCTCAGCATAATCTTTATATCACTGACAGACAATGCTTTACAGATAGCTCTGTAATTAAGGCCTGATTACACCGTAATTGAGGCCTGATTACACCGTAATTGAGGCCTGATTACACTGCGACCAAGAAACGACTGAAAAAAAGCGAAAAACAATATCAAAAACGAGCTAAAAAAACAACAAATGAAAGAGGAAGAAAACAAGTTAGAGAGTCATGGAATAAAACCCACAGCGGTAAGAATGCTCGTATGGCAGGAAGTCTGCAACAAGAGCGAAACGTTCTCACTTGCCGACGTGGAGCGATGGATGCCCTACACAGAACGTTCCAGCATATTCCGCGCACTGAAACTGTTTGCCGAGCATCATCTGCTTCACATAATAGACGACGGCACGGGAATACAGAAATACTGTGTGTGCCGCTGCGAGCACAACCACCACATAAACCACATACACTTCAACTGCCTGAAATGCGGAAAGACATATTGTCTGGAAGACTATGCCATACCAATCGTAGAGATGCCCGAGGGTTTCAAGATGCAGGAAGCAGAGTATGTAGTGAAAGGAATATGTAAGTCGTGCATGCAATAAATGCCGGCAAATGACGTTATATATAATGTAGGGAGCAGAAACGCCCCTGCAGAGGAATCTAATGATAACAGCATCAATAGTAACATACAACCACCACCTGTTAGACTTTGAGCCTGTATTGAGGAGCTTATTCGCATCGCCCGTAGACATTATCTACATAGTAGACCACTCTGATTACATGCTCGACCTGAAACAGGAACTGCAGGAATTTGTACAGCGCGTACTCAAGGGCGAGCAGGAACTGAAGAAAAAAGCAGAAGAAGGCTTCCAACTGATATACATGCCCCATGAGAACAACGGATATGGCGGCGGTCACAACGTGGCAATGCGCGAGGCAATGAAGAAAAACAGCCAATACCATCTTGTGGTAAATCCCGATGTATGGTTCGGGCCTGAGGTTATACCTACTCTCAAAGACTACATGGACGCGCACAAGGAGGTGGGACAGATGATGCCGAAGGTGATGTATCCCAACGGACAAATCCAGAGGCTGGCAAAGATGCTGCCCACGCCGTTGGATATGTTCTGCAGATTTTGCATGCCCGAATGGATAATAAAGCGCCGCAATACAAAATACGAACTATGGCAGTCGGGTTTCAGCAAAACGATGAACGTACCCTACCTGTCTGGCTGCTTCATGTTTCTGAGAATGTCGGCGTTAGAAGAGATTGGACTGTTCGACGAGCACTTCTTCATGTATGCGGAAGACATAGACATGACACGCCGTATGCACCAGAAGTATGAGACGCTCTACTATCCCTCGACAACCATATACCATACATTCACGCGCGGCTCGCGCAAGAGCCTCAGACTGCTGCGCATCCACATAGTGAACATCATAATGTATTTCAACAAGTGGGGATGGTGGCGAGACGAAGAACGCAAGATAATAAACAACAAGGTGCAAGAACAAATAGGCGGCGCATTATAAGATGCGCCAGAGAAAGAACACAATGTATAGAAAACTATTTATATTCATAATAGTCCTGTTCATACACTGTGCAGCGGTGTCAGCCGCTGCAGTCGGAACATGGAAGGTTTACCGCAGCTACTCACCGATAGAAGAGATAGCCCCGGCAGGCAACCTCGTGTTTGTAAAGGCCAACGGCAACCTGTACTCATACAATACATCCGACAAGGCACTCACAACATACGCCAAAGAAGACGGTCTGTGGGGCAGTGCCATCAATCACATCAAATGGGTGCCGACGACAAAAAAACTCATCATTGTCTACGATGACTACACGATAGAACTGCTGTCGGCAAACGGCGACGTGGAGACCATAGTGGCCCTGCGCGAGAAACGCATGACTACAGACAAAACCGTCTATTCGATATATATAGACAAGCAGTATGCCTATCTGTGCACCGCCTTCGGACTGATGAAGATTGACACCAGAGAATGTCTGGTAGAAGACACCTACTCCATCGGCATAGCAGCCATCCAGATGACCATCAGCAACGGAAAGATATACATAGCATCGGATGCCGGGCCGCTATACGAAGCACCGACAGACGCTAACCTCATTGACAAGAACACCTGGACTGAATCAGAGGCTAACTGGGATGAAATAAAGACTGTCCTGGAAAACGACCGCAACGACTATGGGCAGATAGTCTACGACAGCCACTGCAAATGCTACTGGGGCAGTAATGCCGAGGGACGGCTGACACAGTATGACAAAACCGACGACGGCTATACCGCAATTGGCGACGGCGTAATACCCGATGGTCCCAAATATCCGGAACACATGGTGGTGAGGATGTATAACGGAAAGATACACACGCTCCGTGGATTCTACAACATGGACGGTCTGGGGAAAGGCTGGGAAGGCGTAGTCCAGACGTTCGACGGACAAGACTGGAGCATCTTCGACAACAGCATGGCAGAGGAGAACGAATACAACCATAACGACTATAACTGCATGGCACAAGACCCTCTGAACAAAAACCACATTATGGTGGGCGGTGCGACAGCACTGTTCGGCTACACAGACGGGAAGATGACAGAGCGGTATACCGGCAAACACACGAAGACAGCCGAAGGTACTAACGCCATGGTATGGAGCGAGACAGCAGCCATCACGGGACTGGCATACGACAAGAAAGGCAATCTATGGGTGATGAATATGCAGAACCCTGCACCACTCGTATGCTACACCAAGGACAAGGAATGGAAGACATTCAGCCCGCCCACGCTAAAAGCCAAAGGCAAAGCCATACTCTACGTATCGCCATTCTTTGACTCCAGAGGCCTTATGTGGTTCTGCTACAACCACTACCTGGGCAATTTCTTCGGCTTCTACAACCCTGAGACCGACGAGACAAGCCTTATAGACAACTTTACCAACCAAGACGGAAAGAACATCAATCCTGCCAACACGTGGGACTCACGCGTGGTAACCGAAGACATGGAAGGTAACGTGTGGCTCGGCACGAACCACTATACCATATACGTTACACCTGACGACATAAAATACATGTTGTCGCACAGCAACGACCTTACATCATTAAGAGTGACGCAGCATAAGGTGCCGCGCAACGACGGAACGGGACTGGCAGACTATCTGCTCGACGGTATATCCGTGCGTGACATCAAGGTGGATGCCGCAAACAGGAAATGGATAGCTACCGATGCCAACGGCGTATACCTGATAAGCAGCGACAACAATACAGAGTTGGAACACTTTACCACTGACAACAGTCTGCTGCCGTCAAACAAAGTATGCAGCATCTGCATCGACGACAAGAACGGGCGCGTGTATTTCGGCACGCTGAACGGTCTCTGCTCATACGAGACCGGCATGACAGAAGACTACGGCACGCTCGACAAGGCAAACATATATGCTTATCCAAACCCCGTCAGACCGGAATATACCGGCGACATAACAATCAAGGGACTGATAGAGAACGCACAGATTAAAATCACTACCTCGTCAGGCTATGTAGTGCATGAGGGCGTAAGCAACGGCAACATATACAAGTGGAACGGATGCGACCAACAAGGCGAGCGCGTTGCATCGGGAGTATACATGGTGCTTGTGACGACACCTACCGGTGAGGAAGGGTGTGTGACGAAGATAGCGATGGTAAAGTAAGAATTGAAGAATTGAAAGATTGAAGAATTGAAGGATTGAAAAGTTGAAGTTCTCACTCATCATACCTCACCACGGAGATGACAGACTGCTTGACAGGCTGCTGAAGAGCATACCCGACCGCGATGATCTGGAGACGATCGTGATACGCGATGACAAGGCAAAAGGAGCTGGATGGGCACGCAACAAAGGCCTGGAGCATGCTGTCGGTGAGTATGTATTGTTTGCTGACAGCGACGACTATTTTACAAGCGGATTCTATCAACTGCTTGATGAACTACAGACAGAGACGGCCGACATCATTTTCTTCAATGCCCATTCTATAACCGAAGGCACAGGCAAGCCCTCTTGGCGCGCTGACAGGCTTAACTGGATAATGAAACAGCCCGCCGACAGGCGCGAGTTCTTTCTGCGCCACACATTCACCGAACCATGGTGCCATATCGTAAGACACAGCCTCATCGAGCAGTACGGCATCCGCTTTGACGAAGGCCCCATGCTTGAAGACGTAGCCTTCACCACTATGGCGGGCTATCACGCACAAACAATAAAAGCAGACAGCCGAGTCTTCTACTGTATATGCGACCGGGCGGAAAGCAACGGCAAACGACTAAGCGACGAGCGCCTCGTCACTCACTCTAAGGTGCTGGCCAAGGCGAACCTGTTCAACAAGATACACGCCATAAATTATTATCACATAAGAATGGTATATCCTGTGTTTTACTGCATGACACACTGGAATTGGAGCCTGGCACTGAAATGCTGCCGCACGATTATAAAAGAAGGATACACCTGGCCGCAGTTAACCTACAGGCTGCTAACTTTCCCTTTCTCAGTTATAGGGTGGACTTATCGAAAATGGTGCTATGCAAGAGCAAGAGAAGAAAATACGTAAATATGCCAACATGGACTTAGTGCGATACGCACTGACCATACCTGTTATTCTCGAGCATTGCAACGTGCTACTCGGAACAAAGATATGGTGGATGATTAGTGCCGACCATGCAGTCAAAGGATTCTTCGCACTCAGCGGTTTCCTGATGTATGGCAGCTATATCAAGAGAGATAGTTGGCTGGGTTTCGTCAAATCACGTGCAAAGCGCATTGTGCCGCCCTACGTAAAGATTGTACTGTTGTGTGCCATCGGACTGAGTTTAGTGTCTACACTGCCCCTGACAAAGTATTTCACAGATGCAGGACTATGGAAATATCTTGCAGCCAACTTAGCATTTCTGAATTTCCTGCAACCGACGCTGCCGGGAGTGTTTGAGCACAACAATGTTGACGCAGTAAACGGCTCGCTGTGGACACTGAAAGTGGAATGGATGCTGTATCTTACCATTCCCGTATTTTTCTTCCTAATCAGAAAGACCAACTGGAAGCCCGCCTATATTATATATGCCATAGCGATTGCATCAATAGCATATAAGTTCGGCATGGAACTCATGTATGAGTCAACAGGCAATGGCTTATACCAGATATTAGGACGCCAGTTCGCCGGCCAGCTTATATTCTTCTACCTCGGAGTATTATTGAGCATATATCACAATGCTGTAGAGAAATATGCAGTATGGCTACTTGCAGTATGCCTGGCTGTCTATGCGACAGGCGCGTTCATTGACAGCAACGCCTTTCTCGACATAGTGTTACCAATGTCATTCTGCACAATCGTAATACTGTGCAGTACATACTGGCCCTTAGGAGAGTGGACTTCACGGATAGGCAACAAATCATACGAGGTATACCTGTATCACTTTCCCATAATACAACTGATTGCAAACTTCATGTAAGAACGCCATGCGAATAGTCTACGTCATAGAAGGTCTGTCTGTAAAAGGAGGCTTGGAACGCATCCTTACAGACAAGATGAACTACCTCGCTGAGCACACTGCTCATGAGATAGTGCTGATGACCGTGTGGCATGAAGACGGGGAAGTACCATACCCACTAAGTCCTAAAATCAGGCGTATCAAGCTCAACGTACCGCCAACGCTTGTCGCCTTACCCCTCGCTATATGGAGGTTTAACAAATACATTAAACGCGCCAACCCAGACATCACCGTATTCTTCCGGGCAATAGGAGCCATGCTCATAGCATCCACCACATGGAAAGGGCGCAAGATATTTGAGTCACATCTGGACTATCACCACTCAAACCACAACTGGCTTTATCCATACATGCAGCGTAAGGCTGACACCGTGGTGTGCCTGACACAAGGCGATGCAAGGAACTTCAAGGAATCAAGGCATACTATCGTAATACCAGATTTCACCACCATCAAGCCCATATCCGCTCCTGACTATTCTTCAAAACGCTGCATCTGGGTGGGAAGGCTCGAACCAGAGAAAGCACCCGACAAACTGGTACGCTTATGGAAAACCATACATGCCAGCCACCCCGAATGGAGAGTTGACATGTATGGCGAAGGCAGGATGAGAGAGCAGATACAGAACATGATAGCATCGTCGGGGCTTGCAAACGTAATATCACTGCATGGCGTCACCGACAACATTGCAAAAGAATATCAGAAATGCAGTTTCCTAATTATGACCTCCGAATGTGAGGGCATGGGCATGGTACTGATAGAAGCCAACGCATGTGGACTGCCTGCGATAGCATTCGACTGTCCGCACGGCCCAAGCGACATCATAAAGGACAAGGAAACTGGCTTCCTCATTGACATTAATGACACAGAAGCCATGACACAAGCCGTCATGACATTAATCGAGCATGACGACCTGCGCCAACACATGGGGCAAAATGCTGTCAAAGCAGCAAAGGAATATTCACCAGAAAGAATAATGTCTATGTGGCTGAAACTATTCACAAATAACAATGCCAGAGAATAACATGCTGCTTTCCGTCATCATACCAGTATATAAAGTTGAGCACACACTTGACCGTTGCATTAAGAGTGTGGTCACACAGGGCATTGACAACATACAGATAATACTCGTTGATGACGGCTCACCCGACAAATGTCCTGCACTGTGCGACGAGTGGGCAGCTACAGACCATCGCATACAAGTGATACACAAGCGGAACGGTGGACTGAGCAGTGCGCGCAATGCCGGCATAGACATAGCAACTGGTGAATATATAACATTCGTTGACAGCGATGACTATCTCTCGTCCGATACATACCTGCCACTGATGCGGCAACTTGCTGAACATCCAGAAATCGACATGATAGAATACAGTTTCAACATAACAGGCGGCAAGAGATTAAACACGAATTATGCCGATGCTACTTTCAACACCGCAGACGAGTACTGGATGCACACACATGCATGGAGTCACTCCTACGCATGCAACAAAATCTACCGACGCAGCCTCTTCAACGGATTGAGATATGAAGAGGGAAAACTGTATGAGGACTTATTCCTCATGCCTCACCTGCTGAAAAAGAATCCACGCATAGCGACAAGTTCACTCAAAGGCTACAACTATTGCCTTAGCGAAAACAGCATCAGCTGCAAGACCAACCGCAAGAACATCAAGCAACTGTTAATAGCAGAAATTAAGGCCGCAAGGATTATGCACACGCATCCTTTCTCGCTCAACGGATTGGAATTATACAAAGCCATGATATATAGGATTACAGATATAATAAAAAGTTATTTCTAAATGCGCATACTGTTACTCGGAGAATATAGCAACGTACATAACAATCTGGCATACGGTCTGCGTGCTCTTGGCCATGAAGTAGTGACAGCCAACAACGGTGACTATTGGAAACATTTCGACAGCGACATCAATCTGTCAAGATGGGTAACACACGAAACTGGCTGGCGCGCCCGACTGCAGAATGCCATACACTTCATTCCTTTTGTCTGCAGGCTGATTCCCGGTCTGCTCCGTATGCAGAATTTCGACGTGGTGCAACTCATCAATCCTATATTCCTTGAATTGAAGGCAGAACGACATTTCAGCATATACCGTTACCTGCGAAAGCACAATAAAAAGATTGTGCTCGGCGCAATGGGCGACGACTATTATTTCTGCCACATAAACCATACGCTGAAGCCCATGCGCTACTCCGACTACAACATCGGTTCAACGGAACGCATGACAGACTTTGCACATTGGACTTACTATGATGAGGTAGGAACAGAAAAAGAACGACTGTGCCGCATGATTGCCCACGACTGTGATGCCATTGTTTCAGGTATGTATGAATACTGGCTGCCTTACAGCATGACCGAAGACAAGGACAAAAACGGCAAACTACTGCGCGAAAAACTGCTCAACATTCCATTCCCAATCAAAAGCGAAGACGTCGGCAGAGGAGAAGACAACTGCAAAGAAGAAAGCTACTGCGAAGAATACTATGGTAGAGAAGACAGCAATACTACAAAGCCAATTAAAGTATTCGTAGGAGTAAGTAAGGAACGAGCCGTATTTAAGGGTACGGACATATTGCTGCAAGCCGCCAAAGAACTGCAGCACAAGTATCCCGGAAGGATTGAACTGCGCATAGCCGAGGGGATTCCCTTTGCTGAATATCAGAAATTGATGGACTCGTCAGACGTACTTCTCGACCAGATATACAGTTACGGCCCGGGCATGAACGCACTGCTTGCCATGTCGAAGGGTATCATAGCCGTGAGCGGTGGCGAACCGGAATACTATGACCTCATGGGTGAGCATGACTGCCGTCCCATCATCAATGTAGAACCTACGTATGACAGCGTATACCACCAATTGGAAAATCTCATCCTGCATCCGGAAAGACTGCAGAAACTCAAGAGCGAAAGCCGTCGATATATAATGCGCAACCACGACGCAATAAAGGTTGCACAACAATATGAAAAGTTATATCAAAGACTATGCGAAGAATAATACCACTCGTCATATCAATAATAATATGCACGCTAGCTGACGCCATTGTCATCCAGAAACTGGAAGCTGGCAAACTTACACCTATGTGTCGGCCCTACTCTGTTGACACAACAATGTATGGTAAGCTGTATGCCGTTGCACAAGTAAATGGAGCGACTGCAACCCTGCTGCCTGTAACAAAAGTTGACAGTGGAGTTCCATTCGTATTACTGCCGGACAGCAACTGCATTATTACCGACAGTATAAGCAGCGACAGTATTGCAGCCGACATCCTCGCACTTTGGGATGCCACTATACTGCGTGGAGACTACAACACCAATAGTTGGGTGGCTGTTTCTGTTGACAGCACTACCATAACGCATGCAGAAGACCTGCAATACATCATTGCCGACCCAGCTAACCTCAACATCACGGTCAACATTGAAAACCGTTGCGTGCAACGCTATCTTTCTGCCGCTCACTACGGTTATGAAGACTCTGCCATAGTCGAGAAATTCCGCTATGCCCCACCCCAGCGTTTCGACTGGCCTCAGCAGGTCATAATTCCCATGAGCGACGGAAAAAAGTTGCGATTTATGAACCTGACACCTGGTGAAGTCAAGACATTTGAAGCTAGCGATTCAAACGGAATCACATACAAAGGCACGATAAAAGCCACCGGCACCGCACGCATGATAGGTCTTGAAACGCCCAACCATAATATGCGCGACCTCGGCGGATGGAGCGTCGGACACTGC
Source organism: Prevotella sp. (assembly GCA_017413085.1). Lineage (GTDB taxonomy): Bacteria > Bacteroidota > Bacteroidia > Bacteroidales > Bacteroidaceae > Prevotella. Next base: position 80,586 of record JAFPVC010000061.1, read on the forward strand.
AAGCGTGTACGACACGGCTTGCTATACCGCAGTGCCGAACTGAATGGTTCATATCCATGCACAGAGGAGGAAATTAAATACCTGAAGGATGACATTGGCATCAAGGCAGAACTTGACCTGCGATATGACAATGAACATGAGAAACACGATCAAGCAGGTATCTCAGCCTTCGGTTTTTCTCAGGCAGACACCACCTATTACTGGGCTTGTGCCAACGACTATTCTGCAGAATCAATGATGCAACCAGATACAAGGGCGAGACTGAAGGAAGAATTCGGCTTCATACTGTATAACTTGAGCAAAGGACGCCCAGTGAACTTCCACTGCCACTACGGTGTTGACCGTACAGGAATCATGGCAATGCTACTGCTCGGTGTACTGGGTGTAGACATTGACCAGATATACAAAGACCATGAACTATCCACCTTCGGACCTTACAGTTGGACAAGTCTGAAAGAAGAACTGAAAGACCGTGTAGATGTAATAACATCCATCAATGCTCCTACGCTGCGCGACAAGTTTGAAGAATTCTTCACAGACTCACTCGGTGTGGCAGCAAAAGACATTGAGACATTCCGTTCGATCATGCTGTATATACCAGATAGTCTTGTACACGTTCCACACATAAACATCACCTTCGGCAACGACAATGTCTGGAATTCAGAGAACTGGATAGGCAAAGACGGCAAATCTACATGGATTGATGCGACTATATCCATCGACGGCGGCGGACGCTATCCCGACATGCAGCCGACAGAAATAAAGATAAAGGGGCGCGGCAATACCAACTGGTATCAATCACCGTATGCAAAGAACCCCTACAACTTCAAGTTCACGAAGAAGCAGCAACCGCTCGGATTGAAGAAAGGAAAGAAATGGACTCTTCTCTCAAACAAAATGACAGGTAGTATGCTCACCAATGCTATAGGCATGAAGATAGCCGAACTGTTTGACTGCGCATGGGTAAACCACATGCTGCCCGTGGAACTTTACTGCAACTCATCATACCGTGGGAGTTACAACCTGACAGAGAAACCAGGGTTTGGCAGCAACAGCGTTGACCTTAAAGACGAATCTCTGGCAGCACTCATCGAGTTAGACACATACGACACCGACCCCACAGAACCCATTGACAGCAGCAATGCAGCCAGACTGCCGGTAAAAATAGATGACCCGGATTTCCTTGAAGAAGACAACACACGACTAATTACGAAAGAACAAGTCATAAACGACATAAACCATCTGATACAACTTGTACACGAAAAGGATTCTACGTATGCCAACTACATAGACATTGAACGTATGGCAAGTTTCATAGCCGCATGTGAATTGATGGGCAACTGCGAACTCAAACATCCGAAGAGCGTTAAGCTATACACAGAAAACGTGACCGACAACGTCAATGACGACGGTGTAGACCCAACGCCATGGGTATTTGCACCTATATGGGATCTTGACTACGCCTTTGGCCGCGAGGAATCAGACACTACAAAAACGAACAAACGTTCATATTTCATTCACGGCATAGAGACAGACTACCTGCCGCAGGTGCTCGACTCTGCCTCATCAGCAAACCGAAACCACTGCTTCTTCCATACTCTGCTGATGAGCAACGACAAGGTGCGCCGCGCATATTACCGCAAGTGGTATGAGTTTATGACGCAGAACAAACTGCAAGTGCTCTTCAAATATATTGATGAATACTACGATTTCGCCGCACCATCATTGCTTCACAACAACAAAAACGCCACCATTAACCGTGATGCTACCAACTATGCCGCACAAAAGGAAAGGGCAAAACAGTGGCTAAGGCAAAGGGCTGAACTCATCTTCAGCCGCCACCGTAAACGCTTTACACATCAAGGCGACGTGAACACCGACGGCTCAATCACCATGGCAGATGCCAACATGGTGGTGAATTATTTCCTTAGCAATAATAACGAGGAAGAAACGCCATCAGACATCGACATGTCAGTAGCTGACATTAATGTTGACGGACAAGTTACCATGGCAGATGCCAACATAATTGTAAACACCTATCTCGGTGCAGACAAAAACATTGACAAAAACGAAAGCGAAAGCGAAGAAAACGAGTAATGCCTAAGGTTAGTATAATAACAGCAGTTTACAACTGCGAGAAATACTTGCGCCAATGTCTCGACTCTCTTGTAGGGCAGACATACAAAGACATAGAGATAATATGCGTTGACGACGTATCAACGGACAGCAGCTACGAGGTCCTTTCGGAATATGCAGAGGCAGACGAACGCATCAAACTCTTAAAGCAGAAGGCAAACGGCGGGGCACAGTTGGCCCGCCAGGCTGGTGTGGACATTGCCTCCGGCGAATACATAATGTGCATAGACAGCGACGACTGGCTTGACACTGACTGCATAGAACTATGCATTAAGGACTTCAATGAGAATCCAGACGTGGACTGTCTTGTTTTACGCGATGTGCGACACAGGCCAGACGGTACGAGTTTTGAGCCGGAAGGACGACATCATTTCCATAAAATCAGTGGAGAGCAGTCCTTTCTGTGGAGTCTGCCATGGCATATAAACGGAAGAAAGATAGTGCGTGCCGAACTTCAGCGCCGTTTCCCCTGGGACAACTCATGCAGAGTGTATGGCGACGACAACACGTCTGTCCTAATGGGGCTATTTGCACAACAAGTAATGCAGACACGCGGTACATACAATTACCGCCTTAGACCAGCATCTGTAACCCATTCCGTCAACATGGGCTGGTTTACCTGCCTCAGGGCTCACGACTCCATGTCGCAGCAGCTATTGAATCTAAACGTAAAACAGGAACTGCGTGCCTTCTATGAAACATTCCGCTGGGAGCGTTTCATTCACTCATACATGCACTTCTACATAATGCGCAGATACCTTACAGCCACACAGCGCAAGGAAGCCCTGAATATAATGAAACAGATGCGCAGAAGAATTGACTACGGAATGGTCGACAAGAAACTGAAACGCAAGTTCGGCTACTGGCCGATTCTATGGTCGTGGTCACTGTTCAGGTTGCAGGAAGAAGTGTATTTCACTCTTCGCAAACTAATTGGCCACCTCAACTTCGACTACTCCTGACTCTATTGCAGACTGCATGTCAGCGGCACTGTCAAAGCAAAATACAAGCAAGCCGACAGTGTCACGGCCATTGCGGAAAACATGCACACGGTCGCCCTCTTTCATAAACATCAACTGCCGGCACACATTGCCGCGCACACTCTCTGCAAGCGTTATGCCACGCAGCGTGCCATTCTCCTTAGAATGAACCACCACGCTCATGGCATAGCGCTTTTTTATTTCCCTTACGCTCACTGGTTCATCCCCCACTGCCTGGCATATCGTGGCAGCAAGGATATCAAAGCCCGTAGCCTCCTTGATGACATAAGGAATCATATTGCCGCCATTGCGCGGACCTATCTCAAGAATATACACCTCGCCATGCCTGTCAACGACATATTCCACATTACACGCCCCCATACGGAAGCCAAGAGCCGTAATAACCTGTTGCATCAGTTGCTTTGCCCTGGTTTCCACAGCACTGTCAACCATTGACGGAAACGAGAGCATGGTTGGAGCAAAAGGCGACACAGCCACGTCTTTACGTTGGTCGCACACTCCCCAGAACTTTATCTCACCGTCAGACACAAAAATATCTCCGTCCTGCTGCAAGCCTACCGAATCTATATACTCTTCAACGACGACCTCGCCAAACTGCGAGTAACTCTGTGTCTCACTCCAGTGTTCCCTCAGTTCATTCTCACTGCAAACGCGGAAAACGCCCTTACTGCCCGAAGCATCGGCAGGCTTTATCATAACAGGCTTCCCTACCCTGCCCATGAATTGCAGAGCTTCGTCTATTGTGCGGCAGCCTTCTGCCTGCGGAACGGGGAATCCATGCTCTTGCATAAACCGTCTGAACTTAGGTTTCTGCGTCATCGTCTCTATCACCGACAGTGGATTGCCAGGAAGATGCAACTGCTCACCGACGTATGCAGCCACCGTGGCAAGTGCATCTGATGCGTATGGTATGATACCATCGATGTGCCTCTTCCTCGCCTCACGCAACACCGCCTCACGGTCTGATATATCTATATAGCACTGCTCATCGGCCATGCAATGCCCAGGAGCATCACGATGCTCATCGGCACAGATTACGTGATAGCCCAGTTCATGAGCGCATCTTACGGCATCCGTCTGCACCAGGTTGCCACCAAGAATCATTATACGCTTCTTACTCATGGCACAAGACATTACCACGTTTATAATCACAGTATGCCACGGCCGTCACTGCCAGCGTAAGCAACGTGCCTACTGCCCAGTATGCCCAGCCATTTAGCATGGCACAGGCAGCATAGACCGCCAGTAGCATTACAAAATAACACACCATCATGGCTATCTCGCGAAGAGTAAACCTGACACCATACTTGACACGCGACACCACCAACACCAAGCACATGTCTATCCCATTCTGCACACTCAGGGCTATGCCCATGCCAAGGAGTCCACCCCACTGATATCCCATGATGACAAGCAGCATGTCAAGCGCACCAACTGCGTTTACAAACAAGAACATGCGATTGTGACCGGCAGCAAGCGGCAAATAGGAATGAGGCAGATATATGGCACGGAAAAGGAGTCCTACGGCTGTGGCCTGAGCCATAGGCACAATATCAACAAATTCGTCTGACAACAGCAGCGGCACCGCAACCGGCAGTCCCACGATGAAGGCAGCGAGCATTGGTGCAACGAGCATCTGCACCACCTTGTGCTGACGCATCAAGGTTTCCGTGCGCTCACTGACGTTATGCACAACGCCTGTAAGTCTTGGGAAATAGTCCTGCTCCATAGCTGCAAAGAGCGTTCCGGCGTATGTCATGGTCATGGTATAGGCCGAATTATACAGTCCGACGAGATGCGTGGATGACACACGATTCAGATATGAAATGATGAATACGGTGACCACATGCACAAGTATGCTGCACACCACGAAGTTAATGCCTATTGTGAGCATGGTGCGCCCTCTGCCAAGCCGCTCCTTGCTATAAGCGAGCGACAAAGGCATAGTATGGTAGCCCACGGCAAGTGTGCTCAGCATAATACAACCGAACAGCGTCACCAATGCTGGCAACACGCCGTCAATACCCCAGAAATAAAATATCGGTACACTGACCACCAATCCCAACGCTACATTCACCACCGACACAACAGCCAGTTTCTTAAGTTTCCGAAGAGATTTCAGCACTGCCAGTTCGCCACACGTCATGGTGCTGAACGCTACCGCCGGCGACAGCATGACATACCCCCAGACATGGTCGTAGTCATCAAATGTAAGCCACGACAGCGGAATGGCAAACAGCATGCACACCATCATGCCAAACAAGGCCAGAAGCAACAGCCACGAGCGCATCACACTGACACACGTCTTCACCTCCTCCCAGTCCGATGCGGCATGTGACTCGCTCCACCGTTCATAGGCTTGTGATATGTCGCGCACGCCACTGACATCAAGTCCAAGGTTGGTGGTGGTATGAATCAGTTCGCGCGTTTCATTATATATACCGTTAAGGCCGACTCCCGACGGCCCTATCAGTTCCGCTACAATCTTTGTACGCACAAGGTTGAGCACGATGTTCAAACCCTGCACGCCACCCAGCAGACTCGTGGCCTTGAGTATATTGTTATATTTATTCTTCATCTTCTTATTCCTATATCAGCAGTGCAGCAAGCACGACACCTGTCAAGTCGCCGCGACGCAGTGGCCGTTCTATCTGCCTCATGCGCCAGTCCTTGGCACTGTAAGCGGCAAACCTCGCAGAGTTCATCTCATGCATCATGGCAGCTATGTATGCCTCACACTCTGGCAGTCTCCAAGTCTGGCTGACCACACGTCTTACGTCATCCAGGCATTCCTCATAGAACTCCTGCGTGTCGGGAATGCGCAATAGCAGACGGTCGTCATTCTCGCGCTTGCACATCCAGTAGATGTCGAGTACTCTCGCATCATTGCGCTCGCTGTTGGTTATGCTACCCGGGGTCATCGTATACAAGTAACCCAGATAATAAGATATGCACCTGCGCTCAGTAAGTCGCGGTGCAATGAGCGTAGTCCATATACCGTCTTCATGCCAGTAGCCCACAGGGAAGCGCACACGATGAAAGAGTTCTGCGTCAACAAGTTTGCCACACGCAAATCCATGGGGAGGCCTCTGTATGTCAATAATCTTACCGTCTCTCGTAACACGACGGTAGCCACATTCCACGGATCCGCCCTCCACGCGCTGTTGCAACAGGATGTCAATCATTTGTGGGTCTAAGCGGTCATCGGCATCCACAAACATAAGGTAGCGCGGGCATGGCTTCTGTCCGTCCATCAGATAGTCGAGTGCCGCATTGCGCGCTGCCGACAGACCACCATTGGGCTGCGTTATCACATGTATGGCACCGGCATATCGCTGCAGACGCTCTGCGGTATGATCGTTACTGCCGTCATTCACCACTATCACACTATACTTCCAGCAACACTTCTTGTTAACTAACGTTTGCCTGGACAATATCGAGTAAAGGCAGTCATCTATAGTATCCTCTGCATTATATGCCGGAACGATAACTGCAATGCCGTACTCCTCATATTCCAGTGGTTTTGCCTCTGCTTCTGGTATGACATTGGATGCGTCACTTCCACGGTGTATCGTCTGAAGCACCTGTTCAGCCTCCGCAAACGACATTTTCGTATTCCTCTGCGGCACAAACATCCTAAGCAATTCATATACCACCTTGCACAGATGCAGGCGGCGCAATGCGGGGGTTATCCGCTCGACTATATCAAGCAGTTTGTTTGTCATACCTTCAACTTCATAATATCGCACACTACGGTGCGCCCGCCAAATTCTTCCTTCTGTGCCACCAGTCCTGCATCCGTGCTGTCTCCATCGGGCAGCATACTTGTGCCGAAGTCGAAATAACGATAGCAGCCATCTGCAGCAAAATGGGCCACAAGTTTGTGGAGCAGGAAATCGAGAGCATGACAACGCTTGCCCTCTGCCGAGGCAGATATGTATTGGGTTTTCACTACATCGGCTTGCAGATACAGCACCACGCCTGCCTGTGTAACGCCGTCGGCATCAACGGCAGTGCAGCACAGTATATTCTCGACGAACGCACGCTTCAGGCGTTCTATCTCCTGAAGCGTATGCACTGGTTTTGCTCCGTGTGCGGTCATAAGATTGTCTTCCAGTACAGGCCAGAAGTCTGCCAGTGGAGCGTCCACCAACACCTGCCACCCCATGCGCTCAAGCCTGTTACTGTAGTTTCGTTTTCTCTGCGAGGTGTTTATCTTTTCCCTGCCATGCAGTGACACTACCGTCATGACGTTGCGTTTTACGGTCTGCGCTCCCATGCGCCACAGCCAGTAGGCATCGTCCTGCGACGGGACTACACTATATATAGCCGGTACTTGTTTATACACCAACTCACGCAGTCCTGCCTCACGCATGTATTCCGTCAGTACTGCGAATGCCTCACCCACCATGTCATGGTGCGCCTTCAGTCCCAGAATAAGCCCTCCATAGGTCAAGCCCTGATGGGAATACAACACGCCATCACATTCATTTGCCGGCAAGAGTGCCACGAGTGTTCGCTTTCCTTCTTCCCGGGTATTGAAGAACATCAGCGAGTGGTCAAGGAAACGGTCGCTATGGTAGTCCATATAGGCACGAAGAAAAAGAAAGGTGCCGTTTCTGGCGCCTTTCACGAATGCGTCCCATTCTTCCGTTCGGACGGCAGTATATCGTTCTACCTGTATCATCTTCTATGTTCTGCCGGAAAGTATGTGCAAAGGTACAAAAAATTATTGAAACGGCAAAATTTCCGTGCTTGTTTCAAAGGGCATAACAAAGGGCATTGTAATCAGCACCTGATTACCTCCTAATCAGCACCAAATTACAACGCAATCGGGGTCTGATTACAGTGTAATCAGACCCCGATTGCAATAGTACTTATAAATATCTCTTTTCTAATGGGTTTACTTTTCAAAAAAACTACTATCCTTCTTAAATCAGAAGTAGTAAGCCATGCCCAGCTGCCAAGAGTTGTATTTACTCTTCACAGTACCCAAAGCAGCAGTCTTGGCGGCATTCCATACTGTAGCCTCACCTGTCTTGCCACAGGCTATGTTGTAGTTTGCCTTGAGTTCTACGTGGCTGAGAATGGTGCAACCCAAACCTACGTTGACAGAGAAGTTGCTTTGCTTCCAACTCCAGTCTGCGGCACTGTTGAATATGCTCTTCTTATCCTTGGCGAAGTTGAAAGCTACCTGCGGACCAGCGAAGAGGAACACATTAGCCACAGAGCCAAGTCCCCATCCGTAACGCACATTCAATGGTATGGCAAGCTGACGGGTAATCATGCTTTCCTCTTTGACAGTGCCCTCTATCTCTTCTGTTACCATTGTGCTGCGCTGGTCATAGAGCAGTGACGCATCCATAGAGAGACCGACAATAGGCACGGAAAACTTAACCGTAGGACCGAGATAGAAACCTGCGCGATTGTCCTTATTGAGATTATTCACGAAATTTCCGCTCAACTTCATGTTGACGAGGTTAGCACCTGCACGCACACCAAATTTCACCTGTGCCTGGGCAGAAATGGTCATCAGCAGCGCCGCTGCCACAACCAATGTTGTGTAAAGTCTTTTCATAATGTTCTTTCGTTTTAAATTAGTTTTGCAGTATTGTAACTTACTTGCTAACACATTTGTCAATGTCTCTGTCTGCGCACGCTGACGCGTGAACCACTGGCAGCTCCGCCAGAGGTAGCTGACGGACGCTGACGCTTGCGGCTTGCCGTGGCAGACTTGTTTTCACTGCCGGATGTTGCCGCCGACACCTCTGCACCGCCGGCACCCTGTGCACGACGGTTGGCACGCGACTTTCTGGCTTTCGGATGTGATGCCTCGACCTTGGCTATCGAGTCAAGTGAATCTTTGCGAGCCTTGTCGCCCCAGATGTTTTCCTCAAAAGCCTTCAACTCCCCTTCTATACGTTGCTGTTCCTTTGCCATGGCGGAATCCGTAGGACAGTATTGTGCCAGCGTCTGACCGAGCATGTTGTTGGTTTTGTATATCTTGCCACGATACATATTCTTGACAAAGTAGTCGTCCATGCTCATCGTTGCGGCATTGTTGATGTCGCTAGTCATGATAGTCTGCTTGGTGAGGAACGGTGCAACGTCGTCGTATTTCACCCAGAAGAGCGGATAGCGCGCAGTGCCGTCGCCGAAGTCATCCTCGCGGAACATTATCGGGCAGAGGGCTATTACCTTGGTGTGGAACGTGGCTGAGTTCTGATCGAAATAAGATGATTCCTTGATATAGTATCCCTTAACTTCTCGCGACGGGATGTCGGAATTGTCGAGCTTCAGGCGTCCGTCTTTTCGCTCATAGTAGATGTTGTAGTCATCAAGCAGCGACAGAGGCTTGAGCTGGTTGTCAGGCTCAAATGACTCATTGCCGTCAATATTATACTTGTATGCCTTCACCTGACCAGACAACACGAGTTTGAAGAGATAGGTGAAGAGGTTCATCTGCGAGCCAACGGGCTCTACAGGATAGTACATGCCTGAGTTTGCTCCCTGCGTAAGGTCGAGTTCACGGTATATGTCACGACGCCACACCACGTCTTCCTTCATCTGCATTGTAGCAGGATAGGATATCTGGGCACGCGTTGTAAGCGTGGTGGCACTCTTGCGCGCAGCACCGGCATCCTGTTTTTGCTGGACACGACGCTGAGCGGGCTGTGCCTGAACCAAATGAAAAGTAAATAGTGAAAAGAGAACAATGCAGATTACCTTCGATGCTGTTCCACTTATTTCTTTTATCTTATTCATCATACTATATTCTTTGTTAATTCATCATTTATTACTTAACCACAACCTCCATTCCGCCTGGCAGCGTGCGAGCTATACCGTCAGGGCCTACAGCGTGAACCTGCGTAATGAAGAAACTCTTTGAGCGAGATAGTTTGCGGAAGAGTTCCATCTGGCGCGGTGAGAAAGAAGCTCCGTTGCTGACTATTGGCACACGGTTACCCATATTGTCGAAGAACACTGCCACGAAGCTCGTCACCTTAAATTCTATGTCGAGTAGTCCGTCGTCGATGGCGGCACGCAGTGTGGTAACGCCCATAAGGTCTCCCTTAGCCATATTGCCACCCTTGAAGCGGTTGTCGCCCACCTTGATGTATGGTGTAGGATCAGGCAATTTACGAACATGGAATGTAAACGCACCCATTCTTACTGGTTTGCCAGTGGCAAGACTTGAGACTGTAATGGTAACGTCTTGTCCTACGGCAGACGGACGAGCGATATAATGACCTGCACCGGTTGGTGTGAACGAGCCGCCGGTCATTGTTGCAGAAACCTTGTTGAGCGGCACGCCTGGTATGCTGACGGATATCGGGTTGTTGAAACCTGCATACAGTACATTCATAAGGTCTGCCGATACTGTTGCCGACGGATCAACGACTGTGTATTTCTGTTCAAAGTCACGACGTAGCACCTGACCACCGCCGTCCTTCATTGTCATATAGCCCGAGAGGGTAAAGTCGCCGGTCTTGCCGGGCATGAACTCGTAGGTATTGTTACGCAGTTCCACTTTGCGTCCGCCAATATATACCTCCGGCTGCTGCGTAGTATCGATGGCGGCCATCACTATCTGTGCAGAGAACTTGTCGCCACGTATCACTGTCTTAGCATCAGGAATGACGAATGCGTCAAGTTTGTTCACGCGTATGTCCTTGATGTCAATATTGCTGACGAGAGTATGGAGCACCTCACCCTCGGCATAACGCACATCATTTTGCAACTTTGAGAGCAAAGTGACGGCTGCCGCCACTGGCATTTGCTCAAACATATATTCCTGCCAGTTCTTGCCAAGAGCCTTTGCCTTTGGCGACACTTCGGTTGAAAGATTTCCCTCGATGATTTTACGCAGGCGCTCGTCCTTAAGCATACCAAGACACTTCGAGCGGTAGTCCTCTATCATCTTCTGAAGCTGCGGTCCCTTGCCACGGCCAGGCGACAGCATCACCTGTGATGCAGCCTCAAGGTCCTCACGGTTTTCTATGTTGTGTATATCGCCGTCCTTGCCATCAGCTTCTTTTACTATAGCGACCTTCAGTTCCTCAGCAAAGTTGTAGAGTTCATCGCTCATTTTCTTCACCTGCTGTGCTTTCTCATACCACTCTCGCGTCTTCTGCGGATTGGCCTTCATCTGAGCATCGAAGTCGGCGTATATTCCAAGGTTCTCCTTCGTGGCATTAAGCGTAGAACGGTCAAGTCCCTCCGACACAATGGAGAAACCATTGAGCACCTCCGTAGAGACGTTCATCGCAAGCATCGCCATCAACACGACATACATGAGGTTGATCATTTTCTGGCGAGGAGAAACTGGTCTTTTCTTTATTGCCATCTTATTCTGGTTGTTTGGTTGTCTGGTTGTTTGGTTGACAACCTATCTACTAAACGACTAAATTACTAAACGACTAATTACCTAATCCTCTGTTTGTACCAGGCATATTCACTGTCATGGCCTCAATCATACGTGTATAGATATTGTTGAGTTCCTGTATCTTCTGTGCCATGATGCGCGTCTGCTCGTTAATGGAGTCTTGGGTGGTAATCTGCTGCGATGCTGACTTGAGCTGCATCTCGTAAACACGGGCGATACCTGTAAGCGTACGGTTGAGGTTCTCCATTTCCTCACTGTCTGTAGAGAGGCGTGATGTGAGCTGACCAACTTTCTCAAGCATTTCGTTAAGTTCAGCCAAACGCTCGATGTATGCCTTGGTAACCACCTCCATCTCAGCAGCAGTCTCACGTGACACAGCTGGTGCAGGAGTGATAATCTGAGGTGCTGCCGTCTCTGTATTTACTGTCATCTCAACCTTCTCTGTATCAGCGTCTGAAGTATTGGATGTTTCAGAAGACTGCTTGCCACTTACGACAGGAGAACCACTGGCAACGACTCCACCTGTATTACCGCCACCGATGATTATAGTACCATTGCTTGGCACACCGCTCACTGCGGCTTGCACATTACCAGTTACAGGCGTTCCGTCTGCACCGTTGCCACCACCACCAATTACTATAGTGCCACCAGTGGTTCCACCGCTAACGGTTCCGCCACCAATGTTACCGCCACCTACATTGCTGCCACCTATAACTACAGGTGCACCATTGCCGTCTGCCGGTTCTGGTGAAGCCGTAGGAATTGCCACGGGTGCAGTATGTTGTTTTCCTTGTGGTTGAGAATAAGGATGCTGCTGTACAGCCGGGTTCTGCTGCACAGGCTGTGCCGCTGGCTGTACGGCCGGTATACCAAGAGGATTGCCTGCTACGTCATCTATGACATTGTCTGCCATGTGGTTGTCAAGTGCCATATCGATGGTTGACTTGTCAAACGGACGGTCAAAGGCTGAGATGAAGAACACAACCACCTCCGTACCCATACCGAGGAAAAGCATGAGGTTTGCACCCGGCAAGTGGGTCAGTTTAAACAATGTACCGAGAATCACGACTGCGGCACCCCATGAATATGCGTAGTTAAGGAACGTCTGTCCAGGCACGCTGTCCATCCATTTCTGCAGGAAATAGATAAAGTTTATCTTGCTGTATTTGCTCATTGTCTTTTGTATGTTTAGTTGTATGGCAGTTTAGATAATTGGTAACGCCAACTTATCTTTTCTTTTTTCCCCTTGCATTCATGCTCGGTGAACTTGCAAGCGAACGCACGCAACGGAAACCGATGTATGAACGCGGTTGATTCTGATATTCCCATGAGCGCCATGCTGAGCGTATGTGGCTTTCTGGATCTTTCCACGAGCCACCGCGCACGGACTTCTTCTTCATCTTATATGGGTCCTCCTTTGCGGCATTGTAAACGAGCTGCGGGTTAAGGTCGTTCATGGCCTCCACACCTGCCTCGGTATATATGGTCGACGTCCACTCTGCCACGTTGCCTGCCATATCGAACAATCCATTTGAATTAGCAGCATATATGCCTACTTTACTCGTTATAAGATTGCCGTCTTTTGTGTAGTTGCCACGATCGGGCTTGAAGTTTGCGAAAAAGCATCCGTCACCATTCTTAACGCCTTGGTCCTCCCATGGAAATTCCGTGCCGTCTTTACCGCGTGCTGCATACTCCCACTCTGCCTCGGTGGGCAGGCGGTAACGCTGAACGTAGCGTGCCGCGCCTGACAGACCTTTAAGCAGGTAGTCTGTTCGCCATGCGCAGAAAGCGTTGGCCTGCTCCCATGTAACACCCACCACAGGATAATCATTGTATGTAGGGTTACTGAAGTAGTTGCGCAGGTACATCTCGTTATCACTGTTGGTAAAATCGTTTACCCAGCAGGTAGTGTCAGGATAGATATTAACGATATATGTGTTGACGAAATCCCACGCTCCTGACAAAGGACGGTTTATGGTCTCACGGATAATGTTGCCCTCATCGTCAATATATGCAGTATCCTTTGATATCATCACTACCTCATCAGGATTGACAGTGATATCGGTGTTGAGGTTACGTTCCTCGGGATTAATACGGTTACGACGCAACGCAGCCGTTGTATAGTCATATATCTCATAACGATAGTTGAGCTGACGGTAGTCGAGGAGTTTCTCGCCCGTTACTGGATTTCTCACATACATGCTCTCTATGGCACGCTGCTCATCCTCGTTAGGCTTACGCGGCAAGGGCTTCTTCCAGTTAATCTGTGGTGTTATCGGGTCGCCGTTCTTGTCTTCGGTTATCATATATGTCTCGTCGCCGCCGTATGCGGGATCGGCAAGACGCGTACGCAGTATGCTGTCACGAACCCATAAGACGAACTGACGGTATTTTGCATTCGTCACCTCTGTCTCATCCATCCAGAATCCATCTACCGACACGTCTTTTTCCGGAGTCATCTTGCCCCACAGCGAGTCATTCTTGCTCTGCACACCCATGTGGAGGAAACCACGATTCACAAGTGTCATGCCGTAAGGCGTGGGTTCCTGGAATCCACGTCCCATGCCTACGCCAGTGACTTCACCACCGCGCTGTGATTGCGACAGTTTGCCACCAAAACAACTGGTCAGAATAAGGCAGAGCGACAAAAGCACTCCTGCTCCTACGCCCCTACAGAGAGAGGGAAACAATATGCGATTATTCATACTCATATATATCGTTTTATCTATTTCTATCTAATATCAATCATTTAACAACCTTCAGGCAGAGCGTCTCACAGGGTTCTCGTCGTCTGATGACGGTTCTTTCCTTTCTTTCCAAGCTCAATGTCTGTCTGATAACCAACAAAAAGCTCATGTGAACCGTTCTTTATGCTTATGCCATTTGTGTACATTTCAAACGAATATCCAACAACTACGCCATGAAGTTTGCCACCTATCAGAAGCGTAGCCGAATTTGTCGGGCTATATCCTATACCGGCATACATCATCTGGTCATCATATTCATATATCAGTCGGCCTGTCAAATCACCACGATATGCAGTCAAATCACTTTGGACAAGTGCCGACAATGCAACCTTAAGCAGCGGATTAGGCAACTGAAAAGAAACACCACCAGTAGCATAGAGCATAGGACTGACTTTTATAACATTCGATGTGCCAAGTTCTATGCTGGGATTCGTCAAGTGAAGCGCACTGAGGCCTGCATACCAGTTCTTACGCTGATAAAAAACTCCCAGTCCAATGTCCAATCCGCTACCGTCAATGTCACTCTGCGCAAGCACCTTGTCACCTGTATCTATGACTTCAAGCTTCGAGCCACCCCACTTCTCATCGAGCAAGCCAAGAAGAACGCCCCCGGACATCCACCCACCGCCCAACTGCTTACGCAGTGAATACTGCAGGCTGATACGCTGATGCGTGAACAAACCTATCTGGTCATTCATCAACTGTGCTCCAACACCATGCACCTGCTTAAGGGCTACGAACGGAATGTCGCCAGCAACGACAAAAGTACGCGGCGCATTTTCAAAGCCGGCAAGATTCATGACATAAGCACCTATGACATTCAACTGATCCTGTTTACCTACCGTAGCGGGATTAAACACAGTCTGCATGTCGAAATAGTGAGAGAAATACGGGTCATACTGCGCCAGAGCCTTAGTCGACACCAGTGCAAGCACCGTATTTAATATGACATATTTATACCTCTTCACCTCTTAATAAACGCAACACCCCTTGGATTTATTTCGATAATAAGAGAAAAATTACACTTTCTATCCTTTATGGCACACTATTATGCTCAACACAATACTACCTACACAATTAAAACCGCCCTCAGCTACTGTACAATTTGCTTACGGTTCGCATCTATTCTCAGGAATATAAAAAGCAACAAAGTAAAACCCCACAACGAAGAACCACCATAACTAAAAAATGGTAACGGTATGCCTATGACAGGAGTCAAACCAAGCACCATTCCAATATTTATAAACAGATGGAATAAGAAAATACTAATCACGCAATATCCATACACACGACCGAACGTGAATGGTTGGCGCTCTGCCACGACAATCAAACGCAGTATCAAAAAAAGGAATAATAGCAACACTGTTACAGAGCCTACAAAACCTTCTTCCTCGCCAACAGTACAGAAGATAAAATCTGTTTCCTGTTCCGGAACAAATTTCAACTTCGTCTGTGTACCATTCAAGAAGCCCTTGCCCAGCAATCCTCCTGAACCAATGGCTATTTCACTCTGATGCACATTGTAACCTGCGCCGGCAAGGTCATCCTCTAAACCTAACAGCACATTAATACGCACACGTTGGTGTGCCCCAAGTACATTGTCCATCACGTATGATGCAGAAAAGAAGAACAACGCCGAGCCAATAGCAAACAGCACTATAAACAGATACTCCCTTAGACGGTTATATGTCCACAGCCAAAGTAGATATCCAATAGTAATAACTAACAAAGAAACCTGCACCCAGATTATATCAAAAGGAATTACGAACTGTGAGAAGAGCAATGCAAGAAGAGTTATTCCCACAGAATACAGAAATATATACTTTGCTTCTTTTTCAGCCTTACAATATACCAACACGAGTATTGAAGTCAATATCTGAATCAGGAGCAAAACGACAAAAGGTCCTACGTGCGTCGGGGTTTCCCAAACAAGCGGTTCTGCGAAACGTATACCAACCACGAAATAAACCACCATTGCTATACCTGTAAAAAGGAAACTACCCGTCATGCCCTCACGGTACAGCATAAGGAAAAAAGCAGAGTAGACCAATGCAGAACCCGTTTCCTTCTGCATCACAATTAGGAGCATTGGCGTAACAATCATTACAATTACTTTCGCCAAATCCCGCCAATGCTCAATACTGAATTTATGTCCTGACATTAGTTTTGCAACAGCTAACGCAGTTGCAAACTTAGCAAACTCCGCAGGCTGCAAGCGTAAAGGTCCCATTACAATCCAAGATCGGGAGCCCTTTATCTCATGCGGATTAAATATTGTAAGAAACAAGAGCACCAGAAGAACTGCATAAATGGCAAAAGCAAACGTTTCATACATCCGCTCGTCAATGAGCAGCAGACACGTAGCAAGAACTATACTGGTTCCTATCCAGACAATCTGCATACCAGAACGCGTGGACAAATCAAACAAATCGGTATCGCCACCATACGAATAAGTAGCTCCACAAACGCTAATCCATCCAAACGCAAGCAAGCAAAGATATATACATATCGTAACCCAATCTATAGACCTGAGTACTGAATTCTGCTGTTTCATCTATCAAAAAAAGAAACTCAGCGAAGCATTTTGTCTGAAAACACTTTACTGAGTTCCTTGCTATTCATTATAATTACGTAAGTATATATAAAACGTAACAGTCACATTATTTCTTAATGGTCTTCAGAGCCTTTTGTGCATTCTCATCCTCTGGATCAATGTTGAGGATTCTATTCCACCAAACTCTTGCAGTCTTCAGGTCATGACGAGTGAAGTATGCAACCGAAGCCAGATAACGACATGCCTCTATCTCCATGCTCTTCAACTGATCTGTCTGCTCTTCCTTGGTTACACAGTAATCATACAGTTTCTGATACAGAGGCTCTGCAAGACAGTCTTTGTTTTCAGGGTCAAAATAAGCATAAGTCCATCGTGCATGTGTATAGAGTACATAGTGGAGATTATCCCACGTAGGATACTCATTCTCTAACTGCTCATACACTTTAAACATTTGGTTGATGACACTGAGTTTCTCATCACCCTGCAGGTTCTCCTGCCAATCACGATATATGCTTGCATACTGGTAAAGCATATAGGCTTTGTCAGAAGACGGATATTTCTCCATGAAGAGTTTATACAAGTTCAAGGCATCCTTAAAACGTTGTTCGCTCTTCAACACATCAACATTCTTGTTAAGCATCTGACGTATCTGACCATCCATCTGCGACACAAAATAGTCTGTACAGCTGGAAATCTTAGCAAAGTTGTCAAACGCCTCGTCGAAATTAGACAAGCCAAGATAACAAGAACCGAGCGAGAAATAGTCAATTGAATTTACAGAGTCTTTAGCCTCTGCAAACCATATCTTACCGTGGTCAAGGGCTTCTGCATACATTCCTGCACGAGTAGCACTCCAGAAGTATAGTCGGTTGAAGCCTTTATTCTTCGGGAACTTATCAGCACCAATAAGACACAGTTCCATACACTTGATATCATCCTGACTCCAATAACAATTCTGTACAAACTGTACCAACTGGTTCATCGTCAGACTGTGCGGATCAACGGCAGACATAGCCTCGGCAGCCTCGGCATCCATACCCTTCTTGTTATAGAGCATCGCAATCTCAATGTCTACATTATAAGTAGGCACAGCATTACGCAACTCCTCAAGCTTTGCTTTTGCTGCATCCATATCCTTGCGTGCCATTACCGTAGCATACTTCAGGTAACCATCAGGATTCAAAGAGTCGGCATCAATAGCTTTCTGAAACCAATAGCAAGCAGAGTCAACATCCCACTCGCCATACATATCACCCTTAAGTATATAAGACGGTACATACTTATCACTGATGGCAAAAGCCTTGTCAAGATACAAACGAGTCTTTTCACGCTCATTGTTACGGAAGTAAGCACGAGCCAAAGCCGTCTGTATAGCCACGTCCTTATTAAAACGAGCAGACAATTCCTTAGCCACTGTATCGGCCTGAGTTGAATATTTGTTTATGACAACAGCCATTGCGGCCTGTACGGCATCAGCCTCTTTCTGCGCATTTGCAGGCAGTGACCATGCAGCACAGAACAAGCAGATGTATATGAATATTCTCTTTGTAAACATTATTCCTTCTATTTAAGGTTTTGTATTACCAGTGTAATCTCCTTGCTATTTATCTTTTCTTGTGCTGTTTTGCAATCTTCTTTGCATACTTGGCATTATACTTTTCTACAGCACGCAACTGACGACTCTTATAACGACTGTCATGGCTTTCATGTATGCGCTTAACAGTCTCTGGAGCACGGCGCAACTTACCAATCTTATACTGCAGACCAAAGTTTATCGACTCATAGAGGTGCAGTTTATCGGTGATAGATACCGTATTGAAGCCCTTTATATCATATTCACTTTGCTGTGCGATGAAGAAGACCTCTGGATTGAAGAACACAGAAAAGCCCTTCTTGCCGAGTGGGTAGGATAGTTTAACACCACCATTAACACCGAAATACCAATACTTAACATCCTCAAACGAACCGCAAGAATTATAACCACCTTCATATTCCGGTTCAGTTGATGCAACCGTATTTTCCTGATCACCAAGCCACATCACCGTAGGACCTACATAAGCCTGCAATTCAAACTTACGCTGATTCATACGACCACCACATATATTTGTAAGATTGCCGACAACATCAAGTGAGCCAAAGAAAGTACGACGGTTAATCTGAACCATACCAAAGCGTTTGTCAGACCACATCATACCATCAGCACGTCTGTAGTGAGCATCGTACGGCATCATATCATTGCGACTTGAGTTCATCATGTTAACACTAATACGACCTCCCAAATAAGAGTTGAACGTATAGTCAGCCCATGCCAAGCCATTCCATTCGAAATTGCCACCGCCCCAGTCACTGTAACGACGTGAGAGCATTGCAAAACCACCACCAACACCAACACGTACGCCCTTAATTGCCTTGTACGTATAATGCTGTACCTTATCCATCTCTTCAATCGGACGATAATGCGGACTGCGAACCATGACAGTAAGACCAAGGTTAACTGACATATGGTTCATGTCTCGAATTCTATCCTCCTGCCTATAAACACCATGCGTATATCGAGGCTCTATGAAGAGCTGGAGGTCACGATCTATGTAACCATAGAAATGCAGTGCAAACGAATATGACTCTGTACCAATACGATACTTTTCTACGAAAGTAGCCTTATACTTAGACAATGTACCATAGTTGATACCGAAAGCGAAATAACCACCGAACGGCTGGTTCCAACTAAATGTCTTATACAAGAAACCTAACGGGTTGAACAAGGCTTCAGCACGGACACCCATGTAGTGAGTGTTGAACGTTTCCGTCATATCACCGTATGGGAAAGCATCATTACCCAATCCCTGATATTCAATCTTGTCACGATTTGCTATCTGAGTAAAACCAGAGAAGCGGAAACCTATAACCGGCGACCACCACTTACCTATACTAATAGTAGTAGTATGACCTGTAGAATTACCAAACGTAATGTTCTTAAGAGCTTGAGTCTCCGACCAGTTAAGACCTGCAGAGAACTCAACAAACCATGGACGACGCCACAACTCATTTGTCTGATATGTCTCTTCTGGGTAGCGCTCAAGTCTTGAAAGCATAAACTTAACGCGAGCCGCCTTAGACAAGTTGTCATTAAGAGCAAATTCGTAAGTCAAGTTAGCACCATAGAACAAATCGAAACCACGCCAGTTGCGACGATAGTCATAATCCATCTGTGGTCCACCAATACCTATGTAAGGCTCGACATTCAAATACGCATGAGGACCCGTGAAAATCTTCAACTGAGCACCAGTATGCGCCTCAGGAGCAAACTTCTTCCTACCTATACCACGGAAGAATGTATAGTTACCACCAATACCAACAAGAGCATGCACATCAAGCCAACGTGATGAATTATATCCTTCGAAATGGGTGGTGATATCATGCATATAATCCAACCTACCGGAGAATCGAGCCAGACGCAAACCGCGATCATAATTATAACCCCAGCCTGCACCAAATCCAAGACGCAAACTGTTTAGTTTGTTAAGTCTTGTACCCACTTGGCCATTAACTTGGATAATATTCAAAGCAGGAGCATTCTCTGCTTGTGGTAAAACCTGCTCATAACCCATAGACACACCATAGTACAAGTTCTGGAGCAGACCCTTGTAATACTGGTATCCCTTTGGTTTATAGAAATCCCTGACACTATAGTCCAAGGCATTAACCGCGCCTGTGCCACGAGCAAGATTCTTACGCGACATCTTCATGGTGTCACGCATAGCCTGCAAATCCTCCTCGTCCAAGGTATCCAACGGATCGAGCATCTTCAATGATGCAATGTCCGAGGGATTTACCCCGGGTGCAGCTTTCAAGTCGACGTTGCCGTGTAAACTTAGCAGCAGTGCTGTCAGTACAACTGGAATTAGTCTCTTATTCATTTCTTATCTGTAGATTCTCCTTAGTCTGTAGATTTCTCCTTCTTACGTATACTCACTTAATTCACTTGCGCTGCAGTGCCGTCAGCTGCAGCATTATCTCCTGCCTGACCTTCCTGAGTCGCGCCATCTTCTGCAGCCCCATCTGCAGCTGCCTCTTCATCCTCATCATCACCGCCACTGAATTCCATCATATCGGCATCACCACCAGCGGCAGCTTCACCAGTAAGAGTTACGAGATTATTGAACATCTCACGGTAACGGTCTTTCTTTTTCTTACTATACTTGAACTTCTCACGCAGTTTATCACTAATCTGTCCATCAGAGAGATAATGCCATTTGAAAGACGGTTCAAGTTCAAAACTATGATTAAAGAAGCACAAGTAATTAGGTATATAATCAGGTTTCTTGGGCTCGCCTAACTTCTGCTCCTCCAAATCACCTTCCAAAATACCACGCAGATACCACTTCTTTGGATTAGCATCATCCATTGCAGCAACAAGTTCCTGACAAACGGAATTAGGCACATTCAATATTTCACGAGCCTCTGTATAAATAACAGCCTTATTATCAGGCGAGCAACTGATTACATAATTCATAGCGTCAAGCACTTCCTTTTCTTCAGCAGGTGAGAGCTGGTGTGTGGCATACTTAACGAATCCTTCCTTGAACTTAATATACTTCTTAAGTCGTTCAACCTTCGGGTCATTATCGTTCTTGAACCAGTAATCACAGTAGCTCAAGGCACTATCACGCTCCTCCATCTGGAAGTATGTGATAATCTGATTAATCAACACCTCACGACGGTTCTTCTGCGCCTTCTCACTACGTTCACGAGTTGACATGGCACGCAAACGCGAATTGATAAATGGTGCCAAAACCTTTGCATCAGGCTTACCCTGACGAGAATTCAACATTGCCATACGGTTGGCAACATACATAGAGAACTTGATATTCTCATAACCTGGTGTTCGTAACACGTGGTTATATGCAATCATGGTAAGCGTATCCTGCTCAGCAGAATCCTTGATGACCGTATAAAGGTTATAATAATCACCATCAGAGAAGTCACGTCCCTTACCCTGCAACAAGTCATGCTTACGCTCTATATAGGCAGCAAGAGCCTCGTCAGCATCCATGATGTGCTCACGTTCATAACGATAAGTCACACGCATTCGACGCTGCTGCTGCATCACAGGCTCTATAACTGTCTCATAACCCTCGATAGCCTGTATGGCAGCATCACCTCCATATCCATTAGGTCCCATGTTGGCACGGATTTGCTCGGCATGTCCTGGGAATCCATCTTCCTCAACCTGTTTTGCAACATCCTCCCAAGTATAAACCTTCGGCGCACCAGTATGGAAAGCAGCATCGACTCTGCCAAGATAACTGCGTACTTTAGAAACAGCCACTTTAGTACGCTCGGCAGCAAGTTTGCGGTTAAATTCAAGACCACCCTCAGGTGAAGCAGAGGCTTCTACCTTTACCTCCATCAACTGATCACCATAAGAACGAAGCTCATTAACAAGGTCATCAAGCATCTTCTGGTTCAAGGAATCTTCGATAAGTTCAGATTTACCAACGATGAAGCGCAGACGCAAGTCCTGATTTTTCGTATCGTAGTTACTTTCTGCTATAACCTGGAATTCATCAACATCCATGTCAGCAGCAGCAACACCGAGATCTATAAACTTGAATATATTCTTTCCATTACAAGAACCAGTAGAAGCCGACTGATGGAAATAGTCATTATTAAACTCAGCCAATACTACATCATACGGAATCTTATATGTCTTACGGCGATTAGGCTTCACATATACCAAAGTAGTGTCAATGAAAACCTTCTCGTCATCATACAAGAGATTAGGGCTATAGCAATAAGCAACATTGTCATACTTCATATAGTTGAAACGCATGCGCTTATCCTGCAACTTATGATATTCATATCCCTCCATAACCACACCAGGGATATAGTCAACGGTATCCTCAGTCTGGCAGTCAACAGAAACTGGCTGGATAACAAGGCGAGCCTTACTGTTACCATACTGTTTTGGCAAATCCACATGAATGCGGAAATACATATTCTTACCATCATCGATAGGAGGAGCAGCAATAATGCTAATGGTATCACGGTTGATACCCATCACATCCACGTTTTCAATACGCTGCGAACCCTTATCCATGGTACTCTTAAACGTAAACTCATACTCTGTCTGTCCCTCCACAAGTGGAATTACCTGAAAACGAGCATCCTCAATGGTCAATTCATCTTCAGGGTCGTATGTAGAAACAAGAATAGCCATATCAGGATAAGCGTGAACACGAAAGTCACCATTACCCTTAGAGTTACGGAATTTCATTTTATTCTTGTCCAAAGCATCATCCCAAGCTGTTAACACAATGTTGCCACCGTCACCACGCTGCAAGGCAATAGCCTCCTCAAGAGACTTCTGCACCGTACTTGCTTTATTAACGGTCTTGAAAAGCGCATACTGCACTGTACGGTAACTCTTCTGACCCGAAGTCTCAAAGCTGATGTGTACGTTAGCATCAAGAGCATCACCCTGTGCCTTGGCACCAAGAATGCCGAGGAACATCATTAACGAACAAACAAATATGTATGAAAAGCTACGTTTCATTATTCTCTATTAATCAATTAAAAATTGAATATACTTCTATTACTACTTTATAATATAGGCTACCGACACACCGAGCTTAATAGGACAGAGCATCGTAGCACGTGAGTTCGTAGGAATCTCTATCTGATAATCCTCATGCTCAATCTGCGTATGCTGTTCATAAGGAGTATGAACCATGTAGTTACGCTCATCACGAGCCAAATAACCAAGACTTGTATGGAAATCAATAAGCAGACGTTTAGTCACAGGCCATACATAACCGTATGACATACCGAAGCCCATAGCATGACCATCATAGCGCTTGTCAAAAACCTCAATATCATACTTAGCCAATATACCAACGGCACCAACATAATGATGAAACAAGGGACGACCGCCGAAATACAAGCGCCATTCCGGTTGGAAAGCAAGTATCTTCCAATTCTTTCCCATAATCTTATTGCCCCAGAAGCCGTCTACGGCAAGTGTAGATCTCTTATTAAACACCAACTCGAAACCGAAAGCAGGAGCCTGCATGGCATCAAGCATAGCATTCGTGTTAACAGAGATTATCTGAGCCGATCCCTTGGTGAAGGACAAGGATGCTAATATGAGTATAAGCAGTAATTTCTTCATTTCTACTTTTCGTCTTTTCTATATTACTATATTCTGACAACACTAAGGTTAGTCCTTCAGTTCCACAATTTCTCCGTTCTTAGCTCTCTTTATCATTTCTGCAGTTATCTTAGTTGTCAGTTTGATATTAATCTCATCTGAACCACCCCAAAGCCATCCATAGTCACCTTTCTGAATAACCCCAGAGTTTTTGATAGACTTGGAAACATTACAGAGAACATTAAAGTGAGAGTTAACGCCGTTCCACTTATATGGTATAATCAACTGTAGCACGCCAGGACCATTAACACCCGTTGTAGTCAAAGTGTCAGCACCATAAGAAACCCCCATTATACCTATGGTATTAGTATACTTCACAACTTTATTTGAAGCATTATCAGCTGCCAACATGTGCAATCTAAACGGAGTCTTACAAGTATTCTCAACATCATAAGTCTGATAATGGAAATTCATACGCTCCGGGATTCCTGAAATGCATGCATAGCCATCCGTAATAACGAAATCGCCGAGATCATCGCCTTTTTCAACCTCTATGTTAAAGGTATAGTTACGTGCAGCCACAACAGGATTCAACACGATTGTCTTATGATTGCCAATCTTCAGTGTATCACGAGAAACACCTCCTAATGCCAAGCCGTTAGCCCGTCGAATATAAGGAGCCTCCTCTCCATTTTTATTCTGATAGACATTCAAGTCTGTCCAGCCCCACCATGGTGTCTGGCTCTCACTATAATACTCACCCTCGTACGCACCTGTAATATAGTTGAACCAAGTATCCTTCATGTTATCATAAGAAGGATCTTTCAGCTTCTTATACACAGCAGTCTCGTCAATTGTATAGTTACGTGGATTTGTACGTTCAATCATCGCAACGGTCTGGAACACACCAGCTCCAAAAGAGAAATGAGATTCTGTATAAGGGTTGCCACCATGTGTCCATGTAACCTTGTCACCATTCAGATTATATAGAGTCCAATCGGGAATAGAATCTCCAAAAGTAGACCTCAGCTGATTTGGTGTTGCGGAAATCCCCCCCGGGTTCTCTACATATATCCTATTGTCCTGCTTCTGAATGGCCAGATGCTTCAGATTTTTCTTACCACCATTCGTAACCTCATACGTATAGATGTGAAGGATATCCGTACCACCCATTTGACTCAAGATATTCTCAAGGTCATACTGAAAATAGGTAGAATCCGTTATTACCGAGGCATAGTTATCCAATATATTCTCTTCGGTACAAGATCCCAGTGACACTGCCAAAGGCAGGGCGCAGGCTGCGAGAGCAGCGACCTGTACAATTTTCTTACACTTCATCGTTGTCCTCCTTTCTTAAACTGTTAAGCAAAGCCTGTTCCTGTTCTTGTTCGGTTGCGCTGCCATCATCAACTTGCTGTTCTGCAGGTTGCTGTTCCTCTGACTGCTCATCATTAGCCACCTCTGCTTTTTCCTTTTTCTTACTCTTTTTCTCTTTCTTATTCTTCTTAGACTTACCTGGCTCAACCTCGAAGAGTTCCTCGCCCTGCTGCTCAGCCTCAGCCTTCAAAGTCTCAATATCCTTTCTTGTCTGCTCAATCTGAGCCATCTTCTCCTCTGCCATACGCACGGCAAGCACAGAGTCATATACATGACGGAAATCCGTATACACTATCTTATATATAGAGTCGGCGATATACTGTTGCAGTGCACGTGCCTCAGCATCAGAATATAACGAGTCCATAACATTACGGTAAGCGATATCTGCATCATAACGCCAACGATACCTCTTCTGTATAGGATAGTGTCCGAAACGATATACAAATGACACATGGATATCCTTCAAAACAGGATAATGGCACAACTTCCACTTATCATCCTTTTCTGTGAAACCATAAGCATTATTGTATTCATCCACCTCATACTTATCCTCTTTCCTTAAGCACAAACCGCCACTGACGCCACAATCGAGGTCAAGCGAGTTACCATCAGAGAACTGATACAAAGGCATCTCAAAACCCCAAGTAAAACCTGCCTGAATAGCAGTACCCTGACGTCCCTTCAAGAAATCCTTTATAAGGAAAGAATACTTTGTGTACGCAGCATATCCACCCCTATAGAACACCCATGTAGGATGACTAGGCAGCATGGAACGTGCAGAAAGAATCTTCTCATACCACATACGATGATGATGGAAGATACCCGTGGCCGTAGCACGACGCTCACGCCAATAGGCACGACCTTCAAGAGAAGCCTCGAAGATATTAAACACCACCGGCATGACGAATGTATTACTCATTGACGGGCGCCAACGCATACTCGCCATCACAGTCCAGCGGTTATAGTTGCGTCCTTTCAAATCAAACTCAACGCCAAGGTTAGGCACACCAATGACCCAGTCAACGGCATTAGTGTGCAACGATATACGCTCTGCCAGCGAGAGCGTATCGATGTAATGCCCGTCATCCATCACAGAGTGAGCGTTAGCACTCAACGAGGACAACAGCAAACAAGCCATAAACACATGGCGCACAATCTTTGTAGTCAGTTTGCAGTATATCTCTTTCATTAGTTTCCGATGAAACATTGATATTTTTACGTAATAATATGCAAAATTACAATTTTTTTCGCAATTAGTTACACAGTGATATATGTTTTTTGTAATCGTTTTAGATTTCTTAACATAAATCATCTGTTTTCACACATTCCACATCATCTATTATATAAGGAATAGCTGAATGCCTTAGGCAGGTATTTGATAATATCACCAGCTATTAGACTCTCCATACCAAGGTCACGTGCAGCATAGTCGCCAGCAAGTCCATGCAGGTACATACCCACCAATGCAGCATCAGCAGGAACATAGCCACGAGCGAGCAGTCCAGTAATGATACCAGTCAGCACATCACCACTGCCGGCCGTTGCCATACCAGCATTCCCTGTACTGTTGAAATAGATTTTCCCATCAGGCATACATAATGCGCTGTAATGTCCTTTAAGAATAATGTATCCGCGCAAACGCTGGGCCAAGTCACTTGCCTTCATCAGCCTGTCATAATCATCAGCAGGAGCGGTATCACACAGTTTGTCCATCTCTTTCGGATGCGGAGTAAGGATCATACCGTCGGGCAGTTGCTGCAGCCAAGCCCTGTGCACGGCAAGGATATTCAATGCATCAGCATCAATCACCACAGGAACTTTAGAACTTCTAATCTGCGTCATCATTGCCACAGCAGCCGTTTCGAGCGTTCCCAGTCCAGGACCTATGCCCAAGGCATCATACCTTGACGAATCCACCGCCTGGCTGAAAGACTCCTCATCTCTGTCAACATCAACGACAGCCTCCGGCACGCCAAGTTGCATTATCGTACTATTGCACAACGGAGTATGAACAGTCAGTTTACCAACGCCACTTCTCAAACAAGCCTTCGACGCAAGCAGTGCTGCACCTGCCATGCCATAACTACCGGCCACAAGCAAGGCGTGCCCCATCGTTCCCTTATGCGCAAACTTGTCACGCGACAACATACGACATCTAACCATCATTTCGTCAACGACCTCATATTGCGCATCGGTATCACGAATGAAATCACGGCTCAATCCAATATCGAGCACCCTGAGTTCACCAACATACTGCTGATTATCAGCCAGCATCATACACAGTTTCTTCATGCCAAGCGTCAGAGTGACATCTGCCTCAATGATATTCTGCCTGACATTATACATATTATCCTCCGGCATCAATCCTGACGGAAGGTCTATGCTCACCACCTTTGCATCAGACTGATTGATATACCTGACCACTGCAGCAAAACCTCCAGTCAAAGGTTTCGACAATCCAGAACCGAACAACCCATCAACCACCACGACATCGCTGGTCAGCTTCGGCGGTTCAAACTCCTGAGTTATTTCCTTCAGTGCATCGGCATATTTAGCCTTCAATCTGTCACGATTAGCAGCACAATCATCAGAGAGTTTGCCACTGACATTAAACAGATAGGCCACCGCCTTCACGCCCTCGTCGCGCAGCAGCCGAGTAACAGCAAGTGCGTCACCGCCATTGTTGCCAGGACCGGCAAAGACTATAAACTCTGTTTCCTCATTACAGAATCCGAGCAGTTCTTTCTTCAAAGCCACCGCAGCTCTTTCCATCAACGCCACTGATGAAATAGGTTCATGCTCGATGGTATACCTATCAAGGTCATGTATCTGTGAAGCCGTGAAAATTTTCATGTGTGAATGCTATTTTGTCGGTTACTATATATAAATAATGTGCAAATTTACAAAAAAGATATGAGATAAAGCAAATATTTCAAAGTTTTTTCGTAATTTTGCATCAAAATTGCTATTCTCATGTCATCAGAGCTCATCAAAATAAAGGATAAGACATTCCGCAAGACCATATCCGAGCAAGAGATACTACTTGCCGTAAGCAACGTGGCCAAGCGCATTGAGAAAGACTACAGCGAGGCCAACCCCGTATTTGTCGTGGTGCTCAACGGTGCTTTTGTCTTCGCCTCAGACTTGTTGCGCTTGCTCAATTTCCCCTGCACCTACTCATTCACGAAGTTAAGCAGCTACGAGGGAATAAACTCAAACGGCAGAATAGCAGAGCAACTGTCAGTGACCGAAGATATAACAGGCAGACATGTAGTCATCATCGAAGACATCGTTGACACAGGCTTCAGCATGCAGTACCTTGTAAAGAGGTTGCAAGAGCGTCGCCCCGCATCAATTGAAATATGCGCATTGTCACACAAGCCTGAGAAAATACAAGTAGACGGTCTCAATATAAAATACACAGGCATGACGCTGCCCGAGGCTTTCATAGTGGGCTACGGTCTTGACTACGACGGCGAGGGCCGGCAGTTGCGCGACATATACTCACTGTTAGAAGACTAAATGTATAAAAAAACATAAACAACAGATTAAGGTAAAAATGAAGAACATCGTAATTTTTGGTGCCCCAGGTTCAGGCAAGGGTACACAGAGCGACAAAATCATTGAGGAATTCGGAGTCGCTCACATCTCAACAGGCGACGTGCTGCGTGCAGAAATCAAAGCTGGCACCGAACTCGGCAAGACCGCCTCTGGTTACATCAACGAAGGCAAGCTCGTGCCAGACTCTCTCATCATCGACATGCTGGCAGCCACGCTCGACAGCAAGGGCAAGGATATCCCCGGCGTAATATTCGACGGTTTCCCACGCACCATTGCACAGGCCGAGGCTCTTGACAAGATGCTTGAGGAGCGCGGCGAAAAGGTTAACGTTGTTATTGGCCTTGAGGTCGACGATGCCGAACTCATCAAACGCATCATTGCACGCGGACAAACCTCTGGCCGTGCTGACGACAACGAGGAGACAGCGAAGAAGCGTCTGGCAACATACTACTCGCAGACTCTGCCGCTGAAAGACTTCTACATCAAGCAGAACAAGTATGCACGCATTGACGGTGTAGGCTCTATCGATGTAATATACGGAGAAATCAGCAAAGCTATCAAAGAAGCATAAACATCATGATAAACCATAAAGAGGCGGTACAATTAGTACCGCCTCTTTATGGTTTATCAGAAGATCAACTCCACTTTATCTTCTCTCATCTGGATGTGCCAGATAGTATGCGCGGAGTGCAGTTGATGAAACCTTGATGAAGCCCTTGGCATCCTCTGACGACCATGCCTTGGCAGTCTCACCGTATTCGCCGAGCTTGTTCTTCACAAGGTCGTTAGGTGAGTCAACGCCTACAGTCTGGAAGCAAAGAGGATGGAGCTCAAGTTCTACCACACCGGTGACGTTGCGCTGTGATGATGTGAGCATAGCCTCGATGTCAGCCATCACTGGCTCCAGATACTGTGACTCATGGAGGAACATGCCGTACCAGTTGGCAACCTGATCTTTCCAATACTGCTGCCACTTAGACAGAGTGAATTTCTCAAGGAAACGGTGTGCACCAATGATAAGCATAGGAGCTGCAGCCTCGAAGCCTACACGACCCTTGATGCCGATGATGGTGTCGCCTACGTGACAGTCACGACCGATGCCGTAAGCAGCGCCAATCTCCTCTACAGCCTGTATAGCCTTAATCTTGTCGTCATATTTCGTTCCGTTGACAGATACCAACTCGCCCTTCTCAAAACCGAGCTTCAAGGTCTCAGGACCTTCCTTGGTAGGGTGCTTCAGGTATGCGCTCTCAGGCAAGCCCTGCTTAGAGTCGAGTATCTCGCCACCGCAGATAGATGTGCCCCATATACCTACGTTGTAAGAATACTTCAGCTTTGTGAAGTCAGCACTGAAACCATGTGCATTCAGGTAGTCTATCTCTTCCTGACGAGAGAGGTTGCCGTCGCGTGTCAGGGTGATAATCTCCACACCCGGAGCCATTACGAGGAATGTCATGTCGAAACGAATCTGGTCGTTGCCTGCGCCAGTAGAACCATGTGCGATAGCGTCAGCACCGATTTCGTTGGCATAGCGTGCGATAGCGATAGCCTGGAAGATACGCTCTGACGATACAGAGATAGGATAGCAGTTGTTACGCAGCACGTTGCCATAGACCATGTACTTCAGCGATTTCTCATAGTACTCCTGAGTAACGTCTAGCGTCACATACTGCTTTGCGCCCAGCTTGTAGGCGTTCTCTTCATTGGTTTTCAACTGCTCGGCAGAGAAACCGCCGGTGTTTGCACAAGCGGCATATACCTCATAACCGTCCTGTGCAAGTTTCATCACTGTGTAAGAGGTATCAAGACCTCCACTGAAAGCTACTACTACTTTTTTCATTTTATTTAGTCGTTTTTATTGTCCGGGGTTTTCGTTGTTTCATTATGACGAAATATCGTTATATCGAGAAATTGAAACAAAATATCAAAACTCTATTCCTCTCTCCGTCAGGCTCTTCATCACATCATGGAAGACGTTGGCCGGCGTGGGCTCACCCTTGTGATCCTTCGGGTCATAGAGCATACCTGTGCAGATGCAGAACTTACGTTGCTTCATCTCCAGTATGGGATGGTTCACACATCCCTGACAACCACGCCAGAAAGCCTCGTCGTCAGTCAACTGATTGAACGATACCGGCACATATCCAAGTGCGGTATTCATCTTCATCACCGCATCGCCAGATGTCAGCGAGAAGATCTTTGCCTCCGGCCATCTCACGCGTGCCAGAGTGAATGTATAGTCCTTGATACGCTTGGCTATGCCGAGACCCTGAAAATCAGGATGCACGATGAGTCCAGAGGTGGTCACATAACTTTTGTTGCCCCATGTCTCAATGTAGCTAAACCCTGCGAAACGGTCATTCTCGTCAAGCGCTATGACGGCCTTACCCTCCTTCATTTTCGTAGCCACATACTCATGTGTGCGCTCCGCAATGCCTGTGCCGCGTTTCTTGGCAGCGATACGGATGGTGTCGAGTATCTCATCGACGTACTTCTCATGTGTGGCATCAGCCACAAGTATTCTGATGTTTGCCAATTCTGAAATTATAAATTATGAATTAGTAATTATGCTTTATAAATTATTATATCACCATATCCGGCAATACAGCCGACAGTTCATCTATTATATTAAGGTGTAACGCACCTTCGCGTATTACAATAAATATGGTGTCATCACCGGCTAATGTTCCCAGCACGTCGGGCAGTGCCGCCGCATCTATGTTAGACGCTATGCTGCTTGCAAACCCCGGCCGCGTTCGCATCACCGCCATATTGCCCGAGAACTGTATCGATTCAAAACCTGTAACCAACGGCAGGTCTTTCTTTGGCTCCGGCCTATGCTGGCGGCGGTAGTCATTCTCGTTTGGCAGCACATAATACTGCTTACCGTCACTGTTTGTAGCCTTTGCCACCTGCAGATAACGCAAGTCGCGCGATACAGTGGGCTGTGTTACCTCTATGTTCTGTCTTGCCAAAGCCTGCATTACTTCCTCGTGCGATGCCAACTGATTGTTGAGTATCACAAGGCGCAGAGCCGCAAGACGGTCGTTTCTGGATAATGCCTGCATGAATATTTATTCGTCAACAGGGTGCAAAATTACGAATAATTATTCAAATGGCAAAATTTTTTTATAATTATTTTCAACTGTAACTGAAACAAAACAAAAAAAAGAACACTCACTTGCGGAATGTTCTTTTCTGTTGTATTATTTCACAGTAATTCGGCCTTGTGGATAACGATAAAGTTCCGGCACCGTCGAGTTATACTTCTCTTTTATGTATTTTATCAGTATCTCCCTGTAGTTCAATGTCTGTCCCTTTGATGTGATGGTACATTGCTTGAAGACAGACTGCAGTCCGCCGCCGGTAACACAGTAGTCTGTAGTCGCCACGGTATATGTGCGTTGCGGGTCAACGGGCAGGTATTCACCCGTCTGCCTGTCGAGTACCATAACGTCAGACACTCCATCGCCTATATTCGCTGTAAATTTCAAACCAGACACCTGCGGGAAGTCTGCATACGGTTTTGGCAGGAACCGCGTGGATTTTGTCAGCACTTCCAATATCTGCTCGCCAGTGGCGTTTATCGTCACTACGTTATTGTCGTATGGCAGCATGGCGATGATGTTGCCAAGAGTCAGTGTGCCAGTGGTGTATGGCAGTTCGCTGCGTATGGAACCGGCATTCATAATACCGATGTCAGTGCCACTCATTTTGCGAAAAGCATCCATCAGCAGGTCGCCAGCATTTGTCTCACCCATGCGCACGGCCTCGTTGCCGTCGTCATCAAGAATCCTCAGAGCGAAGGGACACTGGCACACTGGCTGACGTGTTACCTCGTCGCATAGAGCCTTGATGCTGTCTGTGGTATGCTTCACATTGATGTTCTCGAAGGGAACATCGTCGGAATGTAGCAGTGTAGTACTCATCTTTCCTCCCTGTTGTATTAGTAGTTTGCCGATGTCCTTGAATTTTGTTCCCGCCTGTGTTATCAGCACGGGTTTGCCGTCGCTGCTCATGACAGTCTCCGACGGAATAGTGGTGTGCGTATGACCGTCGAGCACCACGTCAATGCCGGTGGTGTTGCTTACAAGCAGATGGGAATCGACGTTCATCGTAATAGGCCGCTCACCAAGATGCGAGAGTATAACGACATAGTCTGCCCCCTTGCTTTTTACGGCATCCACCTGTTCCTGAACCTGTCTGAACACTTCCGTGGGACATAGGTCATACAGCATCCTGCCCTCCTTGTCGTAGAAGGCAAATTCCTCCGACACCATGGTTATGGGAGTGACCACACCGATAAATGCCACAGTTTTTCCACTGAGTTTCTTCATGACGTATGGCAGGTATATCCTGTTGTGGTCAGCATCGGTGAAGTTGACGCAGGTGACAGGCGCACCAAGGTCGTCAAGCAGTTCGCGCAACCGTGGCACATAGTAGTCAAACTCATGGTTGCCCAATGTCACGGCATCATAGCCCACCGTTTTCATTATATCGATGATGTACTGTCCATGGGATATAGCACCTACAATGTCGCCCTGCAGGAAATCACCGCACGACACCACCGCTACGTCAGCCGTGTCGCGTATGGCATCACGCAGGCCTGCCAGTTTTGCATAGCCATCAATGCCGCAGTGCACGTCGTTTTCATAGAGAATGACGATACTCTTGTCCTTCTTGCCGTCATTGGAAACGACCACAGTGCTGCTACGTCCTGCAAGAACTGCCACGGTCGAAACCATAAAGATTATCTTCTTAAAAAAACGCATATCTATATCAAAAAATCACACATAGTGAGTTGCCTCTAATTATTTAAACGCTGTTGTTAAGAAAATAGTATTTACCATTGTTAAAAGGAAGAAAAATGGATAGTTTAAAACTCTAACCTGATGTTTAGTAGAGTGTTTTATAAATATTTAACGTAGGATTTTGGCGGAAATAAAATATGATTATTATCTTTGCAACAAATTAAATGATACGCATTACAATATTTATATTATTGTTATTTCTGTCAGTCCAAGCAACAACGGCGTCAGATGTATCGAAACTGCTGTTCTCACGCATTACGGCAGAGGATGGCTTGTGTGACAACCAAGTGCTGCACGTCATGCAGTTGCCCGACGAGCGAATGCTTTTTACAACGTTGGGAAACATCAACATTTATGATGGTGTGAGCTTCAGCCACATACACCGCACCCACATCAAGCCATTCCATCTAAAGGATTATCACGGATTCTACCATGTGTATGTGGATATGAAGCAAATGGTGTGGATTAAGAACACGCAGTCGCTCATGTGCTTCGACCTACAGCATAACAAATACTTGACTGATATTCCTAGATATATACAGAAAATATGGCCAGAAAAAAAGACAATAACTGATGTTTATGTAGACACAGACTACCATCTATGGCTATTGTCGGGCAGGGAATTATGGAACGACTATTCTCATAAATCAGTAAAATTGGATTCTGCTTGGGGAGAAGTGCAGGACGTGGATGTGTATGGGCAATACGGTTATGTATTCTTCAGCACTGGCAATATTGTCTGTCTTGATCTTAAGACCTCATCAGTAGTTTATAAAAAAACAGCCTACTCATCGCAAGAGGCCGAAAGGTACTGCAGGACATCCATGGTAGTGAGGACCGCTGATGGTCTATTCTATCAAATACGCAACGGCGAAGGAGGTGTATTCCTCTGTTTCGACACAAAGAGCAGAACATGGAGTCAGCTATTCTCGGCTGACTTCACGCTCCATACGCTGGCAGCAAAGAATGATGCAAATATCTATTTCACTAGTTCTAAAGGTCTGTGGCGATATGATGTAAGGAATAAAACAAAAGAAAAAATAGAAAACTATACACTCTACGGTGGTAACAAGATGAATGCCTCTGCCAACACAATCTGCTTCGACCGTCAGGGAGGTGTATGGGTAGGCACATATCACGATGGTCTTTTGTATGCACACCCCGATAGATTTCCATTCCGCAACATTGATTCCCCGACTGTCAATTTCAATTTTAACACACAGGCCATCAGAATGGTTGACAGTCACGGATATGTGTGGGAGTGTACTACTGATGGTCTCAAACTGACGAGAAATGGAAAGGAGAAAATCGTATATTCCGAGGACGGCCTATCGAACGACTGCATCTGCGCTATTGTCGAGGATAAAGAACACCGCATGTGGGTTTCAACGGCAAACGGAATTTCGTGCATCGAAGTAAAGAAGGATGGAGGTTTGAAAATAAACGCATACCGCCATGCAGACGGCGTGCAACGAGGAGACTACACCACAGGCAGAGCAAAGTTGCTCGACGACGGAAGCATAGCTATGGAGGGCAAGGAGGGTTGTACTGTTTTCAATCCCAACGAGGTCATGAGAATGCGAAGCATCCAATTGAATCCTATACTCAAAAGAATGACAATGAAGGATAATGAGATTTCTCTTGACTACTCGGCTTTGAATTATGCCTTCCCTCAGCATACATATTATAAATACACGTTAACGCAAGGCAATGACACTACCGTCACGACACTTAGGCCGGGCATTGACAGAAGCTATATTGATGACAAAGGAGCTCTGCATCTGGCCCTACTGAAACTCAAGCCTGGTAAATACCAACTGAAGGTGGAGGCTTCCCTCGAGGCCGACCGATGGACGGGAAAGGCGAACATACTGACCTTCGAGATTCTTCCTCCATGGTGGCAAACCACATGGGCATATATAATATATACATTCACGGCAATTGCCATTGCGATGGGGGGCATGATTTTTTACTCGCACAACCAGCGCAAGCGGATGATGCGACAGTTGAAGGAAGAAAGGCTGATGGCCCGCATAGAGGGTTTGATGGAACAATGTGCTCGCTATGAAGATGAGCGTCAATGCGTGAAACCAATTTTGGAGAAGGACGAGAACAAAATGGAAGTCCAGGACTCTGAATTCTTGAAAAAGGCCATTGCTCTCGTTGAGAAGAACCTTGGCAAACAATATACGGTAGAACAACTGAGCAGCGACCTGTGCATGGAGAGGACCGGACTTTACAAGAAACTCTCCGCCATCGTGGATAAGTCGCCAAGTATCTTCATAAGAAGCATACGCCTGAGCCATGCAGCCCGCCTGATACGCGAAAGCAACCATACTTTGGCCGAGATTGCCACAATGACGGGATTCTCGTCGGCCAGCTACCTGAGCCGTTGTTTCCAAGAAGAATATGGGTGCAAGGCATCAGAATACGCACGCCAATAGATTGATTTTCAACATGGCTATCATTTGTTTCAACATGGTTATTACGCTTTTTCGATGAAATAGTAGTAACTTTGCAACCGAAAAATCAATCTTAAACAATAAAAAAAATAGCCTATGAAAATTATTCTATCCGCAGTTATGGTTATCGTAGCAGCATTAGCTGCCGGAGCCAAAACCACAAATGCCGTTCAGTTGAATGCTGGAGGCAACCAGATGCAGGTGTCATTCTATTCACCAACTATCGTACGCATACAAAAATGCCCTCTACAAAGAACCATGCCAACCACTCAGAGCGAAGTGATTATCATGCAGCCGAAAGATGACTTCGACGTAAGCATCAAGGAGAGCAACACTGCCATTCGCATGAGTTCCAATGTTCTCACCGTCATCATCAACAAGCACACAGGACTGGTGCAATACATGGCTGATGGAAAGAAACTCCTAAGTGAGAAAGAAATCGCTTTCGATGAGAGAGAGGAAGGACCCGACAAAGGACGATTTGTGGTAACCAACACCTATCAGCTCGACAAAGACGAGGCTATCTATGGTCTTGGCACAGTGCAGGACGGAAAACTTAACCGTCGTGGACTGAAAAAAATAATAGAACAGACTAACCTTGAAGACTTCCAGAACGTGATTCAGTCTATCAAGGGATGGGGCATATACTGGGACAACTATTCTCGTGCCTACTTCGAGGACAACGCCCAAGGCATGACCTTCCGGGCTGAGGTTGGTGACTGTTCCGACTACTATTTTATGTATGGCAAGACAGCCGACGGCGTGAATGCCTGTATGCGTCAGCTTTCGGGTGACGTACCCATGTTTCCACTCTGGACCTTCGGTTACTGGCAGTGTCGTGAGCGATATAAGTCGTCACAGGAATTGCTTGAGGTTGTAGACAACTACCGTAAACTCCAAGTACCACTTGACGGTATCATCCAGGACTGGCAGTACTGGGGCAGCAACTATCTGTGGAATGCCATGGACTTTACCGGCGAGACATTCAGCGATGGCAAACAAATGATTGACCGCGTACACAAGCAGAATGCTCATATCATGATTTCCATCTGGGCAAGCTTTGGACCGTATACTAAACAATACAGAAAGCTAAACGAAAAAGGTTTGTTATTTGACTTCGAAACATGGCCTCAAAGTGGACTCTCACACATCTGGCCTCCTCGCAAGGACTATCCATCGGACGTAAAAGTATATGATGCTTTCAGTCCCGTTGCTCGACAAATATACTGGGACCACCTCAAGACTCTTTTCAACTATGGCATAGACGCATGGTGGATGGACTCTACAGATCCAGACTTCTTCAATCCATGCAATGAGACCTACGACCAGAAAGGCAGCATGGGGTCATGGCGTAGCGTGCGCAATCTCTTTCCTTTGGCAACAGTGAAGGGCGTTTATGATAATCAAAGGAAAGAGTCCGATGAGAAGCGTGTGTTTATTATGACACGCTCTGCTTTTGCCGGACAACAACACTATGGTGCAGGACTGTGGAGCGGCGATGTTGCTTCTACTTGGGACATGCTCCGCAAGCAAGTACCTGCCGGTCTGAACTACACTCTAACAGGCTGTCCTAATTTCAACACCGACATTGGTGGTTTCTTCTGCAATTCGTACAACACAAAAGGAAAAGGTTCTGCTCCCCGCAACCCACAATATCAGGAACTCTATGTTCGATGGATGCAGTACGGTCTATTCTGTCCAGTATTCCGCAGCCACGGCGCCGATGCTCCTCGCGAGATTTATCAATTCGGCAAGAAAGGAGAACCTATCTATGATGCCATCGAGAAGACAATACAATTGCGCTACCGCCTCTTGCCTTATATTTACAGCACTGCATGGCAGGTGACTTCAAACAACGAGAGTTATCTTCGTGCCCTTCACTATGACTTTGCAGATGACAAGAACACATGGAACCGTGCAGACGAGTTCATGTTTGGTCGTCAGATTCTTGCTACCCCTGTCCTTGAGTCTCAATATACTGAGGAGAAAATTCTCAAGGAAGATGCCATGAGCGGATGGGACAAAAAGGACGCAAAAGACGAGGCCGTCAAGAAACCGGTTGATTTCACCGCAGAAAAGTCCATAACAAAATATCTGCCTAAAGGTGCAGCATGGTATGACTTCCACAGCGAGAAGATGTATAGCGGTGGACGGGATGTGACCATTCCTGTCACCATTGACCGTGCCGCAATGTTCGTAAAGGCAGGCAGCATCCTACCTCTCGCTCCTGTCATGCAGTATGCACAGGAAAAGAAATGGGATAACCTTGACATTGTGGTATACCCAGGAGCCAATGGTACATTCACTCTCTATGAAGATGAGGGGGATAATTACAACTACGAAAAAGGAGCATACACCACTATCAAGATAACTTGGGATGATCGCTCACGTACAATCACTTTCGGTGAACAGAAGGGACATTTCCCAGGAATGCTCACGAACAGGAAGTTCAACATTCGCATGGCAGGTCACAAGACTGTTAAGACTGTGAATTACGATGGTCAGGAAACTACCGTAACCATACAATAAGCCTAACTACTACATTAAAAAGAGCAAAGTATAATCAATATTGACCATGTGGGAATATTGATTATACTTTGCTCTTTTGTCTGTCACCATGAACACCATGGCGCAAAACTTTCTACTTTATCTAATGAACAGCATTTCACGATACTTGGGCAGTGTCCACACCTCATCGTCCACCTTGGCCTCAAGGTTATCGATGTGATGGCGTATCTGCTCCATCACCGGTTCTACTGTGTCGTGGTATGCAATAGCTTTCTCACGCTGCGACTCAATGACATTGGCCACCTTGCGTGCCTCGGTAAGAGCCACACATCCCTCTTCTATTTCCTTTATTCGCATGGAAATTTCAGAGATGAGCGCAAGGTTGCTTGCGGCCGATACTCTGAACTCGTCTTCAGGAAGGATGGATTTCAAAGCACGCACGTTCTCCGCCAACTTTGTCTGGTATGCCACCACCTGCGGTATGATGTGGTTGATGCTGAGATCACCGAAGATGCGTGCCTCTATCTGCACTTTCTTAGTGTATGTCTCCCACTTTATCTCGTTGCGTGCCTCAAGTTCCTTGGCTGTCATTACCCCCATAGACTCAAACATCTTGATAGAGTCAGCATCAAGGTATCTGTCGAATATCAACGGACATGAACGCTCTACGTCAAGACCGCGCTTTGCTGCCTCTTCCACCCATTCGTCGCTGTAACCGTTGCCGTCGAAGCGTATGGGCTTGCATGTCTTGATGTCGTCACGCAGCACACTGATGATGGCAGCGTGCTTGTCCTTACCTTTCTCTATAAGTGCGTCAACACGCTTCTTGAAATTCACCAGTGCCTCTGCCATGGCAGTACTCAACGCTATCATCGCACTTGCACAGTTGGCCTCCGAACCCGGTGCGCGGAACTCAAAGCGGTTGCCGGTGAAAGCGAAGGGTGAGGTACGGTTGCGGTCAGTGTTGTCGATGAGCAGTTCCGGTATTGACGGAACGTCGAGTTTCAGTCCGGCCTTGCCACTGATGGCTATGGTGTCGTCGTCGGTCTGCTCCAAGTGGTCGAGTATCTCTGTGAGCTGCTTGCCGAGGAACGAGCTGACGATTGCCGGCGGTGCCTCGTGCGCACCAAGGCGGTGTGCGTTGCTTGCACTCATTATGGATGCCTTCAGCAGTCCGTTGTGCTTATATACCGCCATGAGCGATTCCACGATGAACGTTACGAAGCGCAGGCTGCCCACCTCGTCCTTTGCAGGTGCATGGAGCAGTATGCCAGTGTCTGTAGAGATAGACCAGTTGTTGTGCTTGCCCGAACCATTCACGCCATCGAATGGCTTCTCGTGCAGCAGGCAGCGGAAGCCGTGCTTGCGAGCCACCTTCTTCATCAATGACATGATGAGCATGTTGTGGTCGATGGCAAGGTTCATCTCCTCGAAGATAGGAGCTAGCTCAAATTGGTTTGGCGCCACCTCGTTGTGGCGTGTCTTGCATGGTATGCCCAGTTCAAGAGCCTGTATCTCGAGGTCTTTCATGAATGCAGCCACGCGCTCTGGTATGGCACCGAAGTAGTGGTCGTCCATCTGCTGGTCTTTTGCTGATGAGTGGCCCATCAGTGTGCGGCCTGTCAGCAGCAGGTCAGGGCGTGCAGAGTACAGTCCTTCGTCAACGAGGAAATACTCTTGTTCCCAACCAAGGTTGGAGATACACTTCTTCACTTCCGGATTGAAATAATGCACTACGGCTGTTGCCGCCTTGTCCACGGCATGTATGGCCTTGAGCAACGGCGTCTTGTAGTCGAGCGCCTCACCTGTGTAAGAGATGAAGACGGTAGGAATCATCAGCGTATCGCCGATTACGAACACCGGACTTGTTGGGTCCCATGCCGAGTAACCGCGCGCCTCGAAGGTAGAACGTATGCCGCCTGATGGGAACGAAGAAGCGTCAGGCTCCTGCTGTACGAGGCTCTTGCCCTCGAACTCCTCTATCATGCCGCCCTTCCAGTCGTGCTCCACGAATGCGTCATGCTTCTCTGCCGTTGTCTCGGTGAGCGGCTGGAACCAGTGTGTGCAGTGTGTCACACCCAGTTCCATGGCCCATTTCTTCATGCCGCGTGCCACCTCGTCTGCTGTGGCGCGGTCGAGCGGTGCACCGTTGTCAATGACGTCAAGCATCTTGTCATATACCTTCTTTGGCAGGTATTTGAACATTTTTTGCTTGTTGAAAACGTACTTTGCGAAGAACTCTGACGGACGCTCCTTTGGACCCTTTACTTCTACGGGCTGTTTCTTGAACGCCTCTGCTACTACCTGAAATCTTAAGTTTGCCATAAAATTACTATTTTCGAGTGCAAAGGTAATTATTTTTTGGCAAATACCAAAATGTTTGATACAGAAAAAAACTTGACCCCGCCACACCTTTTTATATAAGGAGCAGCGGGGCTTATTTTATTGATCCGATGAAATTATTGAGTAGTATTAGTAGTGTGTGTCTTTGTAGTGGTAATTGTTTACCGAATGTGTTTTCCTTACATAGTATTAATTATGATTTAAGGACAAGATTGGGTTTACCACCGGATTTCTGTTTGCAAAGTTAATGTTTTTTTTGTTGACTGAAGTCAATTCTCTTATATTTTTTCATCTGTTTTTGTTTCTTTAACATTGTGTACCCACACAGTTAAAACTTGTGTGCGATTTCATCATAAATATAGGGATTTTGTTTCATTATTTTGCGCAATTATCGTGAAACAATGCCTACAGGCATATAGAAAACACATAATACACAAAGTTTTTTTCACACAAAACATCTGTAATATCAAGAGATTTTATTAACTTTGCACTTGATATCAACATTAGGTGGGATCTAAAAATTCCCACTGTCAGATTTTTGAATTTGTTTCGAGGGCAAAGTGTTAGCTGACAAGGGTTGCGCTCCCCCGCAAAACGGGGGAGAAGCGAAGCGGAGGGGGTGTAAAGACCATTGACCATAGCGGGCTATGTGACCGCAGAAGCAGACAGTTTGCACTGAAAGAAAACAAAAATATGGCATAATGATATTTGAATAATTTGCTAATTTAATTTGTGGGAATTTTTAGAACCCACCATTACACATAACCCAAAACAAACAACAAAAAACATGGCAAAGGTTTATGAATTCATAGCAAACGGCGGCGAAGAAATAGAGGCGCTGACGACTGTTGACGTATTACGCCGAGCCGGCGTG
Organism: Prevotella sp.; assembly: GCA_017413085.1. Taxonomy (GTDB): domain Bacteria; phylum Bacteroidota; class Bacteroidia; order Bacteroidales; family Bacteroidaceae; genus Prevotella. Next base: position 122,499 of record JAFPVC010000061.1, read on the forward strand.
GAGTGTATAACAGTAAGCATCAACGAAACAGAGGAAGTTGTGATGTCGCACGGCGTACACATCATCTGCGACACTAAAATCGCAGATGCAGACCTAAGCGATGCCGACATGCTTCTTCTGCCTGGCGGTCTGCCCGGGTCTAACTATCTCAACGAATGTGAAGCCGTGCGCACAGCAATAGCCAAGCAGTATGAAAGCGGAAAGAAGATAGGAGCCATCTGCGCCGCACCACTCGTACTCGGAAGTCTTGGCATACTAAAAGGCAAACGTGCCACATGTTATCCAGGTGTGGAGTCGCAGATGACTGGTGCAGAATACACACATGAACTATACACCATCGACGGCAACATAATAACCGGCGAGGGACCTGCCGCCACGCTGCCCTACTCATACGCTATCCTTGAGATGCTTGGCAAGAGCAAAGAAGCAGAAATGCTGAAAGAGGGGATGATGTTCAACCATTTAACCAAAGGATAAGGTAAAAAAGACGACTATGGACTACGTAATAATCGTTGCGGGTGGCAAGGGACTGCGCATGGGGGGCGACATACCCAAGCAGTTCATCCCGATTGAGGGCAAACCCGTGTTGATGCGCACGCTGGAGCGATTCCGCGAGTACTCCGCCAACCTGCGCATAATACTCGTATTGCCACGCACACAACAGGAATACTGGCAGAAATTGTGCCGCAAATACAAATTTACCGTAGAACACCAGATTGCCGACGGTGGCGAGACGAGGTTCCACTCCGTGCAAAACGGTCTCAGCCTGATAAGCGACAACGAGCAAGGAGTAGTCGGCATACACGACGGCGTGCGGCCATTCGTAAGCATCGACGTTATAGAACGATGCTACGAGACCGCACGAACGTATAAAGCAGCGATTCCGACGACGCCCGTCGTCGAGACACTGCGCTATGTGGGAGACTCCGGCGAAAACCGCAACGTATTACGAAGCGACTATCGACTGGTACAGACTCCACAGGCTTTTGACATTCAATTACTGAAACAGGCAAACCGGCAACCATACAGTGAAGCCTTCACCGACGATGCCAGCGTTGTGGAAGCAACGGGGCAGCAAGTGACCATAGTAGAAGGCAACCGCGAAAACATAAAGATAACCACGCCGTTCGACCTTCTAATCAGCAGGGCACTGCTCACAGAAACTATCCCTGCGCCTTGAAGGCAGCAAGAATCTTCTCTGCTATGCCTTGCATCTCATCTTCCGGAAGAGAAAGTTTCTCGCGGCGGAAGTCCATATCGCCCTCTGTCTGCATGGGCATCAAATGTATGTGGGCATGAGGCACCTCAAGACCAAAGACTGACATGCCGACCTTCTTGCAGGGGAATGCCTCTTTGATTGCCTTTGCCACACGCTTTGCAAAACAGAAGTAACGAGCAGTTTCATCATCATCCATGTCGAAAACATAATCCACCTCACGGCGGGGGATTACAAGCACATGGCCGCGCACTACGGGATTGATATCGAGAAAAGCATAGAACTCTTCATTCTCTGCACACTTGTAGCTGGGTATCTCGCCAGCAGCAATTCTTGAAAAAATATCCATGTCAGTAGTCTGGTTTAGTTAATATTAATATGTAATATTCTCTATTTTCAGTTTCAAGACACCGCGCGGAATCTTTGCCTCCACCACGTCGCCCACCTTATGATTGAGCAGGGCCTGGGCAATCGGTGTCTCTATTGAGATTTTACCCTCACGCAGGTTAGCCTCGTTGGCAGAAACGATAGTATAGGTCATTTTTGCCTTGTTGGCCATATTGGTCATCTCCACTTTCGACAGCAGCTGTACGGCATCCGTCGACAGACGGCTCTTGTCGATGATTTTCGCATCGGCAATAGTGGTTTTGAGCATGTTTATCTTTTCTGCCAAGTGAGCCTGAGCCTCCTTTGCAGCGTCATATTCTGAATTTTCCGAGAGGTCGCCCTTATCGCGTGCCTCTGCTATAGCAGCACTGGCCTTAGGCATCTCTATTGCCTCCAGGCGATGCAGTTCGGCAACGAGATCCTCGTAGCCCTCTTTTGACATGTAAGCCATGATAATTTATTATTTTATTTTTAGAAGTTAATTATTTCTGTTTAAGCAGCATGCAAGCAAATATTCCCCATCCATGCGAGGTGTAAAAAGAAGAACCCCAACCTGATGTCGCGCATGCCCTGCGGCACACACAGCACGGGTCGGAATCCCAAGCTTTTAGTAGTTGCTTTTTAAAGCTTTCAGTAAGTAAGATTTCTGTGTGCAAAGTTACGCAGAATTTTCTAATCCTGCAAAACTTTTCATCATTTTTATAACGGAACATTAGTTTTTTTAACCTTACACAAAAAAAATATTGCACAAATTTTGTCATTTCGTGCAATTTTTGTAACTTTGTGGCGGAATAATGTGAAGTCATAACTCATAACTTACATAATAAAAGATGTACACTACCATTACTGCCTTGGAGGCAGCAGCGATGATTAAGAATGGCGACCAGATTGGCTTGAGCGGATTTACGCCGGCCGGTGCGCCAAAAGCTGTAACGAAGGAGCTGGCGAAGCTCGCAGCAGCAGAACACGAGAAGGGTAACGAATTTAAAGTCAACCTCTTCACCGGAGCATCAACAGGACAAAGCACCGATGGAGACTTAGCGGCAACAGGAGCTATTGGCTTCCGAGCGCCATACACGACAAACAGTGAGTTCCGTTCACATGTAAACAAGAACGAGATACGCTACAATGACCTGCATCTCTCACACATGGCACAGGAGTTGCGCTATGGCTTCTTCGGAAGACTGCAGTGGGGCATCATTGAAGTATGTAAGATAGAGGAACGCGGCGACAAATACCGTGTATATCTCACTTCTGCCGGTGGCATCGCTCCTACCGTGGCACGCTTGGCGGAAAAGGTGATTATCGAGTTCAACCACTTCCACAGCGAGGGCGCTTCACTCCTGCATGATGTTTACGAACCGCTTGACGCTCCGTTCCGTCAGCCTATCATGATCACCAAGGTCAGCGACCGCATCGGTACGCCATATCTTGAGATTGAAAAGAAAAAAGTGGTGGGCGTGGTTGAATGTGACATTCCTGACGAGGCTCGCGCTTTCAAAGGCACAGACGAAGTGACAGACCAGATAGGTGCCAACGTGGCTCAGTTTCTGCTAGGTGACATGAAGCGCGGCATCATACCTTCATCATTCCTGCCTATGCAGAGCGGTGTGGGTACGACGGCAAATGCGATACTCAGCGCCGTGGGTAAGGACAAGAGCATACCAGACTTCAATATCTACACCGAGGTGTTGCAGAATGCCATTGTGGACATGATGCTTGAAGGTCGTGTGAAGGACGCCTCTACGTGTTCGCTGACCGTAGATAACGAGTGTCTGAAACGTGTATATGACAACATCGACACTCTGTCAAAACGTCTCACCATACGCCAGTCTGAGATTTCTAACTCTCCGGAAGTGATACGCCGTCTTGGCATCATCGCCATCAACACCGCCATTGAGGTGGACATCTACGGCAATGCAAACTCCACTCACATCTCCGGCACGAAGATGATGAACGGCATTGGCGGTTCGGGCGACTTCGAGCGTAATGCCTACATATCCATATTCACATGCTCGTCTGTGGCCAAGGGCGGACTGATTTCTGCCGTGGTGCCTTTCGTGAGCCATCAGGACCATTCAGAGCACGACGTAAACGTGATAATAACAGAACAGGGCATAGCCGACCTGCGCGGCAAGGCCCCGATAGAGCGTGCACAGCTCATCATAGAAAACTGTGCTCATCCTGACTACCGCCCATTGCTCCGCGAGTACCTGAAGATAGCCACAGGCGGACAGACACATCACAACCTGCCGGCGGCTTTCGCCATGCACGACACTCTGCGACGCAAGGGCGACATGCGCCTGACCAACTTCGCGGAATACGTGAAAGAATAAAACAACAACTAAATTTACTACTATGACAAGTTTAAAAGATTTCTCACTTGAGGGTAAGAATGCGTGGATTACTGGCGCATCTTACGGCATCGGTTTCAACATCGCCAAGGCTTTCGTTGCCGCCGGAGTAAAGAACATCATCTTCAACGACATCAACCAGGAGGCTCTGGAGCGCGGTCTTGCCAACTACAAGGAGGCTGGCATCACCAACGTCAAGGGTTATGTATGCAACGTATGCGACGAGGTTGCCGTGGGTGAACTCGTTAAGAAAATACACGAGGAGGTAGGTCAGATTGACATTCTCGTCAACAACGCTGGTATCATCAAGCGCATCCCAATGCACGAGATGAAGCGTTCTGAGTTCCAGGCTGTCATCGACGTTGACCTGGTTGCTCCTTACATCTGCTCTGCTGCCGTACTGCCAGAGATGATGGAGCGCAAGGAGGGTAAGATCATCAACATCTGCTCTATGATGTCTGAGCTCGGCCGTGAAACTGTCAGCGCATACGCAGCTGCAAAGGGTGGCCTGAAGATGCTCACACGCAACATCTGCTCTGAGTATGGTGAGTACAACATACAGTGTAACGGCATCGGCCCTGGCTACATCGCTACACCGCAGACTGCTCCGCTCCGCGAGCGTCAGCCAGACGGTTCACGTCACCCATTCGATTCATTCATCTGCGCAAAGACTCCAGCTGGTCGTTGGCTCGAGCCATCAGAGCTCGGTGGTCCTGCAGTGTTCCTTGCTTCTAAGGCTTCTGACGCTGTCAACGGTCACATACTCTATGTTGACGGCGGTATCCTCGCCTACATCGGCAAGCAGCCTAAATAAGCAAACTTACAGACCTTAAATAAAAATGTGTGAGAGGGGCGTTCAGATTTTATTCTGAATGCCCCTCATTTTAGTAAATGGCGACAGATGCCGCCTACATTATTTCTTCCAAGCATTTACCACTTCTCCTATATACATCGTATGCAAACCGCCCATAGGCATACTATAGAATTTCTTTGGCACGTCGCTCTTGAAATACTGCGGATCAAAAGGAGCGGCATACATTATCTTACATTCTATCACCATCGTCGCCTCTGTATAGTAAGGTGTGCCATTGGCGGTATATGCGGTGTGCAGTCCCAGCGTACCAGCCTTGTCGCTATCATCTCGACCGCTTTTGTGTCCCATATAGTCGAGCACCTTGCTGTGTTCCACGTCAAAGGCCATCACGGTGAAATACTCCGCCTTGTCCAAGAATTCCTTAGTATAGCGTTTTTCAGCCACATATACCGTCAGAGCAGTGCGTCCCCATACTGTACCAATACCACCCCACCCTATCGTCATGGCATTGCTCTTTGTCTTGTCGCCGGCGGCAAGTATCTCTGCATTATGGAACCACTCAAAACCATTCTCATTGAATCCGTCCCTCACTTCAAATTTCTTGAATCCGTTTTCCTCCTGCGCATTCATGGTCAGTGAGAACATCATGGCGACAGCAGCAACCGTCGTTTTAAAAATACAATTCTTCATAAGTCCTGCTACTTTATATTATCGTTTATTATTCTTGCCTTAGGGAAACGCTGCTGTAGTTCAGTCTTTTCTTCTTCGGTCATAGAGCCTTCAATACTGAAATCATCTATCTGAAGTTGTTCCATCCATTGTGGAATTAAGACCTTGTCTGTGAACTCAAGTATCAAGCTTTTGATATGCTCTGCTTTTAAGAGAGCCTCAGGAACTTCACTGACTCGCAGTCTGAGTTCTCCATCTCCGTCGTGTTGTTTCATCTGCTCCAATATGTCATCGTTGGTTTCTGACACACGCACAAACCAACCGACTTTTGGAGTAAGCGTATTAGTCAATGTATCTTCTGTGGCTCCTACGAATCCCGCCCATAGTTCCATGGGATATTCTTCTGCCACGCCACTGACAGGATTATGTTTTATGTACTTAAACCCTGTACGCACATATTCTTTCGGCATCTTCTCCGTATGATATACAGATTCTGGAGTCCGACCGTTTGCATCAGGGAAGAACTGCAGTATCCAACCATCAAGTTCTGTAGGGGTACCAGGAATGCATCCGCCTCCTTCTAATTCATCCACACGTTGTTTCTTCACCATGCCCTGCCAGAACTTCTGGTTAGGCTTACCCTCTGAGGCAGCAATAAATTCCATCAATATTGGCACAAGGCTGTCAATCCATGACTTCATGCCATAGTCAGAGAGCTTATGTGTTTTCTCGAGAACATTCTTCCAGTCAGCAGGTGTACCCTGCAATGTTATAGACGGAATCCCACAAGCAATAGATATCGCTATATAATTGAAATAAGCCTTTGTGGTTTCCATCAGCGTGACCTGCGATGCAAGCAGTTCCGTGGGACTCGTAGTGGAAAAATCAGCCGTCAGGATGCCTGCTATATCCTTTTTCGTATTTTTCTCTATTTCCTTAGCAAACCCGCCTATTACCTTCTGCCAATCAACAGAATCTGCAAGCAAATCATTGTCTACCTGCACCACGATATCCTTTTTGCCTTTATGATAGACAAGTCTGTCGCGCATCTCTTCCGGATGTTCATTGACATACCGTGCAAAACCCTGGCTTATCAGCAACCATATCATGTCAGGCGAAAACTCCAAAGACCGATGGTGCGCATACGCATATTTAACACACTGGTAGAAAGCGTCCATGCCGAATGAAAGTATATGCTTGTCATTGGCGAAACTGGATGTTCTGATATTCTTAAAAGAATTGTCAGGAACATTTTCTTTACGCATCATGAACGCAATTATCTTTTCTCCATCAAAAGACATCTTAAATTCATCCATAATAGGAGTCAGTCCTTCATCAACGACAAAAGTTATTCCTCCTGTCTTTGAAGGATTTGCTTCGTTCTGCGCATACAGAGCAAATGATGCAAGCAGGAATAATGCAGTTGTAAATATATTTTTCATTCTTATGACTAATATGTTTAATGACAAAAGTATTCAAACAATCCCCAACCCTATTTCTTTTTCCAGTGCCTGTGCCAGTTGGTCGGGGCACGACGTGGGTTTGGCACCGCAGCGGATGCCTTTCAGGCGGGTAATGACGTCGGATGCTTTTGCACCCTCAACCAGACGTGACACGCCTATGGTGTTGCCTGGGCAGCCGCCGATGAACTGTACGCTGTGGACGCGCTGTTCGTCATCCAACTCAAACTTTATGTATTTCGAGCATGTGCCCGATGTCTCAAATATTGTTTCTTTCATAATCACTGTAGTTTTGTCGGTTTTCCGAGTACAAAGATAATGCTTTTTCTTCAATTATACAAATTTGCGTTACGCATTTTTGTATAATGGCGTAAAGTAATGAGGCACAAGGGGATTATTTGATAGTCTTTCGATGGATAACATCTTTACTAATACCCACATAAATTTCATTTAACAGAAATCACGCAATTTTATAAAGTTCAGTTTATAAAATCAGGTATTTTCTATAAAAGAAGACTAATAAATCCTCGTTGGATCTGGAAACGTTAAGAATTTTGGAATCAATTCCAAAATTATTATAAGATTTTCGGAATCAATTCCAAAAAACTTATAAGTTTTTTGGATTTCACGAATATTTTATGTAACTTTGTTCCCAAATAAAACATTCGACAATGATACAAAGGACAATAGAAAAGCAGATAGAGGAGTTGCTTGGGACACAAAAGGCCATTGTAATAATGGGGGCACGACAGGTAGGCAAATCCACGTTGCTGAATACACTGCTTGGTGCACGTAATGATGTGATGTGGATGAATGGCGATGACCCCGACATTCAGAATCTGTTTCAACAGATTACTTCTGCACGTATGCGTGCAATACTGGGTGACAGTCGTTTTGTAGTCATTGACGAGGCACAACGAATACCTGATATTGGCTTACGTCTGAAATTGATTACAGACCAAGTGCCAGGCGTACAGGTAGTGGCAACGGGCAGTAGTTCTTTCAGTTTGGCAAACAAAATCAATGAGCCGCTAACTGGTCGCAAGCGAGAATTCAGAATGTATCCACTTACGTTCAATGAGATGTCACGCCATGGTAATCTCCTTGATGAATTGCGTCTTATACCTCACCGAATGATATATGGATATTATCCAGAAGTGGTCACAAATGCTGGGGCAGAGCATGCCGTACTAAAGGAGTTGTCAGAAAGCTATCTGTATCGTGACATCCTGGCTCTTGACGGAATTAGCAAACCAGACAAAATGGTGCGTTTGCTACAAGCCTTGGCATACCAGATAGGCAATCAGGTAAGCTACAACGAAGTGGGAGCTCTTGTCGGTCTTGATTCCAAGACTGTAGAACGTTATGTAGATGTATTGGAGAAATCATACATAATATTTCGTCTTGGGAGTTATAGCCGAAATCTTCGCAACGAACTGAAGAACAGTCGCAAAATTTATTTCTGGGATTTGGGCATCAGAAATGCAGTGATAGGAAATCTGTCTCAGATAGAGTCAAGGACTGATGCCGGTGCATTATGGGAAAATTTCTGTATTGCAGAGAGAATGAAACAACTTGCATACCATAACAGTTTTGCATTAACATGGTTTTGGCGTACGCAACAGCAAAAAGAGATCGACTATCTGGAGGAAGAAAATGGCAAGCTGCGTGCGTTTGAGTTCAAGTGGAATGCTAAAAAAGGCAAAACACGCTGTCCAGTTTCCTTTACTACAGCATACCCCGATGCCTCGTATGAGGTAATCACTCCAGACAACATTGAGCAGTTCTTGAGCATTACAGAGTAGGTTTCGTTCTTACTTGCCGAAATCTTAACGCATGATTTGTTCACAAATTTCTCCTTGGATAGACACTTGAAATGATTGCTTCGCAAGAAATCTTTTAAAAATCTAAACAAAATCTTATAGAAGAAATATTTCTGGGCAAAGCCCAAGTATTATGATTCAGATTCTTGGGGATTTCTGACTAAATGTTATAATAAATGAGAAAAGAGTGTGAGATTATCTGTATTGCCTTATATTCTTTTTGAAGACAACTTAGGACAACTGGGACAACTTTTCTCACACATCACTTTTTTCATACAGAAGTTGTCTGTCTTGTCTTATATTCATCTATTAATTATATATACAGTACAAAACTTCTGCTTTAATTTGCACTTGCTTGTTGAATCTGCAATGTGTGTGTGTACGCACACAAAACTTAAAGTTTCATAAATATATGTATAAATATGTTAATTATGGGGGGGGTAGAAAATTATTTGTATATTTGCAACACAAACGGAAAACATTTACCATAGACTAAAACAATTATCCACTATAATTCATTAATTTAAAACAACAAATAATAACACAGAAAAGAAACAGAAACAACAAAAAAAAACCAGAGAAACAAAACCTTTTGTTTAATCTAATTTAACACGAATTTGGCGAGAATCGCCGTTTATCTAATTTTCCTATTATTAATACCTAACTTATTTAAAACACTACAACTATGAAAAAACAAGTACTCTCAATACTCGTGTTGCTCGCAGCAGTAGCCACGGGCGCAATGGCACAGACTACCTACAAAGTCTCTGTGAAGGAAGGCACCGAGGATGCCACCAGTTGGACTATCACTCCCGCCGAGGCTACGACCACGGGCGTGGCACAGGGCACAGAGGTGACCGCCACCTACAACGGCACGAAGAAGGTGAAGAGCGTCAAGGCCGTGAAGAAGGCCAAGGCTAACCCGACGCTGACCTTGGGTGCGATGTCGAATGGCGGCGATCCCTTCAGCGGGAGCAGTGGCTCGGGAGCCTACAGCCAGACATTCGCCGTGGGCGGCCAGATTGCCATTATCTACAAGAACACGAGCAATGAGAGCGTGAAGGTCGTGACCGATGCACTCACCGCCGCCGACATCAGCAATGAAGGCATGACGGCCACCATCAACGTGACTATCGACGATGCCGACAAGACGCAGGGCGTGACCTACATCTACCCCGCAGCGATAGCGAATGACGACGGCACTATTAATTCCGATTTCACGAATCAGAACGGCACAGTGACAGCGATCTACAAGGGTTCTGGTGCTTGGGACGGCGATGCATTGCCCTCGGTATCAATGGACAGCCAGCAGGCCATCGTGAAGTTTATTCTGAAGGACAAGAGCAACAACCTGCTCAACGCCTCCAGCCTAAACATCTCGGCAACCAGCAACAAGCTGGTGAAGAGCATAGGCTATAACACCCAGTCGCGCCATACGGGCTACACCTACGACAACGGTTCTGACTATGCAGATGCCACCAGCAATCTTGTCGACGGCAACACAAGCAGCAAGTGGTGTTCCAATCCTGGACATAAGACCGATGGCATTTACTTCTGCGAGTTCCATACGGCCAGTGCCGTTCAGGTAGACGGCTATACCCTCACTACTGGTAATGACAACGAAACCTGGGAAGGCCGTAACCCCAAGGACTGGGTACTGAAGGCCAAGGTGAACGCTGGCGATGCATGGACTACGATTGCCACCGTGAGCAACGAATCAACGATGGAGGATAAGAACTGCAAGGCGTATGACTTCAGCGTCGACACTCCGGGTAAGTACCAGTACTTCCGCATCGAAATCAGCAGCACCCGCGGAGGCGATGGCACGATGCAACTCTGCGAAATGCAGCTCTTCGAGAACACCTATGGCACGGCTTACGGCGACCTGACCGTCACCCCTGCCAGCGCTACCAGCGAAATCTTCGTAGCCCTGCGCAACGAGAACGGCGACGACACCTATACGGTCTCAGCCAATGTCGGCGAGAAAAAGTACGCTTTCTCTAAGAGTGGCGTGACCTTCCAGAACGGCCAGTATTATGAGATTACGGTGAAGATGGCGGAGCAGACCGCTTCTACCGTTGAGTGGATCTTCTCGGAAATGTCAGGACATCCTGATCTTTATATGGGTTACACATATAAAGGTGTGACGCTCTCCGGCGAAATGGGCAACCTGGATATAAGCCATGGCATGCTTGATGCAATGGAAGGTCTTACCTTTACCGCCCCGTCAGGCAAGCATTTCAAGAAGATCGTCATTACTGCAACAGGTATGGCTGATATCGATGGCTGGACGAACGATAGGGAATCCGGTAATTGGACCTCCACTTGGACTGGCGACGCATCGAGCGTCACCTTCTCTGGTATGGCCGATGGGGTAACGTCGATTGTCTTCACGTTAGAGTAAAGAACCCATGAGGTATAGTGAATCAGGGGACGGTTCCCTGATCCGTAAGAGCCGTCAGACAAAAGAAATAACATAAAATTAAAACATTAAAGAACAATGAAACATCGATTTCTATATATCATGGCACTGCTGCTGTTCATCACAGTTCAGGCGAGCGCCATGCAGATTTTCGTCAAGACGCTGACGGGAAAGACTATCACGTTAGACGTGGAGCCTGTGGACTTAGTCAGCGATGTAAAGACGAAAATCCTTGACAAGGAAGGCATTCCTGTTGCACAGCAGCGCCTTATCTTTGCTGGTAAAGAACTGGAGGACGGCAAAACACTGGCCTCCTACAACATCCAGAAGGAATCTACGCTACACCTCCTCCTGAAGAAGGACTGGATCGACCTGACGCCGAATGCCGACGGTACGGAGTGGACACTCAGCACGATGCCCGAATACGACGTTGAGCTGGAAGTGACATACTACACCGATGCCGAACTCGACCAGATGGCAGCCGATGAAGTCATCGCCAAGATAACAGCCATCGGCACCGTGACCTATACTCCTGAGAGCAAGGCCCTCATCGACGCAGCACGCACGGCCTACGACGCGCTGACCACCGACCAGCAGGCACTCGTGACAAACTACTCGACGCTGACCGATGCCGAGACCACCTACGCCACCGCTGAGGAGACCGCCTACACCGAGGGCGTAGAGCTGACCAAGAACCCCGACGGCACGTGGACACTCGCCGCAACTCCCGCCTTCGACGTGGAGCTGGAAGTGGAGTATGAGACCGAATTGGCCCTCTCCGAGACAACGGACAACAGCGCTGCACTGACAGAGTGGGACGGCTACGAGGCCGACGTCACCATGACGCGCACGCTTGCCACCGGTTCGTGGAATACGTTTGCTGCTCCGTTCAGCACCGCCATCCCCGAGGGCTGGACCGTGAAGGAACTAACCAGCGCAACGTTCGCAGACGGAACGCTGACCCTGAACTTCGCCAATGCCGCCAGCATCGAGGCCGGCAAACCCTATCTGGTGAAGGTCACTGCCAACACCGACCTCTCCGCAGCACCCTTCACGGGAGCCATCGTGAGCAAGGATGCACAGCCCTTCACCTCGACCGACGTCGATTTCATCCCCACGCTGGGCGCAACGACCATTCCCGACGGCGACACGAAGGCCGTGCTCTTCCTGGCAGCCAACAACACGCTGCTGAACCCCTCGGCACTGCCCGCCAACATGAAGGGCTTCCGCGCCTACTTCCAGCTGAAGGGCGAGAGTGCCAGTCTGGCCCGCGCCTTCAGCATAGACTTTGGCGACGGCGAGACTACGGGCATCAAGGCAATTGACACTGACAGAGCAGCCAGCACCGACAATGCCACCTACACACTGGACGGCCGCCGCATCAGCAAGGCCACACAGAAGGGTGTCTATATTCAGAATGGTAAAAAGGTAATCATCAAGTAAAGCAAGGAGGACTCAGATATGACAAAGAAAGAATATCAGAAGCCCGTGATGGAAATTCTTGAGGCTGACTTGGATCAACTGTTACTGGCCTATTCCGTGCAGACCGATGGCCTTGACGACGACAACTTGGCTCTTCCCGACGACGAAGAGCCTAAAAGTGGCAGTGTTTGGGAAGAGGCTTGGTAACTATTTGTACCATTAGCAACCATCATTCGGGGACGGAGCAAACCAAAATGCTTCGTCCCCGAAATTTTACATCAAATCCAGTATATCCCTAAAGAAAACCTCGACAATCCGTTGCATTAATGGCTCGTCATCTAAAAACTTAAAAGAACTATACAAGAAACTAAAAATCCTAATATGCTGATTTTTCGTACATAAAACGTAATGTGAGCCTTAAAAACAATTTGACCAGTGACAGCGAGAGTGGCGAGGGAACCATCTACACACCTCATCTATTCTGACATTATGCTATCAAAACACCTGTTTCTGCTTACAAAGTGTCAGAATGAAAAACTCCGTTCTGAAACGCAAACGGGAACTCGGGAGAGTGCCGAATACTGGTAAATATTGGACTTTATGCCCATGTTTACCGCCGTTTTGCACTAAACACGTTGTAATCGCATAGCTTTTACACTGCAATCAGGCCCAAATTGCATTGTAATCAGGCCCAAATTGCATTGCAATCAGGCCCAAATTACAATGTAATCAAGACCCGATTACAACGCAATTTGTATGCTTTTAGGTGAAACAGGAAATGCTATTGCTGATTATCAACAAGTTACAGAATTACCAATTTCTCGCCACACGAAACCATCGGGAAATAATTTCAGAATATCGCAAGGAAATGGAGGTAGGAAAAATCAAAGTGTCAGCGAAAAGGTGTTTTGGCTGACATTACCGTCCGAAAGAGGAAATTTGTATAGGTTAGTGAAAATTCGCGGTTTAACTATTTGGGTGTTTCGTGGAAAAGTAGTAACTTTGCACTTTTAAACATGAACTGAGAACTATGAACTGTGAACTGACTAGCGGTAAGCTACTGATTTTCTCTGCGCCGAGCGGCAGCGGAAAGTCAACAATAATAAACTGGCTGATGCAGGAGCATCCGGAACTAAATATGCGCTTTTCCATCAGCTGCACGTCGCGTGCTCCGCGCGGACAGGAGCAGAACGGCGTGGAATATTTTTTCCTCACGCCCGAGGAGTTCCGCGAGAAGATTCAGAACGATGAGTTTGTGGAGTACGAGGAAGTATATCAAGACCGCTACTACGGTACGCTGAAATCGCAGGTGGACAAACAACTTGCGGCAGGCGAGAACGTAGTGTTCGACGTAGACGTGCACGGTGCAATGAACATCAAGAAGGCATACGGCGACCGTGCCCTGAGCCTGTTCATACAGCCACCGTCAGTGGAAGAACTGCGCCGCCGCCTCAACGGCAGGGGCACCGATGCTCCGGAGGTGATAGAGCAGCGCATAGCCAGGGCCGAATATGAGTTGACCTTCGCAGAGAAGTTCGACACCGTAGTGGTTAACGACGACTTGGAGACGGCAAAGAAAGATGCATTGTGCAAATTACAGGCGTTCCTGTAAAGCACAAAGCATCATGCACAATTCACAATGCATAATTACCATGCGGACACGTTTTACATGCGGCAGCCAATTGTGCATTGTGCATTATGCATTGTGAATTGAAAAAAAGTAAACAGTAAAAGATGATTCCATTCAACAAACCATACTGCAGCGGGAGGGAGCAAACATACATGGCAGAAGTGTGCCGCTCCATGACGATGTCAGGAAACGGCGACTTCACCAAGAAATGCCACAGTTTCTTTGAAGACAGATACGGCTTCAGGAAAGTGCTGCTGTGCACGTCGGGCACCGACGCACTGGAGATGTGCGCCATGCTCTGCAACCTGAATGAAGGCGACGAAGTGATTGTGCCGTCATACACCTTCGTGTCGAGTGCAATAGCGTTCATACGCGAAAAGGCAAAGGTGGTGTTTGCTGACAGCGGCAAGTACAACCCGAACATCACGGCAGAAACGATAGAGCCGCTGATAACGCCGAAGACGAGGGTAATCTGCGTGGTTCACTATGCCGGCGTGGCTTGTGACATGGATGCGATAATGGCACTGGCCGAGAAACACGGCATCATCGTAGTGGAAGATGCTGCACACGCCATCGACTCATACTACAAAGGCAGGCCACTGGGCAGTATAGGACATCTTGCAGCTTTCTCATTCCATGAGACGAAGAACATCATCTGCGGTGAGGGCGGTATGCTCGCAATAAACGACGAACGCTTCGTTAGCCGTGCCGAGATATTGTGGGAGAAAGGCACCAACAGGGCAGAGTTCTATCGTGGCATGGTAAACAAATATGGATGGTGCGACATGGGTTCGTCGTTCTTGCCGTCGGAGTTCAACGCCGCATACCTGTGGGCGCAGCTTGAACAGATAGACGACATACAGCAGAGGCGCAAACTGCTGTGGCAGACATACTACGACGTATTGCAGCCGGTGATAGACAAGGCACGGTTCACGCTGCCGCAGATACCGGATTATGCCACGAACAACGCTCACATGTTCTACATTGTGTGTCCGTCGCTGGATGTACGCACACGGTTGATGAGTTATCTGAAAGAGAACGGCGTGCAGTCCACATTCCACTACATACCGCTGCACTCAAGCGACTATGCCAAGACGCATTACACAGACATAGCGGAATTGCCCGAATGTGACAGGTATGGCGACTGCCTCGTAAGGCTGCCGTTGTATTATGAACTGACTGAGGATGAGGCCAGGTACATAGCCGGACTGATATTGAAATTTCAAGAAGCCAACTAAGGAATGGAAAAGCTGAAAAAAGGTTTTATCTGGTTTTGGAGTAATCCACGGTGTGTATTCTGGCTTGGCATGGCTATCGTGCTGCTCGCCACGTCGCTTGAGGTGTTCAGGGGAAGAAACACCAACTATTTCGACTATCAGGACTCCACACGCATGTTCTGGGAAGGGCTGTCGCCCTACAACCTGGAATATGCCCAGGCACACAGCATATACTTTCTCTATACGCCAGTGTTCAGCGTGCTGTTCGCCCCCATATTTTTCCTGCCGTGGTGGCTGGGACCCTACGTATGGAATATCGGCAACTACTGCTTGTTTACGCTTGCCATTAAGACACTGCCGCAGCAGTTTGATAAATACAAGCACTGGATATTCCTTTTCCTGTTGCCAGTGGCACTGCAGACCATTTTCTGCTATCAGCACAACATCATAGTGTGCTACATTTATATCTTCGCATACTCGCTGCTTGAGCGCGGCAAAGGAGTGTGGGCGGTACTGCTGATTATGATTTCCGCCTGCACAAAGGTGTATGGCGCTGCCGAACTGGCGCTGCTGCTATGCTATCCCAAGACATGGCGCAACCTTGCACTGGCAGCGGTGTTTGGTGCTCTGCTGATATGCTTGCCGCTGGTAAATACAAACTTCGACAATCCATTCGTGCTTTATCAGCAGATGTTCGACATGATAGCAAGTCATCACAGCGACTCTGATTTCATCGGTATACTCTTCGCACGCGGACTGAAGCCTTATCTGCTGCCAAACTACCGCATGGTGCAGATGATAGTGTTTGCACTGCTCGGCATATTGTTCTTCGTGCGCTACAAGCGTTGGAAGGACTTTTCTTTCCGCGTCGAGGCACTGGCGGTGCTTACAGGTTTTATGATACTGTTCAGCGACTGCCCCGAAACACATACATATATCATTGCCCTGCCATTCTATGCCATGGCATTCTGGTTGCGCGAACACCGCACATGGTTCGACTGGACGGTATTCTGGCTGTTGGTGATAAACTTCGGCATACTGCCTACCGACGTTCTGTGTCCGGCATGGCTGCACAACTACGTTCACCAGACTTTCTGGCTTGACGTGTATACCTTCTTTGTGGCATGGCTCAGCGTGCTGTGGTGGGCTGTAGGGCCACGCATTAAAAACAAAGTGCCGAAGATGCAGACGGCCATGCTGCTGACTGCGCTGCTGTTTGCCACCAATGCCATGGCACAAAAGAAAACGCCCATGACGCGTGTGTTTAACGTCAAGGGCGTATGCTTCAATATGAAATTCGTGCAGGGTGGGCGGTTCACCATGGGTGCACAGCCCGGCGACAAGTTTGCCGATGCCGACGAGGTGCGCCATTCGGTCATTGTAAACAACTTCTACATTGGAGAGACCGAAGTGACTCAGGAACTATGGGAAGCCGTCATGGGCAAGAACCGAGCAAGGCAGAAAGGCAGTAAACTGCCAATGGAATATGTTACCTACGACATGTGCCAGGAGTTTATCGCCAAGCTCAATGCTATGACAGGTCAGCATTTCCGTCTGCCTACCGAGGCGGAATGGGAGTATGCCGCACGCGGAGGACGCAAGTCAAAGGGCTACATATATTCTGGCAGCAACAACATTAGCGAAGTAGCCAACTATACGCTTGACTCACGCAACATCTATCATGCTCCTGTGGCAAGCAAGAAACCCAATGAACTTGGACTATACGACATGTCGGGCAATGTGTGGGAGTGGTGCAGCGACTGGTACAGCAAGACACCGGGCGGCAAGCAGTCAAGCAACTTCCATGTAATACGCGGCGGAGGCCACGACTGCTACGCACGCTACTGCCGCTCAACCAACCGTTTCATGTATGACCAGCGCCGCCGCCGTGACCTTGTCGGCTTCAGACTGGCGATGTCAAGATAAGCGTATAGCGATACCAAGAGACGCCTGCACAGTCCAAATGTCTCAGCCGATAACAACTGCAGTGCCGCTGGTGGCTACCATCAGCATGGAGTTGTTTTGGCCGATGGTTTCATAGTCGATGTCAACACCTACGATGGCATTGGCTCCAAGTTCCATTGCACGCTGCTGCATCTCTGCCAGCGATGTATCCTTGGCTTCGATGAGCACTTTCTCATAACTGCCTGAACGGCCGCCGATGATGTCGCGGATGCCGGCAAAGAAGTCCTTTACGAAATTAGCACCGATGATGGTCTCACCTGTCACCACACCTTTGTATTCACGAATTGTGTGGCCTTCAATCTGCGGGGTTGTTGAAATAATCATGTTGTTTAGTGTTTTAAAGGTTTATTTTTTGATTTTAAAGACAACTCAGGACAACTTGGACAACTTTCTCTTACACATTACTTCTGTAATATAGATGTTGTCATTGTTGTCTGCATTGTCTTCTATTCCTATTTGCTCTTAAGACAACAGGGGACAACGAGGACAACATTTTCCACACATCACTTCCGTCATGTAGAGGTTGTCATTGTTGTCTACGTTGTCTTCTATTCCCATTTGCTTTTAAGACAACAGGGGACAACGAGGACAACTTTCTATCACACATCACTTCTGTAATATAGATGTTGTCTGCGTTGTCTTCATTCTTTCTTGTTTTTAAGACAACAGGGGACAACGAGGACAACATTTTCCACACATCACTTCTGTAATATAGATATTGTCATTGTTGTCTGCGTTGTCTTCTATTCCTATTTGCTTTTAAGACAACAGGGGACAACGAGGACAACATTTTTCACAGATCACTTCCGTCATGCAGAGGTTGTCATCGTTGTCTCTGTTGTCTTCTATCTAACATCCTGGCTGTATTACATGCCCATCCATACCTAATATATTGTTTGTTTCTGCATCATAAAGGTAGCGTTCGATAGTTGCGAAATTAGGAGCAAAATTGACAAGAATACCACAGGGTTTCCTCAACAAACGCAGATAATTGAAAAGTTGTGCCCTATGTACATCTATAAGTTCCGAAACAGCCTTACACTCAACGATTATATTGTCTTTACACAGGAAATCAACACGAAACTCTGCATCCATGGGCTTACCATGATAAACAGGGTGGAATGACAATTCACGTACAAAGGGTATTTCCTGCTCGGCGAGTTCTATCTGTAATCCTTCCTGATAGCAATACTCATTCAAACCGGCACGTAATTCCTTATGTACGTTATGTATGGCTCCAATGACATCATACATGAGTGTTTTCATTACCGTTATGTCAATCATAATTACTTACAATAATCATTTTCTAAACAACAACAATAACAATTTATTTCTCACAAAAGTTGTCATCGTTGTCTGTGTTGTCTTCTATTCCTTCTTATTTTTAAGACGACTCAGGACAACAGGAACAACTCTTTCACAAACATCACTTACTGCCATGCAGATGTTGTCATCGTTGTCTGTGTTGTCTTCTATTCCTTCTTATTTTTAAGACGACTCAGGACAACTGGAACAACTCTTTCACAAACATCACTTACTGCCATGCAGATGTTGTCATAGTTGTCTCTGTTGTCTTCTATTCCTTCTTATTTTTAAGACGACTCAGGACAACTGGAACAACTCTTTCACAAACATCACTTACTGCCATGCAGATGTTGTCATAGTTGTCTCTGTTGTCTTCTATTTATATACACTCCCCAAAAATTTATACTATCCTGCGAAACCAGTAATCGAAGAGTTTGAAATCCTCCAACGACATGGTTTCAGCATTTGTCTGGTCCATACGGCAAAGCGGTATGTCGCGGTACATTGCTGCCACGAGTGAATATGTGCTAGGCGGTCCAATGATATAGTCACACTCAGACAGCATGAAGAGGTCTTCGGCAGCGTTGCCACCAAGGAGATGAACATGCACGGCAGGAGAAGGAACCAGTTTAGCATAAGTCTCAGCAGTGACCTGTGGGTCGTTTGTAGAAAGATAGACCTCTATGGTTTTTCCCTGCATCGTTCGTGCAAAGGCATTTATGTAAGAGGCATACACATCGTCCTCATAATAATACATTCCTCCACCCCATTCTTTGTAGTCACCGCGCCTGATATGAACACCAAGCCTGATGCACTCACCATTGACTGAGGCCTCTTCCGCTGACATCCGTTCGCTGACAGGTTTCGTCAAAGCCTCGTCGATAGTGAAGAGGTCGCAGATTTCGCTGCGGTATTTCAAGAAGAGGTCATACCAGCGTGCATACCAACCACTCACTACCACATGTTTATGGCGCAGAATCTTCTGCTCCTCACGATCGAGGTCGCGTTCTATATGCTTGTAGTTGGCTGTAGGAAGCAAACGCAGTGCAGCAGCATATTTTGCCAACAAGTACAGTGGAAAACTAACATGCTTAGTGTGGCGTATCTTGAAATACGGGTATTTGTAACTGAATCGCATGGACATGACACTGCGGTCATGCTCACGCGCCCAGGCATAAACATGTGCAAACTGCAACAGGTTGTTGCACATCTGGCTTTTGTCTCTTGCAAATATCATTTTTGATTCTGTTTCATGTAGTCGGGAAAAGTAATTGCCCAGCGGCGTTTGCTACCATACCTGCGGCGCAGTGTGTCGTAATCGGCAATCTTACTGTAAGGCAGGCGTTTCTGCAACCATGGTCGGAGAACCTTTTCGTCATCGGAAACAAAGTTACCGTAGGTTTCAAATTCAGAAAAACCAGCATGAGTAGAACGGTCTATCTTGTCAAGAACAACCTCCGTCCAAGGTTTGCCGCCGCCATTCTCGCTTATCGCTTGCTGAAGCTTTGCAAGTTTCTGCTTGTCGAAGAGCATCTTGTGGTCAACGTATGACAGACGTGAAATTTCCATGCCTGGCAACAATCGCTGTATCATGTCATAGTAAGGTAGATGTTCCTCATAACTCTGATAGAACACAGTCTTGCCCTCGCTCGTAAGGAACACGTGTGGATAAACCAGCACATGATCGGCATCAATGCAGAGGTAATGGCGGCATGTGCCAACATTACCCGACAGTTTAACAAACTGTTGGAACAGCCATCCACTGCGATCAAGTCCGCCGGCCGTAATGAGATTGAGTGACTTAGGCGAATATCCGAATACCGCACACTCGTCAACGAACTCCAACTTGTGCTCATCG
This sequence comes from Prevotella sp., assembly GCA_017413085.1. Taxonomy (GTDB): domain Bacteria; phylum Bacteroidota; class Bacteroidia; order Bacteroidales; family Bacteroidaceae; genus Prevotella. The sequence goes on from JAFPVC010000061.1 coordinate 143,041, forward strand.
CAGAACATGCGTATCTCCTTCTGGTCTGGGGCTACAATATAAATCTTGCAGATTTTATTAGCCACGCAATGTCTGACACCTTCAAGGCACAGAGGCAGTATGCGCAAATCCTTTGCAATGATAGGAATCACTACATCGATGGGTTCTGCCGACGGCGTCAGTTTCGGATAGCTGCGCCATGAAAACAGGCGGTATCTTAGTTTTCTGATTTCTGACATATCTCTCCTATTATATATGTGGGACGGTGTTTCACCTCCATGAATATGTTTCCTATATAAACAGCCACGATGCCCATGACACTTATCAGTATGCCTGCAATGAACCACAGGCTGACGAAGAGCGTAAACCATCCGCTGACATCTATGCCGGTGACTATTGTCTTTATGGCAAGGTATGCCGCCACAAGCAAAGCCAACAGTGTTATCGTCAGTCCGAAGTACACTATCATGCGCAGTGCCTTGGTGGAGAATGCCACCGACGTAGTGACTGCCAGTTCGACGCGCTTGCGCATAGAGTATGACGATTCCTTGCCGTCGGTGCGCTCATCGTGGGGTACAGGCACCTTGGCTGTACGGAAACCTACCCACTGCTGCATCAACGGATAATAGCGCACATAGTCGCCCATCTGCTTCATGGCATCAACCACACGGCGGTGGTAGAGAGCAAACTCCGCCACTGTTTCATCCTGCTTCACTCCAGTAAGGAAGGTCATAAGGCGATTGAACATCTTTGACCCCTTGGTCATGAAGAAATTGTCGGGACGTTCCTGCCTGCTGGCAAAGACCATGTCATAGCCTTCCTGCGCTTTGTCATACATAGGCCGCAGATGTGACGGTGGGTTCTGCAGGTCGCAGTCGAGCACTGCCACCCATTCGCCCTGTGCCACGTCAAGCCCTGCGTTGATGGCTGGCTGCTGACCGAAGTTTCGGCTTAAGAACACACCCTTTACATGACTGTCGTCAGCACAGATGGAGCGTATTATGTCACGACTGTCGTCTGGCGACCCATCCTCAACGAGGATTATCTCATAGTCAGGCGTGATGTCTCTTGCTGCCTCTGTTATCTGGCGCACCAGTTCCCGAAGTAGTGTAGGCGCCCCGTAGCAAGGGCTTATTATGGAGAGTTTACAGTTCATGGTTCTATCGTTTGTCAATGTTTTCTATGTCATCATAGAGTTTTTGCAGGTATGCCTGCGCCTTCTCCACGAGTTTGTTTGTACCAATGCCACTTGCCGAATGTATCTTGGCTGACGTGTTGTCATACACTACATAGGCATTGTCCTCCACCAGCCCCATTGCATCAGGGAATGTGAAGAATGCGAAATGAGGCGCCGCAGGGTCAAATAAGTTCTTTGAATAAGTAAAGTCACTGTGGTCCATCCCCAACATTCCCAGTAGTGTTGCGGCGATGTCTGTCTGTGCCCCCACCACATCTGTGCTTTTTTCTATAATAGTATTGTCTATCGCCCCACCTGTCACTATAAAAGGAATTTTATACCGCCACAGTGCATAATTATCAATCATCTCTGGGTAGGCGCCGATATGGTCGGGCACTATCATCACCACGGTGTTGCTCCAGCACGGCAATTTCTTCAGTTCTGCGATAAACCTGCCCAGACACTCGTCAGCATATGCAAAGGCATTGAGCACAGAAGACGATTTTATCCTGTTATAGTTCGGTACATCAAATGGTTCATGGCTGCTCTCGGTCATCACACTGCAGAAGAAAGGCTTGCCGCTCTTGTCTGCCTTGATGTCAGCAAGCATACGATTATATACCGGACCGTCTGCCACACCCCACTTTCCTGTATGTTGTTTCTTGGGAAAGTCAACGTCTGACACTACACGCTGGAAGCCTGTACCCATGAAGTACGACTTCATGTTGCTGTAGTTTATGTCGCCTCCATAATAGAATGTGGTGCTATAACCGTGCTTTGCCAGCGTACCGGCAATGGAAGGCAGTGACGTACTCTTGCGCGGCATGTCCATCACGCTCATGGTTGGCTGCGCCGGCAGTGCACTGTGAATTGACACCAAAGCTCTGTCAGTACGGAAACTGTTGGCATAGAAATTCTTGAAATGCAGTCCTTCTGCCGCCAGCCTGTTCAGGTTTGGCGTTACGCCGGGCACGTGCATCACTGTGTCGGAAAAACTCTCAAGGCATATCAGCACCACGTTTGCCTTGCCTATGGCCACACACGAGTCATTGCCCGTGGCTATCATGCCCTTAAACAGTGCCATAGCCTCTTCATCCTTCATAAAACGGTATTTCGTGCCTATCTCTTCCTTATGCAATGCAGACTCTATGAAACTGAACACTGGGTTCACCGCTGCATGGTTCAGTTTTATGTTGCTTGAGAAATATACGCTGCCGGTATGATTGGTGCCGGTGCCCACTCCTCCGCGTATGGGCAGTATCAGCAGTGCGGTGAGGATTAAAAGTGAAAAGTGAAAAGTGAAAAACACGTCGATGGTCTCCTTGTATGAAACAAAGACCTTGACATTCTGTAAAACGCGTAGAATATCACTGCTGCAAGAAGTATTATTGCAAGCGGTGCCATGATTAACTGCCATGTGGTCATGCTTGCCAAGGCATCTGCCGGCGATGTCTTCACATACAGCAGCGGGGTATTGTCAAGCGGAAATCCCCAGTATCCGTACAGTCCGAGGTTTGATACTATTGCAAGTGAATAAAGCAATGTCGTTACGGCGAAATATCCATGCCACAGATAGCGCAGAACCTTTCCTCTGTACCACAAGCTAACCATGAGCAGCAGTCCCGGCAGCAGCGTGAGATAACCCGCAATGGCGATGTCGAGTCTCAGCCCATGCCATATCACCGACAGGTAGTCGCCAATACCGGCATCGCCTATCTGTGAGGAATACATCAGCAGGAACGGCACTTTGCTCAGCACTCCCACTAACGTCCATACAATAAATGTGCAGAAAAATATTTTATATATATTCTTCAATCCTTCAATTTTTCAATTCTTCAATTTTTCAATTCTTCAATTCTTCAATTCTTCGAGCGCAGCTCGAGTCCTCCATGTGTTATCTTTAGCCATTCTTCTTTGGTGCGTTTCCATCGGCGGTGGCTCCACAGCCAGTATGACGGTCCGCGGCGTATAGTATGCTCAAGCATCTTCGAGTATTCGCCCGTCAGCCAGAACTGCTCACACTTCTTAGGTTCGGTGGTGATGCGCTTGTATTCTGCCACGTAATATCCGCGCTTTATGCGGCGCACGTCAAGGTAATACACATCCATGTCGAGTTTCTGCATGATGCGCTCGGCACCGGTAAACCACGGCGTTTCGTGATGCAGGAAGTCCGTCCAGTAGTATATATTGTCCCAAAACGGTGCCTGGTCGGCTATGAAGCCTACGAGTATCGGCTTGCCCTGCCTCATGTAGTTCACCATGTACTTTATCGACTTGTCGGCAGTGATATTGATGCCGCCAAATCGCTTGCGGGTGTATAGCACCAGCTGGTCGGTGACGTAATTCTCAAGCGGATGATACAGCTGTGTGCATGTGCACAGGTCTTTGTCTACCCACAGCGGCATGCTGCTTATCCACTCCCAGTTGCCATAGTGTCCGAGGAATACACCGCACGACCTTCCGTTGCGGCACGACTCTTCTATAAGCTCCAGCCCCTTGAACCTCATGCGCCGTTTCATCTCCTTCTCTGATATGGAGAAGTATTTCACGCTTTCCATCAGCAGGTCGCAGAAGTGTGTGTAGTAGCGGCGCTCTATCATCCACCGTGTTCTCGACGACAGTTCCGGGAACGATGTCTTGATGTTCTCATGCACCACCTTGCGGCGATAGCGCACTACATAGAAAAGTATGATTGATGCGAAACTTGCGAAACCATGCAGGAACCACAGCGGCAGGTGCGACACCAGCCACCACACCCCGAAGAGGATGTAGTATGCCAGTTGTTTCAGCGTATGGTATCGTTCTTTGTTGTAACTCATTTGGTCTGCGTGTGTTTCTTTGACATTCCGAAGAACTTGCGTATCTTCTCCCACGGTGTCAGATGCCATGAGTGGGCGCACATGTGGATGGCATAGCTGTTCTTCGTCACCTCGTGTTTGTTTCCTGCGAATGTCTCCGACGGGTATATGTGCACCCTGCCGGGCAACTGCTGGTCGATGTCTTTATATACAAATCCCAGTTTCTCTGCCACACGGGCGTAGATATACGGCGACAACACATCAGTGCGCAGCGTGCCGTCTTCTTTCACGAAGTGCTTGTCCTTGTACCATTCAAGCACCTCCTTCACAAACTCGCTGCCTTGCTCTGCCCCCATCACTGCGGCCTGTATCTGTATGCCCTCAATAAACACGTCGGCGGTGCGGTGGCCGTCGGCATCTATGTATTGTGCCATGCCGCATTTCTCCACTTGCGTGGGATGATACTCCATGCTTGAGAAGAACGAGTTGTCAAGGAATTCGTCAAACTTCTTCAGCAACACCACATCCGAGTCAAGGTATATGCCGCCCTCGGTATATAGGGCATACATGCGTATGTAGTCGGCGGCAAACGCCCACTTGCGGGCCTCATAGGCCTCCTTCACGTATGGCACGCTGTTGACGTCGAAGTTCTTCGTACTCCAACGCTTTATCTCATAGTCGGGATGCGTCTTCGCCCATGTGTCCATGCATTTCTGTATCTTGCGTGGAAAGGGCTCGTCGCTGAGCCAGCAATAATGTATTATCTTTGGTATCACTCTTTTGCTATTTTACGATTTTCTATTTCTCTATTTGGGGTTTCTAACTACAAAGTTACAGAAAACCGAGCAAACTGCCAAGAAAAACATAGTTTTTTTCTCTTAAACTTGCACATATCAATTATTTTTGCGACCTTTGCAATATGGTTTCATTCATTACCATAAACTATAACGCAGCCAACATTACGCTCCAGTGCATAGAGTCAATACACCGTTGGCTGAAGGCTTCGGACTATGAGATAATAGTCGTTGACAACAACTCGCAGGCTGCTGACCTGCAGCACTTGGCTGACGCCCTGCCTAATGGCTGCCGCCTTATACGCAGTCGGCAGAACACAGGATTCGGCGGAGCAAATATGCTTGGTGCAAACTTTGCCAATGGCAATTACCTCTGTTTCATTAATAATGACGTGGTGCTCACCGAGGACTGCGTCACTCCTCTTGTTGATTACCTCGCAAATCATGCCGACACAGGTTGCATCACCCCCCAGCAGTATGATGGCGAGGGCAACTTTGTGCGTTCGTTCAACCATGAGAACAGTATTCTGACGAAGACCGTACCAAAGGGGTTACTCGAACGGTGGTTTCCACATCGCTATCCATCAAGAAAGAAACTATACGACAAACCGTTTGCTGCCCACAACATCAACGGTGCTTTCATGCTGTTTCCTACAGAGACGTTTTGGCAATGCGGTGGTTTCGATCTCAACCTGTTTCTCTATAGTGAAGAGTACGACGTGGCCATGCGGCTTAAACGTATTGGCAAGCACTGCGTGGTTGACCCAACATATCGTTTCACGCACCTGCAGGGCAGCAGCGCACGCAAGGCAAAGAGCATAACACGCCGCGAGAGCTACATCTCAGGAATGTACTGTTATCAGAAGTACCACAGCAACTGGCTCTTCCCAATATACAAACTGATTATTCTACTAAGGCTTATACCTCATGTCCATGACTGGTATGTGATACCGGCCATCATCTGCGGCAACACGCTCAGCCGTTCCATGAGGCACGGGAAGGGTTGAAGGATCGAAAAATTGAAAAATTGAAGGGTTGAAGGATTGAAAAATTGAAGGATTGAAGAGTTGAAAAATTGAAAAGTTGAAAGATTGAAGTATTACACATGAATTTTATATCTCGGTTGAGACGAGCCTTGTCGCCTATTGACTGTTTGCCGCAGAAACTTAAACTGTGGCCTAAGGTGCGCTTTGACAGCCATGTCATCGTGCGCCGTTCGCAGTTTGAAGGACACAATACAGTATGCCGTGGTGCAGTTGTGCGCGACTCCTTTATAGGCTATGGCACATACATACAGGCAGATTCAAAGATTGTGGGCTGTAAGATAGGACGTTTCTGTTCTATTGCTGACGCTGTAAAAACAGATTTTGCCAATCATCCCACTTTTGAGTGCATATCTTCACATCCGGCATTTTACGCTGATGCCACCAGCACCTTTGGCTTTTCCTATGCCACGCACATGATATACAATGACAAAGTACGTCATGCTTGCCCAGGTTACTACACTGAGATAGGTAACGACGTGTGGATAGGCACGGGTGCTATGATACTGGACGGTGTGCATATAGGTGACGGTGCTGTGATAGCCGCAGGTGCCGTAGTAACCAAGGATGTAGAGCCGTATTCTATAGTGGGAGGCGTACCTGCAAGACTGATTAAGAAACGTTTCAGTGATGAGCAGATAAAGATTCTCATGAAGATAAAGTGGTGGCAATCCACCGATGACGAAACATTACGCGGATACGTGGAACTCTTCAACAATCCTGAAGCGTTCTTCAAACAAATGCAGCCACAATGACAAAAGACACACTGCTGAGGTGGTGGTGCACATACTTCCGCCACACCCGAAAGAACAGCAAAATCACATACTACACCAAAGCATACTTGCGCACTCTCGTTCCACACTGGTGGTGCGAAATGAAGCGCAAGCGCATGATGAAGTGGTTTGACTCTCTGCAAGCCAGTGAGCAAAGTCACATTATCGAGCGTGTGGACTACTACTGCCGGCCAGCACTGCCAGCAACCATCCCCGACGATGCGCCGACCATCGGCGAACTTTCATACAGCAACCGACGTAACTTCAACGGTTCGCGCATGAACAGTGTCTATTTCTTCGATGCCCATGAATATGTGCGTTGCTTCCCTCAGCACTTGCGTTGGCTTTTCTTCGGCGGCGACTGCGACTACACCTTTCCACAACCTGTGATAAGCAAGGCGCGCAGCATACATCCAGCCTCCGAACCAGACAACAACACGTTGCTAAACATGGACAAGGTGCGCCACTTTACTTGGATTTATGACCCTTACCACTGGAAACAGAAGCAATGCGCCATACTTTTCCGTGGCGACGCACGAGGCAAGGTAGAGCGTCAGCGTTTCATCGAAATGTGGAAGGAACATCCCTGGTGCGACCTCGTTAGCACGGGACACATGTCAATCTTTGACCACCTGCGCTACCGCTACATCATGTGCCTTGAAGGCTATGACGTAGCCTCTAACCTGAAGTGGGTGATGTCATCGAACTCCGTGGCCGTGATGCCTCGCCCCACCTGCGAGACATGGTTCATGGAAGGACGGCTGATTCCCAACTATCACTACATTGAGATTGCCGACGACTACCACGACCTCATAGACCGCATCACATATTATGAGGAACATCCCGATGAAGCCAAGGCGATAGTGGAGCACGCCCATGAATGGGTGAAGCAATTCCAAGACAAGAAACGCGAAGACCTCATATCCCTCATGGTTCTCACCAAATATTTCCGTCTGACAGGACAGGAAACAGGAAATTCTTTACATGATTGATTTGTAATTCAGAAAAAATATGTAAATTTGCAACGTAGTAGCGTGTTATTGACATAACTGACATGAGAAATGAAAGACAACGATAAACAAAAGAAATTGCGCTTTGCAATCTTCGGCAATGAATATCAGGCAAAGAAATCGCAGGCTGTATTTAAGATTATCGCCATTCTGCAGCAGCGTGAGGCCGAAGTGCTGATAGACCGTCCGTTCTATAACTTCATTACGTCCGGACAGCGTATGGAGATAAATGTTGACGGGGTGTTCGACGGTGATGACTTCACTGCCGACTTCGCTATATCCATGGGCGGTGACGGAACTTTGCTGAAGACGGCTACTCGCGTTGGCGGCAAGAACATTCCTATTATCGGTGTAAATATAGGCCGATTGGGTTTCCTCGCCGGAGTGAATCCATCAGAGATAGAGCAGGCAATGGCGGCGGTATTTGAGGGACGATATGACGTGCGCGAACATTCTGTGATAAAGATCGAGACGTCTGACGGCGACAGCATCGTCGGATCACCATACGCCCTCAATGACATCGCCCTGCTCAAGCGCGACCATGCGTCTATGATTTCAATCCGTGCGTCAATCGACGACGAATATGTTATGACCTATCAGGCTGACGGACTGATAGTAACCACGCCTACGGGCTCTACGGCTTACAGCTTGTCAAACGGAGGCCCTATTATAGCGCCCGGCACAGGCACGCTGTGTCTTACGGCAGTTGCCCCCCACAGTCTCAACGTGCGCCCGATAGTGGTGCCAGACACGTCGGTTATTACGCTGAAGGTAGAGAGCCGCAGCCACTCGTTCCTTGCTGCGGTCGACGGACGTTCTACAAGTCTGCATGAAGGTACTGTCGTGCATATCAGCAAGGCTCCGTTCTGCACGCGGATAGTGCGCTTTGCCCACCGTCATTATTTCTCCACACTGCGCGACAAGATGATGTGGGGAATGGATCAAAGGTAGACTAAGGATAAGGGATTAAAGTAGAAAGATTAAGTTGAGGGTTGGAAAAGCATTCGACACATAAGATATTGTCGTGGCTGTGGCACACATCTTCATACAACAGGCTACAGGCTGTGCTCAATACCATTATCGGACTTTCGGAAGTTGCCGTGAGTCTCGGTCAGGTGTGGGCTGTGAAACATGCCATTGACGTAGCCTCGCATCATGTTGACGGCAGCGTGATTAGTTCTGTTGTGCTGATTGGCTGCCTTATACTGTGTAATTTCGGTTTGACGATATCATCGGTATGGGTGCGCAACATACTCGGTGTGAAGGCGCAGAACCGTATGCAGCAGATGATGCTTGACCGCATACTGCGCTCTGAATGGCGCGGCCGCAACCAGATGCACAGCGGTGATGTCATCAACCGTTTGGAGAGCGATGTTACCACGGTGGTGAATTTCGTAGCAGAGACACTTCCTAATGCACTGTCGGTGCTGGCATTGTTTACCGGTGCATTCTTTTTCCTGTTCTCTATGGACCATACGCTGGCGCTTGCAATAGTCTGCGTGTTTCCAGTGTTTCTTGTACTCAGCAAGGTGTATATGAAGAAGATGCGCCGCTTGGCACGCGACGTCAGGGAGTCTGACAGTCAGGTGCAGAGCATGCTTCAAGAGTCTGTGCAGAACCGTATGCTGATAAAGACCCTTGAAGGTGAGGACATGATGACCAGCCGCCTTGAGGAACAGCATAGCGAACTGCGCCGTAAGGTGGTGCGCCGCACGCGCTTCTCTGTATTGTCGAATTTCATAGTGAACCTTGGTTTTGCTGTTGGCTATCTCCTGACTTTCGGATGGAGTGCCGTGCGCCTGTCAATGGGTACGCTGACGTATGGCGGCATGGCAGCATTCCTGCAACTTGTAAATAAGATTCAACAGCCGGCACGCAACCTCTCGCGTCTTGCTCCGCAGTTTGTGGCGGTGTTCACCGCAGCCGAACGCTTGATGCACTTCGACGATCTGCCCCTTGAGGAACAGGGCGACCCGATTATGCTGCAGGGCGTGTGCGGCATACGACTTGAAGACGTGACGTATGCCTATCCTGATGAGCCAGACCAGAAGATTATAGCCAACCTTACTTTTGACTTCCGCCCTGGCACGTGCACCGCCATTGTCGGTGAGACCGGCGCAGGAAAGACCACGTTGTTGCGCATGGTCATGGCACTGACCAAACCGACGGAAGGCAGAGTACTTATATATAATAATGAGGAAAGCGGATTGCATTATGAGGTTTCTCCTCTCACGCGCTGTAATATTATATACGTGCCGCAGGGCAACACGATGCTCAGCGGTACCATACGCGACAACCTGCTCTTTGGCGACAACGAGGCCACTGACGAGGATATGTATGCCGTACTTGACAAAGTGTGTGCAGGGTTCGTGCGTGAATTGCCCGACGGACTTGACACTGTGGTCTCAGAGCATGGCGGCGGTCTGAGCGAGGGACAGGCTCAACGCATCTGCATAGCCCGTGCGCTGTTGCGCAAGGCTGCCACGCTGCTTGTGCTTGACGAGGCCACCAGTGCTCTCGACCAGCACACCGAACGTCAATTGCTGAGCAATATACTTGCAGACCGACGCCACACTGTGATATTCATAACACACCGTCCGGCGGTACTTGAATACTGCGACGCATCACTGGATTTAACTCAAGTGTGATATTCGCTCTAAATTCGGAATTGTAATGAAATGCTATGAGAAATAAATTAGTTCTTTTGTTATTGGTGCTGTGTGCGCTCTCTGTAAAGGCACAGCAGGTTCAGATGATGGTGATGAGCGATCCCCATGTGATGGAACGCTCTCTTTTTGATGTGCCTTACGGTGAGGCATTCCTCAGTTCACTGCAACGCGACCTGAAAGTGAATGAGTCCAGCCAACAGCTGTTTGACCAATTCGTAAGCAAGGTGCTGGCAGAGAAGCCACAGTTGCTGCTCATACCCGGCGACCTGACAAAAGACGGCGAGCGTGTTTCACACGACTACGTGGCGGGCAGACTGAAGGAAATAGAGGCACAAGGCACAAAGGTATATGTAATTCCCGGCAACCATGACATGGAAAACCCGCTGGCATACGGCTATCATGGCACTAAGTCTGAGCGCGTGCCGACAGTCAGCGAACAGGAATTCCGTGAGATATATAAGGATTTCGGATATGCTGAAGCCATATCAATGGATTCGGTGACAGGGTCATACATCTGTTATCCGATGCAAGGACTTGCAATCGTTGGTCTTAACACAAACATTCCCAATAAGAACAAGTCGCGTTATGTGCATGGCCGCCTGTGGCAGTCCACCCTCAACTGGCTTGAGCGTGCTGCGGGTTCTGCACGTGCCGAGGGACGACTGGTCATTGCCATGACCCACCATCAGATAATGCAGCATCACAATCAGGAGGACTATTTTGCACCTACAGCCATGACTAACATGGAGAAGTTGAAAGGTCTGCCGTCCTTGCGCGATGTGCAGCAAACTCTTACGCGCTCAGGCATACACCTCGTGCTGACAGGACATTATCACATTCAGTCAGTCACTGACGTAGAGACGCTTCACGGCAAACTCACCGACGTGTCGACAGGTTCGCTGGCAGGGTTCCCCAGTCCATTCCGCCGTCTGTCGCTGAATGTGGGCACCGGCCGTCTGCGCATCACTTCTGCCACGATGTTTGGCAACAAACCGACACAATGGCCGCAGACCGACCTTGCCAAACGTGAGCAAGACCGCCTGCGCTACATGGTGCAGCTGTATGTCCCGCGCATACAGGGTGTGAAGATAGACATGAATGAAGCCTACCAGTATCTCGCCACATCATACAACAAGGCCTTGTGCGCCCTGTCTGCTGGTGATGAGACAGGCCACAAGCCAAAGGATATCTATACGGAATGTATGACGGCGACTGATAAGTATATCAGCCACATGGTGATGTATAATGCCATCAAACTGAACACGCTGCGGCAGCAGAAAGACGGCCCTTATAAGCGTGCGTCAGACTTTATAAGCAGCATCATGTATAATTATGTAGGTACGCGCAAGCACGTAAACGCTGACAATACGCTTACGCTGCAACTGAAATAAACCGTGCCCTACCCCTTCAGCAGTTCGTCAATGTGCTCAAGGTAGTCGAGCGAATCGTCAATAAAGAAACGCAGTTCGGGTATGATGCGCAGTTGGTTGCGCACGCGCTGTCCGAGGTCATAGCGTATCGTCGCAGTGTTCTTGCGAATGTTTTCCAGCAGTTCCTCTCCGCGTTCTGAGGGGAATATGCTGAGGTATGCGGTGCAGATGCCGAGGTCGGGCGAAATCTTCACACGTGTCACACTTACCATTACGCCGTGCATTTGGCGTGTCTGGCTTTGAAATATCAGACTGAGCTCCTTTTGCAGCAGTCTGCTGATGCGGTTTTGTCTTGTTTCTTGCATTTTTGTTTTATATTTCACCTAAAATGAAAATCCGTTATAAACATTGATGTCCACGTCGCCGTGTATACCGTTCACCTTGCCGTCGGGACACAGTTGCCAGTACACCAGTTTCACGTCAGGCTTGTATTCTCCGTAGCGGGCAATCCATACCTCATACTTTTTCTTCAGGTCAGGAGCCTTGGGCAGATATTTGTTTACGAAACCCTGGTTGATATAGAGTATCGGGCGCACTCCCCTGCGCTGCTCCACCACGTTGAGCCATGCGCGTATGTTGCGGAATACCGCCTCTATGCCGCCAGCCTTGCGTATCTGTGCATCAGTGGGCTCCACGTCGAGCACCGGTGCGAGGTCGCCTTTGATGTAGCGGCTGTTCTTCAAGAAGTAGTCAGCCTGCTTGGCTCCAGGCGACGTTATCGAGAAGAAATGATATGCTCCTGCACGATAGCCATATTTGCGGGCGGCAGCATAGTCGGCAGCGAAATACTTGCTCTTGACTGTTATGCCCTCCGTAGCCTTAATGTATACAAAACTTACGGGATAGTTCACCCTGCCGTCTATCTTCTTCTTCGACAGTTTGCCGAGCGACGTGATGCGCAGGTTGCGCCAGTCTATGTTGTAGCGCTTGCGTCCCTCCTCATGCTGGAAGCGCGATATGTCTATGCCGTATATGCGCTTTGGCGTGTAGGTAATGCGCTCACCAAGGAAACGGTCGTTTTTCCATTCACCAAGATGCAGTTTCTCGCCCGGTATGATGGTAAAGCCCACGCCTTCGCGCTTGCCGTGCACCCATTCGCCCTCATAGAACTCACCTTGCCGTGACACAAACCTGCCATAGCCATGAGGCATGTCCACAGAGTCGCGTTTGCCTGTATAGGTACCGATGCTGTCAATGTGCGTTGCATGAAGCGGAAGGGGTTTTCTTCTGCGCATGGCCAGCCGATGCATTGCAGACTCTGCGGTCAATCGTGAGTGTACTATGCGTGTGCCGATGCCGCGTTCTATCTCTATGTCCTCCTGCTGCTTGTTTGGGGTTATGCGCAGTGTCAGTATGCTGTCGTTGCTCCTTACTGGCGTACATTCTATGCGTCCCAGATATGACTCTATATAATAGCGGCGGTCAAGGCGAATCTGAAGTTTCTTGCCGCACAGAGCCTTTTCCACCAGTGCCGACGCAGTGGTGACAGAGTCTTCGTTCGTGGCTAGTTCCTCACCGTAGCGCGCCACAATGTCGAAACCGTTGTCGGTCACGGTATGCGTCTTCGCGAAGTAGTCAATGTCTTTCTTCTGTGCGTCGGCCAGATGCAGCAGGTTCTCTATGTGCAGTGCCTCACGCCTGAGCAGTGTCATGACCTGGTCACTGTTATACTTGCATATCTTTGCCGTGTCAAAAGCCTCTACTGCAAGTGTGCCTCCACTGTGCGGCAGCAGCAGCCAGCGTCTAACCCACTGTGCGTTAACATTGCCGTGCTCCTTGTGCTTCAGATGTTTCCTGGCATCCACTATGTCGTTGAGCAGGGTGTCACCGCGCGGTGTGGAGAAAGAGAATATCTCAACGCTGTCTGCCATGACCACATAGCGTGTCTCAGTCATGACAACGGTGTCGGTGCGCTGCAGTTCCTCTTTGCTGACGGGCTTAAGAAACCACACGAGCCATACTGCCAATATAAGCAGTATGACTACCGTGAGTATAATTAATATGTATCTGTTACGTTTCTTTACATTCATTCTTGTTTTTACATCTCGTTATCGTAACCACTGTTGGCTGTGGTGTTGTCGTCGTCATCCTCCTGCTGGCCGTCTGGTCTTCTCTTGTTGTTGTTTTTGTTGTTGCCGAAGTTCCATGTCAGCGTGAAGCGCACCGTGCGGCTGCGACGCTTGTTTGTCTGGTGGCGACTGAAGGAATCGCTCTCAGTGAAGGTCTCCCATTTGCGGCTGTCAAACACGTCGCGGCAGTTGACGGCAATGGTGAACTTGCGGTTCATGAAGTTCTTCTTTGCTCCGAGGTCCAGTCCGTATGTGGCTGGGCGGTGTCCCTGTGCCAGAGTCTGCTTTGAGTTGTATCTGAAACTGCCCTGCACGCTGATGTCGTATGGCAGGCGCAGCGATGCCATCAGGCGTGCGTTCCATGTGAAGTTGTCGCGTCCGTCGCCTGTTACCGTCTGTCCGTCTATCTCATAGTTGAATGAGTTTATCTTATAGTAGTAGGCATTGACGTTTGTTGTCAGGTCAAGGATTTTCCACAACTTGTTCTTTGCCGTGATTTCCAGACCCGTTGATGTAGAGCGTGCCACATTCTGCGGAGTGCTGTACATCAGGCCGTCGGTAGTATTGCGATAGTTTATTCGCTGTATCACATCCGTTGTCGGACGGTAGTATGCAGACACGAGCAGAGAGTGCTGTGGCCACGTCTTCAGGTAATTCAGTGCAAACGAATTGGAGTATTCCGGCGTAAGCAGCGGATTACCAAACGACACGATGGAAGCATCGCTGGTGTTGCGGAAGTTGTTCAGCTCGCCTCCCCAAGGACGACGCAGACGGCGTGCATAGTTCAGCTGCAGCTGCTGTGTCTCCGTTATCTGATAGGTCATGAACACCGAGGGGAACAGCTGGAAATAGTCCTTCTTGAACGGAGCGTCCTTTTCTGCCAGTCCATGCTCCTGCTGCCATGTGAACGACTCGGTGTTGATGTGCCAGTATTCACCGCGAAGGCCACCCATTACGCTGAATTTATTCAACTTGTATGACAGGGTGAGATACATGGCATGTATGTCATTGTCGTAGATGAAGTGGTTGAAGTAATTCGGATCCTCCACGAGATTCACGCCGTTCCAGTTGTTTGCCTCGTAAGAACGTTGTGGGGTGTTCTCGTGCGACAGGCTGCCGTTGTATCCTGCCTCAACCTTGAAATCATCGGTCACCGGATTCTCATATTGCAGTCGTATGTCGGTGTGGCGGTTCTTTATATCTAATGGTCTGCTCTGATAGCGTACATTGTAGTCGGTCACTCCGTCTTCATACCATGTGCTGTCCTGATAGACGTTATCGTTGTCAGCCTTCCAGTTGTTGTGGCTTGCGGTGAAGTCAAGGAAATGACGCTCAGTGAAATTATGGCGGTAGTTGAACTCAACAAAGTAGAACCTCATCGGTCCGCTCGAACTGGTGTTGCGCAACTGCGTGCGCGTCAACTGTTCTCCTGCTGCGGTGTAAACTCCATAATAATAAGGTGTAGAGGAGTTGGATTTATTTTTTCCCGCCATGAGCATACCTGTTAACCCGAGGTCATCCTTCTCCGTCATGTGCCATGTGAAGCCAGCGCGTGAGAAGAGGTTGTTGCCCCTCTGCGAGTTGGTCGTATAGTGACGCTCGTAAGAATTGGCAATGCCATTGACGAGGTTGTCCTGCTCACTCTCGTTGATGCCCTTGTTCTCACGGTGGCGATAGCCAATGTTAGCGAAGGCGTCAAACTTCGTAGAGTTGTAGTTTATGCTGAACGATGTGTTTGCACCGCCGCGCGTGTCGGCACCTACCTGCACCGAACCGTAGTATCCTGCATTGCGGTCTTTCTTCAGTATAATGTTGATGATGCCCGACGAGCCTTCTGCGGAGAACTTGGCCGACGGGTTGTCGATTACCTCAATGCGCTCAATGCTCTCGGCAGGAATCTGCTGCAGCAACTGTGCTTGATTGTCGCTCGTCAGTCCGCTTGAGCGGCCGTTTATCCACACCTCCACACTGCTGTTGCCGCGCAGCGACACGTTGCCGTCGTTATCAACGTCGACACTCGGAATCTGCTCCAACAGTTCCGAAGCAGACAGTCCGGCACTCGTCACCATGCCGGCCACGTCGAATGCCTTGCGGTCAACCTCGAGTTTCATCGTTGGTCGCTGTCCCGTCACCTGCACCTCCTTAAGCAGTGTGGCATCCTCAGCCATGTGCAGTGCGTGGAAAGTCTCAGAAGCCTTGTGCTCTGACAGTACCACGCGGCGCGTCACGTCCTTGTAACCCACGTAGGTCAGGCGAAGCGTATAGGCTCCGTATTTCACATCCTTGATGATGAAGTTTCCTTCAATGTCAGTCTGCGACCCTGTCACAAACGTGGTGTCGCTCTCTGATGTAAGAGTTGCACTGACAAACGGCAGAGCCTCTGATGTCTTCTTGTCTAACACCTTGCCACGCACGGTACCCTGTGCCATGGCTCCCACAGCTGCCAGCACGGCAGCGAACAAAATGATTAGTCTTTTCATTACCTTGAATATGGTCTTTTTCTTATATACCTTATTGTTTGTGTTGTCAGGATTCACATCCTTAGATGATTATAAGTGCCGTGGGTTTAATATTAATGTGCAAAATTAATTATTTTATTGCAAATAAACAAGAAAAAGCAGTGTTATTCTTTTGCCGTAACGAAATTTATGTGTAAATTTGTACCTCGGATTACAATTACACCAATAAAAAAGAAACAAAGATGAAAAAGCTGTCTTCTGTGTTGCTTCTCCTGCTTTATGCCGGCATGTCAATGGCTATGGATACCGATTCGCTCGTCAGCACATTCCAGAATGTTGACATTCCCAAGCGTTCTGCATCTGTCAACCCTTTGCCGTCAGCAGAAGCTGATGCACTGCCTGCGCTGCAGTCGGCGGTAGACGAACTGTCGAAGAAGGGCGGCGGTACGCTCGTGGTCAACTCCGGCACATATCTGCTTTGTGGTTCATTGGTGCTGAAGTCGGGTGTGGAACTGCATCTTGAATCAGGGGCACTGCTGAAGTTCAGTGGCAGGGCTGATGATTTCCTGCCTGTGGTACAGACCCGCTGGGAGGGTACCAACCTCATGGGACGTTCTGCCATGATATATGCCAACGGTGCCGCCAACATAGCGATAACGGGTAGCGGCACCATCGACGCACAAGGCAGCAGGGAAATGGCACGCTGGGGCATGACCGCCGCCACGGAGACATTTGAGGAAAACGCACACGGCACTCATGGTGAGACCGTGGAGATGCCCGACGTAAGGCGGTTGCGTGCACTTGGCGACGCAGAGGGCAGCGAACGCGTGTTTGGCAGCGGCACGTTCCTGCGACCGTGTGCGGTTGAGTTCTACGGTTGCAGCCGTGTACTAATCAGCGGTATCACGCTGAAGGACTCTCCGTTCTGGTGCATACACCCCGTATACTGCGACAACGTGACCGTGCGCAACGTAACCATCGACAGCCATTCGCCAAACAACGACGGCTGCGACCCAGAGTCGTCGCGCAACGTGCTGATAGAAAACTGCACCTTCCGCACAGGCGATGATGCCGTGGCAATCAAGGCAGGGCGTGATGCTGACGGCCGCAGGGTGGGCATACCGTCGGAGAACATAGTGATACGCCACTGCCGCTTCTACTCTGAGTGTAACGGACTCTGCATAGGTTCGGAGATGAGCGGCGGCGTGAAGAACATATACATGCACAACGTGGAGATTGGCAACGTGAAGAATGCGCTGCTCTTCAAGTCGAACCTTGACCGTGGCGGCTACATACGCAACGTGTTTGTCGACAGCATCACGATAACGTCTGCCAAAGGTGCCGTGCTGCGTTTCGAGACTAACTATTTCGGCTATCGCGGAGGCAATTACCCGGCTCAGTATGAGCATTTCCGCATCAGCCGCGTGAGTGCCGCTCATGCCGACGGCTACGGGGTGTATTATGACGGTCCCGGTGTGCCGGTGCATGGCGACGGGGACGTTCCTTCTGTGTCGCCCACAGAAAAGAACACCGCCTTTGCCATACGCGACATCAAGGTTAGCGACTTCCATGTAGGCACCGCCACGCGTTCTTATTATCTCTTCAACACAGAAGACTGCCATTTCATTCGTTCAACGGTCAACGGACTGCCGCTGCCGTCATGCCCGGCAGAGTCATCGGCACGCCAAAGTTGCGATGTGTGGTAAAGCATAAATTACAAGATTCTATGGAGCAGAAAACATGTATTTAAGTGGCGATTCCTTGCGATAGAAATCACCAACTTTAATTTTGCTTTCAAATACGCCAAAATTTCGACCGCCAAGTATGTTGCTGTACCACAGCAACATAAGCAAGAAATCCGTTTCTCTGCTGCCCGCCCGAATTGTAATCAGGCCCCAATTACCATGTAATCAGGCCTTGATTACACCCTAATGAGGTGCTAATTACACTGTAAAAACAATCAAATAGCACTGTAATCAGGTACTAATTACAATTAAAAAAGAAAAATTGAAGGTTTTTAAAATCGAAAAATACCGAAATTAACAGATTTTAACCTCTATTTTGAGTCAAAAAGTCATGCGTCATTTGTTCACAAATTTAATCTCTGAGAAGCACTACAAACTACCATAAAAATTCATAAATTCAGCCAATAACGAAATGAATATTCGCTGAATAGCTGCAGAAAGCACCTAAAAGGTTAATAAAAATTAAAAACAAGGCAATTTACATCACTTTTGTGTAAAAATTGGTAAATAGTTATTAACTTTGTAGGCAGTAACCCAGACAAATATCGAAGAATATTTACATATCACTTATAATTCAACCAAACAAAATCAAAAAAAAAAATGGAAAACTACGTATCTACACCAACCCTGTCATTCGTACAGGCAATCAAGAATTGTTTCTCTAAGTATTGTTGCTTCACTGGACGCGCTCGCCGTTCTGAGTACTGGTGGTTTGCTGTGCTCAACTACATCTGGTCTGGCTTGGTTTACTATGCAGTGAACTATAAGCTCACAGTGAAGGCCGACCTCGAGTCTCAGGTTATGGAGGCCGTGTTCGACCAGGAGAAGATGAACGCCCTGACCGCACAGGCAGAGGCTGCCGACTCTACATTCATGATGCTGATGATTGTATGTGGTATCGTCGGACTGGTACTGCTGCTGCCAGGACTTGGCGTGGCTTGCCGCCGTCTGCATGACATCGGCAAGAGCGGCTGGTGGTTGCTGCTTGCTCTCGTTCCTTTGGTTAACTGTATCTTCGCCATCGTGATACTCATCTGGACTATCAAGGACGGTGCAAAGGAGACAAACCAGTATGGTCCTTCACCAAAATACATACTTACGGAGGCATAAAATATTAAGGTAAACATCACTTTGAAAGAGTGGAAAAGCGGAAAAACCGCTTTTTCACTCTTTCACTTTTTAATTAAATAATCATAATAAACAGAGGAAAATTGCAGATATTTGAGAAATTATGAGTAATTTTGCACTCGATTTCGAAATTAAAAACGTATTTTTTTATTCTTGCATCACAGGAAATGACAATAAGAATAACACTGCCACTGGTATCGATAACCGTTGCGTGTGCACTGTCTTCATGCCTTAGCACAGAGAACAGCAGCCAGATACAGACCTACGACGATGCGTGTGTCACGTCGATAAAACTGGGCACAGCCAAATGCCGACGCACGGTGAAAAAGTCCGACGGCACCGACAGCACATACACTTACACATACAGTGCTGCAACTTTCCCACTGCATGTAGATCAGAAGAACCGTCTGATATACAACACCGACTCGCTGCCCGTGGGCACCGACCTAAGTGCAATACTCGTAACAATCACTACATTGAACAGCGGAGTAGCAGCATGGAAAAACATTGACGACGAACTGTATACGTTCTATTCTACCACCGACTCGGTAAACCTGTCGCAGGAGCGCACACTGAGACTGTTCTCAGGCGACGGCACCTGCGTGAACGACTATACGGTGAACATCCGTGTGCATAAGGAGTATGCCGATTCGTTTACATGGTCGGAAGTAAACTCTGGAATAGCTGCTGAACTTGCTTCGTTCAAGCACATAAAGGCCGTAAGCCAGCAGTCGAGACTGTATGTTCTTGGAGCGGACGACGAGAAGTCACGGTTGTTCACCTCGTCCGATGGCAACACATGGACGGAATGTACTGTGGATGGAGTTGAGCCATCTCTCAAGCCCGATGCTTCGATTGCCGTATACGACGGACACGTATGGTTACTTAATGACGACGTACTGTATAGTTCTACTGACGGCAGTGCATGGACGGAGGCAAGCCGTGGAAACGGACTGCATACAATCGTGGGCGGAACGGTATGCGAGGATACAGGCGGCAGCCGTTTGCTCGGCGAGCTGTATGCTTTGGGGCAGACGGGCAAGATACTCGTGTCGACAGACGAAGGAGCAACATGGAATCCTGACGACACAGAAAGCGACATTGCATCATACATTAACAATGACGCATGTCTGCCATACGCCGACATAAACTTCATAAATACCGTAGCACGCACGAACTCTGACATACAGCGCGTGACAATAGTAGCGAACAGAAAACTGGAAGAGGGCGACAAGGACACGCTGGCTGCGGTGTGGAACAAGGTGGTTGACCCTATGGAGAAACAAGTGTGGTTCTATACGAACAACGCCTGGAACAACCATACATTCATGTTGCCCCGCATGCCTCAACTCAGTGCAACATACTATGCCGACGGCATCGTGGCACTGGGCGGCAAGCCTGTGTATGGCAGCGTAGAGCCGTTTTCAAAGTTATACTATTCGCCAGACCTCGGTGTCACATGGCACTCAATGACGGGACTGACGCTGCCTGCGGGATTCGCTGCGACGGATGCGGCGGCAGTAGTTAGCGACGGAAACGGATATATATATGTAATAAGCGACGGAAACGCTTCTGACGGTGATACAAAAGCCGGACAGATATGGCGTGGCCGCAGAAACAAGGAGGCGTGGAGCAAGTAGCACGCTACATACTTGGCAGACTTGGCATGGCAGTAGTCCTCATGCTTTGCGCAATGGAAAGCATGGCGCAGGATGACGTGGAGTATCGCTATGACATCGGCGTGGGCGCAGGAGCCACCACATACTACGGCGACTTCAACAGCAAACTGATGGGCAACCTGCAGCCGGCGGGTGCAGTGGTGTTTCGTAAGATTATCAACCCACGGTCGGCGGTGAGGATATCGGGAATGTATACCAGGGCAAAAGGCTCGTATGACAAGGGCATGACCGACTATCCCGACTTGGATGCCACGGGAGGCTATGACTTCAATAACACGCTTGGCGACCTGTCGGCGGTGTATGAATATAACTTCTGGGCATTCGGCACTGGCAAGGATTACCGTGGAGCCAAGCGCGTGGCACCGTTCGTGGCACTGGGCGTGGGGTTGACCTACGTGGGCTGCAAGACGGGCATGAGGGATTATTCCAATCCGCGTCCGCAGAGCACTACGCGTCGTGTAGTATCGGCCAACGTGCCGCTGGGTTTCGGAGTGAAATACAGAATAAAGGACAGAGTGAACCTGACGCTTGACTGGCAGATGCACTTCTCGCTGACAGACCAGATAGACGGAGTGAAAGACCCGTACCGCGTGAAGAGCGACGGACTGTTCAAGAACACCGACTGCTATTCTACGCTCATGCTCAGTCTGGCATACTGCTTCTCGGCAAAATGTCCTACATGTATGAAAGACAGGTAGGAAGGGGTGGAGAATTGAAAAATTGAAGAGTTGAAGAATTGAAGAGTTGAAGAATTGAAGAGTTGAAGAATTGAAGGGTTGAAGAATTGAAGTTATGCATCGTGCATTAAAATTATGGATTTAAATAGAATACCGCAACATATCGCCGTCATCATGGACGGCAACGGGCGATGGGCCACCGAGCAAGGCAAGATTCGCACAGAGGGGCATGTGGCCGGTGTGGAGACCGTCAGGAAGATTACGGCGGAGTGTGTCAGACTGGGTGTGAAGTATCTTACACTGTATGCTTTCTCCACTGAGAACTGGAACCGTCCGCCGGCAGAAGTGGCAGCACTGATGAAACTTGTGCTGACAAGTCTGCGCCGCGACCTGTTTGATGAAAACAACGTCAGAATGCGTCTGATAGGCGACCGCAAGCGTCTACCGGAGGATGTTCTCCGTGCCATGGAGGAACTTGAGGAGGAGACTGCTTCATACAGTCGTATGACGGTGACAATAGCCTTGAGCTATTCGTCGCGCTGGGAAATCACCGATGCCGTGAAGAAGATTGCACGTGAAGCTGCTGAGGGCAAGCTGAATCCCGACGACATCTGCGAGGATACTGTCAGCAGTCACCTTGACTCTGCATTCCAACCGGATCCCGACCTGCTCATACGCACGGGTGGCGAGAAACGCATATCCAACTATCTGTTGTGGCAGATAGCATACTCAGAACTCTATTTCACGCCCGTATACTGGCCCGACTTCGACGAGGAACAGCTGCACAAGGCCATCGAGGATTTCCAGTCGAAGCAGAGACGATACGGCAAGACGGAGGCGCAGATTGAAGAAGAAGAAAAGAAATGAGAATTATATCAAGACATACATTCTGTAAAAGAATACTGACCGCCGCAGCACTGCTCGCTGTGCAGTTTGCTGCGTGCGTTACTCTCGTCAGGGCGCAGGAGAGAATAGTGAACCCTGACATCTCTTACGTGGCTCAGGTGAAGCCATACGTAGTAGGTGCGCTGCGGGTGAGCGGCGTTGAGGACTATGAGGAGTATATGCTTACGAGTATTTCTGGATTGTCGGTTGGTCAGCACATTGTCGTGCCCGGCAACGACATCACTGATGCAGTGAAGCGCTATTGGAAGCATGGACTGTTCTCCGACGTGAAGATTGCAGCAGACTCTATCGTGGGCGATTCAATCTTCCTGCATATATATCTGAAGACCCGTCCACGTGTGAGCGAGGTGAATTACTACGGTCTCAGCAAGAAGTCGGAGCGTGAGGACATGGACCAGAAACTCGGACTGCTGAAGGGTGCGCAGGTTACGCCCAACATGCTGGCGCGTGCCAAAATCCTTGCGGAACGCTACTTCGCCGACAAGGGTTTTAAGAATGCTGACATTAATATACGCCAGCGTGACGACGTGACGCAGAAGAACCACGTCATACTTGACATCGAGGTGGACAAAAAGCAGAAGACAAAGATACGCAACATATATATCACCGGTAACAAAGATTTCACTGAGTCAGAACTTAAGGGCGGCCTGATAAAAAAGGGTGCGATAAAGAAAATGCACGAGGCGGGCAAGTTCCGCTCGTTCTTCAAGAGTTCCAAGTTCACCCCTGAGAAATTTAAGGAAGACAAGCAGGGCATAATAGAGTGGTATAATGAGCATGGCTATCGCGACGCAGCTATACTGGCAGACAGCGTGGTGGGCGACGGCGGCAGACACGTTGACGTGTATCTGCATCTGACGGAAGGACAGAAGTATTACATCCGCAATATCACGTGGGCTGGCAATACTGTCTACAGCACAGAATATCTTTCGCGTCTGCTCACCATGCAGAAAGGCGATGTGTATAATCAGTCACTACTGAAGAAACGTCTGTCGGAAGACGACGATGCCGTGGGCAATGCCTATTGGAACAACGGTTACCTCTTCTATCAGCTCGACCCAGTGGAGGTGAATGTGGATGGCGACAGCATCGACCTTGAGATGCGTATAATGGAAGGACCGCAGGCGCATATCTCGCATGTGCGCATTACCGGTAACGACCGACTGTATGAGAAGGTTGTGCGACGCGAACTGCGCACCAAGCCGGGTGACTTGTTCTCTAAGGATGCCCTGATGCGTTCGGCTCGCGAGATTGCCTCCATGGGACACTTTGACCAAGAGAAAGTAAATCCAGATATCAAGCCAAACACAGATGACGGCTCGGTAGACGTGAACTGGAACCTTGAGCAGAAGTCAAACGACCAGGTGGAGTTCTCACTCGGTTGGGGACAGACGGGTGTCATTGGTAAGGTCGGCTTGAAACTCAACAACTTCTCAATGGCCAACCTTTTCAATCGCAACAAGGAACACCGCGGTATCATGCCTATAGGCGACGGTGAACAGTTTTCACTGAGTGCGCAGACCAACGGTACGTATTATCAGGCCTACAACATGTCGTATGCCACTGGCTGGTTTGGCGGTAAGCGTCCTATACAGTTCAGTGTTGGCGTGTTCTACTCCAAGCAGACAGACGTGAACTCCAACTACTACAACAACAGTTGGATGAACAGCTACTACGGTTTGTATAACAATTCCAACATCGAAAGCTATTATGACCCCGACAAGTATGTTCGTTTGCTTGGCGGCTCGCTCGGTTGGGGTAAGCGCTTGCGTTGGCCTGATGACTACTTCCAACTGTCGGTCAGCCTTGCCTACACTCGTTATATGCTGAAGAACTGGAGTTACTTCCTTGTAAGTTCGGGTAACTGTAACAACCTTAACTTTAACGTGTCGCTCTCGCGTTCGTCAACGGATAACCCATACTTCCCGCGTCACGGTTCTGAGTTTGACCTGTCGCTCAGCATCACACCACCATGGTCGTATTTCGATGGAAAGAACTATGCCGGACTGGCGCGGAATCCAAAGTCGGCTACCTATCGTGCAGAGCAGCAGGAGAAGTACCGCTGGATTGAATATCACAAGTGGAAGTTTAAGTCGCGCACCTATACCGCATTGAGTAGCGGCAACAGGTGTTTCGTGTTGATGACCCGCGTGGAGTTGGGTATACTCGGACACTTCAACAAGGACAAGAAGTCGCCGTTTGAAACATTCTATATGGGCGGCGATGGAATGTCAGGATATTCGAGCAGCTATGCAGAGGAAACCATAGGTTTGCGTGGCTATGAGAATGGTTCACTTACTCCTTATGGCTCTGAGGGCTATGCCTACGACCGCTTCGCCCTTGAACTGCGCTATCCGTTCATGCTCGGCAACACCACCATTTACGGACTGGGCTTCGTGGAGGCAGGTAATGCCTGGACGGATGTCAAGAAACTCAATCCTTTCGACATGAAGCGTTCTGCAGGCTTCGGCGTTCGTATCTTCCTGCCAATGGTGGGACTGATGGGACTTGACTGGGCTTACGGTTTCGACAAGGTAAGCGGCAGCAAGGGAGGCAGCAACTTCCACTTCATACTTGGTCAGGAGTTCTGATTAGGGAAAGCCCCTTGCTTCATAGGGATTTACATCTTGCACGCAGAAAGAAAAATAACTACTTTCGCATCGTCTAACAATTAAAAGATGAAAGTTATGAAACAGATTACAAAGAAACTGACTGCCCTGGCAGTGATATTAGTTCTTCACTCTTCATTCTTCATCCTTCATTCAGAGGCACAGAAGTATGCTCTGATTGACATGGAATATATTCTGAAGAATGTTCCTGCATACGAGCGTGCCAACGAGCAACTCGCTCAGGTGAGCAAGCGTTGGCAGGCAGAGGTCGAGGCATTGACCACCGAGGCTTCAACCATGTATAAGAACTATCAGAACGAGGTTGTTTTCCTGTCGCAGGAACAGAAGCAGGCCAAGCAGGATGCCATAATGCAGAAAGAGAAAGAGGCTGCAGACCTGAAGAAGAAGTATTTCGGACCTGAAGGTGAATTGTTCAAGAAGCGCGAGAGCCTTATGTCTCCCATACAGGATGAGATATACAACGCCGTAAAGGAGGTGGCAGAGCTCCGTGGCTACCAGATGGTGCTCGACCGTGCCTCTGATAATGGCATCATCTTCGCTTCACCAAAGATTGACATTTCTAACGAAGTGTTGGGTAAACTGGGATATTAAGTACTGGCGGACATTGGATATCAATTCCATTTGTCTCCACATAATATATAATTAGAAATAATAAATAAAAACCAAAAACAATAAAAGAAAGAAATGAAAAAGACTATCATTGCACTCGTTGCAACATTCGCTATGGCACTGGGTGCCAACGCTCAGAAGTTCGGACACGTTGACGTACAGTCTATCATGCAGAGCCTGCCGGAGGTGACAAAGGCTAATGGTGAACTGCAGGCCCAGGCTCAGCAGTATGACAACGACCTCAAGCAGATGCAGGAAGAAATCCAGAAGAAGGGCGAGGAGTATGAGAAGAACAAGGCTACCATGAGTGCAACTGCACAGCAGCAGGCAGAGACAGACCTGCAGGCCATGTATCAGAAACTGCAGGAGGCTTACCAGCAGAACCAGCAGGAGATGCAGAAGAAGCAGAACGAGCTGATGGAGCCTATCCAGAAGAAAGTTATCACCGCTATCGAGAACGTAGGCAAGGCAGGTGGCTACACCTACATTGCACAGTCTGGCATGTTCCTCTATATGGGTGCCGACGTTAAGGACGTTACCGCCGACGTAAAGGCTGAACTCAACAAGTTGAAGTAATATAATGAAGAAACTATTTCTTATTACAGCAATGTTTTTCGCTTGCTGCACCACGATGATGGCGCAGCAAGCGAAAATCGGTTATTTCTCTTACAAAGCCGTGCTTGAGGGTATGACCGATTATGTTACGGCAATGCTTGGCGTGGAAGAACTGCGTAAGCAGTATGACGACGAGGTGAAGAATGCCGAGAATGAGTTCAATGAGAAATATGAGCTCTTCCTTGACCAGCAGAACATGCTTGATGATGCAATCCGCCAAAAGCGTCAGGCTGACCTGCAGAACCTTCTAGACCGTAATATGCAGTTCCGCAAGGAGGCTGACCGTTTGCTCAAGCAGGCAGAGCAGGATGCCATAGCGCCTGTTAAGCAGCAGCTGAACAAGGCTATACAGAGCGTTGGCTACTCTGGTGCATACCTTATGATTGTCAATACAGACAGCGAGGCATGTCCCTATATCGATGCCTCAAGAGCTGAAGACGTAACATCAAAAATAAAAAGTTATCTGAAATAATAGTGTCACCAATAGGCGTTTTTGATTCCGGCTATGGTGGACTGACCATCTTGCAGCAGTTGCGCAAGAGTCTGCCCGAGCGTGACTTCATATATCTTGGCGACAATGCGCGTGCCCCATACGGCTCGCGCAGTTTCGATGTGGTATATGAGTTTACGCGCCAAGCCGTAGTGCGTCTGTTTGATATGGGTTGCAATCTCATCATATTGGGTTGCAACACCGCTTCGGCGAAAGCACTGCGCACCATACAGCAGAACGACCTGCCACTCATCGACCACACAAAGCGAGTGCTCGGAGTGATACGGCCTACCGTGGAGATTATCGGCAACCTGACAAAGAGCCGACACGTAGGTGTTGTGGCCACCGAAGGCACCGTACGTTCAGAGAGTTATGAGTTGGAGATAGCCAAACTGCATCCCGACATTAAGGTTACGGGACAGGCATGTCCACTGTGGGCAGCCATCGTGGAAGCAGGAGAGGCCGACAGCGAAGGGGCAGAGTATTTCGTGCGAAAGCGCATCCGCCAGTTGTTGGAGCGCGACCCACTAATCGATGCCATCATCCTCGGCTGCACCCACTATCCTCTTCTTATGAATGCCCTGCGCAAGGCTGTACCCGATGGAATAAGGATAGTCTCACAAGGCGAATACGTTGCCGCCTCATTGGTAGATTACCTCCGCCGCCATCCCGAGATGGACGCCCGTTGTACACGCGGTGCTACCATGCGCTACTATACCACAGAGCATCCCGACCGTTTCAAAGAATGTGCCCGTATCTTCTTGCATGAAGATGTTACGGTAGAACATATAGACTTATAACAGAAATAATAATATGTGCGTACACAGACAGCATGGTCTGAGTACGCACATATTATTTTTACCTATATATCTTATTTCCAAGCGAGATTAATCTCCGCTACCCTACAACTCCCTGTCGAAGAACCTGCGAACCTCTTCCTGCATCTGTCGGTTGAAGAAATGTTTCTCATCCCATATCTTGGTAACAAGTTTACTATCGGCACGCTGAGAGTGCCACACCTCACGCATACGCCAATAAGCATTTTCCACGCCCTCTACAGGAAACAATTTGTCACGCTCTCCATTGAAGAAGAGCGAGGGTTTCGGACATGCCATTGCCGCCACGTCGGCATAGTCCATCAGGTTGCGTATGCCAGGCACAAGCATAGAATATGCCGACCCGCCCTTGTTTTGGTTGTTGCTCAGCGACATAAGGTGTTCGGTGTCATTCATCCAGCATATAGATGCACTCGCCTTTACCACGTCGGTCAAGGCTGCCGTCATCCAAGAGCGATAGGCTCCCATTGAGAAACCCAGACAGCCTATCCTTTCCTTGTCGACCATTGGCAGGCTGGCAAGAAACTCAGCCGAGCGGATGTCGTCCCACGTTATCCATGCTCCCCACGACGTGCCCATCTGAAGCATGTTGGCCGAAAGAGCCTGCTGTGAGTCATAGCGCACACCCTCCATGCGTCCGCGGTCGCCCCAAAACAAAGCATCGGTACAAAGCACCACATAACCCGCCTTGGCCAGTTCATCGCCCACATACAGACTGTCGTAGCATCGCTGCGACCAGTCGTCGGCATCGGCCATGATGAGCGAATCAACGCCGAAAGGCTTTATCATCTTCTCCTTGCCGATGGAGAAATGTGCCCCATGATCGTGAAACAAGAGAACGGCAGGACTGCCACCTCCCGCAGAAGGACTGGAGAGGGGGTTCAACAGATATGCCAGAACCCGTTCCCACTTGTTCACGTTGAAGCGTATCTTCAAGGCATCGTAGCCTTCGCGATGTTCCGTGTCGATAACCTCATAGTTATAGTCCTGTGGAGCCGGCGGAGCCATCTGCATGGTCTTCATCACCTCTTCGCGTGCGGCCGTGCGCCATTTATCAAACGGCATGGTACGTTGCTTGGACTGCCACGCCCACGGCCAGGTCAACTGGCTTTTCAGTTGCTGAAAGAATAAAGGCATGTCACGCTGCGTGCCATAATCCATACCTGGCAGACGCTCGGGCTGTGGCGGCACGGTGACATTGCCGGCTGCCTTGTTGGTCTGGGCAGCGGCTACTGCTGAAACTGCCAGCAGTAGTGTAATGAGGAACTGCTTCACGACCCTATTATTTCAATCCGGCTTTCAGGCTGCGTATTACCGCAGAGTTGAAGCCAGCATGGTCAAGTTCGTTGAGTCCCTTTATGGTCACGCCGCCTGGTGTCGTAACCTTGTCGATGGCTTCCTCTGGATGCCATCCAGTCTCCTTCAGCAGTGACACTGCACCCTGCATGGTCTGCAGTGCAATCTGCTTTGCCTGCTGTGGGTAGAAGCCCATCTCGCATCCGCCTTCCATCTGCGCACGGATATAGCGCATTACGTAAGCTATGCCGCACGATGCCATCATCATGCCGGGGCCTACGAGGTTCTCGGCAACTACAAGCGTATCACCGCAAAGGTCGTAGAGAGCCTTTACCTGTGCGAGAGAGTCATCGGTAGTATCCTTGCCCTTGGCTATGAAGCTCATGCTTGCGCCGAATTCGGCAGCAATGTTTGGTATTACATAGCAATACTGGCCGACAGTGCCGAGCTGGTCTGCAACCTTGTCGGTGGTGAAGTTTGCCGCATCAGACACTACAATCTGCTTGCTCAGGTCAAGTGCCGGCTTTATCTCCTCCAGCACCACAGGCATGAGCCAAGGCTTAACCACAACGACCACGATGTCAGCATCCTTTACGGCAGCCACGTTGTCTGTGGTTGTGATGATTGTAGAATACTTTTCCTTGAACGAAGCCAGCAGAGCCTCGTTCTTGTCGGAGATTGTCAACTGCGAGAGCTTGCCGCTCTTCGCCCATCCGTGTATGAGTGCGCCGCCCATATTGCCGGCGCCGATAACTGAAACTTTCATATATTTGTGTGTGATTAATTACTTTTTCAAGATGCAAAATTACTAAAAAAAAACAAGAATATCTTATTCAGATGAAAAAAACTGCATTTTTTTGTCGTTAGGCGGAATTAGATTAACTTTGTTAATCGTCAGCTTTGCCGTTTTGAGGATACTAAATATTTATTCAATCTGAAGCATTCTAATCTTTTCTTCTATTTCCTTCTTTAATGCTTCTATTTTCTTCAATTCTTCTTCATATTCCTTGAGTTTCTTATTTTTCTCTTCTACTCTATTCTCTATTGGAAATGGTATTTCTTCGTTTTCTTCCACATACTCTTTTATCACCTTGATGAAGATTTCACCGTAGGTCTTGGCTTTGTGTTCGCCAATGCCGAAGATGGTGCCCAGTGCTGCTATTGATGTGGGACGCTTTGCAGCGAGGTCATGTAACGTACGGTCAGACATTATTATATACGCAGGCTTCTTTGCTTCGTCTGCAAGGCTGCGGCGCAACTCGCGCAACCGCTGGAACAGATTCGGGTCTTCGTCTGGCAGAATATCGGGGATTATTGGTTTCAGTGCTTTTTCCTTCTTTTTCCTTCCTTTTACGCTAAAGTCCTCTCGCACGATGACTGCCAGCTGCACCTGTCGTGTACCTTGCAGCACCTCACGGCCCAGCGGCGTGATATGCAGGTGGTTGTTTTCGTTGTAGGCAATCTCTATAAACCCCATCTGGAGCATCTGCAGCATGTAGTCGTGCCAGTCGCGGGCTGTTACGTCGCGCCCTGCACCGTAGGTCTTCATTTTATCGTAGCCACCCTGCACCACTTCATGCGTGGGCATAGCCCGCAAAATGTCTATGGTAACGGTGAAACCAATGCTTTCATTTGCACGTGCTACTGCCGACAGGGCTTTCTGCACGAGTATGGTGCCGTCGAACATCTGCGGCGGCGTATGGCATACGTCACAGTTACCGCATTGGCAGTCGGTGGTCTCGCCGAAATAATTCAGCAGTATGCGACGGCGGCATACGCTGGCTTCGGCATATTCCTGCATGCGTTGAAGTTTCTCAAGGTTAGTGTCACGCTGACCGCTTTCGTCAGCGAATTTGCGCAAAGTGATTATGTCCTGCAGGTTGTAGAACAGTGTCGTTTCCGTGGGCAATCCATCACGCCCGCCACGTCCTATCTCCTGATAGAAACTCTCAATGCTCTTTGGCAGGTTGTAGTGTATAACGAAACGTATGTTACTTTTATCAATACCCATTCCAAAAGCTACGGTGGCGCATATCACGTCTATGCGGTCGTTAATGAACTCCTCCTGCACGTGGTTGCGCTCCTCTGCTGTCATGCCTGCATGATATACGTCTGCCGATATTTTGTATGACCGCAGTTTGTCTGCAAGTTTCTCAGTATTTTTCCTTGACGTGCAATATATGATTCCGTTTTCTCCCTGATGTCGGTTGATGATGCTGAGTATTGTGCGCAATTTTTCTTTTGCAGCATATCCGCGCTTCACGTCAAGACTGAGGTTTGGGCGATCGAACGAACTTACGAACAAACGTGGTTCCTTCATGTGCAGCTGTTCCAGTATGTCCTGCCTAGTCACTTTGTCGGCCGTGGCCGTCAGTGCCATCACAGGCACGCCTGGAAACTGTTCATGCAACGTACCGAGTTGCGTGTATTCTGGTCGGAAATCATGTCCCCACTGCGAAATGCAGTGTGCCTCGTCTATGGCTATCAGTGATACGTGAACGCATGCTCTCAGCCATTCAAGGTCTGTCACCAGTCGTTCTGGCGACAAGTAAAGTACTTTTACATCCCCCGCACAGCACCGCTCGCGTATTATGCGGTTCACGCGTTCCTCGTTGCCACTGTTAAGTGCTTCTGCCGCAATACCGTTGGAACGGAGAGTGTCAACCTGATCTTTCATCAGCGATATCAGTGGAGACACCACTACTGCCACTCCATCCATCAGCAATGCAGGAATCTGGTAGCACAGCGACTTGCCGCCACCCGTGGGCATCAGTACCAGAGCATCGCCTCCCTGGCATACGTGGTTTATTATTTCCTCCTGCAATGGGCGGAAAGAATCATAACCATAATATTGTTTCAGTATCTGCAGTGGGCTTTGCATAGTATGTGGTACGAGAAAACTATTTTCTATCTTGATTGTCCTTGTTGTCCTTAAGTGAAATAGCGTCTGCATCGTTGTTCCCTATCGGCTTGATATAGTCAGATGCCCGTTCATTCGATATATCTACAAATTTACGAATAAAATCTGAAACGACAAAATAATAATTGAAGAATTGAGAATGTATTGCAGGCAGAATTTTATTCCACAGACTTTACTTTCACCATTCTGTGAAGGACGTATATCAGATTGGCGGCAACGCCGACGATTCCTACTGCCATGCCAACAATGACACACGTATTCATTTGCATGGACTGGCAGGACTGTTTTATTAAGTAGATGCTCGGCGGCAGCGTTATGATGCTGGTGATGAGCGCAGGAATGTAACTTCTGATGACGGTAGCCTGCACGAGATGCACAACAAGGTGGATGGCGAAACCAACAAACACACCGAGCCACAGTCCATCAACGAAACTGTTGACGGTGACATCAGCCAACAGGCAGACGACTGTGAGCAGGACAAATTCCTCATATACGGCGGCTGCGAAGCGTGCCGTGCTGACATTCCTCATCGGTGCAAGCATACGCCTTGCTATAGGATAGCGTGCCGCTATGTCTTCATAACGTGAAGACACCCATTTCTCCATTCCGATGATTTCCTCCATGTCGTGAAACATGAAGAGAACCGGTAACATCCATATATACTTATCCATTATTCATTCTGTTATAATTGCATAGCATGAGATTACCGTCGTCATCACGCAGGTGCATTCCGTTTCCCTCGCAATAGCGCCACATGTCACATTCCTTACATTCACCTGTTTTCATCCATGAATGGTCGCGGTACAGCTGGAACCTGTTCTTCCATACGTCAGTGAACTTGTCCGTGTAAATGTTTCCCTGATGATATTTCGAGCGGATGCTCAGACAACCGGAGATGGAGCCGTCGCTCAGAATGGATGCTGCATTAGTTCCCGCTATGCACAGGAACTGATGATTGCGAACTTCATTCTCGTATTCACCAAGAAAGCCCTCGCAACTGTAACTTAGGTCTATCTTTCCTTCCCGCCGTGTCTCAACTATAAAATCCATTACCTGACGTATCTGGCTGTCTTCAAGGGTTAGTTCCGGATTATCCTTCGCCCTGCCCATCGGCACAATCGTAAACACCCGCCATTCCCTAACACCAATGCCGTAAAGGAAATCCTTGAACTCCGCAAGGGTAGCGATGTTGCGTCTGTTCACACATGTTATGACATCCCATTTGATATTGCTTTTGACCAAGGCCTTTATTGCGTTTACGGCATGAAGGAAACTGTGGTCGTTGCCACGCATCCAGTTATGGTCTTCTTCAAATCCGTCAAGACTTATGGCAATAGTCCTCAGTCCGGCGGCAGTCAATTCCGAAAGTTTCTCCTCAGACAACAACATCCCGTTGCTGACCATTCCCCATGAAAAACCTTTTTCCGTAATTTTTCTTCCGCAGGAAACCAAATCTTTACGCACCAATGGCTCACCGCCAGTCGTGATTACCAACACATTGCGGGGGTTCATTACACTGCTGATGTCGTCCAATACCTTCTCAAAATCCTCAAAAGGCATGTCGGGAGCAATGTCGTCCACCTTACAGTCGCTGCCACAGTGCAGACATTTGAGATTGCACCTCAGAGTACATTCCCAAAACAGTTGCATCAGTTGGCGACTATTCTTTCTTGCGTTGTTGATTCTCCTGTTTCTCTCTAATTGAATCAACTTTCTGAGCCCCACTGTCATTTTCTTCCGAATTTTGTTCAAACATAGATGGCGGACCATAGATACAACGAATTTCCTCCTCCTCCTGTGGCGGGCCATACAGACGTGGAGCCCTTGCAGGATCTATCACTTTCCACAAAGTCCAAGCGCCAACTGTTGTTATCGCTCCGACAATAACAGCTATTACGAGATATATTTTCTTTGTTATGCGTTTCATACCTTTATTATTTACAGACACAAGACATATCAGTTTCCCTTCACATATTCATCCATCTCCTGCAAGAGACTGTTGAAATTGTTTATGCGCCAGCTGTCATCCTCGTAGCGCATGGAGAGTTTAAGCGGTGTCACAGTCCCATAGTTGTGCAGTTCAAGGGTTACTGTTGCCACGCCCTTCTCTGCATCAATGCTTGCAACCTTGACTTTCTTTATTTTCAAATCGCCGTCATCCTGCGACATGCTCCAATAGTCGAAGTCAAAGAATCCCACTTCATCCTCCGACTCTGCATCCTTGTCATGCACTGCCTTCAATGCCTTGCGCCAAGCGTTTGTAGTGTAATTCTGTTCGAGTTTGGCGAAATCAGCAGACGTCTTTCTTTTTTTCACGGCTGCGTATATCTCCTTTACGCGTTCCACTATCTCTTCCTCCTGATTGACTTCGGCTTCCTCGTCAGCCTGCGCCTCGTCTGTTGCGGCAGCGGTTTTCATATTTGCAGCAGAGTCAGCAGACACGATGGAGTCGCTTCCAGCCGCCGCACTGTCGGTCTTGCCGCCACATGAAGAGAGCAACACGCATACACAAACTGCAAATGCCAATGGCAAAAAATGTCTCTTATCTGTAATATTCATGATAATGTTTTGTTTTGGTTGGTAATATTAACTTCAACTCTTCAATTTTTCAACTCTTCAATTTTCACTTTGAGCGAAGCAACGCCTTACGGATGTACAGGACGCACACTGCACCCACGGTTACGCCCACCGTAACGACCGCCGCCGCGGCCCACGGAATCCGAGCCGAAGTACGCGTACCACGCGCTGCTCGGGTAGTTCTCGTCGAGCGAAGCCAACCTGTAGTAGCCATACATGCTTTGGACGTAGAGGTACGCGTCTTCGCGAAACCCGGCAGCAGGAAGAAAAATGTGAGCATCACTAAGCGAATAAGTGGCAGATGTCGTAACAGTGCTACCTTGGGTCTTCTTCACGCCCATATCGTCAGGATTTTTTACCTTATATACTATGTAACCTGAGCCTTTACTGTTGTAGTTCGTTGTCCACTCCCAATAACAACTGTCGCGGAGTGCACTTAGCTCATTATATGTAGGCATGCGCCATGCACCGCCCCAGTTAGCAGCAGCGGCATCGTCGGCAATCTCAAGGGTTGTAAGGTTGTCTACTGTGCCGTAATCACTATCTATATTGTACTTGGTTAGAGTGGTTTGACTACCGTTGCACCATTTGTAGTTTTCCCAACTATAGTTATCCTTCGGTTCCGTCTCACCCCATGCGAAGTAAGCTCCATAGTTTTCAGGGTTCTCCGCACCTATGTTGCATTTTGCCCACTTGACTGACAGCCCGAGGTCAACGTATTCATGGCCTTCCGCTGTCTGACCGTCTGTCTGCGAAGAGCCGCCATTCAGGTACATATTCACAATCATGTTGGCATCGGCCATGGTAATATCATTGTCGCCATTCACGTCGGCAGTCGTCACGTCGAAGTCCAACGGTTTGGTGGTGGCGAGGTAGTAGTTGACCACCATGTTGGCGTCTGCCATGGTAATAGAACCGTCGTGGTTCACGTCGCCAGGCTGGTAAGTCTCCACGTTGGCATCAGGATTCTCTATCACTACTGCCGTGCCGGCCACAGGCGTGAGCGTTGTCGTTGTTGTACCGGACAGTTCCTTACCTGAGAAAGATACACTTATTTTGCAGAAGGTATTAACGGTGCCGTAGTATGCTGTGCGCGATGGTGCGGTCACCTTGTATCCCTCTGCCGGAGTGAAGCCGCCGAGAGTCTGGAAGCACTGCTTCGTTCCATTCACACTGAGCTTTGAGTTCTCACCACCGACTTTCAGTGTGGTACGGTAGTAGATTGCCGTTGTTCCTGTTAGTCCTATACGACCAGTATTATACTCCCTACCCTGCACACCATAGTTGTCTGCGGTGACGTTCACCGTTACCTTACCGTCGATGTCGAGGGTGTTGCTGCTGGTATTGTTCATCACAATACCGTTGCCGCCAGCGGTGACGTTGAGCGTACCTGTGCCACCGATTACCACGTTGCGTGAGTTTGCGAATACGCCTGTGCCTGCGGCAGATGAAATGCTACAGTCGCCCACCACGTTTATGCGAAGCGTGTCGAGGGTGGTACGCAGTGCATAGCCGCCTGCCACTGTCATCTCCGTTATGCTGGCATCTTCCAGATACAGTGTCTTTGTCCTATTGTCGTATGATACCTTGCCCGTAACGCCGGGGATGGCGGTGAGGTCCTTGCTGTTTATAGTCGTTATTGATGTTTCCGCCAACTTGACATCAAAGGTATCTACCTTAGTAAAGTAGCCAGTTTCAGGGTTGGCATATTTCGCATCCGTCATTGATATCAATGTGCTGTATTCTAAGGCTCCACTCAACTCATAACAGCCTTTAAACATATCCTTCGACACCAAGTTTATTCTCTGCCAATCATCGTTACAATATATTGTCGTAAGCGCCGAACAATACCAGAACATTTGACACATATCCGTCACGTTAGAGGTATTGAAACTTCTAAGGTCGAGATTCAAAAGCGACTCACAATAAAAGAACATGCCAAACATCTTCTTCACGTTAGAGGTATTGAAGTTGCTGACATTAAGGCTCGTAAGTGAGTAGCATTGATAGAACATACAACTCATATCCGTCACACTGGAGGTGTTAAAACTGCTAAGATCAAGACTTGTCAGTTGCTCACAACCATAGAACATGCTAATCATATCCGTAACGTTGGAGGTATCAAAATTACTAAGGTCAAGACTCTTAAGCGACTTACAAAAACTGAACATACTATGCATGTCCGTCACGTTGGAGGTGTTAAAACCGCTAATATCAAGACTTGTAAGCAACTCACAACCATAGAACATATTACTCATATCTGTCACACTTGAGGTGTTTAGATTTTCAATACCTTCTATCTTATGAAGAAACTTTATGTTTTCAAACCAACCGTGGCACGACAAAGGTCTTGCACTTGAAAATTCATCCATAAAACGCACAACCTTGATTTTGAACCTAAAGGCACTCCACGGTTGCTCTGTTCCAGTATTCGACACTTCCCATGCATTTGTTTCCGGCAGTGTTCCCACGGTGAAACACAGTATGGAATCGTTTTCAATGTAAGCATAAGGGAAAGCTGGGTCGGCTTTAGCCCCTGTAAGCATTGTTACAAGCGCAAAGATTAGAAGGTAAATCCTCTTTGTTTTAGTTTTCATACTCTTTTTGTTTATTGATTTATATTCTAAATATTCATGAATACCTATCTTATTGCCCCTGTCTTGATATCAGCTGTCCTCCATTTATACGACAATACTCTGCAACATCAGTGACCATTGACTGAAACGACTGCGTGTGACAATATGATTACGAGTACAAAGTTACGAACTTTTTCTGAAACAGCAAAATAATTGCGTTGTTTTCCAAGAAAATGACTCACGCAGATTGTAAGGGATTGTAAGGGATGATTGTATCTCCCACAGATATATTGATTTAACCACTCGCACAGATACCGCAGATACCACAGATTTTTCGTTGACGAATTCGCAGTATCGATAATATAGTGAAAATGAAAAGTGAAAAGTGAAAAGTGAAAAATACGTTGGTGACATAGACTTGATGATAAGTCTAAACGTAACCTGTATTCTTCACTTTTCACTATTCACTTTTCACTCCTCGCATAGCGAGGTCCTGCAAGTCTTACGGAAGTACCATACGGACGGGTCTATAATCATATATCATAGACCATTGATTAGTTAAAGTAGTTTCACATCTTATTTCTCCATTTGGTCCAGCTTTTTCCAGGCCTCCCCAATATCTACAATACCCTTTATAATATTCATAAACGGAATAGCCTTCATACTTATTATGTTCATACTTTACAGTTACATCAACAGCTGGCAAGAAAATGCTATTACCGTTTAGGGGGCTCACAACCTCAAAGCCCTCACAACCGTTATACTTTGAGTTTCCTTTTTCAAACCACTCCCAATCACAACAATGTTCAAGTTCCCACCATTCTTTATATTCAGGTTCACGCCATGCGCCTCCCCAACTAAACTCAGCCATATATCTATAATCATATTCACTACCACTTTCATAAGATCGTAATGCACCTACATTGCAGGTTGCCCACTTTACCGACAGACCGAGGTCTACATACATGTGACCATTGGCTGGGTCGGTGTACTCCTGCATTCCTGCACCACTGAGGAACGAATTCACTATTTGGTTGGCATCAGCCATGGTAACAGCAGGATTGCCATCATCGTCGTAATCGTCGTTCACGTTGGCAAGGTGAATGAGGAATCCCTCTGGCTTCTCCACTGCAAGGTAGTAGTTCACCACGGCATTGGCATCAGCCATGGTAATTGCACCATCTTGGTTCACGTCACCGAGATAGCTTGGCAATGCCGAGAATATACGATACAACTTGGCTGACGTATTGCTGATTTTACAATAAACTCCTGGAACTTCGGAAATTTCCATAGATGCAGTATCCCCATTTACGACAAACTGCGTGCTATTGAGTTTATAACTCTGACTTAAACTTGAACTAATTCTCAGATATATATTACCACCCAGAGAAAACTGCTTTCCGCTGACGGGTGCCACCGACATTTCCACTCCATACATCTTGCCTTGCTGGAATTTATCACCGCGTTCCAGTTCTTTTCCTCCTACTTCAAACCACTTTATCTCATTCACCAGACAGTCTTCACCCTGAAAATGCTCCTTGGCATTTGCCTCCAGCAATGCACCGGCGGCTTTTGCTCCAGCTGCCGTAGCAATCTCCCACTGTGGTTCTTCTCCTATTACCGGAGCGGTGATGTTTTCTTTTACCTCGCGTATATATGCACCGCCCTCAGGTGTGGGCACAGGATAAGTGAACACGAAGTCTTGCTTACTTGCTGTTGCGCCAGCCACTTTAAAATTTTGCGTTACGTAAGTGCCATCTCTCCATATATATGCTTTGACATCATCAGCAAACTTATAATTATCCTTCAATTCCACCGTGAAACGTATACCGAGATTATTACCTGCGTATCCCTCGTAATTTTCCCATATTTTACCGTACATGTTATATTCCACGTTTACTGACTTCACACCTTTAGTAGAACTTGTCACATTGTAGTCGGCAGGTACGAAGTCAACTGGCCATGCGTAGTTGTTGATATATATATATTTTAGAGTTGTACTTATCGTAACCCACTCGTTCTTCACGCTGCTGCCGTTGGCATCATATACTGTTCCATTCTTAACATACACTCCGTATGGGTCTGTGAAAATCTGACCATCATTGAGGATAATGCTCTTAAGATTGTGGAAGCACTCCTCCAAACCCCGAACCTTGACTTCTGTGCTGGCATCAGATACACTCATCTTCGTTTTACTGTTGCTGCTCTGCACACCGTAGTTTGTGGTGCCGTCGAGCGTCAGTTTAATTCCATTGTATATATGAAGGTTGTTATCCTCCTCAGAAGACATTGTTATAGCAGTACCAGCATTGATAGAGAGAACATCCTCACCAGAACTAAAACCAAATATTTCCAACGAACCAGTGCTAACTATTCCTGAGCTATTTGAAATGAGCTTACTGTTACCTTGCACTCCGATTTGGAGTTCTGGCATTTCGCTGTATACAGCAGCCTGACCATAACCATTGTTAGCCGTTGCAGTAATCGTGGCGTTTTTTATATAAAGCCTATTGACGTTAGGAACAAACGTTACCGTGCCGTTATCGACGGGTATGTTAGTCCTGTTATCATCAGTCACTTGCACGCCGGCGACCCACAAATTATACTTCTCTGCACTGACGTTCATGGCCGTTGCCACGAGCAATAAGAATAAGAGGCATATCCGCCTCAACATGTTTACATTTTTCATTATTTTGACTTTGTTATTATTTTGTTTGTTTTCTATTTTATGAGTAATTACATGGACATTATATGTTTATATGAAAACGCAAAGCATCCGCACACATGGCTACATGAGCCACGTATGCGGACACATCCGTTTATTCTTCTCTTCTAATAAATAATAACATAGAAAACATTGTTGTTCTCCTGTTTTATTCGTTTTATCTGTTTTATTCGTTTTCCTGAGTGCAAAGTTACTAACTTTTTCTGAAACCGCAAAGGAAAAGAGCATTTTTCTATTTCACCTATTATATGTTTTCTGTCCCTCACCGCCACGGTGGATGAAACATTTTTAAAAATGATGTGCAACAGTATTCTTTGGCTGACATATATATTATTAGTAAATTTGCATCGCTAAAAAAGAAACGTGAAACTAACTATCCATAAAACATCTACAATGAAGAAAACATACTTGCTTTTGCTTGCTGCCTGTATGCTGAAACCAGCGATGGCACAAGAGAAATTTGAACTGGGGAAACCCAACAATTCCAATTACCGCTACCTGGACGACTACCAGGCTCTCAAAGACTACATCGACTATTCCAAGTATCCGAACTTCAAGCTCGGTGCCGGTACGACAGTCAGCGACTATCTCTACAATTCCACGTTCAAGAATCTTATCAACAAAAACTTCACCGAGACCGTTGCCGGCAATGCCATGAAGATGGCAAGTTGCGTGGATGCCAAAGGCAACATGAATTTCTCGACTGTGAAGAGCTACGTAAAGGCTGCAACCGATGCCGGCCTCAATGTCTACGGCCACACCCTTGCATGGCATTCGCAACAGCCAAAGGCCTGGCTGCTGAAGCTCGTTGCCGACAAACCCGCACCGGAACTGGAAGACGCTGACTTTGAATTCTGGGAAACGGTTGCCAGCAAGGACTACCGTGTCACCAAGAACGTAGGCTGGACTTCAGACCAGACAAAATATAACTTCTCCATCAGTTTCGACGCAACCAACGGACTCAAGGTTACGACCAACAAGTCTTATTCATGGGAAGTGCAGTTTGATGCCATGTCTGACATCATGCTCCAGACAAACAAGAGCTATAAGATGACCATAACCATAAAGGGTTCTAAGTCTGGTCACGTGAACGGCACGCTCGGCAACTTTAATGGCGGTGCAAGTTTCGATGCGTCGTTCACTACGCAGTGGAAAGACGTGGAAATGACCATCAAGCCTACCATGGAGAGCAGTCTCATACTTATGCACATACCGAGCTACGTCGGCAACGTGTATATCAAGTCCATCAAGTTTGAGGAACTGAAGAAAGGCAAGACCATCAACGAGGAGCGCCGCTGCATGAAGGCACATGCCACCGCAAGGCAGGCAAACGTGTGGGACAACCAGATATGGCTGGTGCCGGGTTCGTTCTCTTCCGGCGCAAGCTATGTGTTCAAGGCTGACGTGCGTGCCGACAAGGCTGCATTCGCATCAACACAGATTCACTCTACCCCAGGCAGTTTCGTCGACGGCAATGCATTTGGCAACATATACTTCACCCCGGAATGGAAGACCATCACCGTCAGCGGAAAGTTTGCAAAAGCCGGCCAGAGCATAGCCTTCAACCTAAGCGAACTGGCAGAGGAAAACAACTATTACTTCGACAATGTGAGCCTGAAGATAAACGGAACGGAGAAGATGAGGAACGGCGACTTTGAAGGTACCAACGTCAGCACATTCAAGGCAAAGGAATATGGTGGAGGCCCCGTTGCCCCAACGATTGTAGACAACCTCACCTACGTCTATGTGCCAGGCACCATCCCCTTGTCACAGCAGGAGCGTCACGACACTCTCGTTTATGCCATGGACAAATGGATAAAGGGCATGATGACAGCCTGTGGCGGAAAGGTAAAGGCATGGGACCTCGTCAATGAGGCCATTTCCGGCGGTGGTAACGACGGTTCTGACAACTACGTGCTGCAGGGCAACAATCCAAACGGCAACCCCGATGCCACATGGGACGTGGGTGGCGATGCCTTCTTCTGGCAGGACTACATGGGTTCACTGGAATACGTGCGTCAGGCATGCCGCCTGGCACGCAAGTATGGCCCGGAGGACATAGTGCTCTTCATCAACGACTACAACCTTGAGTCTGACTGGGACGACAACAAGAAGCTCAAGTCGCTCATCAACTGGATAAAGAAATGGGAGGCCGACGGAGTTACCAAGATTGACGGTATCGGCACGCAGATGCACATATCATACTATGAGAAGAGCAGCACACAGAGCAGCAAGAAAAGTGCCATCACCAACATGTTTAAGCTCATGGCAAAAACTGGCAAGTATGTGCGTGTCAGCGAACTGGACATGGGCTATGTGGATGCCAACGGCAACGCCATATCTACAAACAACATGACAGAGGCACAGCACAAGAACATGGCAAACTTCTACGAATGGATAATAAAGGAGTTCTTCCGTCTTGTCCCCGTGGATCAGCAGTGGGGTATATGCCAGTGGTGTACCAACGATGCTCCTGCAGGTGGAAATGCATGGCGCAAAGGCCAGCCTGTAGGTATCTGGGATTTGAACAACTACCGCAAGCATGCCTATGCAGGATTCGTGCGCGGACTCGGCGGAGTGGTCTACACAGCTCCTGACGGTGTTGACGGCATAGAAGCCGACGAACCTGCTGACATCGACACCTCGAAAGGCATATACAACATCAACGGAATGCCGCTGAAGGCAACATCTCTTGACAAACTGCCGTCAGGACTTTACATAGTAAACGGCAAGAAAATAGCAATAAAATAATTGTTCTATTTCTCCACTATCAAGAAAACTCATTTTAAGCGCAAGAAACGAAGTTGGCGGACACGCACCCCACAGAAGGGGGCAAATCGCGCAGAGGCACCTTAAAACGCATTCTGAAGGGTCGGCATTTTCTTGAAAATGGAAGAAAATACTAAAAAGGCACTAATTGCAGCTGTTTTTGCTGTAATTAGTGCCTTTTTACGTTGTAATCAGCACCAAATTACGGTGTAATCGGGACTTGATTGCACTGTAATCAGGTACAAATTACACTGTAATCAGGCCCTGATTACAGTGCGTTAAGAAAACTTTACATTTTTAACATTTACGCAAATGTCGGATTTTTACTTTTGGTGTTACTTCTGGCAAGTGTAGCGAAATGTTAAACCATTCTGAAGTAACGGCCACGTTGATTTGGTAAAACACACATTTGCAGTGTCACCACACAGGGTGATGCGTCCTCCTATCGGGTTGCCGTTGGCATCGGTAGCGGTGAAGGTCATTCCGTCACTATTCATCTCGCCTACGCCGTCGTCGAGAGTGGTAAGGCGGAAGATGCCTATCTGCACGTCATACTTGCCTGTGATGCGATTAAACGCAATATGCAGGTTCGGTTCGTTATTGTCTTCATCAAGATAGTCGCCTTCGTACTCCCAGCCACTTAACACTCCTACACGCTCTATTAGAAACCTCCCTGTGTCGTCAGTATGCAGTTCTACTTTCAGCGTCGGCATGCCATCGTATGCCAGAACCTGACTGTCAGGTGATTTCAAACCAGGCGTAACAAGAACTATTGGCCAGTTGTCGTTCAGCTGATAACGCATTTGTTCGCCTATCCAGATAAGCGAGTCAATGGCATCGTCATCCGTGTGTTTCACATTACCTGTATATGTATAAAGTTTGCAGTCTTTGTAATACAGCGTAATCTGATTTCCGTTGACAGTATAACCCAGCCTACTGCATAAAACCTGCTGTACCTCGTATGGGTCAATGCTGTAAACCAAATTTGCCTTATTGGCATAATTGAATCCGAACTTATAATAACGTTCTGTCAATACTCCTGTACCCTCCATGGCTCCACAAGTAAGATATAAGTCGTCTCCTAGGACTTCATAGTCAGCCAAAGGGTTTCGTCCATGATGTATGTCTGGGAAAGAAG
Organism: Prevotella sp.; assembly: GCA_017413085.1. Taxonomy (GTDB): domain Bacteria; phylum Bacteroidota; class Bacteroidia; order Bacteroidales; family Bacteroidaceae; genus Prevotella. The sequence goes on from JAFPVC010000061.1 coordinate 186,558, forward strand.
TTCTTACCTTTTCTCTCTCTATTACAATGCCATAACCGTCTGACGACACGTCGCGACCACAACGTTGAAGAGCCCATACGCTGATATCGTTCGGCTCATTATACATGACACGTTCAAAACAGTCCACGCCGCACTTGTCTATAGCCGCGCGCACTTTCTGTGGCGCAGTGTCAGCGAGTAGTGGTGCGTCTATCGTACCAACCACAGGATACATCCTTGGAGTTGGTTGAGATTGACATGCCGCCAGAACCGTACCAAGAAATACGGATGCGGCAACCAGAGCAGATATTGATGTCTTCTTCATTGTGGCGTAAGTCAAAGTTTACGATTACCTTTATATTTCCCCTGCAAAGATACATCTTTTTCCTGAAACCACAAAATTATTCTCTCTTTGCAGTCTAAATGTGAAATATCCATAAAACATGTAATATTTATGACGAAAACAAAACGGTAATTGAAAACTTTTCACTAACTTTACAACTTAAATTAACGCAAACTCGACGAAATAAATATTTTTTTATCATTAATGTCGTTAATACAAACCATTAATGTCATTAATAGCCATAGGGCAAATATTAATGGAATTAACGAATGAAATTAATGGCATTAACGTAAAAAGACTATACAACTATGATACGGAATATAGCAGAAGAGAATGAAAAGGTAACTCTTGTTAGCAGAGAAATGGAGGGATTGCGCGAATACTTCCCACAGTGTTTCAACAGCAACGGAGAGTTCGACATAGAAAAGTTTCGTGAGGCTATTCAGCCGCAGGTGGATGTGACGCGCGAAGGTCGCAGCTACGACTTCCTGGGCAAGAGTTATGCCCGTATGCTGTCGTCGCTCGATACCACGACGGTAATTCGTCCTGATGTGGAGCACAATTCCAAGCCAGAGAACCAGAACAGCGAGAACATATATATCAGCGGCGACAATCTTGATGCGCTGCACCATTTGGTGAAAAGCTATGCCGGTCAGGTGAAGTGCATCTATATCGACCCGCCTTACAACACGGGTACTGACGGCTTCGTTTATAACGACAAGTTTAAGTTTACGGCTGAAGAGTTGGAAAACAAGTTGAGCATCAGTTCTGACGAGGCAGAGAAGATTATCGCCATGACGAGTGGCCATCGTGCCAGCCATGCAGCGTGGCTCACATTTATGATGCCCCGTCTGCAATTGGCTCGCGACCTGATGTCTAAGGATGGTGTTATCTTTATATCAATTGATGACAATGAGCAGGCATATCTGAAACAACTGTGCGACAATATCTTTGGTGAAGACAATTTTGTTGCTCAGTTAATTTGGGAGAAGGCGTTTGCCCCTAAAAACGATGCGAAGTATTTTTCTGATAGTCACGATTATATCCTTGTTTATGCTCGTAACATAGAGAATTTTTCTATAGGACTTCTGCCACGTACAGATGAAGCAAATGCAAGGTACAAGAATCCTGATAATGACCCTAAAGGCCCTTGGACGCCTGATAATATGACTGTAAAAACATATTCTGCATCTTACGATTATCCTATAACGACGCCAAATGGTACTATAATGAACCCACCCAACGGTCGCTGTTGGTTTACGAGCAAGGAAAAAATGCAGGAATTAATAAATGAAGGTCGTGTGTGGTTTGGTGAAAACGGAGGAAATATGCCCAGATTAAAGCGATACCTTTCAGACGTACAACAAGGTATGACACCGATAACTATAATGAAATATACAGAAGTTGGACATAACCAAGAAGGACGTCAAGAATTGAAACAATTGTTTGGAGGTGACGGAGTATTCGATGGTCCCAAACCAGTGCGTTTATTAAAGCGATTAATGACACTTGCTAATCTTGACAACAATTCTTTTGTGGTGGATTTCTTTGGAGGAAGTAGTTCAACTGCTGACGCTATTATGCAGATTAATGCCAAAGAAGGTAAATCAATAAGGTATTGTATGGTTCAATGGCAAGAGAAATGCAAGGAAGGCAGCACAGCCTACAAAGCTGGCTACCGCACCATTGACGAAATCGGCATGGAGCGCATCAAGCGTGCTGCAAAGAAAATCAAGGAAGAGAATCCGCTGTTTGCAGGCGACTTGGGTTTTAAGCACTATACGCTGGAGGAAGTGCCACAGAATACCCTCGACAAGTTAGAGACTTTTGACCCAAACGTGATACTTTCGACGGACGATGCGCTCAATATGTTTGGGCGTGATACTGTTTTAGCAACCTGGCTCGTTAACGACGGCTATGGACTTGGGGCAAAGACGGAAGAAATTGTGCTCGACAAATATCACGCTACACTCTGCGGCAACCACCTATATATGACGGATGCTGACTTTGACGAAGAGGATATGGCTGCACTGGTGGACAGATATCAGAGCGACCCTGCATTTAACCCAGACTGCATCGTGCTGTTTGGCTATAGCTTTAGTCACAACGCCAAAGACATGCTCGAGAAGAACAAACCCACCATCAATCTGGTGAAGGACAAAAATATAATTATCGACGTGCGCTACTGAGAAGAATTGAAGAATTGAAAAGTTGAAAGATTGAAAAAGTTGCTACCGCATGGAGTTGATTCTGCAAAATAATCTGCCGCACCAGCAGTTGCCAGTAGAGGCAGTGGGCGATGCATTGAGAGACGTAAACTGGCAGTCGCCTAAGGATTTCTATGCCAATCCACAGTTGTCGTGGTCGCACACCACACAACTGTTTACGCCCATCGTAAATGTAAAGAAGCGACTGGTGCCGAATATTCCACCCAAGCTACAAGAGCCAGAAGAGAAAGGTCCGCTGAATCTTGACATCAAGATGGAAACTGGCACGGGCAAGACGTATGTCTATACCAAGACAATCTATGAGTTGCATCAGCGCTATAGGCTGAACAAATTCATCGTCTGCGTACCCTCGCTGCCTATCAAGGCAGGCGCAGAGCAGTTTCTGAGCGATATCTACGTGCAGCGTCATTTTTATGATGCCTGCGGCTATCATTGCGATTTGGAGGTAGGCGTATTGGAGGCAGCCAAGACAAAGAAAGGAAAGAGAACTTTCCCCCATGTGGTGCGTGATTTCGTTGTAGGCTCCTGTCAGCAGCACAACAAAGTCTATGTGCTGCTCATGAACATGGCCATGCTGACTAATGCACAGATATTGAAACGAAACGATTATGACTCTGACGTATTGGGCTTCTATCGTCCGTTTGATGCGTTGAGGGCTACACGCCCTGTAGTCATCATTGATGAGCCCCACCGCTTTACACGCACGCAGTCGGCATATACGCAGATACTGAATGAACTGAAGCCACAACTGATATTGCGCTATGGCGCCACTTTCCCAGAGATAACCGTGGGGCGTGGCAAGAGTAAGCATGTAACGAAAGACTATCTGAACCTGCTATACGACCTGAATGCCTGTGAGGCTTTCTCGCAGAACTTGATTAAGGGTGTTGCCAAAGAGCACTTTGAATTGGAGGGACAGCAGCGCGAGCGCATTATCATAAAAGAAATAAATCAGCGTGAGCTCAAGGTAACACTGCAATACGGCAGCAGGACGGAAACGCTGCAGGCTGGCGACCCTGTCACGTTGGCACCTGAGATGCAAAATGTAAGTGTGGATGCAGTTGAAAAGGGACTTGTCACGCTGTCGAATGGCAAGCAGTTCCATACCAGCGAACACTTCAGCCCCTCGGTCTATGCCCAGTCGTATCAGGAGGAGATGATTAAACTGGCCATACAGCGCCACTTCGAGACAGAACGCCAGAACTTTGACCGACAGCAGCGCATGAAGACGCTGGCATTGTTCTTTATCGACAGCATCCGCTCATATCGTGGTGATGACGAAACGAACGGTTGGTTGGCGGAGAAGTTTGAGTCATTGCTTGTTGAAAGAGTGAAGTTCGAACTCGGGAAGCCTTGCTCTGATGACTATAGGGCTTATCTGGAAGCTACGCTGAAAGACCCTCATGCCTGTCATGGAGGATACTTTGCAGAAGACAACCAGAACAGCGATGAAGAGATTGCCCAGCAGGTAAAGGAGATTCTTCACGACAAGAAACGGTTGCTGTCTTTCAAGAACGAGGATGGCAGTTGGAACACACGCCGTTTCATCTTCTCTAAATGGACGCTGAAGGAGGGTTGGGACAATCCCAATGTGTTTACCATCTGCAAGCTGCGCTCCAGTGGCAGCGAAATAAGCAAGTTGCAGGAAGTAGGCCGCGGACTTCGCCTGCCTGTAGATGAATATGGCAATCGCAGCAGCGAGGCATATCTGCTGAACTACATCGTGGATTACGACGAGGCGGATTTTGCCGCTAAACTTGTTGCAGAGATTAACGGTCAGTTGCCACAAGTTGTCATTACCGATAAGATTCCTATGGTGCTGATTCAGCGTGTTGCAGAGAAGCGAGACATGGACGAATTAGCACTTCTGACAGAACTCTACCAGAAAGGTATCATCAAAGATATTCAAGGAACAATCAACGGAGACATGCTGGGCGAACTCTATAACCTCTATCCAGAGTTTGCAAATACAGGCTTGCCTAAGTCGAAGGTTATCGACCGCAACAAGAAGAACAGCAACAAGATTAAGATTCGTCCGCAGGTTTTTGACCGTTTGCGCGACCTTTGGATGAAGATTAACAAGCGCTATATCATCTTCTTCGACCCCATGCTGGAGAAAGAATTGGAGAAAGCTTTGCCCGGTCTGTTCAGCAGCGGTGTTTTTGCCTACAGCGTTATTACCAGCCAGAGAGAAATTGTTGAAGCCGATGATGGGAAAATGGCGTATGTTCACGATACCGGAGTACAATATAAGACAAGCGGTAATCGTATTCCCTACAATGAATTTCTTCAGCGTATCAACCGTGCAACCAGTGTTCCCATACGCACACTCCATAAGGCTATGTGCGAAGGCATAGGAACAAAAGGCACTTTCAAGCAAGAGATGATAAACGACCAATCATTAGCACGTATCATCAGTAACATTACCAACTGGAAGATAGAACATTCGATGAGCCAGTTTAAGTACAAGCAGACTGCCTACGATGTAAAGCGCACCCGTCTGACTGACGAAAACGGCAGGTTGTATGATGATATCGTACAGAGCTATATTGGTAATCATCTGGATAGTGCCCGAGTGGCCGACAGGTATCTATATGATGCCTACACTTATGACAGTGAACTGGAACAAAAGAACTTGAGAACGTCGGATATAGAAGAGGTTATCGTATTTGGCAAGATTCCACGCAAGAGTATTGCCATCCCAACCATTACGAACGACTCGTACAGTCCTGACTTTATGTATATAGTAAAGAAAACAGACGGTACAAAGGAACTAAACATAATCGTTGAAACCAAGGGCGTAGACACACCAGAGAATTTGCGTGGCGTTGAGGAGAAGAAAATCAATTGTGCCAAGCTGTTCTTTAACCAACTGCGTGAAGACAACCCAGAGTTAAACGTGAATTTCCGTGACCAACTTAACAATCAGCAGTTGCGCACAATTATTGAGGAAGTATTGAGAGAAGCATAATTCTTAATTCTTAATTTTCAAGAAAAATGAGAACGATATTGAAAAGGACATTTTATCTTGCGGCATTTGTGCTTTGCACCATGACCGCAATGGCTGAGGGAAACTACATGGACAACAGCGCTATTGATGCGCAATGGCGCAAGCGCGAGATACACATCAAGGGCGGCAGCAAGGCACCGAGCATCATGACACTGCTCAAGGCTTTTCAAGGAGCCATGCCCACATGGAGCGTGGAGCAGGTCATCAAGCACGGTACGCAGACTCCTGACGGCGAACAGTATCAGGATGCTGACGACTGGCGCGTGCTGGTGAACCGCAAGCAAGGATATGCCGATCTTGCCTCAGAGACAGACTGCAATCAGGTGCAGGCCTGCGTATGGCGCAAAAAAGACGGACACCGTTTTTTTGCCGTAAGCCTGTATGAGCAGCACACCAAACCTCAGAATATACTGTGCTGGTATGACTATAATCCCGACACTGAGACGCTGACACCAGAGGAGAGTCCAGTAGACGATTTTCTCGATGTGCAGACAGAAGAGTATCGCAAACGAGCCATAGCAGGAGGAGAACTGGGCTGGTCGTTGCCGATGAGCGGCACAGACTTTGAACTGTATGAATACATCGGTTCGCTGCCGCCCATAACCCACGTGCATAAATGGAACGGCATGAGGTTGCTGCGCTCGCAGATAAACATCGAGGACTTCACATTCAAGTGGTTCGGCAACAGCACACCGGCGAAAGCATCTGACCAGGGGTTCAACAGCTATACCATAATGAACCTGACCGCAGAGGGTACGCCAGTGTTGGTACTCAGGAAGACAGACGAAGGCACTTACGGCTATGGCAACCAATACTGCATATTCTCCACGTTCAAGGGTGATCATTCTGTAGTGGCAGTCAACAATAACATGTATGGCATCGATGCCCTCTATCACCCGAAGGCAGCGGCAGGAAAGCCGTGGAAGCAGACAGATGCCGTAGCACTGACACACGATGCCCTGGGCAACAAGATATATTCCGTGGTGACCAACGGACTGGTGAGCTACTACGTGATGCAGCCAACTGACGACGATACCGGCCAGCGCCGCCGCGTGATAGGCTACGGAGCGAAAGAAGAAACCAAAGACATTGTGACATCAGAACCCGCCTCGCCAATAACGATTGACACACGCTGGTTCCCCTGCACAATAACAAAAAGCACGGAAGAGTAATATGAAGTGAAAAGTGAAAAGTGAAGAATTTGAATTACTTGGAGTGTATGGTGGTGCCACACAAAAGGTAATTCAGATTCTTCACTCTTCACTTTTCACTCTTCACTTCCCCAAAGGGGATTATAAATCATATCACCTTCTTCAGTCTGTCGATGAAGTCGTCCACATTCTCCTTGGTAAGGCAGAGCGGCGGTAGCAGACGCAGGAGGTTTGTTCCGGCACAACCGGTGAAGCAGTGCTGGTCATAAACGAGCGGCTTGCGCACGTCGGCCTGTGGAATGTCAAACTCTACGCCGACCATCAGACCGCGACCGCGCACGTCGGTGATGTGCTTGCCTTCGGGTGATGCCTGCAACTTCTTCAGTTCGTCCATGAGGTAGCCGCCTATGATGCGTGCGTTCTCTACGAGGTTTTCCTTTTCCATTACGTCAAGCACTGCCAGTGCGGCCGTGCAAGCAAGGTGGTTGCCGCCGAATGTGGTGCCGAGTTGACCATAGACTGGCTTGAAGTCTGGAGATATCAGCAGTCCAGACATTGGGAAGCCATTGCCGATGCCCTTTGCCACCGTGATAAGGTCGGGCTTGATGCCGAGCCACTGGTGAGCGAAGAACTTACCAGAACGGCCATAACCACACTGTATCTCGTCGCAGATGAGGATGGTGCCATACTTCTTGCAGGCAGCCTGCAAGCCCTGGGCAAACTCTTCTGTTGCCATCTGTATGCCGCCGACGCCCTGTATGCACTCAAGTATCACTGCGCACACGTCGCCCTTTGCCAATTCAGCCTCCCATGCGGCGAGGTCGTTCATAGGCAGGTAGGTTACGTGGCCACCGTCGTTGATAGGTGCGATAATCTTCGGATTGTTTGTTACCTCCACAGCCAGCGACGTACGACCATGGAAAGCCTTCTGTGCAGACAGCACGCGAGTGCGGCCGTTGGTGAACGAAGCCAGTTTCAGTGCGTTCTCATTGGCCTCGGCACCAGAGTTGATGAGGAAGAACTGATAATCCTCATAACCGCTGGCCTTGCCCAGGCGCTCTGCGAGTTCCACCTGCAGCTTGTTGATGACTGAGTTGGAATAGAATCCCAACTTGTTCAGTTGCGCTGTCATCATCTCCACATAGTGAGGATGACAGTGACCGATGCTGATAACGGCATGTCCACCGTAAAGGTCAAGATACTCCTGACCTTTCTCGTCCCACACCTTGCAGCCTTGTCCCTTGACGATGTTTACGTCGAAGAGTGGATATACGTCGAATAATTTCATAAATATAAATGCGATTCTGTGTTTAACTAAAATGCCGCAGCCTTCAGTTTCAGACCTGCTTTCTCGTCAATGCCGAACATGATGTTCATATTCTGCACAGCCTGACCGACGGCTCCCTTGAGCAGGTTGTCAATCATTGAAGTGACAACCACCTTGCGGCCAAACACCTCTGTATGCACCAGAGCCTTGTTAGTGTTTACCACTTGCTTCAGGTCGAGTGCCTTGTCGCTGTAGTGAGTGAAGGCGGCATCCTTGTAATACTCCTTATATAATATGGCAATCTCGTCGGCATTCTTTGCAGAGTCGAGTGTTATCACCTCTGTGCAGAATATGCCTCGGGCAAAGTCGCCACGGTAAGGGATGAAATCCACTGTTATGCCGTCAGCATTATAGCCTTCGTCCAGTGTATCGATTACGCGTGGTGTGTTCTCTGGTCGCAGTTCGTTCAGCGTCTGCGTTATCTCATGCAGGTGCTGGTGTGTGAAGAGTTTATACACGGAGAAGTTGTTGCTGCGCCATGAGAAGTGCGTGGTTGCACCAGGCTTCTGACCTGCGCCCGTAGAACCCGTGATGGCATTGACAGCAATGTCATGGGTCAGCAGTCCAGCCTTTGCAAGCGGCAGCAGACCAAGCTGTATGCAGGTGGCAAAGCATCCGGGGTTAGCCAAGTGCTGGCACTGTGCAATCTCACTTCGTCGCACCTCTGGCAGACCGTAAACATAGTCGTGGTTACCCTTAATGCGGAAGTCCTGCGCAAGGTCGATAATCTTTACGTTGGCAGGAATGGTGTGTTCCTTGAGGAATGCCTCGCTCTTTCCATGACCAAAGCAGAAGAACACCACATCCACCTTGTCGAAAGGCATCTCGCTGGTAAACTCCAATTCTGTCTCGCCAATCAGTCCCTCATGCACGTCATACACCTTGTTGCCGGCATTTGATTCCGAGTTAGCGAACACTATCTCCACCTCTGGATGATTGATGAGCAGTCGGATAAGCTCGCCACCAGTATAACCGGCAGCACCGAGGATTCCAACTGCGATTTTCTTATTGTTGTTTTGTGTATCCATATCCTAAATAACAATTACGAATGCAAAAGTACTCTTTTTTTCTGACATAAGCAAAATAATACGGACATTTCCTTATGAATACCTGATTTACAGGAGATTCATTTCCCTTGCTTTCTCCTTCAGCAGGAGCATGAGCGGTTCACGTTCGTTTTCCACGCGGTTGTCGAGCACGGCATCCTTGAGATACTTTTTCAGTTCACCCACCTCGCGCGAAGGTTTCAAATTGAACATCTGCATAATCTCGTTGCCGTCAATGCAAGGCTGCAGCAAACGCTTGTAGTCACGCTGCTTCAGGTCTTCAATCTTCTCGCGAACAAGAACATAGTTGTCACGGAAACGCTGTTTCTTGACGCGGTTCTTGCTTGTTATGTCGGCCTCGCAAAGTCGCATCAGGTCATCAATGTAGTCGCCGGCGTCATTCACCAATCGTCGCACGGCGCTGTCGGTAACTTCACTGTCGGCAATCGCAATCGGACGCATGTGCATGTCAACAAGCAGCTGCACGTATTTCATCTTTTGATCCTGCGGCAGCTTGAGGCGGTTGAATATCTTAGGCACCATGCGCGCTCCGATGTGCTCGTGCGAGTGGAACGTCCAGCCAAGCTGGTTGTCCCACCTCTTACTTTTCGTCTTGCCCACGTCATGCAGCAAGGCTGCCCATCGCATGAACAACGGTGAGAAAGGTGTGAAAGAAGAGTCCACAACATTGTCGAGCACCTCTAGCGTATGGTAGAAGTTGTTTTTGTGCGCCTTGCCGTTACGTTCCTCCACTATGTCAAGATCTGCCACCTCCGGCAGTATCAAGTGGAGCAGTCCGCAACGCTGCAGGTCAACGAAGCCGCGGCTGGGTGTATTGGTCATCAGAATCTTGTTGAGTTCCTCGTTAATGCGCTCAGCCGAGATAATCTTTATGCGACCAGCATTACGCTCAAGGGCACTGAACGTCTCATCGTCGATATAGAAGTTAAGCCGTGTGGCAAAACGTATGCAGCGAAGCATGCGCAGTGGGTCGTCGGAAAAAGTAATGTCAGGATCAAGGGGTGTGCGGATGATGCCATCCCACAGGTCGTCAAGGCCATAGAAAGGGTCGACGAGTTCACCGAACCTCTCCTTGTTCAGGCAGATGGCCATAGCGTTTATTGTAAAGTCGCGGCGATTCTGATCATCCTCCAGCGTGCCGTCCTCCACAATCGGTTTCCGTGAGTCACGCTGATAACTCTCCTTGCGTGCCCCGACGAACTCTATCTCCTGACTGCCCAGTTTTACCTGAGCCGTCCCGAAGTTCTTGAACACCGACAAGTAAGCATTACGGCCAAGCTTGTTCTTCAGCAATTTGGCCACTGCGATGCCCGGACTCTTCACGCTCTTGTCAGGACTTACCACCACGCAGTCAATGTCGTCAGACGGACGCTCGAGAAAGATGTCGCGCACATAGCCGCCAACGACATAGCACTCAAGCCCCAGCTCATCAGCTGCGGCAGAGATGTGATGGAAAATGTCCTTGTCGAGGATTTGAGCCAGTTCCTCATCGGTATACTCTTTCATTATTATTCTTTTTGTTTTTTCTTCCAGGCCGGGTTCAGAGGGTCGCCGCCGTCGTTCATCTCCAACTCCAACTCTGGCACTTTGTAATCATCTTTCGGACGGTAAGGCACGTGGGTTTCGTTATACACAGAGACCTCAACCATGGCCACACCGGCCGACAACATTCCAAGCCTCCGCGCTGCCTCATACGACAAGTCAACGATACGTCCTTTGGAATAAGGGCCGCGGTCTATAACCCTGACCACAACCTCCTTGCCGTTGGCTGGATTACGCACGAGCAAGCGGGTGTTGAACGGATAAGTACGGTGAGCACACACCAGCGAGTCGTTGTTCAGTCGCTCGCCGCTGCTCGTCTTGTGTCCGTTGATGCGCAGGGAATAGTACGAAGCCTTACCCTTCTGGGCTGGTGCCTTTATCAATGGGTGCTCATCAAGGGTTGATGTCTTGATAATCGAATCAGCTGCATTCGATGCAGCTTCAGCAGACTTCGTCTTGCCTTTCTTTTTTGCAATGCCCGCTGTCTTTGTTTTCTTTTTGGTATTCGTTTTGGCAACAGCGTGCTTTCTTGCGGGTCTTTTTGGCCGGCCATAAGCTGAGGGCGTCGCAGCAGTCAACAGCAGCAACGCCAAAAGCAAGCCTCCGGCCATTCGTCGGATAGTTTGCATTTCCTTAGGTGGGTATTTGTTTAAATAGTAACGGCAAAGTTACCATGTTTCTTCGTATAGAACAATAAATTTACAAACTTTTATCCCCTAGACCTTAATAAATAAGAAAAAATTTTGTAATTACGTGATTTTTTTGTAACTTTGCACGTCAAAATGATTTAAAACCGGTTTTTTATAATTTTCTTTTACGTAAAAAAGCAGATGGCAGAAGCAAAAAAAATTAAGACAGCCTTGGTTAGCGTATTCCACAAGGACGGTCTTGACGAGCTGTTGAAGAAGCTCAACGCAGAAGGTGTGAAGTTCCTTTCCACTGGTGGTACACAGAAATTCATCGAGTCTCTCGGCTACGAATGTGAGGCCGTAGAGAATGTTACGACATATCCGTCCATACTGGGCGGCAGGGTCAAGACACTGCACCCGAAAATATTCGGAGGTATACTCGGACGTCGCGAGTTGCAGGACGACCTTGACCAGATGGCTAAATATGAGATACCAGAGATAGACCTCGTGATTGTTGACCTCTATCCATTTGAGCAGACCGTGGCAAGCGGTGCCTCTGAGGCTGACATCATAGAGAAAATCGACATAGGCGGTATCTCCCTGATACGTGCAGGAGCAAAGAATTTCAAGGATGTTGTAATCGTACCGTCAAAGGCAGAGTACGGCATTCTGCTCGACATCCTGAACAAGAAGGGTGCGCAGACAGACATAGAAGACCGCCGCATGTTCGCTACACGCGCTTTCGGTGTAAGCTCACACTATGACACCGCAATACACGAGTGGTTTGAGAAGACCAACCGCAACATGTAATTCTTTTAACTATTACACTACAAAGAAATGGGATTTTTCTCTTTTACCAAGGAATTGGCAATGGATCTTGGCACTGCCAATACCATCATAATACACGATGACAAGATTGTGGTTGACCAGCCATCGGTTGTAGCCATAGAGCGTGACACAAACCAGATGGTAGCTGTCGGCGAGAGAGCCAAGAGCATGTATGAGAAGACAAACGAGCGCATTAAGTCTGTGCGTCCGCTTCGCGACGGCGTGATTGCAGATTTCACAGCCTGCGAGATGATGATGCGTGGTCTTATCAAGATGGTTAATACTGGTCATCATCTCTTCTCACCATCACTGCGCATGGTAATCGGTGTGCCGTCAGGCTCTACCGAGGTTGAACTGCGCGCCGTGCGCGACAGTGCCGAGCATGCCGACGGCCGTGACGTATACCTGATATTCGAGCCTATGGCTGCAGCCGTGGGCATAGGCATTGACGTTGAAGCTCCGGAAGGAAACATGATTGTCGACATAGGCGGCGGCTCAACAGAGATTGCCGTAATCTCACTCGGTGGCATCGTAAGCAACAACTCAATACGCGTGGCTGGTGATGAAATCACAGCCGACATCCAGAACTACATGTCGCAGCAGCACAATGTAAAGGTGTCAGAGCGCATGGCCGAGCGCATCAAGATTAACGTAGGCTCAGCGCTTACAGAATTGGGCGAAGAGGCTCCTGAAGATTACATCGTGCGCGGTCCTAACCGTATCACCGCACTGCCGATGGAAGTGCCCGTATGCTATCAGGAGATAGCTCACTGCATAGACGGCACAGTGCGCAAGATTGAAGATGCTGTGCTCTCTGCACTTGAGAACACACCACCGGAGCTTTATGCCGACATCGTGAAGAACGGCATCTATCTCAGCGGTGGCGGTGCTCTGCTCCGAGGACTCGACCGCAGGCTTGAGGCAAAGATTGGCATACCATGCCACATAGCCGAAGACCCGCTCCACAGTGTAGCAAAGGGTGCCGGCATTGCACTGAAGAACATCGGACGTTTCTCTTTCCTTATGAGATAAGCACTACAGATGCGCAATCTGCTCGACTTTATAAACAAATACTATCACTGGCTCGTATTCCTCGTTCTCGAGGCATGCGGGCTCGTGTTGTTGTTTTCATATAACGGCTATCAGGGAGCAGCATGGATTTCATCTGCCAATGCCATAGCCGGAATGGTGTTTGAGGGCGAATCAAAGGTTCATTCTTTTCTTGCCCTGCGCGACGAGAATCGTGAATTGCAGAACCGCAACATGTTCCTGATACATCAGGTGAATATGCTGCGCGACGAACTTGACCGCCAAGGCATCGACACCACCAAGGTGCCTGGTATCAACGACTCAGCACCATATAATACAATAGCTGCCGAGGTAGTCAACAACAGCATCGACAAGCGTGACAACCTCATTACCATAAACAAGGGTGAGGCCGATGGCGTACGCAAGGACATGGGCGTGGTGAGCGGAAGCGGCGTAGTGGGCATTGTTTATCTGACAAGCCAGCACTATTCGGTTGTGATACCGGTGCTGTCATCGAAATCGAGCATCAGTTGTAAAATCGAGCGTACTAGCTATTATGGCTATCTTCGCTGGGATGGCGGATGGAGCAACGTAGCATACGTAGACGAGGTGCCGCGCCATGCGCACTTCAAACTATATGAACGCGTTGTCACCTCCGGATATTCTTCGGTGTTTCCCCCTGGCATACCTGTAGGAAAGATACTCCACGTATACAACTCACCCGACGGATTGTCATACCGTCTTCAGGTGCAGCTTTACACCGACTTCGGCAACCTGCGCCACGTTACCGTAATAGACAACAGTGCGATGCACGAGCAACTGCAAATCATACGTGCCGCACAGGACTCTCTATCCACCAATAAAAATAAGGACTAAAGCATATCTTGGTTTACTTTTTTCTAATCATATTGTTCACTCTGCTCCAGGCATTGCTGCTCGGACGCATCCATATCTTCGGTGTTGCAACACCGTTGCTGTATGTGTATTTGGTTCTGCTGTTCCCACGCGGATTCTCCAAGTGGCAGCATCTGGTATGGGCATTCGTAATGGGACTGGCGGTCGACATGTTTGAGAGCACCCCCGGCCTCGCAGCCTCCACCATGACGCTGACAGCATTCGTGCAGCCGCATGTACTGGAGCTATTCCTAAAGAAAGAAGACGGCCCGGAATTTGCTCCATCCATTGCCACTATGGGATGGACCAAGTATTTCGCCTATGCGCTGATACTTGTATCGCTATACTGCTTCGTATTTTTCACGCTTGAGGCCTTCAGCATGGTTTATTGGTCAGGCTGGCTTTTGGGCGTAGTTGGCAGCATAGTGCTCACCATGGTCATAATCTTGATTGTTGACAGTGTCAGGAAATAGGAGGGGGCGGCATGAGGAATGATTACTCACAGCGTAGGTTCATAATTGGCGGAGCAGCAATCTTCATCGTCATTGTCTACTCACTTCGTCTGCTCATGCTTCAGGTTATGAGCGACAAATACCGCAAGGCAGCCGACACCAACGCCGTATTGCAGCAAACAGAATATCCGGCACGCGGTGCAATCTTTGACCGCAACGGCAAACTGCTTGTCTACAACAAGCCGTCATACGACGTAATGGTCGTAATGGACGAAGCAAGGGAACATCTTGACACGCTTGCACTGTGTGAGGCACTCGGCATCACACGACAGTATTTCGACAAGCGCATGGCCGACATTAAAGACCGCAACAAGAATCCCGGTTATTCCAGCTTCACCATGCAGGTGTTCATGACACAGCTTGACGAACAAGATTTTGCTGTGTTTCGTGAAAAGATATTCCGTTTCCCAGGTTTCTATACACAGAAGCGCACATTGCGCCAGTATCAGTACCCTTACGGGGCACATGTGCTTGGAGATGTGGCTGAGGTGTCACAGGGCGACATCGAGAATGACGACTACTACGTAAAGGGCGACTACATCGGAAAACTTGGTGTAGAACGTTCATACGAAAAAGTGCTGCGCGGTGAGAAGGGCATACAGTTACTGTTGCGCGATGCTCACGGCAGGGTGCAGGGACATTTGCAAAATGGTAAGTATGATCGTCGTCCTGTGCCGGGAAAGAACATCACACTGGCAATCGATGTAGACCTGCAGGCCTTGGGCGAAAGGATGATGGAAGGAAAAATCGGCGCCATCGTAGCAATTGAACCAAAAACAGGTGAAGTGCTGTGCATGGTGTCATCGCCAACCTACGACCCACGTATACTGACCGGACGCAAGCGTGGCAAGAACCATCTGGCACTGCAGCGCAACGTGTGGAAACCATTGCTCAACCGCAGCATAATGGGACAGTACCCTCCCGGCTCGACATTCAAGACCTCACAGGCTCTCACATTCCTGACTGAGGGAATAATAACACCAGAGACATCATACCCCTGCGCACACGGTTTCTCATTCAAGGGACTTCACGTGGGCTGTCACGGACATGCAGCGCCGCTGTCGGTAGTGCCGGCTCTGTCAACGTCATGCAACGGTTTCTTCTGCTGGGGACTGTATTACATGATAGGCAACCGCAAGAAATACGGCAAGCCACTGGTGGCGATGAATGTATGGCGCGACTACATGGTGTCGATGGGATTCGGCTACCGCACAGGTATCGACCTGCCTGGAGAGAAGCGCGGACTGATACCTAACGGCGACTATTACGACCATGCCTACAAAGGCTCATGGAACGGACTAACCATCATTTCCATATCCATCGGACAGGGCGAGGTGAACCTCACGCCGTTGCAGATAGCCAACCTCGGAGCCACTATAGCCAACCGTGGCTATTGGGTAACGCCCCACGTTGTGAAATCCATTCAGGGCGGACAGATTGACACTGCATATACGAAGAAACACTATACAAAGGCATCGCGCGCAGCTTACGATGTAGTGGTAAAGGGTATGCGTGCCTCAGCCACAGGCGGCACGTGTCATGCACTAAGCCGCTATCCATACGTAGCGTGCGGCAAGACAGGTACGGCACAGAACCGCGGACGCGACCACTCTGTCTTCATGGGATTTGCGCCAATGGACAATCCTAAGATTGCAATAGCAGTATATGTAGAGAACGGCGGCTTCGGTGCAGACCTTGGCGTGCCTATCGGTGCCGTGATGATGGAACAGTACCTGACAGGTAAACTCTCTGCTGCATCACAAGCCTGGGCCAGTGCGTTGCAAAGCCGTCACATAGCCTACGGCGATGCTGACAGATAGCATTATGCAAGACACATAAGCAAAAAAACACAAAAACAATATAAGGGGCGACATGTCATCACGACGTGTCGCCCCCAGTTTTTAAAATCAGACAGTTCTGTAAGAAACCAATTTCAATAACCAACCTAAACAATAACAATATACTAACTAATCAAACATCAATCTTAAATCCTAAACAATCTTTGCACTTTCTTTATGGGTTTACATTGCAAAACTTTTTTCTGTCCTTTTTCTGAGTGCAAAGTTAATGCGTTTTTCAAAGATACCAAACATATTTCCCCTAAACGGAAAAAGGATTTCCCTATCAGCGATAGGGAAATCCTCTATAACCTTGTTTCTTGTTGTTGTACTATAAGTGGGTTCTATTAGTTCTCATCTATACCGACAGCAACCCTGTCTGGTAAAGGAATATCGTGGCAATGCCCATGGGGCATACAAAACGTACGAGTATGTAGAACACATTCAATGCAGCTACACGCCACCGATAGTGTCCATGCGACGTAAGTTGGCGAATGACCGTCCGCTTCGGCATTGCCCATCCCACAAGCAGTGTCGTGGTAAATGCACCGAGTGGCAGCAGAATGTTAGATGTCAGAGCATCGAAATTGTCAAAGAGAGTTTTCCCAAACAATCCCATTGGAACCGGCCCCATGCTCAGTGCGCTCAACATACCTATCAAGCAACATACGGCGGTGACAATCCAGGCAGCGGTGCGGCGACTCAACCGCAACTCTTCCGACAGCAGCGAAGTGCCTATCTCATGCATTGAGATGGTGGAAGTAAGTGCAGCGAGCGTAAGCAAAGCGAAAAACAATACCGCAACGACATAAGCCACAGCCGGCGGAAAAGCCTGCGTGAATACACTGGGCAGCGTAAGGAAGATAAGGTTCGGCCCGGCATCAGGCTGAACACCAACAGAGAAAGCCGCAGGGAAAATCATCAGTCCCGCCATGATGGCCACGCCACAGTCTATACCAGCTATCTGTGCGGATGAGCGCAGCAGGTTGGTCTGCTTGTTAAAGTATGCAGCGTATGTACACAAGCATGCTGTTCCCAGGCTTATTGAGAAGAACGCCTGTCCCAGGGCTTCAAAAGCCACCTTACCGGTTATCTTCGAGAAATCAGGCTTGAAAAGAAATTCCACCCCCTGCCAGGCATTAGGTAGCGAACATGATGCACATATAATGACAATCAAAAGAACAAACAATACCGGCATCATCAACTTCGATGCTTTCTCTATACCTCCCTGCACACCCCGAATGATGACCGAATGGGTAAGCAAGACGAAAAGCACAGACATCAGCGATGGAATCCACCAGTTGCCTACAAGGCGGCCAAAGCGTTGTTCTATCTCTGCCGATGTACCGAGCACATTACCGGTCATGGCTTGCAGCAGATAATAGATGCACCAGCCGGCCACAACGCTGTAGAAACCAAGTATGATAATCGCACACACCATACCCATTATGCCGACGGTCCCCCAGGCCTTCCTGCGTCCTGCCTTGGCATAGGCGCGCATGGGATTGCACCCGCCGTTACGCCCGACGATGAATTCGCTCATCATGCCGGGCAGTCCAAGCAGTAAGGTAAAAAAGATGTATACAAGAATGAAAGCCGCGCCTCCGTTTTGTCCCGTGGTAGTAGGGAAACGCCATATATTGCCCAGACCGACGGCAGAGCCTGCCGTGGCAAGTATCAGTCCAATGCGTGATGCGAATTTTGCTTTAGCCATTGTGATGAAATAATTAATAGTGCAAAGTTACATTTTTTTTCGCAATCAGCGAGGATAAAACAAAAAAAATGATTAACTTTGCGTGAAAAATAAAACAATAATGACACAACACCTGAAGAAATACCCTTTTTCATGCCTTCTCATCGCGGTTATATGGGTGCTATGCCTTATTCCCGTACCAGAAACGCCGCTTAATGACATCAACCTCATCGACAAGTGGACTCACTTTGTCATGTACGGTGTGCTCACCACGGTGATTTGGGTGGAATACATAAGGCGGCACGGCACCATAGTAAACTGGCAAAGGGTGCTCATCGGCGGTATGGCATGTCCCGTTGTCATGGGAATACTCGTGGAACTGGCGCAGGCCTATCTGACTACATGCCGCTCAGGTGACTGGGTAGATGCCATGTGCAACTCCATCGGAGTGCTGCTTGGTGCCATAATAGGCAAAACTGTAATTTGTATCGTGGAACGAAGGAAAAGCGTTTTGTCAACGCATTGAAAGTCAGCAATGTACAAGGGGTGTTGTAATCAGGCCCTAATTACACTCTAATTAAGGCCTAATTACACTCTAATTAAGGCCTAATTACACTCTAATTAAGGCCTAATTACAGGGCAATAATGCTGAACTGTAAAATTGGTATGCCATACACATAGATGAACGTCTTTTTTGACATATTCAAAATACACAAACGAGAGCGACTGACTGCACTTGTTGCAACGGTGTATTTCTCCTTGCTCAACATCCTCAACGTCGTGAGATTTTGGGATGTACTGTCAACTCCTGCAGAAAACTACCGCCGCCTGTTCGTAGGCAGATGGCACGTGTCAGGTTTTGACCCGCTTACCTATGTTGTGATTTCTGACTGGAATACATCATACAACGTGTACCGTCATCCGCTGCTTGCTTTCTTCATGTGGCCGCTAAGCCAGCTGAACCGTCTGCTGATGTGGCTGACTGGAGTGAACTGCGCCTTGCCGCTTATGGGTGTTTTCCTTGTGGTGTGCTCCGTATACTCATGCTTGTTCCTATATAGGATACTGACACGCATAATCGGGCTGTCGGCGCAGAGTGCTGCCATGCTGTGCGCACTGTATTTCACGTTTGGCAGTATAATGCTTACGTCACTGGTGCCCGACCACTTCGCCGTGTCGCAGTTCTGCCTGTTGCTGACGCTGTGGCTCGCAGGAGAAAAACTGCGCAAAGGCTCAGCCTTGAACATGTGGCAGACCATCTGCCTGTTCACGCTGACGGCAGGAGTGTCGCTCAACAATGGTGCAAAGGTTATTCTGGCAGCACTGGTCACACGCCGCCGCAGGTTCTTTGAATGGGCGTTTCTGTTTTTTGCAGTCATAGTGCCAGTCACGCTGATATGGCAGTTTGCCCGATGGGAGTATTCAACATTCGTATTGCCACAAGAACTGGCTCGCTATGCTGTGAAAGCAAGGCACGACAGCGTGCAGACGGAAAGGATAAGGAGAGCGGTCATTGATTCCATAATGAGGACAAATGCAGAGGTGGACTCGGCAGAGGTGGAGAGACGCGTGCAGTACATACGCAGCGAGAGGAAACGCGTAAAGGAAATGCGCGACAGCAAGAAAATATGGAACCAGAACAAGGGCAAACCTTTCATGCAGGGCGAGTTCATGGGATGGACTGACAGTAGCACGCCGCGCGGCGAAAGCATGGTGGAAAACCTGTTTGGCGAGGCTATCCAGCTGCATACAGACTATGCCTTGGGCGACGTTCTGCGCAACAGGCCCGCCATAGTGCGCTACAGCGGATTGTGGCGATATGTGAACTATGCGGTCGAAGCATTGCTCATACTTCTCGCAATGATTGGAACATGGCGAGGCCGTCGCAGCCTGTTTCTGTGGACAGCCATGTCGTTTTTCCTCATGGACATGCTGCTTCATGTCGGACTTGGGTTCGGTCTGAACGAAATCTACATCATGTCAGCCCACTACCTGTTTGCCATTCCTATAGCTATCGGCTATCTTATGAAAGGCAACGGCCGGCATGCACGCTGGCTCCAGTGTGCCGTGGGTGCAATCACGCTGTTCCTGCTGATATGGAACGGCAGCATAATACTGAACTGCCTATGAAAGTACTGTTGTTAAGCACATACGAGAACGGTGGCGGTGCCGCCGTGGCGGCCTCACGATTGCTGCAAGCCCTGAGGCAAAACGGGGTGGATGCCTCTATGCTGTGTCGTACAAACATAGAATACGGTCCGAAGCGACTGCGCAAGCAGTCATGGGCGTGCATACGTGAACGTATCGAGATATTGCTCTGCAACGGATTCAACATGAAAACACTGTGGGCTACAGACACTGCCTCCTATGGTCAGGACGTGACCACGACGCAAGAGTTCCGCGAGGCCGACGTAATACACCTGCACTGGACAAACCAAGGTTTTCTCTCGCTCAGCGAGTTGGAAAAGATAATGGACAGCGGCAAACGCATTGTCATTACGATGCACGACGACTGGTATTTCACGGCCGTATGCCACGTGGCAGGTGGTTGCACAGGGTATGAACACGACTGCAGCAGTTGCTGTCTTGTCAAATCAAGCAAGGCTCAGGCCATCATGCAAAGGAAGCAGAGTCTTTATAATAGTCGGAACTTTACGCTGACGAGCGTAAGCAACTGGCTGGCTGGCAGGGCAGCGAAAAGCAGTCTGATGAAAGGCAGGGATATACACGTCGTGCCAAACATGCTGCCGCGCGAGAATTACGGGCAGACGGACAAGGCAGCATGCCGCGAGTCGCTCGGCATACCGCAGGAGGCAAAGGTCATATCATTTTGTGCGGCAAAGATTGACGACCCAGTGAAAGACCTGCCAAAGCTCATAAATGCAGTGGAACGATTGCTCATGCTGCATCCTGAATGGAAAAGCGACATGCAGGTAAGACTGATAGGCGAAGCGAAAGACCACACAACGGTGAGAACGCTGCCACATACCTTTATATATATAGGACGTGTCGGAGCAGCGAAGCTTGAAGAAGAATTTGGAGCAGCCGACGTCATTGCATGCACGTCGGTCAGCGAGACATTCGGCCAGACGCTAATCGAGGCACAGGCATCGGGCGCACTGCCGGTGTCGTTTGCAAACGGAGGACAGACCGACATTATCTACCACAAGCAAAACGGCTACCTGACAGACGAACGCAGTGCGGAAGCCTTTGCGAAAGGTCTGGAATGGGCATTCACGGAAGGGAGCAAGCATAGTCGCACCGCCCTGCATGACGAGGCCGTCAGACGTTTCTCACCACAGGCAGTAGCAAAAATGTATATTGAATTATATGATTAGAGTATTTCACATAGTAGCACGACTCGACGTAGGCGGTTCAGAGCGGGTGGCAATCAATATTGCATCCTCTGAAGCTGAGCATACTGAGTATCACATTGCAGAGGTGCTGCGCGGCAATTCCGCCTACACGGAGCAGGTACTCAGCGAACTGCGCGACAAGGGAATAAGTGTGCACCGCGCACCGCTGTCAGTACTGTTCCACTGGCATTACCTCTGTGAGAAACTGCTCACCTTTTTGTTTCCGCTGCGCTTTCTGTTGCTGTGGCTTAGATACCGTCCTGATGTGGTGCACTGCCACACCGAAATGCCCGACATGGCAGTATGGCTCGCCATGCGGCTGTTTCCGTTCATCAAGTGCAGGGTGGTACGCACGATACACAACACACGACTGTGGACGGGCATGACCGGCACCGGTAGCAAAGTAGAACGCTTCATGCAACGGCGGCACGCCAACATTGCAATATCGCCAAACGTGGCAAGAGCATATAATGATGTCTACGGCGAACTGCCACCGGTGATATACAACGGAGTGGCACCTGCAACACAGGAAACATATAACGAGGTTAAGACCGGCAAGACAAATATATGCTTTGCCGGCAGGCTGGAGGAGCAGAAAGGCATCAGCACCCTGTGTGAGATAATCAAGGCATTGGCTGACAACGATCAATACTACTTCCATGTGTTTGGCAGCGGCACGCTGCAACCTTTGGTTGATGACTTGCGGCAATTGCCAAACGTAAGCGTTAACCCGCCATTGCCCAACCTGTCACGCTATCTGTCCTCGTTCGACTATGTGATAATGCCGTCCGTTCACGAGGGACTGAGCATCCTTGCCATCGAGGCATCGATGAACGGTGTGCCGCTTATGATAAACCATTGCGATGGTCTGACCGACACACTGCCTGCAGGTTGGCCATTGGCAGTAAACGGCAACGACATGGCTGCATGGTTAAGGCTCTTCAGGGAGAAACTACCAATAATTGACAGAGAGAGGCTGGCATGCGAGGCAATGGAATATGCCACGTCCAAGTTCTCGCTTAATAGAATGCAGCGCGAATACGAAGCTGTATACAACACAAAATAAAAACACGGAATGATGAAGAAGAAAAAGATAATAGAATACCTAATAGTCATAACAGCAGGTTTGCTGTTCTTTGCCCTGCTCAACATTATGATGGTAGTGGCAGCACCGCCACAGTGGACAGACACGCACTTCGGTGCCTGGACTGCGTTTCACCGTGGTTTCCGATTCTCAGGCTTCGACCAGTTCACCTATATCATCATTAGCATGTGGCGACCGTTGTATACACACCTGCGCCATCCGCTGCTGGCATACATGATATGGCCGCTGACGGAAATCAACGAGTATCTGAAGGACACATACAAGATTAACTGCGCCATATATGTGCTGGCTGCGGCATGGACAATGATAAGCACATTGTCGTGGGTGCTGATGTATAAGATACTGCGCAGGATAGTTGAGATGACTTTCATGGAGAGCCTTCTGCTCACGCTGATGCTCTATTCATTTGCCTACGTAATGCTGGCCACATTCGTGCCAGACCACATGATACTCTCGATGACTGTGACGCTTGCCACTCTGTATCTTGCCGGCAAGGCGTGGAAGCAAAACAAAAGTCCAAACATATTGTGGATGCTGCTGCTTTATTTCATCGGCACAGGCATTTCCACAACAAATGCTGCAAAACTGTGGCTGATTGACACAGCTGCCGTCTGGAGGGGCAGATGCCTGTGGACTGTGCTCAAGCGCGGACTGCTGTATGTGATTCCCACACTGCTAATAGCATGGCTCTACTTCTATGAGGAGCGCACCGCCGTAGTTGAGGAAAACAAGTATCAGGCGCGCATTGCCGCCAAGGCAATAGCCAAGGACAGTGTGGAATACCAGAAGAAAAAGGAGAAAGGCGAGCAGCGTGTCGCCGCACGCACCGGCAAGCAATTAGTAGACAATCCTCTGTTTGAATGGACGGACTATACCATTCCCATGGTTCCTTCTTTGGTTGAGAATATTTTTGGCGAGGGTTTTCAGTTGCACCGCGACCACTTGCTCGGCGATGCCAACATAGCGGGGGGACGTCCAATCATAGTAAAATATGACGCCTGGTACAACTATTTGTTTGAAGCCATGATACTGCTATTGCTCATAGCCGGCATAGCGGCAGGGTGGCGCGAGCGTTTCATGTGGATATGCCTTATGCCATTCCTGTTTGACATGGTTATTCACATAGGTTTGCGTTTCGCCCTGACAGACGTGTATATAATGACGGCACACTGGGCTTACGTCATACCCGTGGCAACCGCATACCTGATGAGAAAGGTGAGACAACGCCGCACAGTCCACAAGGCACTTCTTCTGACGGTAAGCATTCTGACGATATACCTGTTGTCATGGAACCTTTCTTTGCTCTACAGTCACCTCTTCCTTACGTAATTGATGGCCTCGCGCAGTATCACTGCGCCGCTGGCATATAGCAGACCGACATACAATACTGCCGCCATGATGATTTTCGCCATGATGCACAGATATATGTTTTCAATCGACATGGTGGCATAGTATGTTGCCGTCATCACCACCGCTGCAAGCAGGAAGAACGGCATGACATCCTTCACAGCATCAATAAAACGAAGGCGGAACATTCTCCAGGCAAACCACTGCCATACAGCAAGCCACATAAGGTTTATGCCTACGAAGTAGACTATCATGTGGTAGATACCCAACGACTTCATCATAAACAAGCCTGCCCACACAAGCAGACAGAGCGTGATGGTGCAGAACATGTTTACGCCTGACCTGCCACGGCTTACCGACATGCGGCTGTACAATTCACTTATCGGCATGAAGGCTCCGTGCAGACACAGCATTGAGAGCATAGGTGCACTCTCTGCCCATTTCTCGTCGACGGTAATCAGGATAAACTCACGGGAAATCAACGCAAGGCCGAGCATACAGGGGAAACAGACGAAACTTGCAAACCGAAGCATCTTGCGGAATACGGCACGATAGCGAGCATCGTTATCAACCACATGTGCCAGCACAGGTTGCGACACGCTGTTCATCATGCCGTTGATGGTATAGGCTGCCATGTCGTTCCACTTGCGTGCATTGCTGTAGAGTCCTGTCATACGACCGTTATAATAGTGGCCAAGCAGGAACGAAAATACGTGAGTGTTGAGTTGGTTAAACAAGTTGGTTGCAAGTATCTTGCTTGAAAAGCCAAACATGGCCAACGCAGGCTTCAGGTCAAAGTGAAATGAAGGCCGCCACGGAGAATAGTGCCATACGCATATCGAGACAATGGCGATATACAGCACTGACTGTGTAGCCAGTCCCCAGTAGGCAAAGCCCAACAGGGCAAGTATCAGTCCTGTAGTGTTTGAGATAATCAGAGCAACCAGTCCAATTATACTGTTCTGCTTCACCTTCAGGTGTCCCACGAGATAAGCCCGCTGCACAAGTCCAAGCGAGTTTATTACGAAACTGAGAAACAGGAAGCGTGCCAGCGGTGTAAGCGACGGGTCGTGGTTGAAGTCGGCAATGAATGGCGATGCAAACCACAGCACCACATAAATAGACGTGCTGACAAGAATGTTAAACCAGAACACGGAGTTGTATTGCTCATGCGTAGGTTCCTTAATGTTTATCAGCGCAGAGGTAAAGCCACTGTCCTGCAGGTTGGCTGCTATATTGGAATAAATCAGCAATACGGCAATCTTACCGTAGTCATCAGGTGAGAGTATGCGCAGCATTATGATACCGAGCAATGCCCCGATTACCTGTGTGGCACCGTTGCTCAGTCCTCCCCATATCAAACCTTTAGCCGTCTTCTCCTTTAAATTATCCTCGTTCATGAAATGTAAACTAATAACCTATTATACAATTTAAATAATGATTGCTACACATGCCGGGTACCGTGCAGCATTATACCTATGCGGTTGGCAATGGCACGAGTGATATTGCTGATGTTGCCATGCCGCAGGTTCAGCCACAGTTCTTCTAGCGAATACTGCACCTTGCGCCATGGATGATCCCACGCATAAAGCAGAAACATGCGCTTCTGATATTCTGCGTACTCTCTGACCTCCTGCGGATGCGTGAGTGGAAATGTCAAATCATGCCGCCCCATTGTGAAGATGCGGCGCAGACGACGTGGCATTAATTCGAGAGCAGCCGAATAATGTGCTCCGCTGTTCAGTCCCACATTGTTTATCATGTTTACGCGTGGCATAATGGCAAGTCCGTCGTGCATCAGCATATATGCACCGAAGATACTCTCAAAGTATTGCTTACCTGATGAGGCATGCTGGCGGTAGGCGTTTGGCAGCACACTGTGCTGGCGGTATTGCCTCACCTTGTCGCACAGCAGTTTAAACTGCTCAGGGTCGTTCACGAAACCATATTCCCCGTCCCAGTTATTGACAACCCTTGCCCACGATGCCCAGCCCCAGATATTGAATGTACGGGTGAAGAAATAAGAATCGCCGCACGGCAGTTGGGTTTGCTCATCGGTGTTGAAACCTGCCACCATCGTTATGCGTTCGTCATTCTCATAGCGGTCAAGCATTTCCTTGCAGAAAGGAAAGAACGACTGGCTCGGCACTACGTCGTCTTCAAGCACGATGCACTTGTCGGTAAGCGAGAAAGCCCACTGCTGCGAAAGGTAGCCGCTGGGGTCACACCCACGGTTCTGCTCTTGATAATTGCGATGCACCTCACACTGCCAGTCTATATTGTCGTCGCTTACCATCTCGCGACATGCCATTATACCTGGCATGTCATCATGGTCGGGCCGTGGGCCGTCCTGATACAGAAACAGGCGTGCAGGACGGGCTTTCTTTACTTCAGCCCATACCTGAGCAAAACTGTCAGTGCGTGCATGAAACAGCATAAGCACGCTTATATCAATGAGAGAAGGGCTTTTCATATATAATACAGAAATCTGTTTATGGGATGCAAAAATACAAAAACTTTTTCATATCTCCAAAAAAAACATTACCTTTGCACCTGCATATACAAAACATTACGCTTTACACGTAATACTATACACATTTATATACTTATACACATGAATTCCGACAAACTGTGTTTTGTACCGTTCGGAGGCTCGGCCAACAGGATGCGCGCCAGTGCCTCAGCTGTCAACCTGGCTCGGCAGTGCGCTGTTCAGCTCGATGTGGTGTGGTTCCGCGAATGGGCCATGGAGGCGAGACTGAGCGATTTGTTTCAGCCGTTTGAAGCGCAGGGCATAACCATGCGCGATGCTTCATGGTGGGAGTATTACGTGTTTGACCGTCCACGCAAGAAGAATTTGTGGCTGCCCATGCTGCCACAGCGCATGATGTTCAAGCGCAGCATGTCGGAACAGGAGAGCACCGCACGTGCACTTGAAGGATATGACTTCAACGAATGGGTGTTACAAGGAGGTGCATCTATTCTGCCTTCGTGCATGAAGTTTGGCAACTTTGCAGATTATGGTTCGCTGCTCCGCGAGATATTCCACCCGGTGAAAGCCGTCACAGACGAGGTCGGCAGGTTCCGTGAGAATTTCTCAGCCCACACCATCGGTGCCCACATACGCCGCACCGACAGCGTAGCATCGATAAAGCACAGTCCGACGGAAGTGTTCATCAGTACGTTCGACCGGGAGATTGACATGCACAATGACACATGCATATTCCTTGCCACCGACGATGAACCGACACGCACGGAACTGCAGGAACGCTATGGTTCACGAATAATAACATCCTCACGTCCCGCCACACGCAAGAGCGCAGAAGGCGTGCGCGACGGCCTTGTTGACATGTACACACTTGCTGCCACGCAGTGCATCTACGGAAGTGTGGGCAGCAGTTTCTCTGTCATGGCCGCGGAGATTGGTGGTGTAGAACTGATTATGTGCAAGTCTGAGGCTAATCCGTAAGTGCCTTTTGCAATGCCTGCTCCAACTGTTTGCCATGCTTGACCTTGCGCGAATACTCTGCAACGCCTTCCTTTATATCATTTAACTGTTCTGCAGAAAGCGAGCGCACTGCATCATATATGTCATTAAGCGAGCGGACGGTTATGCCGAGCTTGTATTCCTCCACATATTTTGCCATGGCACTCTCG
This sequence comes from Prevotella sp., assembly GCA_017413085.1. Lineage (GTDB taxonomy): Bacteria > Bacteroidota > Bacteroidia > Bacteroidales > Bacteroidaceae > Prevotella. Next base: position 214,093 of record JAFPVC010000061.1, read on the forward strand.
CTCCACACGATAACGGGCAGTCCCTTGGCCAAATACAACGATAGTTTGAAGGGAGCGTTGTAGCGCAGGTACTCCCCCATCCTTCCGGTACAGCCGTCAAGGCTGTCGCCATCCCATACTAATCCCCATGTACCCTCTATGCCGGCAATATCGTCATTGCTGAAAAAACCTTTGTATTGTATATTATCGTTCGTAATCAAATTGCCGGTGTCCTTGCCATACAGGAAGAACCGTAAACCTTCATGCGGTGTCAGTTCGTTGAGTTTACTCAAGAAAGTGCTCTTGCCCAAGTTGCCGGCAAACACGACATCAATATTCCCGGTCATGTCAGTGGATGCACAGTCTGCCTCATAGTCATTGAGGTAGTCGAAGAATTCAAGTATAACCGTCTTGCCTTTGAATCCAAGTCCACGCAGTTTGTCGGCCATAGGCTGGCTGTGCACTATCACGGTGTCGACATTCTGCAACAGTTGTTCCTCCTCATGGTTTTTCTTTGCCCCTACCTGCAGTATGCCAAGGTCGTGCATGAGCATTATTATTCGGTTTCCGTCACGATTCAGATTCTTGACCACACGAAACATTGCCTCTGTAGAAAAGCCGTACTGCACGAAGATGTCGGCATTCTTTATTCTTTCGAGTTTCCTCGACTGTAATAAAACATACGCCTGCCAACTGAGATTGTAGGCATGCAGCAGCACTTTCTTCCAAAGTGGTTTGCCAAGTTTCGTTAACCGACTGCCATACAGACACTCAGTCTCAAAGCCGAGTCTGCCGGCTGTTTTCTCAGCATCGGAATGTGGCTTTGAACAAGCGTCATAGTGGGTCACGCCGAAGTTGCTCTTGTTCAGAGCGTCAATGTGGTATCGTTTTCTTGTTATTCCCATAGCAAATGATTTACACACTAAAATGCGCAATGCAAAATTACACATTTTAATTCAATTGACTGCAAAAAAAAACATAAAATACATACTTTCAATGATAAATATTTGTGCATTTCGATTATTTTACTTAACTTTGCAGGATAATAACCATTATCGGAAAAGCAAACGTGGGAAAAAGAATAAAGAAACTCAAGAAAATACGCATACACCATGAGGGCACGCATCTGCTAATCTACAGCGCAGTGTTGCTCATAGCCATCGGCTACGTGCTGTGGCGATTCATACCGTCACACATACCTTTTTACGTGTATGCCGTACTTTTCGGTTCGGTATGGTGTATTGCACTCAACTTCTTCCGCTGTCCTATACGCAAATTCGCTGAGGACGACATTGATACCGACAAGCTTGTGGTAGCCCCGGCCGACGGCAAAGTGGTTGTAATAGAAGAGGTGATGGAAGAGAAATACCTGCATGAGAAGCGCATCATGGTCAGCATCTTCATGAGTCTCTTCAACGTACATGCCAACTGGTTTCCTGTAGACGGCAAGGTAAAGATGGTGCACCATCAGAACGGACACTTCCATCGTGCATGGCTGCCTAAGGCAAGCGACGAGAACGAAATGACTGATATTATAATCACTACCGTTGACGGCACTGACATTTTGTGTCGTCAGGTTGCTGGTGCGGTGGCACGACGTATAGTAACCTATGCAAAGGAGGGTGACGATTGCTACATTGACGAGCATCTGGGCTTCATAAAGTTCGGTTCGCGTGTCGATGTATTCCTGCCACTCGGCACCGACATTAAAGTCGTAATGGGACAGTCTACAACCGGCAATCAAACTGTAATAGCTGAACTGAAATAAACGCTTATGCGGACATAATATCACAATTAAGGAAGAGGGTGTATCAAAAACTCGGAGTTTTGATGCTACCTCTTTAATTGTTAATGCAAGGAGGCACGCCAATGGTCTATAGACTTTTTTCCTTGAACTAAGGTCAAGGGAAACCGCAGTGTTTTTCGTGCATTAAGTGAACTCTGACTATCGAATCATTAAACAATAATAATCATCATGCAATTTAATCAAACCATTAAGAGAATTTTCTCGGCGCCGACTGCCAAGTGGTCGAGCGGTGCACGGCGAGCAGCCATGCTGTTGCTTGTAACGATGCTCACCTCCGCTGGGGCGTGGGCTACCATTACGGGTGGTGGTACAGCAAGCGACCCGTATGTCATCAATAATAACGATGACTGGAACACGTTTTCCAACGAGAACAATGCTGCTATCTATTGGACAAGCGGTGTCTATGTGAAACTTGCTACAGACATTGGCACGTCTACAGCCGTCACCACGATGGTTGGCACTAGCAGCAACAAGTTCAAAGGTACGTTCGATGGCGGTGCCCACACGCTTACCATCAGCTATGATGTAAATGAGGACTACGTGGCTCCTTTCCGCTATGTGGACGGCGCCACCATTAAGGACTTGCATGTGACAGGTAGCATCACCACCAAAAATAGGAAGTTTGCCGGTGGACTAATGGCCGAGCCCTCGGGCAACTGCACCATCAGCAACTGCAGGTCGAGTGTAGCCATTAACAGTTACACGAGCGGCGATGGTACCCATGGCGGCTTTATCGGCGTGGCTAGAGGCGGCAGTTACACCATTACGATTAACAACTGCCTCTTCGACGGCCAGTTGCTAAAGACTGGTAATAGTCCCAACTCGTGCGGTGGCTTTGTGGGCTGGCATGAGGGCAAAATCAACTTCACGGGTTGTTACTTTAACCCGTCTGCCAACATCACCATAAGCACCAACAATAGTGCAACTTTCGCCCGCAATGGTGTGACCAGCATTGACCATTGTTACTACAAGACGGCCTTCGGTACCGTCCAAGGCACAGCAGTTGGCAATATGTCCGCCACCGAAATCTGTGCAGCCCTCAACGCCGGCGGCGAAGACTGGCAAGTTGATGGCAACAACGTCGTGCCCGTCATGGTGCACAATCCACTCAAACTCCAGTACGCCACCATCGGCGGCGTCAGTTCGAAATACCTTTATATCTCCTCGCCCATTAGCATCATGCCAACAGTGACCGCAGCCGACGGCACTGTGCTCACCGCTGGCTCCGACTACACCGTCACCATCAAAAACAGCAGCGACCAGACCGTGACCACTATTAACGCTACGGGCGACTATACCCTGACCGTTACCGGTAAGGGTAGCTACACTGGCTCGCAGAGCGTTAGCTTCACCGTAACCGACTGCCCCGAAGGCCTCTCCGTCGACAACGCCTATAGCAAGGGCGAAGTCGGTTACTACTACGTCAACATGCCTGCGAACGACACGAAAACGCTGACTATTCCAGACGGATTTACCTCTTCCTTCAAGGTTTATGACGACGGCGGCAAGGGTGGCGGCAACTCCAGCGGCATCCCCGGCAACTACAGCAGCAATTGCAATGGCTACCTTATTATCACGGCACCTACGGGGCATGCGATTAATCTTTCAGGCAATATCAAAACGCAAACTACTTATGATAAGTTGACCGTTTGGAACGGCACCGACACCAGCGACGACAGCAAGAAGATACTTGACGGGATAAACGGCACAGTGACCGACATCAACGTAATTAGCACCGGCAACGTCATTATGCTTTATTTCAATTCTAATGACGGTTGGGAATACTACGGTCTAGATCTTGACGTGACGCTTATTGACACCAGCAAAAAGTATGACATCACGATAAACAGCGTCACAGGCGGCAACGTTGCAGCTAGTATGGACGGTTTAAGTGTAACCGAGGCCAAGTGGAAAGACGTAGTCACACTGACCTCCACCCCCACCAACAGCAACTTTCTCTGCGACCTAAGCGTGAAGGGTAAAGACAACGAGAATGTGGCAGTGACAGATATGCTTTGGTATACCGACGCAAGCACCGCCACGTTCACCATGCCCTTCTCAGCCGTCACAGTCACCCCAACGTTCACTGATAACCTGACTGCCGCAGGCGGTCTCTACATTAACATGCCAAAGACCGGTACGAAGAACGCCACTATTCCCGCGGGCGTACAGTCGTTTAAGCTGTATGACGACGGCGGCGAGGGCGGCGGCAGCGGCATCACCCAACCAGGAAGCTACTTCGTCCCCACCAACGAACCAGGCAACTACAGCGACAATTGTAACGGCTATCTTGTTATCACCGCGCCAGAGGGAACTATGATTAAATTTTCAGGCAACATCAAAACGCAATCAGGTGACAAACTGACCGTCTGGAACGGCACTGATACAAGCGACGACAGTAAGAAAATACTTGACGGGATAAGCGGCAAAGTAAGTGACATCGACAAATTAAGCATCGGCAACGTGATTACGGTCTATTTTTGTTCTAATGCGGCTAACAACATAGCTGGGCTCGACTTTACCGTGACGATAGCTAATCCCAACGATCTTCAACATGGCACCATCACCGATATTGAATCGAGTTACAACTGCATTTCCTCGCCTGTCAGCATTACTCCCACAGTGAAGGCTGCCGACGGCACCACGCTGACTCTTGGTACTCACTTCACTGCTACGCTCGACGACAACAATGTGTCTTCGTTCCCGTTCGAGATCATCGACAAGGGCGACCATAAGCTGACCGTCACAGGTAAGGGCGACTACACAGGCTCGCAGAGCGTTAGTTTCCATGTAAATTCTCTTAGCAGAATCACCTATGATAGCGAAGGTGGCTATTTCATTATGGACGAAGCCCAGGACTTCGAGGACCTGGCAGACTTTGTGAACGCTGGTAACAACTGTAAAGACTTGACGTTCAAGATGACGGGACCTGTGCAATTCGGCGATGGCACAGCAACAGGCGATGCCAACCATACGCCTATCGGCAGTGATTATGACCACAGCTTCGCTGGAACATTCGACGGACAGAATAATACCATCAGTGGTCTTATTGTTAACGCAACTGATTATGCCGGTTTATTTGGTTATACAGATAGTTATAGTAAGATACAGAATGTGACCATCACCAATTCCAACATCAGTGCCACAGGCAACTATGCTGGCGGTTTTGTGGGTTATGCTCATGGTACAAATACTGAAATTACGAACTGTCATGTTACGGCAAGTGTTACCGTTTCTGCGACGAATTATGCAGGAGGTATTCTTGGTCGTTCAAACATTCAGCAAAGCAAGGGTATAATAAAGAATAACTCCAGCGCAGCCACTGTTTCTGGAAACCAAAACGTTGGTGGTATTACGGGGTTTGGTCCAGCTATCATTGCTAAAATTGAGGACTGTATTTATACAGGTAACAGCGTAACGGGAACCAACAATGTTGGTGCTATTACTGGAGAGGTGGGTTCAAGTAGTAATGGAGTCGTGAACTGTTACACAACTAATGATATGACGAGTATTGGTATGGGCGAGAATGGTGCGTTTCTTTATTCCTCAACACCTGCCACTGGCTTGTATTACCCCGTAACAATAATGGATTATACTGGCTATGCTAATTGCATCGTCAGCAATCTGTATGACAGCTATCTCACTGACGGCATCACTCCAACCGACATCGTGTCTGTCGTGAAGGATGCTACCGGCAATGAATTTACTGCAGGTACTGACTACGCTATCAGCTACTCACCCAATGCTTCCCCCATTGCAGCTGGCAACTACACCATGACCCTCACTGGTGTATCTGCAAACTGTGGTGGCAGTTATACGCACGACTTCACTCTGGTTGCTCAGTCCTTTGAGGGCAGCGGAACCCAGGAGTCGCCCTACATGATTGCCACTATTGACCAATTGGCGCAGGTGGCACAGTATGTGAACGACGGCACACTCGGCAGTGGCAGTTATACAAAGCACTACAAATTAACAGCCGACCTCGATTACACAGGAAAGACCTATACCCAGATTGGTACTGACGCAAATCGCTTCAATGGCGTATTCGACGGACAGGGCCATACGATAAAGGGCATCACCGTAGAAGCAGCACAGCCGGGTCTCTTCGGCTATATAGAAAATGCCACCGTGAAAAATCTGTGGCTCGACAACAGCAGCTTCACCATGACAGGTGACGATTATGCTGGTGGTTTTGTATGCCGCAGCTATAAATCCACCATTGAGAACTGTCATGTCAGCAGTCAGGTGACTATCTCCAAAAACAAATATTGGGCTTGTACTGGTGGTATCGTAGGCCTTGCTAGACTTGGGACAATACGTGGCTGTACCAGTGCTGTTCACATGGATGACTCTGACTCTAAATATGTTAATAAATGTGGTGGCATCCTAGGATATGAAAGCGACAATAGTTCTGTTGATCATTTATCTATTTATGATAATCTCTATTATGGGACACAACTTACTGGCGAACCAGGTATATTTTATTATAGTTCTTATACTGAGGGTGGGAAATCAGAATACTTTTACCGTAACCTTACCGCTGCTTCATGTGATGTAGGTGCTGAGTGGATTCATAAAGCCACAGTTGTCAGTTGCTCAGATGAACTGACCGGCACATTCAACATTGTCCACAATGAAGATGAGGATATACGTGAGATTACCTATGACTACAATGGTTTGAAGGTCGTTTATAACAATAATAGTAACAATGGTAAATGGGCCAAAGGCATCTACTTCGATGGAATTCTCTACATACATACTTCCTATAAGTATACGGCAAATCTTTCGCCAAAGCGCACTGGCTTTACATCAACCAAGTATTATAGGAATGGTAATGCCTTTAGCGATTCTAACGGCGAGAACGGCTCATTTAATAGCGATGCGCTTATTTCATGGGATTCTGATCACCATTATTGGGATGTAGTGTATGGTATCACCTTGGCAGACAATGCCACCACCAACGCTGACATTATCGACACATTCGACGGCGCTGTATGCGATGTAACGTTAAGCGGACATAAGTTCTATCAGGATAGAGATTGGAACACAATATGCCTACCGTTTGACTTAGATGTTACTTGTAACGAATTCGAAAATAGCCAAATAGGAGACATCCGCGTAATGGAACTGGACGCTGCGAACTCAAACCTTGATGCAGACGGTAAGCTGACACTTGCTTTCACTGCTGAGTGGACAACCATGAAGGCTGGCAAACCTTATATCGTAAGGTGGCCTAACGGCACTGGTGATATACTCGAGAGCCCAACAATCACTGGCGTGACCATCGACAAGACAGAGCGTCCTGTCTGCTTCACGAACAATAAGACCTCTGGAGACTGCCAGTTCATGGGCAACTATGCTCCATTAGAGATTACTGATGCTAACCGTGACGACATCTTGCTGCTGGCTGCCGGCAATAAGCTGGGCTATGCCAAGACCGACCGCACCATTGAGAACGGCAAGGCACTCGGAGCCTTCCGCGCATACTTCTATATCACTGACGATGGTGGCAGCCTTGCCGCACGCGAGTTCGTACTGAACTTCGGTGATGAAGAGGAAGCCACGGGCATTATTTCAATTGAAAATGGAAAATCGAAAGGTGAAAATGAGGCTGGCGCAATCTATGACCTGCAGGGCCGCAAGGTGGAGAATATGGTCAAGGGCCTTTACATCGTGAATGGAAAGAAAGTCGTAGTGGAATAAATTCGACCTATAGCTCATTTTGCAGGCTAAAACCACTTTTAAAGCACTAAGCCACAGAGATTTTGACAAATCAAGCTACCTTCAGCGACAAATTGACGTTTGAAATTGCTCAATAGCTCATTTTGCAGGCTGGAACAGGTCTGAATCCCCGATAAACACTAACTTTGCAACCATTTAAGATGTCATAAACGCAGAGTTAGTATGTTCAAAATGAGATGTATTGTGTGTGGAAGTATGCACACGAAGAAGAATGGTGTGCGCAACGGTGTACAGTTGTATAAATGCCAGGACTGCGGCTACCAATTCCGTGCAAGAGTTGAGTTGAGTGAGGATGAACTGTGGAATGCCTATCTGCAGGAGAAGCAGACCATCAAGGAGCTTTCCGAGCGCTTTGGCATGAGTGTTGCCACCATCAAGCGTAGGCTGCACGACATCAAGCGTGAGTGGGTTCAGCCGCCTCTGTCCGGTAAAGGTTTCGTACATTTGGACGTGACTTACTGGGGGCGCTGTTTCGGTGTGCTGCTGGCATTGGACAGCCAGACGGGCAGTCCTTTGTACATGGCCTTCGTGAAGAGTGAGACGGTGAAGGACTATGAGGATGCGGTCTGCAGCATCAAAGAGCGTGGCTACACCATCCGTGGATTGATCATAGACGGCAAGCAGAGCCTGTTCAGGACGTTCTCAGATTACCGCATACAGATGTGCCAGTTCCATATGAAGCAGATTATCAGGAGGTATCTGACGCTGAATCCGAAGATGCATGCCAGCAGGGAGTTGAAGCAATTGACGGACAGGCTGCACAAGGCAGACGAGGCCGATTTCAAAAGGGATTACCAGAAGTGGAAAGAGAAGTGGAAGGACACGATTGACCACAAGAGTCTTCACAAGGACGGGAAGATGCACTATACACATCAGCGGCTCAGGGCTGCGATGAACAGTCTGAATTTCTATCTCCCTTACCTTTTCACTTACCAGCGGGAGGACTGCAAGGGGATGCCAAATACCAACAACAAGATTGAGGGGACCTTTACAGACTTGAAGAAGAACCTGAACAATCACAGCGGCCTTACACAGATGAACCGCAAGCGGTTCATCTCTGGGTTTTTCTTGGCATTGATGTAAACTCTAAGAATGAAAAAGCAGGAGCCTTGTTGATAGAGACTCCTGCCCATTCTTGTCGTTTCATACAATCCTATTCCTCATGGAGTTGCTCCCCAGCAGAGCTCCACTATGCTTCAGACTGTAGGACAAAGGTACAAATTTTGGTTAATATGGCAATGGAAAATCTGGAAAAAATCAGCCTGCAATTTGAGCTATTGAATACCTACTACTCAAAAATAGCCTGCAAAATGAGCCATACGCCA
>JAFPVC010000062.1 GCA_017413085.1 Prevotella sp.
ACAAATCACGTGCTCTGGCCAACTGAGCTAAAGAGGCAGGTGGGCAAGCTACTTACATCGCACCGCTACAACCAAGTACCTTTGCTACGTTCCCGTCCTGGAGGATTCCGAGGGAGCTGGTCGTGCAAGACTTGCCCATGTAACATACCTACGTTTTTCGTAAGCGGTTGCAAAGTTACACAAAATATCTCATATAAGAGGCAAAAAGACAAGAAAACACATGTACATTTAAGGTTTATTAAGACATTACACCCAATAAAACGCTCACAAACGAAATAAAATGAGTAACTTTGTAGCATGATTTCACCAGATGAATACATACAGCTCAAGGCATTTGCAAGACAGGACGGCTTTTTCCTCGGATGCCTTTGGATTTTCACGCTCGGATGCCTGGTAGGCAGCGTGACGCAACCAGAACTGCAGATAGGTTTCGTGGCAGGAGCAATGACCACGCCGTTTGCAGCATACTTCATGTTCCGCCACTACCGCGACCGCATACTGCGAGGCGTAATAACATTTAAGCGCGCATTTGCATTCAACGCCTTCATGGTGGCGTATGCTGCTATCATCATAGCCGCAGCAACATTCATCTATTTCTACTTCATCGACGGCGGCGCACTGCTGGGACACCTGCAGAGCACACTCAACACACCAGAGATGAAACAGGCGATAGAGCAAACGGGGATGAATGCCGACAACATTGACACACAGATGGCGATGTTCTCGCAGTCGCGCCCGATAGACCTTGCCTTCGGGGTGTTCTTCAATGCACTGCTCAGCGGCTTGCTGCTCGCACTCGTAATAGGAGCCATAGGCAAGAGGCAGGCTGCCAACCAGAGAATGTGACGCACGGCAGAAGCCACAAGAGCAAACGGCTGCCAACGAAACAAAAAACAAAAACGTAATTAACCGACAAAGTAAAGTGGATATATCTGTTGTAGTACCTCTGTTCAACGAGGAGGAATCAATACCCGAACTCTACGCATGGATAAAACGCGTAATGCAGGAGAACAATTTCAGTTACGAGGTGATATTCGTAAACGACGGTTCAACCGACCACTCATGGGAAGTGATAGAAAAACTTGCGGCTGACGACAGTCACGTGCACGGAATCAAGTTCCGCCGCAACTACGGCAAGTCGCCAGCACTCTACTGCGGCTTTGAGCTCGTGAAGGGCGACGTAGTGATAACCATGGATGCCGACCTGCAGGACTCACCCGACGAGATTCCAGAGCTATACCGCATGATAAAGGAAGACGGCTATGACCTCGTGAGCGGCTACAAGCAGAACCGCAAGCAGGGCGACCCCCTGTCGAAGACAATTCCGACGAAGCTGTTCAATGCCACGGCACGCAAGGTGAGCGGCATACACAACCTGCATGACTTCAACTGCGGACTGAAAGCCTACCGGCAGGATGTGGTGAAGAACATTGAGGTATACGGCGAGATGCACCGCTATATGCCATACCTTGCAAAGAATGCAGGATTCGACAAAATAGGAGAAAAGCCCGTGCACCATCAGGCAAGGAAATTCGGAAAGTCGAAATTCATGGGATGGAACAGATTCGTCAACGGATACCTTGACTTGATTACACTATGGTTCCTGTCAACCTTCGGACGCAAGCCCATGCACGTGTTCGGTTTCCTGGGCAGCCTGATGTTCTTCATCGGCTTCATTGCAGCCTGCGCAATCGGCATAGACAAACTATGGGCTCTGTCGCACGGGATACCGCAGAGGCTCGTAACCGACTCTCCATACTTCTACATCTCGCTGACGATGATGATTATCGGTACACAGCTGTTCCTTGCTGGTTTCGTGGCCGACTTGGTAAGCAGGTCATCACAGGATAGAAACAAATACCAAATAGCAGCACGATTGTAAGGCACAACGCTTAATTATAGGTCAGAACAAAAAAAGAATGAGAATAAAAGCCTGCATACTATCACTGGCAGTACTGCTGACTGCATGTTCATCCATTGACTGTCAACTGAACGGAACGGTTTACTGTCATTTTGAAATACAGTCGGAAGACGGCCAAAGCGCAACGCTAACCATGCCGTTGAGCGTGACACTGAACAGGGCCGCGACATACGGTGACACGGTATACATAAACAGTCAGGACAACGTAAGCCAGTTTGACGTACCGCTGAGTTATGCCGCAAACACAGACAAAATCACACTGACACTACACAATGGCACTGAAAGCACCATACAAGACACCGTAAGCATAACCAAAACCAACGAACCGTATTTCGAGTCTGCCGACTGCGCACCACGCTTCAACCACACACTGGAAAACGTCAGCAGCACAAACAACTTCATAAAAGAGATAATCATAAACGATAGCAAGGTAAGCAATAATGCCAACGTCACGAACATATACATACGCGTTATCAGTAATAATTAGCCTGCTGACGGTCTGCAACATACACGCTCAAAACAAGAAGGAGAGCAGCGCAGAAGAGAAAGACACCATCCAGCTGTTTCGCGGCGCGGCAGTGTCATACGACCTGGCAGGAACCGTAATGCGCATGGTGAGCGACTACGGGCAGTTTGAAGCAGGCCTGCACGTTAACCTGCGCAACAAATATTTTCCGGTAATAGAACTCGGACTTGGTTCTGCACTTCACAAAACCGACATCGTTACCGGTGTGGAGACAAAGGTGAACGCACCATACTGCAGACTGGGATGCGACTTCAACGTGTCAAAGAACAAGCACGACATATACCGTGTGATGGTGGGAGCAAGGTATGGCCTGACATCATTCAAGACAGAAGCCAGCGGCAACATAAGCGACCCGTATTGGCGCGACGCACTCCCCTACTCCGTCAACATAGACAAATGCTTCTGGCACTGGACAGAATTTCTCTTTGCCGTAGACGCACAAATATGGGGACCAGTAAGACTCGGCTGGAGCGTAAGGTATAAAATGAAAATCGGAAGTTCCAACACAGGCTACGACACACCGTGGTATATACCAGGCTACGGCAAAAACGGCAACAAGTTAGGCGGAACATTCAACATAAAATTTGAACTGGGACGTAAAAACAAAAAGCCACGCGAATGACACACAAAACAAGATTCATACTAAAGGCTGTTGTGCTGATGACCGCCGTCATCACCCTACATGCGTGCAAGACTGCCGAATATCACAAGAATTCAGGCTTCATCTTCGGTACGTCATACAACATAACCTACCTTAATGAGAACGACCTTCAGAAAGACATTGACTCAGTGCTGCAGAAAGTAGACTACTCACTGTCGCCATTCAACAAGCAGTCGCTCATCACGGCAATAAACGAAAATCGCGACACGGTGGTCGACACCTACATGCGCGAAGTATTCACATTGGCTGAAACAATAAACGCTGACACGCATGGAGCATTCGACATTACCGTAGCTCCACTGGTAAACGCATGGGGCTTTGGATTCAAAAACGGCAAGATGCCTACCGACAGCGATATAAAGGAAATATGCTCACACGTAGGTTTCAACAAGGTTAGACTGACCGACAACCATATTATAAAAGACGACACGCTGACAATGCTTGACTGCAGTGCAATAGCCAAAGGCTATGCAGTGGACAAGGTAGCCGAGATGCTTGAAGACAGAGGCAGCAAAGACTACATGGTTGAAATCGGCGGCGAAATAATATGCAAAGGTATGAATCCGCAAGGAAGGCAATGGATGGTGGGAGTAATCAAACCAGAGGAAGACTCACTGTCAACCAACGGAGAACTGCAGACGCGACTCGAACTGACCGACATTGCAATGGCCACATCTGGCAACTACCGCAACTTCTACTACAAGGGCGGCAGGAAATATGCACACACCATTGACCCAATGACAGGATACCCCGTGCAGCACAACATACTATCGGCTACCGTCCTTGCGCCCACATGCGCAATGGCAGATGCCTATGCTACATCATTCATGGTAGTGGGACTGAACGAAGCAAAGAGAATACTGGATCGCCACAGCGACATGATGGCATACATCATCTACACCGACGAACAGGGGGCTTACTCCGTATGGTATTCACCAGCGATGAAGGAACACATTGAAAAGTAACACGTTTAGATGCTGAAAGCAAAAACCATAGCAAACATACCCTTGTTTATCGGACTGACACAGAACGAACTGGACGACATTGTAAGGACAGTCCATTTCGACAGTCACCACCACAAAAAAGGCAATGACATCATCAAGGAGTATTCAGCATGCAACGACCTGACAATCGTAACACGCGGCAGAGTGGCTATCAACACCTACAGCGATAACCGTTCCTATCACATAATAGAGTATGAAAGAGACCCACTGATAATAGAACCCGACAAACTATTCGGCATGGCCACCCACTACCGTTCCACATACACGGCACTGACGCCATGCGACACACTGACAATACACAAGGACAAACTGCTACACTTGATGAAATCGCACATCATAGTCAGGCTGAACTATCTCAACATCATCTGCCACAAGACGCAGCTCCTTGAAAACCAGTTATGGCATAACAACCCGACAGACCTCAAGGCATGTGTCACTACCTTCATACGACAACATACAAAAAGACCTACAGGGAAAAAGACCGTATACATAAAGATGGTGCAGCTGGCAAGAGAAACAAACCTGTCACGTTTAGAAGTCTCAAAGGCACTGAACATGCTGCAGGATGAAGAGAAAATCATACTAAAACGCGGCATAATAGAAATACCAGAACTGCAGTTGCTGTAGAAGAAAGTTGATACACAAACAGAAATGACATACAATTCCAATATAAATACTGTTAAACAATTATATAACCCAGATGTCAAATCCCTTTTTTGAGAAATACACCACACCACACGACACCGTGCCATTCACGGAAATCAAGTTAGAGCACTTTGAACCGGCGTTCCTCGAAGGAATACGCCGCGATGACGAGCAGATAGAAAAGATAATAAACAACCCGGAGTCACCAACGTTTGACAACACCATAATCAACGAAGGCATGGACGAGGAATACTACTCGCTGCTGGGCAATGTGTCTAACGTATTCTTCAACTTGCTCTCATCCGAAACCAACGATGACATGGAGGCTCTGGCACAAAAGATACAGCCAGTACTCACGAAGCACCACAACGACGTGTCGCTGAACGAGAAACTGTTTCAGCGCATCAAGGCTGTTTACGACAACCACCGCCCACTGACCAAAGAAGAAGAGATGCTTCTCAACAAGACATACGACGGCTTCGTGCGGTCAGGTGCGTTGCTCAACGAGGAAGACAAACAGAAACTACGCGCACTGACCGAAGAAGGCAGTCTGTTGTCACTACAGTTCTCACAGAACCTACTGAAAGAAAACAAGGCATTCACACTGCACATAACCAACGAAGCCGACCTTGCCGGACTGCCCGACACGCAAATAACCGCAGCAGCTATGGCTGCCAAGGAAAGAAACCTTGACGGATGGGTGTTCACTCTTGATGCACCGTCATACGGGCCGTTCATGCAGTATGCCAAGAACCGCGAACTGCGCCGCCAGCTATATATGGCACGCAACACCGAATGTACACACGACAACGACTCCAATAACCTTGAAATATGTAAGCGTCTTGTTAACATACGACGCGAGACAGCACAGTTGCTGGGCTACGAGACATTCGCAGACTACGTATTGAAGAAGCGTATGGCGTCAAACGTGGCCAACGTATATGACCTGCTCAACAAACTTATTGAAGCCTACAAACCCACTGCTATAAAAGAGCGTGACGAGGTGAAGGCAATGGCAAAACGCATGGAAGGCGACGACTTCAAGATGCAACCATGGGACACGGCATACTATTCACACAAACTGCAACTGGAGAAATACAACGTAGACGCAGAGATGCTGCGCCCATACCTTGAATTGTCGAAGGTCATAGGCGGTGTATTCGGATTAGCCAACCGTCTGTATGGCATCACATTCAAGGAAAACAAAGACATACCCGTTTACCATCCCGACGTGAAAGCCTACGAGGTATTCGACAAAGACGGAACGTTCCTCGCCGTGTTCTATGCTGACTTCCACCCACGCAAGGGCAAGCAAGGCGGTGCATGGATGACATCATACCAAGAACAGTTCATAAACCAGAAAGGCGAGAACATTCGTCCGCACGTCAGCGTAGTGATGAACCTGACAAAGCCAACTGACGACAAGCCGGCACTGCTGACACTTGGTGAGGTAGAGACATTCCTGCATGAATTTGGCCACTCGCTGCACGGTATGTTTGCCAACACGCGTTTCGAATCTCTCTCAGGAACCAACGTATGGTGGGATTTCGTGGAACTGCCGTCACAGTTCATGGAGAACTTTGCCATGGAGAAGGAATTCCTGCACACCTTCGCCTTCCACTATCAAACTGGCGAGCCAATGCCTGACGAACTGATAGACCGACTCATCGCCGGACGTAACTACAACGTGGCCTCGGGCTGTCTGCGCCAAGTGAGTCTCGGACTGCTCGACATGGCATACTATACGAAGAAAGACGAGTTTACCGACGACATAATACCATTTGAAAAAGAAGCATGGAAAGACGCCATCATTGGCAAGCAACTGCCCGAAACATGCATGACGGTGCAGTTCTCCCACATAATGGCTGGCGGCTATTCTGCCGGTTACTATAGCTACAAGTGGGCCGAAGTGCTTGACGCTGACGCCTTCGCCGTATTCAAGAAAGAAGGAATATTCAATCAGGCCACCGCACAGCGCTTCCGCGACTGCATACTATCAAAAGGCGGCACTGAACATCCAATGACATTATACAAACGATTCAAGGGCGGCGAACCTACCATTGACGCACTATTAGAAAGAAACGGAATAAAGAAATGAACGACAAACAACAGTCTTTAGACACAAAATACCTGCGCATGGCGCGTATCTGGGCTGAGAACAGCTATTGCAAACGCAGGAAGGTCGGAGCACTGGTGGTCAAGGATCACATGATTATAAGCGACGGATATAACGGAACGCCGAGCGGTTTCGACAACGTTTGCGAAGAGAACGACGTGTCGTTCCCATACGTGCTGCATGCCGAAGCCAACGCCATAACGAAGCTGGCACGCAGCAACAACAACAGCGACGGCGCAACTCTCTACGTCACTGCGTCGCCGTGCATCGAGTGTGCAAAGCTAATCATCCAGTCAGGCATCAAGCGCGTGGTATATGGCGAAGCCTACCGCCTTGACGACGGACTGAAACTACTAAAACGTGCAAACATAGAAGCTGAACTGTTAGAACTATGAACAACAAAACACGATACATGCCCCTGATTATGGCGCTCTGCGTCATTGTCGGAATACTCATCGGCACTTTCTATGCCAATCATTTCTCCGGCAACCGCTTGAACATAATCAACACTGGTTCCAACCGTCTGAACAACCTGCTCCACATCATCGACGACCAGTATGTTGATACCGTCAACATCAACAGTCTCGTGGAAAAAGCCATTCCTCAGATTCTTGCAGAACTCGACCCTCACTCCGTCTACATCTCGTCAAAGGACGCACAGACTGCGAGCGACGACCTGAAGGGTTCATTCTTCGGCATTGGCATTGAGTTTACAATACGCGAGGACACCATACACGTACAGAGTGTGATTGATGGCGGACCTGCGCAGAAGGCCGGACTCATCGCCGGCGACAAGATTATCAGCGTTGACGGCAAACCATTCGTAGGCAAGCAAGTAACCAACGAGGAGGCTGTACACAGGCTCAAAGGCCCAGACAAATCGAAAGTTACCGTCGGCATACTGCGCTACGGCAACACAAAACCTCTCTCGTTTGAGATAACACGCGGCGAGGTAAAGACAAAGAGTGTAACCGCCACATACATGATTGATGAGAAGACTGGTTACATACGAATAAAGAATTTCGGCGAAAACACCTACGCCGAAATGCTCGTGGCACTCGCGCAACTGTCGTCTAACGACATGAAGAACATCATCATTGACCTGCGCGACAACTCCGGCGGCTATCTTGAGGCAGCCGTGCAGATGGCTAATGAGTTCCTGCCAAAAGACCGTTTGATAGTCTACACCGAGGGACGAAAGCAAAAACGCAAGGACTACCGCAGCGACGGCCACGGTTCGTATCAGAATATGCCACTCGTAGTGCTCATCAACGAAGCATCAGCATCGGCAAGCGAAATCTTCGCCGGTGCAATGCAAGACAATGACCGCGGCACTATCATTGGTCGCCGCTCATTCGGAAAAGGCCTCGTGCAGCAGCAAATAGCCTTCCCTGATGGTTCAATGATACGACTTACAATAGCACGCTACTACACACCGTCAGGACGTTGCATACAGAAACCCTACACCCCCGGCACCGACGACTACCAGAACGACCTCGTCACACGCTATGAGCACGGAGAGTATTTCAACCAAGACAGCATCAAGCATGACGGCCCGCAATATAAAACTCTGAGCGGACGTGTGGTATATGGCGGCGGCGGCATCACTCCCGACATATTCATAGCCGAGGACACGACAAACGTCACCTCCTACTTCCGCGAGGCCAGCATGACAGGACTGATTCTGCAGTTTGCCTTTACCTATACCGACGAGAACAGGCTAAAGCTTAACAACTTCAAGGAAATGCAGGCCATGGCCGACTATCTCGTGAAGCAGAATACCGTGGAACTCTTTGCAGGCTATGCAGACAAGCACGGACTCAAACGCCGCAACTTGATGATTCAACGCTCACACCACCTGCTTGAGACCCACATCAACTCACGCATCATCTACAACATGATGAACGAACAGGCACTCATAGAATACGTCAACAAAGACGATCGAACGGTTCAGGCTGCGCTCAACCATTTCTACAAGAAGAAATAGCACAAAACCTGTACACGACATACACAATAGTATATAAACACAGCAGCACCGCATACACTCCACTGTAAAACGAAGTGACCGTCATGCGGTGCTGCTGTGTTGTATAGCTGCTGTATTGTATAACTGCTGTGTTGTATAACTATTGCTTTACACACCGTCCCTTTAAGCACGTAAAAACACCTCACAGACAAGGACAGCGGATTTCTGGAGTCATAGGCTTTCCCAGGGTGGCAAGCCATGAGAAAGCCACAAAAAAAAACGAAACGCCCACATCTCACGATGTAAGCGTTCCAATCTCAATAGGTATTAGCTTTTTTTGTTTAAGGTAAAAAGATTGTATTCAGGATAACGATTGCAAAGTTAAGGTATTTTTACCATACTTGCAAGTTTTTCAGACATTTTTTTACACGGAAAATTGTGTTTTAACATTCTTTTACAACTGTGTAGGCACACAATATTTTACACCTTTATTTTTTTCTCTTTATCATGTATTTTATCATGAAATAAAGCATCGCAATTATCACTGCCAACAGTATGGCATATTTAATATAATCGCTATATTCTTCTATCTTGCCATTCAATTCATCTTTCGTCACAAAGGTGTGCAACCACCAACCTAATGCTGCCAGTATGCAGTTCCACACACCTGCTCCCAACGTAGTAAAAAGCAAAAATCTCCAATAGTTCATACGTGCCAGTCCAGCAGGAATCGATATTAGATGGCGTATGCCGGGCACCAAGCGCCCGGTGATGGTGGCCACAGCTCCATGGTCGTCAAAATACCTCTCTGCCTGTTCCACTTTCTTTTGGTTTAGCAAACACATCTTACCCCACTTGCTGTTAGCAAAGCTGTATATAATAGGTCTGCCAAGATAGTAGCCCGCAACATAATTGACTGTGGCACCACAGTCGGCACCTATTGTGGCAAACAATATTACAAGCCACACATTCATCGCCCCCTCAGCCGCATTAAAGGCAGCAGGAGCAACCACGAGTTCCGAGGGCACTGGTATCACAGTGCTCTCAAGCAGCATAAGGAAATAGACCCAACCGTAGTTGAGGTTATCCAATGCATAATTAAAAAATTCTGACATTATTATAAAATTAACTTATTATACTCAACGGCAAACATACCACTTTCTTAAAAAGGCATGTCATCATCTCTCTGCGGAATGAAACTCTTATAATACTCATATTCATCCTGTTTGCCCAGTTGTCTACTACATTCCGCCAACACCTCCACAAGATTAGGCGGAAGCGTCATGCGTCCGCCCTCATTCTGTTCCTGTATGCAGGCCTCAAACAAAATCCTGAACAGTCTGTATGTGGCATCCACAAAGCCCATCTCAAACATCAGCTGCCCGACGTCAAGGATAACCATGATGTCATAGTCTGCCTTCTCAAGTGCGGCAGTAAACTGTCTTCCAACCTCACCTGCATCGCCCTTTTCCAGTGCTATCGCACCCAGGAGTATGTGAGGGCGCGGATTCTCAGGATAGAGAGAAACCACCTTTTCAAACACGTTCGACGCTTCATCAAACTGTTTCTTTTCCAACAGACAACAGGCCTTATACATCAAGGCGTCCTCATTGCCGGCATCAAGCGCAAGCGCATACTGCGCACTCTGCAGTGCATCATCCACGCGTGCCATCTGATACTGCACATCGCACAGTTGAATCCACGTCACTACGCTGTAGGCATCATCGTCTATGGCCTTATTCAACGCATCTGCGGCCTGCTGAAGGCGACCCGTGGCATGGTATATTCTCCCCCACGTTTCCCAATATTCAAACAACATCTCCGCAGGAGCCTGACTGTATCCTCCCATCCATCGCTCAGCCTCTCCGAAACAGTCGTAATCACAGAGCAACATGGCTACATCCAATGGGAAACACTCCAGCACATCGCCCTGACAGTCCTCCTCGTCTTCTTCGTCATCTGTGTATCCCACAGCATCCACGCCTCCAGTCTGCGCATCTTCCTGTAGCCTGGCATACTCCACGGCAAGCATGTCAAACGCCTGCTGTCTCTCATCCTTCAACAGCAGTGCCTCGGCCTTAATCAATACAGTTTCTGCCGAGTTGTCATCGCCCAACTGGTCTATATAAGCCTGCGCCTGTCCGGCATCCTTGTATTCCGTCAGGCATGTACGAGCCAGAAGCTGCAGTGCAAGCACTTCGCCCGGCGATTGCTGCAGGCAATATTCAGCCGCCCCAACGCTGGCATCGATATCCTTCTTTATATTGTAGTACTCAGCAATATCTATCAGGTCATCGGTATCGAAATAGGCATGCTCACCGCTGGCCACAGTCTGCTCGTAGCACTGCAGCAACTGCTTAAACTCAGACGACAGTATGTATCTCCGAAATTCAGTCTGCGACATTTCCTTATTTCTTCCATGTATCTTTCAGACCCACGGTCTTGTTGAACACAAGATGGTCGGGCGTAGAGTCGTAGTCGGGCGTGTAGTAGCCTATACGCTGGAACTGCAGATAATCAAGCGGCTTGCGCGTGGCACACCATTTCTCAACGTATGCTTTCTTCACCTCAAGGCTTTCAGGGTTGATGAAGTGGCGCATATCGTCAGCGTCTATACGGTCCTTGCCCTGCTCCTTAGAATAGGCTGCCACCTCGTCACGCGGGTTTTCCACCATCCACAGGCGGTCGTAGTTTCTCACCTCTGCCTCAAGGCAGTGACGGCAACTCACCCAGTGTATGGTCTTACCCTTTATCTTCATGTTTGAGTTTGCCTGCCCTGTCTTCGTCTCTGGTATCAGCTCGGCATATATCTCGGTGATATTTCCGTCAGCATCTTTCTTGCAGCAGTTTTCTTCCGGGCAACGTATTATATAGGAATTCTTCAGGCGCACCTCCTTGCCTGGACCGAGACGGAAGAACTTCTTCGGAGCATCCTCCATGAAATCATCGCGCTCTATCCACAGTTCGCGACTGAACTCTATCTCGTGTGTGCCGTCGGCCTCGTTCTCTGGGTTGTTCTGTGCCTCATACACCTCTACCCCATCCTCAGGGAAGTTGGTGATTATGAGTTTCACAGGATTTATCACCGCACTGACACGCTGCGCACGCTTGTTCAAGTCATCGCGCACGGCACTCTCGAAGAGTGACATCTGGTTCAGTGCATCAAACTTCGTGTAGCCTATCTTGTCGATAAAAGCCTTTATGCCCTCCGGACTGTAGCCACGGCGGCGGAACGCACTGATGGTCGGCATACGAGGATCGTCCCATCCATTGACTATTCCCTCGTTTACGAGTATCAGCAGATTGCGCTTCGACAACAGTATATGCGTAAGGTTCAGTTTGTTGAACTCTGTCTGGCGCGGACGGTTGTCATCCAACGGTTGGTCGTCGCCGCCACACTCCTTTGCCCAGTCAACAAAAAGGTCGTACAATGGGCGGTGGCTCGTAAACTCAAGCGTACAGAGCGAATGGGTCACGCCCTCCCAATAGTCACACTGTCCATGTGTAAAGTCATACATAGGATATGCGTTCCACTTTGAGCCGGTGCGCCAGTGTGGTATATTGAGCGTGCGATATATGATAGGGTCGCGGAAGTGCATGTTGTCGCTTGCCATGTCTATCTTTGCGCGCAGCACCATCTTGCCCGGCTCTACATTGCCGCTGTTCATCTCCTCAAACAGTTTGAGACTCTCCTCTATTGGGCGGTCGCGGTATGGTGATGGTGTGCCGGGCGTTGTCGGCGTGCCCTTCTGCGCAGCTATCTGCTCTGCCGTCTGCTCATCAACGTATGCCTTGCCACGCTTGATGAGTTCCACGGCAAGATCCCATAGCTGTTGGAAATAGTCCGAGGCATAGAGTATCTTGCCCCACTTGAAGCCCAGCCACTCTATGTCGCGCTTAATGGCCTCCACGTATTCAGTGTCTTCCTTCTGCGGATTGGTGTCATCCATGCGCAGGTTACACACACCGCCGTATTTCTGGGCAACGCCGAAATCAAGGGCGATGGCCTTGGCATGGCCTATATGCAGGTAGCCGTTAGGCTCTGGCGGGAAACGTGTCTGCACGCGCCGGCCGTTCTTGCCCTCTGCCAAGTCCTGCTCTATAATCTGTTCTATGAAATTGAGTGACTTCTTCTCTTCGTTCTCTGTCGAAATTATTTTCTCTTCCATATTTATCGTATGTTATTATTTGTATGCAAAGTTAATCAAAAAAAATCACATATCACGTTTTTTTCACGAAAAACATCCTCCACACGGCATTATTAAGCCATTCTGTCATATCCACAAGGTCGGTTGCATCTACTTTACGCTTTCGTTAAGGTTGCGGCGCAGGAAGAATTCGCGCGTCCGCATAAAGAACAGGCCCACGCCTGCGGCATTGACCATGGCAACAGCCCAGAAAGCCGAGGCATAGCCCATGTGTTCAGCTATCACGCCACCTAGTAGCACGCCAAGTCCCATGCCCACGTCCCACGACACGAGTATGGTACTGTTGGCCGTGCCACGCTTGCTGTTGGGTGCAACGCAGATGGTCATATTCTGAAAGGCCGGCCACATGTGGCCGTTGCCAAGTCCGATGAGTATTGCCGAACCGTAATATCCCGTCATGGTTATCACCTCGCGCAGTCCACCGTCGGCAAACCCGTCAGCCAGTGTTGGCAGCAGTATGAACAGCGTATAGCCCACAAGCGATATCACCATTCCCGAAGCGGCATTATGGGTCAGCAGTCCACGGTGCAGAGCCTTGCGTCCCTGCAGACGGCTCAATATCAGTCCTATGGAGCAAAGCATGAAATACGTGCCTGTGCCGCCCGTGATGCCCAGCGTCTCCTTGCCGTAGATGGCAAGATAATTACTCAGCACGCCGAAGCAGAAGCCGAACGCCACCATGTTGAGTCCTATCAACCAGCCGCGTGTCAGGAAAAAGCGGTCCCAGGAAAGCGAAAAGTGAAGAGGCACTCTTCGTTCTTCACTTAATCCTGCAGGATATTCCTCATTCTTCATTCTACATTCTTCATTCTTCCTGACCTTCACCGTGCTATCAATGGCGAAACCCGTGAATGCTGCAGCAAGTGCCACCCAGAAGAGCAGTTCGAAACTCCCTGTGGCATGATACAGCCAGATGCCTATAGACGGTGCTATGGCCATCGACAGGTTGTTGCTCATTCCATACAGTCCTATCCCTTCCGTGCGGCGGCTTGACGGCAACACGTCAATGGCAACGGTGGAGTTGGCAACGGTGAGCGCACCGAACGGACCACCGTGCAGGGTTCTGACGACAGTAAACATAAGCAGGGTACCGGCAAGCAGATAGCCGGTAAAGAACACGGCAAAAGCGCCATAGCATATCATCAGCACCGTCTTACGTGGGAAAGTGTCAACCACAAAACCGCTGAACGGTCGAAACATCAGTGCCGTTACGGTGTACCCGGCAAGCACGGTGCCTATGACATCCTTTGTCGCACCGAAATTCTCACTCAGGTAGAGCGGCAGAAGCGGCGTGAGCACGTAAAAGGCAAAAAACAGCATGAAGTTTGCTGCCATCACCTTGCAGTAATTGGCATTCCATAGCCTGTCTTGATGTTTCATAGATGCAAAGTTACACATTTTTTTGCATATTTGGATAAAAAAAACTAACTTTGCGCCATGGACAAGAAAGAATTGCGTAAATTAATAAGAAATCTCAAGGCGCAACACAGCGAAGAAGACCTTATGCTGGCCTCGCACCGCATTTGTGACGCCGTCATGTCTTTGCCACGCATGAATGATGCCGACTCGATACTGCTTTACTGGTCACTGCCCGATGAGGTCTGTACTCACGGGCTTGTAAGACGCCTCTACTCCGAGGGACGCACCGTCCTGCTGCCGAGGGTTAAGACCGACACGGAACTGAGCCTGCACCTTTATGCCGGCGACGGTTCCATGCGGCAGGGTGCCTTCGGCATAATAGAACCCACCACGCCCGAGCTTTCCGATTCAGAGTTGTCATCTATTGTCACGCCGCACACGGTAGCAATAATTCCTGGAGTGGCTTTCGACCGGCAAGGCCACCGTCTGGGTCGTGGCCGCGGCTACTACGACCGTATGCTGAAGCGCCCACCGCTGACCGCCGCTTACAAAACAGGCATCTGCTTCCATTTCCAACTGCTTCCGCTACTGCCCACCACCCCCTATGACGTCATCATGGACGAGGTGGTTCATTCATAAACCGAACACACGTTTCGTTAACATCCATTAATAAAACAGACGTTAATACTTTATACAAAAGTGTTAAAGTCTGTTTTTTTTTTTGCACAATGTGAATAATTGTTATTACCTTTGTATCCGCTTTCATCAGAATTAAAGATTATAAAAACTGTAAAATTAAAGTTTTGAATAGCGGGAAGACGATAACAACAATCACATTCATTTTGTATCTTCTGACGTGTGTGGCGGCAACCATCGACACACATCTGTTCGTGTATCCCTCACTGTCGCGCTCGCTGCTGATGGAGGCGGGACTGCTTGTTTGTGGCCTTGCAGTCTGCCTCACGCAGATATTGAAGTTTCCCACAGATTACGCAGATTGCACAGATAATTCAAATAAAAACCGTTTAGCCAGTGCAGCCCAGCGCAGCGAAAGCAAGATCTGTTCAATCCGTTCTATCCGTGGTTGTAAACTCCTTCACCTTTACGTGTTTGCATGGGTGGTGTATATCCTTGTTCACGGATGGCTGTCGCCCGTCGCCGAGTGGTACCGCATCACGTATCTCTGCGTTACTCTGCTAAGCATCATCACGCTGTCACATGCCGTCAGTGCAGGACAGTTCACTCGCCGTCACATCGTCAGCGGACTTATGCTTGTTGCCGTGGCGCACGTCATGGTCGTCTTTGCCCAGTGGCTGGGCTTCATGGATTCTGAGAACCCGCTCTTTCCAATTACTGGCTTCAACGACAATCCTAACGTCACGGCAATGTATCTTGTAGGAGTGATGCCGTTACTCTTTCATAGATTCACCAAAAGAGAAACAAACCGTCCGCATGGGGTTCCCTCCCTACGGTGGAGGGTATTGGGAGGGGCTTTTATCATTCTTGCAATCCTTCTTCTTCGCTGCCGCACAGCGTATATCGGTCTGGCGGTGGAGATATGCGTGTTCCTGTTGATTAAGTTCTTATTTTCTCCCACAGAGAGAAAGGTTGAAAAACTAAAAAGTGGAAAGATTGAAGTGTCCAGCAATAAAGAACTTCCACTTTTAAATTCTTCCACTTTTAAATTTTACAAAGTCTGCATTGTCTGTGGGACAATAATTATAGCAGCCATCTCCGTGGGAAAACTCTATAACATGAAGCGCGACAGTGCCGACGGCCGCCTGCTCATCTGGCGTTTGTCCGCACAGATGATAGCGGAGCAGCCATTAGGACACGGCTACGGCCTCTTTGAGAAGCACTACAACCTCAGACAGGCGGAATACTTCAGGAACAACGGCGGCACGGATACAGAACGGCGCAACGCTGCGTTTACCTGCATGGCATACAACGACTATCTGGAGCACGGTGTTGACGGCGGTATCATCGGCATGGCGTTCCTCATTGGCTTCTATGCCCTGGCCATCCGCAGGGCATACAAGCAAAGAGACACCGCAGCAACAGCCATCCTCACCGCCTTTGCCGTGATGTCGCTCGTGAATTTCGTCACGGCGGGCATCCAGACGTGGTTGCTGGTGATTTGTGCGGTCAGCATGATACAGAAGCCCTTCCCTCCGCCCTCCCCTATAGGGAGGGAACCGCTGCGCAAGGAACCCCTCAGTTTTTTTACAGTGCCATTGTTGAAAAATACCTTGCACAAGTTTCGTCCGGATGGAGCTCCCTCCCTATGGGGGAGGGCGGTGGGAGAGGCCCTTGCTCTTTTCTTCACCGTCAGTATGGTGATGTCGCAGATAACCTTAAAGAAACTCAACGACAGGCTGAAAGACGGCGACCCAATCCCCGACATGGAGTTTGCCGCCCTGCAGCCGCATATACGCACGTCGGAGGCATACTGGCGCATAAGGGCACGAAACAAGATGCGGATGCAGGATTACAGAGATGCTGTGCCGTGCGTGGAACGTGCCATGCAGTACAGTGCCTCGCCTAATCTGTGCTACATGGCTCATCAGTGCCACACGGCATTGGGCAGTGAGAAAAGTGGTATGCTGTATATATACAATGTATACGACACCCAGCCTTCATTGCTATTGCCGAAACTTATCCTCATGAGGTATCACGACTGTCGTGGCGACACAGACGCAGCAACGGCATACGCCCATGAGATAACCGTCACTGCGACGAGAAACGACACGAAGATAACTGAGGCAATAAAAAATGAAGCATATAACTATATCAACAATTTAAACAACAAACAACTACAATGACCAAAAGAAAGACAATCCTGCAGATGTTCCTGCTGTGCTGTCTCGGTGCAAGCGCACAGACGGCAGCAACGCAAGGTGCTGACGGTATTTCCTATGCCGTAAAGCTGAAAGCTGCAGAGGAAGCCATGGCCGTACGGCTTACCTACAACATGCGACGCGAGGCTATTCCGTCGCTCGAACGTTTCATGCTCCAGAGGGAGAGGTGGAAGGAAAAGTGTGACAGTCTGTACCCGAACAACCTGCAGTTGCGTGTAAAGTACAAGGTTAGAATTGACCGCATCTATCGCGATTCGGTAAACACCTGCATCATTCCCTCGCTCACCAACAAAGTTTCGGGCGAGAACGTCAGCAAGGCCCTCTATTGGCAGCAACCCCTGCACCTCGATACGGCGCAGTATCATACCATTATGGAGGCAGCCCTCGACATGGCACGCCGCATATACGACAATCCGCATGTTGATGTGTGGGAGGATGACATCAAGACCATCACTACCGTGCTCGACGAGAAACAGCAGAGGCGCTATTTCCATTTCAAGAATGCCCTTGCAGTGACACACGATATGGACAATTCATGGAAGCGACTCGCCGATGCAGGGCTGACGGAGCAACTCGACAGCGTAGCGGCCATGAACCAGGCGTTCGACTACTACCATGAGCTGTACCGCATCAAGGATATATATCGCAACCACGGACAGCAGCGGCGCAAGGCTACGGCAGAGCTTGACAAGCACAAGCCGCAGATGCTGAAAATGCTCGATGCTCTTGACAAGCAGAGCCGCATGGATGAAGAAGAGAAGAAAACACCGACGGTGGGAAAGGAGTTCGTATGGTAAACACTTTAATGAAGACGAAGACGAAAACGAAGATGAAGGCAACAACGAATTACGCGAATTTCACGGATTGCATAAAATATGCCCTGTTTCTTCTCCTTGTTACTATGTCTGTTAGCATAAGTGCCGCAGACAAGGGTGACATTGAAGGAATCAAGCACGCCGTGCGCGTGCTCAAGGGCATAGACACGAACATGACGGTGGAGACCGCCGTCGCCACGCTGAGAACTGCTGCCGAGCGTGACACCGTGCCTTATGCCATGAATTCTCTCGGTCTTGTATATATGGCAGGCATAGGTGTGGAGAAAGACACCACTCTGGCCGTGGCATGGTTGGAACGTGCCGCCGATAACGGCTTTCTGGAGGCCAACCACAACCTCGGAATGCTATACAAGGATGCACCCTGCGGACACGGGCAGGACTTCGCCAAGGCCTTTGGCTACTACAAGCGGGGTGCTGATGCCGGCTCTGTAATGTGTATGTATGATGCCGGCTACATGCTCTACAAGGGACTGGGCTGTCAGCAGGACTACGCCAAGGCGGCGGAAATGTTCCAAAGCGGTGCCGACAAGGATCACAGCCCCTGCCTGTATATGCTGGGGTTGTGCTACCGCAACGGCTATGGCACAGAGCAGGACGACGAACGCGCCATGTTCTTCCTGAAGCGTGCCGCCGCATTAGGATACAGCGCCGCCATCGAGGAGGTACGTCGTCCCCAGGCGGAGAACTGGATGCATGAGGTGTTCCTTGCTTGCGACACCTGCGGCAGCATACCACAGCGGATGCCCGACATACAGTCTGACATAAACGACATGACCATGCTCTCTGGCAGTTATCAGGGATTCATTGTAATGTACGACTGGAGCGGACGCTACATCCTCGGTGAGAAACCTGTAACGCTCTCCATGGTCAATGACGGCAAGAACATGAGCGGTACGCTTACGCTCGCTGCTGACACCGTGCCGTTCCGTGCATCGGTCATGGCTGATGGAAGGGTGTGCTTCACTGACGGCGGTGTGGAACTCAACGAACGCTACACCGTAGGTAGGAAGGTGCCGTACAGGATGGATACTGCGGCACTTGACGTATGGCAGGACAGGATTGCTGGAAGACTGGCACTCTACTCGCTGAAGCATAACGAGCCGGAGCGCCCGATGTATATCGAACTGGTACGCGGAAACGCTGTTGCTGGCAATGAGACAGATGAAAACGCGCGTTACACCCGTGTCACCGCCACACCGAATCCTTTTGCCATACAGTTTGACGTTACGTTTGAACTGCAGGAGTCGTGCGGAGCGAAGCTAAAACTGTATGATGTGTTCGGCAAGCTGGCTTACAACTGTGACTTTGGAAAACTCAAAGCAGGGAAACACACGGAAACAATCATTCCGAACGTTATTGACGGTACGTATGTGCTTAACGTCACAGCCGGAAGCCGTGTACTTCGCACAATAATTGTTAAAAAAGGAGGTGCGCAGTGAAAAAGATTTTGACATTAGCAATACTTTTGCTAACTTTGCCGCTAATGACTAGCAATATCACCGGCTATGGTGTAGCGGTGGCGCAGGACCTCATAAACGAGGATGGCTACGATTGTGATGATGAAGACTTAGGGCACTACATCAGTCCGATACCATGTGACGGAGTTGAGACATGCCGTTCACGGTGTGAGAGCTGCGGTCACTATTATGACTGCGACGATATAGATTGCCACAGTATGTTTTGTGTTTACGTCTGCCCACGGTGTAATCAAAGCATAAGTCCTATAGATATTTCAAAACATTTCTGTCAGGGGAGCAACAACTCCTCTGGTGGAGGTGGTGGAGGAGGAGGCAACGGAGGCTCTGGTGGCGGCGGGTCCGGTGGAGGTGGCCCAATGCCATCATCCCCACCAGAACCATTGCCACATGCTTCACCCTCAGCTCCTCCTGCATATCCTGACAGCTATCACAGATGCCCGTGTCTGATGACATACGGCACAAAGTGTGTCTTGAAGCAAGTGGAAAGTTCCCCCTATTATTACGATGACGATGAATTCCCTGGCCTGACAGATGGAATAAGGCGTCATATAGCCAACCCTGAAACTGTTCAGCAAGGCAACAATGGCACCTGCGGTGCAGCGGCTATACAGAAATGGCTGGCAGCGAATTTTCCTGAGCAATATGCAGAATGTGTTTACAGTCTTGCACACAAAGGGTATTATGAACCTTGGAATTTAGAATTTCAGTTTGAAGATGGTGAGACTAACCCCATGGGCATGACGGAAGAAGATTTGAATGCAGAAAATGGCATTAACCGAAATGTGCTTGAAAAAAAAGGCATTGATTACACTTATGCCGATGCCATCATGCAGTCTGCCATCCAAACATGGGTAAATACACAAGATGCATGGAATCAAATTGATGATTTTCTAGATTTAGGCGCAGTAAAGGTTGGATATGACCCACGTGATGATAATGGTAAGGGTGGTGGCATGAACCATGACGCTATGGTCAACTTTATAAAAATGGTAGCTGGTGATGCTGCCATTGTTCAAGAAGTGAATCAGGTGACAGACTATTCCACAATGTACGACAAAATCCGCTACGAGTTGGACAATGACTTTGATTCATATACAGTGCTGGCAGGTGTAAATCTCAAGCATGATGGTAAAAACTACTACTTTGAGGATGGTGGTGAAAAACATATACTTGAGATAACAGGCATAAACGCTGGTAAATATGATATATGGTCATACGGTTCTGATTATACCACTTCCAACACAAACAGGTTTAACGATATAACGGACTTTTTGATAATAAAGAACACGCAGAATGGAAAAATTGAGAAAGCCAATAGGAAAACACTTACCTGCAATTGTAGCAATTGTTCTGGCGATGGCAGTAACTGTCGTAGCTGCATGTCAAGGTGAATACTGTACACGTCAGAAAAATTTCAAGATTGAGAAGATGTATATGACCCGCATCTCCATAGACAGTTTTCCTGCTGATCCCGCATTGATGTATCTTGTGGAATCTGCTATTTCTGATTGTCCACCAGAGACAATCAGGAGTGATGGACGCTACAGGGCATTACCAGCATATTTTGGAGGCTCCATCGATACAATAGTAAGTGTAGAGTTCACGAACAAAGGAAATCAAATTATGCCAACGCAGTTGCATTGGCATGATTCTGCGGATTCCCTTGATGCATCAATATATTTGTATAAGGAGGGTGAGACAATTGACTTTTCGGGGACTATTTACATAGCGGATTACCGATATCTTCCAAGATTGATGATAGAAGCTGCGGATTTCAGCACTTGCAGTTATGATACCTGTTATCGTTCACTTACTTATCTTGTCTGTTTCGACAAAAATTCTCCATTGGTAGAAAGTGGAACCGTAAAATGCAAGAATCGTGAGATAAAAATCATGGTAAACAACACCCCCCTGAAACTAAAGTATGCAAAGCCCATCCATCATTATGGGCCAGTTAAATATTAAATAAAATTATGAGTTACAAAAAGATAAAAACAATAATGTTATGCTGCTTGTTTACGTTCGCCATACAGATTACTGTCAACGCTCAAGAGGACGAGAGATATAGCAGAATGTACAACAAGAATGTTCTGACAGGTAAAAAATGGACAGTAAACAGCACCGTAAAGCAGAAACGCAAGAAATATAGTGAAAGATTAGACTCTATCACTATAGGAACACAGAAGATAGCGGCAAGAGCAGGAAACAAGTTGTCTGTTTCTCTTACGTTCGACAAAGACTCACTCACAATGATGGCAATATGTGAGGGTGACACAGCCTTAACGCGTTGTGCTTATTACTTGTCGGACAAGTATGACCATGAATTTGACTACTCAAAAGTGGGAAAAGATATTATGGGTAACATAATCAATTTTCAAGAACAGGTTGTTTCGAATGGTAGAATGAGAAAAAAGCATGAAGCGGCCAGAATCTGGGAAGTAAAAGATGATGAGATTATACTTGTCATGTTAGGGGTTTATAAAAAAATAATCAGGTTTAAGGCTGAATCGCTTAAACCAGAGGACAAATGATTTAAAACAACTTTTTCCCTCCAAACACACTACTTGTGCTTGGAGGGAAAAACAAACCAAACAAAATCATGCGAAAGACAATAATCCTCGCCGTCATGCTGACGGCGATATTACCCTTGTGTGCTCAGGACAAACTGGCAGAGCTTAGGCGCACGTTGACGGAACACTATTCCAGCGACGCAGAGAAACAACGCGCAGCTGCGTGGCTGCTCGACAATATGACTTACCACGGCACGGTGCGCAGTGAGTTGCAGGACGAATACTACAACAGGCTGACCTCCATTGAGCACCAAACCGTATATCCGCAGTGCGAACCGCTGATATACAGTCTTGCCGACAGCGTATATGCCGTGCAGAACAAAGGGTTCAAACGGGTAATGGACGCTGACGCCGTGACTGCGGAATACCTAATCGTCAATATAGACCACGCCTTCGACCGCTGGCGAAATGGTAATTTCGCACGACACCTGTCGTTCGCCGAGTTCTGCGAGTGGATTCTGCCCTACCGCCTCACTAACGAGAACCTGTGCGAGTGGCGCGAAAGACTTTACAGAGAATACAAGCGCGGTCTGGATGCCATCGGCCAGATTGCCGATAAAAGCCATTCCGCATACTGGGCGGCGGCACAGGTTAACGACATCATAAAGTTGGACAAGATTTTTATTCATGGCATTCCGCACCTCGGCGGTGTGAACCTGCCGACACCCGTATTGGCACGGCTGCGTATGGGCGAGTGCGACGACTATGCCTTCAAGTGCGCTTACGTGATGAGAGCCTGTGGAATACCCGTCAGCGTTGATTTTACCCCACAGTGGCCGACGCGTCCGCATGGACACCACTGGAACGTGGTACTAAACAACAACGGCAGGAGCATTCCATTCATGGGGTCGGAGAGCAATCCCGGCTATCCATGCAAAAGTGACTACACGTATGGCAAGGTCTATCGCTATACATACGAATACCAGAAAGAAAGCCTGTTTGAGAAGAACAAGGCGATAGGCGAGCCGGCTCCGTCGATACTGATGAATCCATTCATAAAGGACGTGACGGGCGAATACACCAAAGGAGTGGACGTGAGCGTAAGCATTAGCACAGACAAGCACTTCGCATACCTTGCAGCTTTCAACAATCAGAAGTGGGCACCTATTGCGTGGGGGGAAACCTCAAACGGAAAGACAGTCTTTCGTAACATCGGGCGTGGAGCGGTTTATCTGCCCGTAACGTGGGACGGCAAGGCTGTCGTTCCATCCAACTATCCCATACTTGTAAAAGAGAATGGCGAGACAGTGGAGGTCAAGCCAGACAAGAGCAACACCTTTACGTTGACCATGACGCGCAAGTATCCGAAATATGCCGTAACACACGTTTACAGTAAACGCATGGTGGACGGTAAGTTCCACGTATCAGACACGCCCGACTTCACCACTGCGGAGATTATAGCCGAGATAAAGCGCAACCCTGAAATGGAATATGACAGCGTAACGGTGGATGCGAAAGGCACTGTGCACCGCTACATACGCTACACCGCGCCGCGCCGCAGCCACTGCAACGTAGCGGAGATAGAGTTTTATGATGCAGAGGGAAAGAGATTGGTGCCACAGAGCGTCATCACCGACGGCAACGAGGATGCAGGTTTCAAGGCAGAAAGTGTCATTGACGGCGATGCCCTGACATACTACCAAACAAAGAAATCGGACGACTGCACTCTTACCTTCGATTTTGGCAAGCCCGTTGCAGTAGCCAAGATTAAGTACCTGCCGAGGAACGATGACAACCACGTGACCGCAGGCCATCGCTACCGTCTGGACTACTACGACCGTGACGGTGCACACACAGTAGGCGAGCAGACCGCCACGACGGACAGTGTGACATTCACAGATGTGCCCTCTGGCGCACTCTACATCCTGCATGACTTAACCAAAGGCAAGGAGGAACGCATCTTCACCTACGAGAACGGAAAGGTGAGATGGTGGTAATGCCAAAAGCGAGGACATAAGTGCCACACATATCACTGTGTCACAGAAACGGCAGTTATCGTGACACTGTGATTTTGCGTACCGCCGAAATACTCGCGTATTTGAAAAAATCTTTCCCGCAGTTTCGTACAGCGGAAATATGGAGAGGTTTATCAACATATTGTTTGATAAGCAGTTAGGTTTTAGGACGTTTTTTAGGCACTGTAATTGGGGCCTAATTACACTGTAATCGAGGCCTAATTACAATGTAATCGCAACCTAATTACAATCTAATCGAGTGCTGATTGCAGTGTAAGAGCATATTGATTACAACGAAAAACCGCAACAAGTCCACAAAACTTGCTGCGGTTTTTCGTTTTTTTCATGTTTAAACGGTATTTCAACCGTGTTTATGCTGTGCTAAAATCTCTAGATTGCACGGCGCGGACGACTGTTTCAAAAAGTCATTGTGTAAGCAAAATGGGCAAAAAAGTGTCAATGTGTATAAAAAAAACACTGGAAAATTTGGCGGTTTAATAAAAAATAAGTAACTTTGCACTCGCAAACTCGCAAAGCGACCATGAGCCAGCTATGCAGACACTCATTGTTTGCTTCGTGCGATGTATTGCACTTGAATTACGGAAAAAACGAAAAATTATGAACAAGTTTTACGCATATTTCTATTACTTTTACTTTGCAGACACTGTGAAGCGGGAAGTTGCGTGATTAGTTCAACTTAAAAGATTAAAGCAAAAACAAGATAATTTGCAAGGTCCCGCATAGTAACAAAATACTACGCGGGATTTTTATTTAGAAGACATGAAGAGAATAGCTATACAAGGAGAATTGGGCAGCTTCCACGACATCACGGCCTGCCACTGCTTTGAGAGCGACCAGCGGCAGATAATCTGCTGCTCAACGTTCGAAGAGGTGTTTCAAAACATGAAACAGGATCCAACGGTCATCGGCATCATGGCCATCGAAAATACTATTGCGGGGTCGCTGCTCCACAACTACGAACTGCTGCGCGAGTCGGGCATGACAGTCGTGGGGGAATACAAGACTCACATAAGCCACTGCATCTGCGCCCTGCCGGGACAGTCGCTCGACACGCTCACTGAGGTGCACACCCACCCCGTGGCTCTGGCACAGTGTCAGCATTATCTCAGCCGCCATCCCAACCTGAAGATGGTGGAGGCGGAAGACACTGCAGGTTCTGCCAAGGAGATTGCAGCAAAGGGACTGCAGGGCGTTGCCGCCATCTGCCATGCCGACGCCGCAGAGATGTATGGGCTGGAGGTGCTGGAAAACCACATTGAGGACAACCCACACAACTATACTCGTTTTCTCATAATGAGCGACCCAAGGAAGGCTGATTTCCTGCGTGCGCTGAACGAGGCAGACAAGTCGAGCATCGTGTTCTCGCTGCCCCACGAAGAAGGTTCGCTGTCGCAGGTACTGTCAATACTGTCGTTCTATAAGATAAACCTGACGAAGATACAGTCACTGCCCATCATTGGCAGGGAATGGGAATACCTGTTCTATGTAGACGTGACATACGATGACCTGACACGCTATCGCCAGAGCATCGACGCCATCACTCCACTCACGCGCGACCTTATAATATTAGGTGAATATAAGGCAGCGTAGAAAAAATTGAAGAGTTAAAAATTGAAAAATTGAAGAGAGAATTTGGAAGTGTAAATAATAAACTGTGAGATAAAAAATGAATTACAATATTTCCCCTGCAGACCGTCTGTCAACGGTACAGGAGTATTACTTCAGTCGTAAACTGAAAGAGGTTGCCCGCATGAACGCCGAGGGCATGGACATAATATCTCTGGCCATCGGTTCGCCCGACATGCCGCCGTCACCTGCCACCATCGACAAACTGTGCCGTGTGGCCTGCCGTCCCGACGTGCACGGCTACCAGCCTACGGTGGGCATACCAGAACTGCGCAAGGCCATGGCTGGTTTCTACAAACGCTGGTACAACGTTGACCTTGACCCTGACACCGAGATACAGCCCATGATAGGCTCTAAGGAGGCCATACTGCATGTGACGCTTGCTCTGTGCAACCCCGGTGACGAGGTATTGGTACCTAATCCGGGATACCCTACATACACCTCGCTGTCGAACATTCTGGGACAGAAGATAGTAAACTATGACCTATTGGAGAGCAACGGATGGCAGCCAGACTTCGACCAGCTGGAGAAGATGGATTTGAGCAAGGTGAAAATCATGTGGACCAACTATCCAAACATGCCAACAGGAGGCGATGCGCAGCGCAAGACGTATGAGCGACTGGTGCAGTTTGCACGCGAGCACAACATCGTTGTCGTCAACGACAATCCTTACTCGCTCATTCTCAACGGCCATCCACAGTCTATACTCCAGATAGAGGGTGCGAAGGAGTGCTGCATAGAGTTCAACTCTATGTCGAAGAGTCACAACATGCCCGGATGGCGTGTCGGCATGGTAGCCACAAACAGCACATTCATACAGTGGATTCTGAAAATCAAGTCGAACATAGACTCCGGCACATTTCGCGGCATACAGCTCGCAGCAGCAGCAGCATACGACAACGATGACGACTGGCACCGCGAATATAACTATGAGAACTACCGTCGCCGCCGCGAGATAGCCGAGCAGATAATGGATGTGCTTGAATGTAAGTATGACAAGCAGTCTGTGGGCATGTTCCTATGGGGACGCATTCCTGACCATTACGCTACTTGCGAAGAACTGACAGAGCGCGTACTTCACGAGGCTCACGTGTTTATAACGCCCGGATTCATCTTCGGCAGCAACGGCGACAGATACATACGCATCTCACTTTGCGCAAAAGACGACAACATGCGTGAAGCGCTGAGAAGAATAAAAGGGTTAAAGAATTAAAGGATTGAAAAATTGAAGAATTGAAGTTGCTATGCAGATGAAAAAGATTGTCATTGCAGACTTGAGCATGGACTTCGCTTTGCGCATAATTAATTTGTATAAATACCTGCGTAACGAAAAGGAAGAATATATCATGTCCAAACAACTGCTTCGCAGTGGAACCAGTATTGGTGCAAATATTGCGGAGAGTGAACACGCTCAAAGTAAGGCAGACTTCATTTCGAAATTATACATTTCCTTAAAAGAAGCAAACGAAACAAAATATTGGATTACATTACTCTCAAAATCAGAATATTTAAACATCACAGAGTATGATTCGGTAATGAAAGATTTGAGAATAATAATAGGAACACTTGTAAACACAATAAAGAAAACAAAAGATAACACATTGGAATCGGAAGATTAGAAAAACTTCAATTTTTTAATTTTTCAATTCTTCAATTTTAAAGCTATGGAATTAGAACTCGAACCACTTAACCTGCCAAGCGACACCAAACGTCCTTTCGTTATCGCAGGTCCATGCTCAGCAGAGACTGAGGAGCAAGTAATGACCACCGCCAAGCAGCTCGCCATAAAGGGTTGCCACATGTTCCGCGCCGGTGTATGGAAACCACGCACCAAACCGGGTGGCTTTGAAGGTCACGGTGAGCCAGCCCTCAAGTGGATGGCTGAAGTAAAGAAAGAAACTGGTATGCTGATAGGCACCGAGGTGGCTACACCTGAGCACGTAGAACTATCAATAAAGTATGGTCTTGACATACTGTGGATTGGCGCACGCACATCAGCAAACCCATTCGCCATGCAGCAGTTGGCAGACTCTCTGAAGGGCATAGACATACCAGTGTTCGTGAAGAATCCCGTGAACCCTGACCTGGAACTGTGGATTGGCGCACTGGAGCGCATCAACCAGGCTGGCATAAAGAAACTGGCTGCCATTCACCGCGGTTTCTCATCATTCGACAAGACAATGTATCGCAATGCTCCAATGTGGCAGATACCTATCGAACTGCGCCGCCGCATACCTGAACTGCCTATCGTCTGCGACCCATCACACATGGGTGGCAAGCGCGAACTCATTGCCCCACTGTCACAGCAGGCACTTGACCTCGGCTTCGACGGACTGATGATTGAGTCGCACTGCGACCCTGACAAGGCATGGAGCGATGCAAAGCAGCAGGTTACACCAGAGGTGGCAGACTACATCGTAGGCATGCTCGTAGCACGCGACAACACTTATACCACCGAGGGCATCAAACTCCTTCGCCAGCAGATAGACAAGATTGACAATGAACTTATGGATCTTCTTGCCAAGCGTATGCGTGTGTGCCGTGAGATTGGCCAGTACAAGAAGGAGCACAACATGCAGGTGCTGCAGACAGGACGCTACAACGAAATCCTCGACAAGCGCGGCGTGCAGGGCTCACTCACCGGCATGAGTCCTGAGTTCGTAAAGCAGGTGTTTGAGCACATCCACGAGGAGTCTGTACGTCAGCAGGTGGAAATCGTAAACCAGTAAATAAGAATTGAAAAATTGAAGAGTTGAAGAATTGAAGAAGTCTTTTCGATTAGAACTTCAATTTTTCAATCCTTCAATTTTTCAATCCTTTTTCAGTTTTTCAATTCTTCAATTTTTAAGTTTTAAAAAAAGTTTTAACGAAGTGAAAATATTAATTCTTGGTGCAGGCAAGATGGGTTCGTTCTTCATCGACCTGCTGAGTTTCGACCATGAGGTAGGCGTTTATGAGAAAGATCCTCGCCGCATGCGTTTCACATACAACTGCCAGCGCTTCACCGAACTGGAGGAGGTGCGCACGTTCCAGCCTGAGTTGGTCATCAATGCTGCCACGGTGAAATACACCATCCCGGCATTCAACGAGGTATTGCCATATCTCCCCGACAATGTGATACTGAGCGACATCGCATCAGTGAAGACCGGACTGAAGGAATTCTATGAGCAAACAGGCAAGCGCTATGTCAGCACCCACCCGATGTTCGGTCCAACGTTTGCCAACCTCAACCAACTGTCTGAGGAGAACGCCATCATCATCAGCGAGGGCGACTACATGGGACGCTGTTTCTTCAAAGACCTATACAGCCGTCTCGACCTCAACATATACGAGTACACCTTCGAGGAGCACGACAAGACGGTGGCCTACTCACTGTCCATACCGTTCGTCTCCACATTTGTGTTCTCTGCGGTCATGAAGCATCAGGATGCGCCAGGTACCACCTTCAAGCGTCACCTGCGCATAGCCAAAGGCGTGCTCAATGAGGACGACTACCTGCTTCAGGAGGTTCTCTTCAACCCCTACACGCACGACCAGGTAGACCAAATACGCGCCGAACTGAAGGAACTCCTTGAAATCATTGACAACAAGGATGCCAAGAAGATGAAGCAGTATCTCACCAAGATACGCGCCAACGTGAAGCGCGACGTTGAGGCATTGAAGTAACTAATGAACTTATTATTTAACCATAAACAATAGAATTATGAAAAAAGTTTTTATCACTATCATCGCCGCAGTGGCGGCTTGCAGTGCCTTCGCACAGGAACCCGACATCCGCATGAGACCCGGAATGCCGAAAATCGAATGTAACTTCAATGAGTATGTGGCTGCCCCAGAGGGCTTCGACAATGAGACCGCCGGCATCGAGCGCGGAACCATAGAGGAGGTGGAATACAAGTCAAATACCGTGGGCACCATGCGCAAGGCCACCATTTATCTGCCACCAAAGTATGACAAGTCTAAGAAATACCCTGTGCTCTACCTATTGCACGGCATTGGAGGCGACCACAAGGAATGGATGCTGGGCGTACCTAATATAATAATGGACAACCTCTATGCACAGAAGAAGGCTCTGCCTATGATTATCGTAATGCCTAACGGACGCGCTCTCGCCGACGACAGTGCTTCAGGCAACATATACAGTCCGGAGAAAGTGAAGGGATTTGAGGTGTTTGAGCGTGACCTCATAGACGACCTCATCCCGTTCATACAGGGCAAGTACAGCACATACACCGACCGCGAGCACCGCGCAATAGCCGGCCTCTCAATGGGTGGCGGACAGTCGCTCAACTTCGGTCTCGGCAACATGGACAAGTTTGCATACGTGGGCGGTTTCTCATCTGCACCAAACACCAAGATGCCAGAGCAGCTCATCCCCGACGTGGCAAAGACAAAGAAGGAGAACAAACTTTTCTGGATGGTGTGCGGCAGTGCCGACGGACTGATGTTCAACAGTTCACGCCTCAAGGCTTTCTGCGACAAGAATGACGTGCCATGCACCCTCATCCAGTATCCAGAGGGCAAGCACGACTTCGTGGTGTGGAAATACGGTCTGTATAACTTCACACAGCTGATTTTCAAATAAGGGAATGAACCGTTTACTGTTATTTCTCACGATACTGGCCATCGCTGTGTCGCATGTATGCAGCGCACAGACAGCAGATACGCAGAGCCTTCCAAACCCCTTGAAATGGGAGAAGAAAAGCGGCACGGTAAAGAACCTTGCCGAATGGAACGAGCGCCGCAACGAAATTTCAAACCTGATACAGCAGTATGAGATAGGCACCATTCCCGAGGTGAAGCGCGAGCAGATAAAGGCGCGCATGGATAATGACACGCTCTTTGTCACCATTACCGTAGGCAATGAATCGCTGACTCTCTCGTCGCACATCAAATATCCAGAAACCGGCACTGCACCCTATCCGTTGCTGATAGGCAGCAGCCGTATATCACTGCCCGACACTTTGCTGCGCATGCGGCCTATGGCACTCATGAACTACAATGAGCGGCAGGTCAACGGATATTCGCAGTTCCGCGGCGACACATGCCGTACTAACTACGGTTTCGTAAGGCTGTACCCAGAACTCATTGACAACGGTGCATACAGCATGTGGGCATGGGGCTTTCAGCGCATCATCGACGGACTGGAACTGCTTGGGCCAGAAGTGACGAAGATAGACACCAAGCACATCGGCGTAACTGGCTGTTCGTATGCAGGCAAGATGGCACTATTCTGCGGTGCCTTCGACACACGCGTGGCACTCACCATAGCACAGGAGCCTGGAGGTGGAGGAGCGGCAGCATGGCGCGTGTCGCATACCATCGACGGAGTGGAAGACCTTGACAAGACCGACTACCACTGGTTCAAGCGCAGCCTGTGGGAACAGTTTCACGGCGACAGCGTATATCAGTTGCCATACGACCACCACGAACTGTGCGCACTTGTATGTCCGCGCGCTTTCCTGATGCTCGGCAACACCGATTACAAATGGCTTGCCGACGAGTCGGGATATGTGTCGGTCAATGCAGCCATGAGAGTGTGGGAGCATCTGGGCATCGCCGACCGCATGGGCTATTCCATCAACGGCAACCATCCGCACTGCCGTTTGCCGGAGGAGCAGTTTCCCGAGGTACTCGCCTTCATCGACCGCTTCCTCTTTGAAAAGTCTGTCAGCACGGCGAACATCAGGAAAGCAGAGATGTTCGATGGAAAAGTGGATCTGGAGAAATGGATACAATTCTGAAAAAGCGGTCTTTTCTCTGTAAGCCAAAAACAATTTTGCAAGTACGAAAAATCCCCACATCGGTTCCGTTTCCGGAACCGATGTGGGGATTATAATTCTCAAATTCTCTAATTCTTGATTTACATTTATAACTTTCCTGCTTTCGCTAATTCGCAGGCCTCGTAATATGTATCGAGGCTGCCAATATCAAAACGTCCTGCACTCATGGGCCAAGCATGCATAGTGGTGTGCTCCACCATATAATGCGCCAAATTACCTGGCGCATCCTTGCCGCAACCATCCTCTACAGAGTGACGTACCAAGTCCAAATCCTTTTTCAGATAGATATAGAACGGTGGTACAGCCCAATGACTCTTTGGCACCTGCGGTTTCTCTTCCATGCCAAGTACCTTATTATTGGCATCCAGTTCCACCACTCCTGTCCTTTGTAGTTTCTCTATCGAAGGCTGCTCATGACACATAATGCAACTCGTCTGCTTCTCTTTTGCGAAGTCCACAAACTCTTGGAACGAGAAAAACAGCAGGTTATCCGCTGCCACGACCAATAAGTCATCATCGATGTGGAGTTTATCCATTGCAAACAACAAATCGCATACAGCTCCAAGACGAGTATCGTTTGTCTCTGTCCCATCATCCACAATGGTAATAGGCTTGCTATAATGCAAGTCCTTCTTCCAGCCCTCGAAGATGCTTGCAAACTTATGGTTTGTGATGATAATATGCTCATCTATCTCAGGAATTCTGTCTATATCATCCAACATTCTTCCCAAGATGGTATTCTCCCCTATCTTCAGCAATGGTTTAGGGAAGTTCTTCGTCAACTCACCGAGCCTTGTCGCATATCCAGCTGCTATTACAACACATTTCATATTTTTCTTTTTTTTCTGGAAC
Source organism: Prevotella sp. (assembly GCA_017413085.1). Taxonomy (GTDB): domain Bacteria; phylum Bacteroidota; class Bacteroidia; order Bacteroidales; family Bacteroidaceae; genus Prevotella. The sequence goes on from JAFPVC010000062.1 coordinate 32,386, forward strand.
ACGAATTACTCGAATTGCACGAATTATCCTATGTAGATGACAGTTCAGGTCAGAACTGCTTTACTGCAGTAAAGGTTGTTATTTCATCAAGCATCTTGAAAGCTAGCTTTCAGAAGTGCTTCTTGAAAATACCAACTTATCATCTACATTAATTCTTTTCTTATTCGTTAGATTTGTGAGATTCGTGTTCGTTTATAATACTTTTCGCTCGTATTCTAATTCGTCAGGACATCCGAAATTAAACAAAAGTCCCAACTTATAGTTGGTGGCATGAAGATAATTGTAAACCTGAGACCGGTGAGCATCCTCTAACGCGCTTACCGCCTTCAGTTCTACGATTATCTTCCCAAAACAGACAAAGTCTGCTTTGTAGGTTTGCTTAAGTTCAATGCCATCATACTGAATCTTCAGTTCTTTCTCTCGCTCATACGGAATATTGCGTCTCTGGAATTCGATTTCCAAAGCCTCTTGATAGACTGCTTCTAAAAATCCGTGCCCAAGGCCATTATATACCTTGAACGCTGCTCCCATAATCTTATACGCCTCATCCTTATAAACTATCATGTTCGATTTGTTTTTGAACACGAATTACTCAAATTGTACGAATCTTTCAATGTAGATGACAGTTCTGAGTAGAACTGCTTTATTGACCAATAAAGGTTGATATTTCATGAAGCATCTTGGAAAATTTGTTTTCAGAAGTGCTCCTTGTAAATAATAACATATCATCTACATAAAATCAATTTGTTATTCGGTTGATTCGTGTTATTCGTGTTCGTTTATAAATCTCGCACCGTCATCACTCTTACAGAAATACACCTTGAAGGTATTCTTATACTGTGGGAACTTGGAGAGGTATTTCTCTGTGATTTCCTTTTCTATCTGTTTCTTCTTCGTGGGATCAACGAGGGCAATGCAGGCACCTTTGAAGCCAGCCCCAGAGAAACGACCGCCATAGATGCCGTCAGTGGTAAGCATGGCTTCGTAGATGGCTATCAGCTCAGGACTGCCACACTCATAGTTGTGTATACTACTCTCACATGAAGCCTTGACAAGACTACCGAACCACTCCAGATTGCCCGACTCCCATGCAGTGATACCCTCACGCACACGTTTGTGCTCACCATAGAAATGCTCTGCCCTTCGAGCAAAGCGTGGTGGCATCTTGTCGCGGTTGCGTTTGTACATACTCTCTGGCACATCACGCAGGAAAGTCTTGTCATGTGTCTTCAGTGGCACATTCTCGTATGCCTGTACCGTCCATGCTGCCGTCTTACATTCTGTTACACGGAGGTTATAGTCAGATGATATCAGACTGCGTGTCAGCCCACTGAAGAATATACCCAGTTCAAAGTCCGGCATTTCAGCAGGCTTGGGAATAACACGATATTCGTCACTCTCACAGTCCAGCATCAGCAGATGGTTCTTCTTTCCCAATGCTATACATGCCTGGTCAAGCAGACCATTGTTCAGTCCGATATACTCTCGTTCAGCCTCAGAAGCAATCTTCACCACCTCAAATGGAGCCAACGTAATATTGTTCGCTTTCGCAAATGCCATCACATAAGCTATCAGCACCGCAGCAGAGCTACTGAGCCCACCCACAGGCAGCGAACCTTGCACTACACCTGTGATGCCACGAGTCAATTTAAAGCGCTTACGGAGAGCATACTTTGCACCACGAGCATAGTCGCCCCACATATAGTCACGCACCTGTGATGGCTTGTCAATCTCAAAATCAACAATTCCTTCAAAGGTTCTCGACTCCAAATGCACATGGCTATCAGGCCACTTATTCGTGTCATTCGTGCGATTCGTGTTCGTTACATTAAACCACAAATCAACTCCTTTATCTATAGCAAAACCTGTCACCAGTCCATGCTGGTGATCCACGTGTGCTCCTAATGGGCAAACACGATATGGGCTAAAAATATGATATTGGTAATCCATCTTCCTTAACTATTACTGATTCTTTTTTATCTCATCCATAGCTGTGGATATTTCCTTCATGCTCACTGCACCTCCCAACATCCTGTAGACATAAAGAGGAGTAATGCAGCCGAAGTCCATAGAGCATGACCTTGTTTCGTTCTCTATCAGATCACGAATACGTAATACGATGTCATCCATATTTTACTTTAGTATGTCCACATCTGAGATTGGTTCATACTTTCCATTCTTCATTTCCAGAATCACCGTGCCTGATTCTAATGCCTGCACAGTGTGCCACTGGCCAGCTGGTATATTCAATGCCACAACGGGACCGTTAGGAGATAGCTCAATCCTATCCGTACAGATTCGCTCCAACTCATCATAGTACTCTTCCACCAGCCTGCCACGTAAACATACTACTGTTTCTGAAGTATTCTGGTGTCTATGAATAGGTAATGGCGAGCCTGGTTCTATCGCATTGAGCATCCTCTGAGAAGTGTCCTCATCGGTGTCGCGTAGATCCAAATTCATGCGAAGCCTTGGCGACACCTTTGCCTTAGCCGTAAGATCATCAAGTAATGCTTGTGTAATCTTCATATCCATCAATTTATAAATTAAAGATTACTTCTTCAGCGAAGCCAGATACTCTTCGTGTAAATGATAATACTTCATCTTAAATAAAACATATGCTACTGCCAAAATCAAAGCAGCTGCTACGAGATATATCCAGTGCGCCAATATGGTATTGGGGCACAGATAGATAAAGCCCAGACTCACCACTAGCTGCATAAACATATACAGTAAAGAAACCACCACATGGCTCATCTTCAGCTCATTCGCCATCAGTTGATAAGCGTGCTTTCGATGTGCCTGCCCCAGATTTTCATGCAGCATAATACGATGGAATATCGTCATACTTCCATCAATGCCATACACTAAGAAGAATACAATCCATGTCACATCCTGTGTAACCAGCATCAGTTTGCCTAACGCGAACAAGATAATGAATGCAATACCGATCGAACCTACATCACCTGCAAAGCACTTTGCTTTTCCCTTCGGGCGGAAGTTGAAGATGCTGAATACTATCAAACCAATGATGGCAACAATGAGGTACGATTCATCTATAAATCCCATCGTGTGGTTCAGCAATGCAATTGGCAAAAGCATTGCAAATCCGTAAGCGGCAGTTATGCCGTTGATTCCATCCATGAAGTTAATGATATTGGTGGCCCCCACACAGAAGAACAGCGCCACCAGCGCTATCACCACCTGCCAGAACCATGCACCTTGAACCATGCCCCCTGAACCGAGATTAATACTCCAGAACATCAGCAATATCGAAGCTATCTGCACCACCATGCGCAATGAGTCTGGCAACGAGTGAATATCATCCGCAAAGCTGATACCGGCCACCATCAACAAGCCCACAAGGAATGGAATGTAATGGGTAAAATCCTGCCCTTGCACAACCATCAGCACGGCCCACGCAATCATGCTCAGGCTAAAAATAATACCGCCTCCCCTGAGTACTATAGTACTATGGCTCGACCTTTCGTTCGGCTTATCAATAATATTACACTTATCCGCAATGCGGAAGTAAATCAACTCAGTTGCCAACAGCAGCACAAAAATAATTATATAAGTCATCCACATAATCCCAAAATATTATTTCCCTTTATCCAACGCTTCATACACTGAGTGATTACTCTTGAATTCAGGAACTATCTCCTTCATCTTGGTCACTGTTGCCATATTATCATACCGCTTAGATATATCCAGTATGTGAATAATCCCGAGAAAAGGACTATGATACTATCTACAAGAAACAAGCACCAATAAGGTAGCGATTTCTTATTGAAGTACCAGTTTAAAAGCATATTCAAAAAACTCATACTCAAAACAATATTATACGATTAATTCCTTAGCCCGCAGCAATATAGACTGAGGTTTTTCGTATATCTCTCTTCTTCCTCCACTTCCATACCTTATGATACACCAGCCAAATAGGAGTCCAAATCACTTCTGATGGGTAATGCAACAGCAGATGGGTGCTATGCGCTATCTGCCTACGCAACTTAAAGAAGTACTTATATGTATATCGTGAATCTGTATATCCGAAATTTCCAGTCTGCACTATCTCATTCAGCACAAACCTTCCCTCATTCTCATTCATCCCACATATCAGATACTTTTCCTCCAGCCCAAGTTGAGTGTGCAGTATCCACATCATCGCTTCTGCAAACCGCTGCATCCTGAATGACTTCAATGACTTTCCTATTTCTGCTTTTTCTGCTATTTCTGCAGGACAGTTCTTCAGTACGAAGTAATAATCAATAATCTGCCTTAGACCAATCCCCTCAAACAGAAAATGCCTATAGATATGAGTCAGAATAAAGATTCTATTAAACTCTAAAGAAGGAACTGAGAATCCCTTATCCTCTAAATAGACGAAACTGTCAGCCCCAAAGCTATTGTACCATCGAGTGAGTTTCCTGTCATCCAATAGGTTTCTCATCAGGGTAGGCCTATGATGCAGCTCTACTTCTGTATCTTTAAAGTAGTCATAATGAAACCGATGATAAGCCACATCCTCTGTTGGATGAGTACGCTGCACATAGTCGCAAACCTTCTGATAGCCACCCTTCACCCAAATATCTATATCACCACTCTGACGATAAGGAGCCTGTTCACCATAAAGCGTTGCAATTCCCTGCCCCTTTAAAATGGCTGCATCTAGCCCATCCTTTTTCAGTTGGCTCCAGATTTCTCGGGTTTGCTTATCAACTACTAAGTTCTGTTGTCGAATCTGTTCAGACACCCCTATCCACTCTAACAGCAGCATCTGTGAAGGTCTTTGCGTCTCTGGCAACTTTTGCACGCCCCAAAACGCAATTCCTGAAACTGCCTGCCTTGCAGACTCATCAAAGAGTTCTTCCCACTCCTTAGACGTAGGAACCCTTGATAAGCAATCACGAGCCCCAAGCGAAACCTGCAGCAGTTCTACAAACAAATCCAGCATATAACTCAAAGAGAAAGTTCACTTCTCAAAGCTCTTGATGGTCATCTTCAAACCATCCTTTGCTTTTACTGGCAACTGTTCAACACCCAAAGCTCTTTTGATTTTGGAATTTGAGCTAACATAGTTTTCCGTCAACTTCTGCAAACGCTCAGCATTCAGTGGTAAATGCAAAGCACCACCTATTTTAGCCACACCTTCCATCAATGCACGAGGAATCCGCCAGATATGTGCCTTCTTACCCATTGCAGAGCAGATAATATCAATCAGCTCATTGGTGCTTACTGCCTCATCATCATTAATGTTATAGATACCCGACTCAACTTTTTCAGTCAGCAACCCTTTGATGATAAAACACAGATTATCTATCGAAGTAAAGGAACGCTTATTCTCAAAGGCACCCAGTGGCCAGGGAATTCCTTTGCTCACCACACCATACAGCAAGTTCAGATTACCCTTGTTGCCTGGGCCGTGAATCATACACGGACGCAATATATATGTTTCCTTCCCTAATTTGAGTCTTTCATCTTCCTTTGAACGGATATACTCCTCTGCCGCTATCTTGCTTTCTCCGTAAGGACCTTTAGGCGAAGGTACAACATTCTCATCCACATATTCACCTTCCACTCTATCAGCAGCAGCCTTCACTGAACTAAAGAAAATAAACTTCTTTGCCTTCGACTTCAGATAATAATCATATATCTTCTGTGTCAAGCCTGTATTTACCTTAAAATATACATCTGCTGCACTCTGGTTCTTCGTGTCATGTGCTTTACCAGCCAAATGAATGATTGCATCCACTTCTGGTATTCCATCTTCCTTGTCAAGATAGTCCCAAGAGAAAGTATATCTCACGCCCTCTTTTGCAGGACTAATGATGTCAAGCCCGTAAATGGTATGCTGCTTTGAAAGAGCCTTCACCAAATTGCTACCCACAAATCCATGAATGCCAGTTATCAATATTTTCATTTTTTGATTAGTTCGTTATATATATTTAAATGTCTTTCAATTACCACGTCTAGCGAGAATTCTTTTTCCGCTTTCTCTCTTGCAGCTTTGCTCATCTTTTGTCTGAGTGCAGCATCATTTATCAACAATCGCAGTTTCTCAACTAACGGCTCCACCTCTTTTGGTGCAATCAGAAAACCATTCACGCCATCATCCACGGTATCTTTACAACCGATAGACTTTGTTGTAATGATTGGCCTACCGATAGCAGTTGCCTCAATCAGGGACTTAGGCAAGCCTTCCATGTAATATGATGGGAACGCCACTATATGGCTCTGTTGCAACAGTTCCTTCACATCCGTTCTGTATCCTAACCACTGTATGTACTTACCATCACAAACAGCATCAAGTTGCTCCTTGGTAATAGCGCCCGGATGATCATCTATGCCACCTACCAACAGGACCTCAACTTTATCCTCATATTTTGAACGCAATTTTTCTGCCGCTTCCGTAAGAATGAAAATACCCTTTTCTACTATCATTCTGGCGGTAAGGATAACCTTCACCTTACCCTCGTTAGGTTCGGGCGTATAGCAGAACTCCTGCAGGTTCACACCAGACCCTTTGATGAATCGTGCCTGACTATCATCGATGATGCCCTTCTTAACATACATTGCACGGTCTTCATTGTTCTGGAAGATAACTAGAAGGTTCTTCCTATTATGTGAGAACTTCAGCACCTTTGGCATCACCTTAGCCAACATCGACTTGTTGTCCTCAGCGAAGAACCCTCCAAGCCCACTTACTGCATTCACCACACCGTTCACCTTGGCAAACTTTGCTGCCAACGTTCCCCACAGGATAGTCTTCATGCCTACATGATGCACCACATCGGGCTTCTCTCGCTTATACAGGTTATAGAGGAACCACATAGTACCAAGTTCCTCTTTAATGTTCATACCGGAGCGTGACATTGGCAGGTTGATAGTCTTCAAACCAGCAGCCTCAATATCCTTCAGCTTTCCTGTGTCCGCAGTCACTATGGTCACATCCCATCCCGCCTTCTGTGCAGCCAAAGCCACAGGCAAACGATGCGACAGGAAGAACCAATCAACATTAACTATAATAAACAATTTCATCTCCCAATCATCTATGAATTATCAGATGTTTTACATGCCTCACTATATTCTGCAGTCCTAGTCTCCATAACCAATACCTCCCTGCATTCTTTATGCGAACCTTCATCGAATACGGAGCATACTTTGCAAAGAATGCCTTTGCCTCCATGTTGTTGGCATCCTCAAATAACTTCTCTCTATTCTGTTGCACTGTCAGGGTGTTCTTCCTCTCCATACCTCTTGACCTCTCCACTGGATATGTCACAATCCTGACATTATCCCTTACGCTATTCAAAAACTCCTCCCCTTTCTGTGTCCACACATGTACAAGTGTTGATCCCCTGTTGTCATCCAGCTTCGTATATCCTGTTTCCCAGATATCTCCAAGCGTAAAATCGCTCACCCTCTGTATTGTCTGATAATGGCATATCATACAAGAACGCCTTGAAATCTTTCCGCTGAGAAACATACGTAACCACTCATCCGACTCACTGCCCCGGCGATAGACATCCTTGCCTTTTTGCCTGTCATCATGCGTAAGGTAATGTGCCATCGTACAATATAGGAATCCCCGTTTCTTATCACGGAAAACGACATCAGAAATACCCCCTTCCTGGCCCTTTTTGTATTCCACATACTTCTTGAATATCAAAGGGGATGGAACAGACTTACATACCACATCAACAGTGACAAGCCTTTCATAGTCTCTACCGAGAAATTTAATCAGTCCATTGATTTGGCAAGGCGTTCCACTGAAGCATACCCATCTACCTTCATTCAAAAGGTGCTTGACATGGCTATAGCAGTCACCTATCTCGCTTTGCACATACTTAGAGTTACGGAACCGAGCAAGGTCTTCCATAGTTTCTACACAGCCATGTACGACCCTCAGATCTTCCGTCATCACAGCACCAAACACAACACCTCCACGTCGTATTACTTCTTCAGCTATAGCCGTAAAGGCTCCTCCAGAGGTCGATTGGTAACGTACAGCATCGTTTTTGTGCTGCAGGACAAATGCCTCTTTCAATGCGTTCTCATTATACGCAGGATGAAGTCCAGGGCATGCTTTCTCACATGCTCCACACTCCACGCATTTCTCTGCATCCACTACAGGATGCAGAAAACCCTCATGGTTTGGAAGCATACTGATGGCCTGTTTCAGGCACTTGTTAGCGCAAGCACCACATCCGCAGCACTGTTCCCAATTTACAAGTTTCGGCATCACTTATGCGTTCAAAGCGTTGACCAAATAGTCCATCAACTCCTTCCTGCGCTGAGCCACACGCTCTAACACATCCTTGAAATCGATACCGTCTCCTATACATCTGTTTACGTCCTCGCTGCCATCCAGCATTCTGCGCTCCAGACCAGTAAACTTCAGGAGCGTATAAAGCCTGTCATTGGCAGAGAATTTACTGCCGTCAGGCCATCTGCGGAAAGCAAAGAACTTGGTAGAGTTCAGTATGCTGAACACACAGCAGTGGAACGAGTCCGTACATACATACTGAGCATTGCGTATCAGGTTCACAAACTCTGCAGGTCCCACATTAAACGGCTTCTCATCCACCACATCCTCATCGTATGATATGTATGTCGCGCCATGCAGCAGTCCTATCACCCTGCATCCCGTCGCCTTACTCAGTTTCTTCACAAACTCCCTCTGCTCAGGGTTGTCACCCATCAGATACATCAGTATATACTTACCCTCAGCAAAAGGCTTCTCATCCTGTATGTGCAACCACTCCTCAGCCGTCAGCATCATCGTGGGGTCACACACCACCTTAGCCTCTCTTCCACTCTCCTTCTTCACTATCTCAGCACCGCTATCCTCTCTCACGCTTATGTGCTCTATGCGCGACAGGTATCTCTTAGCGTGCTTATGCAGACGGGCAGGTATTTCAGGCACACCGAATGAAGTAGAGAAGGCTATCTTCTTCACATTGTCAGGCACAAACTCCAGAGTGTAGTAGCATCCCACTATGTTCGATGGTCTCCATAGCTGGTCGCTACCCACCACCACTGCATCCATCTCCGCAGCCTGCTTTCTCAGTGCATCCCAGCCCTTCGCCATAGGCAACATCTTGTTCCATTTCTTGTTGAAGTCCTGGTACATCTTATGCCTCACCTGCATATCCTGTGCAAAGTGGTCCGACGAAGCCCCCACCTGTTTCCTTGAGCGGCTCGTCAGGTTAGCAAACAGGTACTTCGCCTCTACGGGGTCAAACAATCTGCCAGCATAATACAGCAACTTCTTAATAAAGATGCTCCTATGCACACCCTTTATTTCAAATATCCTGGCATCATACCCTAACTTCTCCAGCGTATATTGCGTAGCATACGTCTGCAGGGCACTGCCAAAATTATCCTTATATGTTACAGCTGCTATTCCTATTCTCTTCATTTCCTATCTGTCTATATATTCAGACTTCAAAAAATCTATCCACTCCTTATTTATCTTATCCTTATTCAGTATCTGGTACAACTCTGATGCCTTCTGTCCTATCTCATTTGCTTTTTCGGGATTGTCTGCAATAAAATTCATTCTCTCTACCAAGCCGTCAATATCACCTATATCTACAAGAAGTCCGTTTTCGCCATCCTTTATAAGGTCTATAGCTCCAGACACCTTGGTGCATATACAAGGCAAACCGAGACACATAGCCTCTATCATTGCGTTCGACATACCCTCACGCTGAGAAACCAGACACATCATTTCCGCATTCAGTATGTCCTCATGAATGGTTTTACTTGCTCCTGGTATCGCAACCTTATCCCCCACTCCTAACGTTTCTGCCAGTTCTTTCAGTTCTTCCCCTTGTGGTCCGTTGCCGTAAATCGTAAGTGTATAATCAGGGTGATTCTTTGAGAATATTGCAAAAGCCTTTATCAGTACGTCATGATTCTTCTGTGGCATCAATCGGGCTACTGACACTATCCTCTTTTTCTTTTCTACCTCCAATGCCTTCCCCACCATTTCCTTTGGCAGGTTTACGGGGTTATATATGATATGAGTTCGTTCCTTCAACGCTCCATCAAAGAATTTCTTTATAGTATCCGTTTGAACAAGTATTCTGTCAGCCAATCTATAGACTAGTTTCTCAAACTGTTCCATTATCCAATACTTGTTCACCCCATGTGGGTCATTTCTTTCTGCCACTATTGTCTTCACTCCTAAGCCTAATGTGCATAGCAGCACTCTGATGTTGAATGGCTCCAAGAAAGACAATATCAGGTCAGGTTTCTCTCGCTTTACCAATTGCCTGAACCATCTCATTCTCTTTATATCGCTTGCACCTCCAGCCTCTTTAGTCAGATTATACCACTTCGCCCTGTGGTCATACTCGTAGAACTGAGGTACATCAGCCCATGTTACAAGAATCACCTCATCATACGTATCGCAAAGAGGGTATGACAGGTTCGCACATACCCTCGCTGCTCCTCCTTGCGCTAATGTTGCAAATGAAAGAATTATTTTTGACATAACGCGTTCTTCTTTTTTATATACCTATTCCTCTCTTGCAATGCTTTTGTTATTTTTCACGCTTTGCTTATTTGTCTTTCTTATGTCTATCGGAAATTTCTTTCCTTTACCAATCAACTCTCTGAATTCATTCTTTGCCTTGTCTAACATATCGTAGTAATAGCTTAAGTTATTGTTATGCACTATTGCATTACCAGAATAAGTCACTGAGATTGGCGGTAATCCGTCTGGAGCATTCAGCTTACATTTATTTATTTCTATCTTTTTGCATTTTTTAAATCTAATAGGATACTTTTTCCTACACTTCACATCGCAATTCCTTATAGTCACAGCTCCTATCCATGGTGTCTTAGCGCCATCTTTCGTCTTTCCAGTCGTAGCTTTAAATCCTCCTTCACAATCCCTCACTATAACATTCTCTATCAATATATTATCTACAAAATCATGTCTTTTAGGCTCTATATCTATAGCATATTCTGGTGCCGTTCCACACACATTCGTTATTGTGCAATTCCTAACAGTTACTCCATTAGCCTTAGTAATGGAAATTCCCTGCCTACGTCCACCATCTAATTTGCAGTTCTCTATTATAACATTCTTTGAGTTACCTCCAACATATATGCAGTCTCCCCAGCAGTCCTTGATAGTTAAATCTGATATGTTAGTTTTTATGACACCTGTTAGTCTAATACCCATCCCCCATTCACCTCCTTGTCCAGTATGGGTATGCTTGTCACCTATAATCGTGCCATTACCTCTTATTTTTATGTTCTCACCTTGCGCTTGAATAATATTATAACTCTTAAGGTCATTCGGAGCCAATCGAATAGTTCCTTTAATTATGAGGTCTGTATTACTACATACAGGCACACATACTTTTGCTTTATTCTCTGCTCTAACCTTATAGTCCCCTTTTTCTATCACTATTCTGTTTTTTACTCTTGGATTAGCCAATGCCACCACATCACGCAGAGAATTCACATAATCCAAATTAACGAATAGATTTGTTGATATTTCTGGCACATTCCAACTTCCCTTTATCGTCACCCTATCAAATGCTTTTCCTTTGCATTCTATCTTTGTCATATTACCATCCAGGATACCGTTCTTTATCACTCCTCCATTAAAGACTACAGTATTTCCTTTTGGGATTATACACTCTTTACCTTCCAGGTCAATGTCCTTATCTATTATTATCCTCTTCTCCCTATTTCTGCCAAGAACTGATGCATCTACCTTATCTGCCACAACAATCTCCTGTTCTTGGGAACTCGTCCCCGCATTTCCTGAGTCACATGACAGGAAGACTGCCACAGAGATTATCATCAATATCCTTAACACCATCTTTACGTATTCTATATTCTTTTCTCTTTTGGCAATTTAATCCATGAGCCGAAAGTGTAGTCCCATTTCTCCGGAGTGAATGGAACTATCCCTCCATGATGGAAAAACGTCAACTCACCGAAATACGCCTTTCCATTAACCTCATAGAAATCAACACGCACTTGAGGCAGCCCCTTACTCAGTTTTGAAGCAAGCATTTTCATTTCATCAAAGCATACAGGTTTCTCAGGAGCGCTCTTGCCTGCATCATGATACTGATGAATATCAAGGTGATTAAAGTCTGCATCAAAATAATCAAACTTCACTTCCTCACCAGCCTTGCCTCTATCCTGAGAAATAAACATAGCTTTTACCTCGCCATCAAAACTGAAGAACTTATAATCTCTCAATTCTCCAGTCTTAGAGTCTTCCATATACTGCTCAGCAATAACTCTGCGGTGCACATTCTTATATGGCCACTCGCGCGTTACCGCATAGTTGTCGCTCTTCAGACACTTGTTCAACTTTGCAATTGCCTTAGCCTTATTCAGGCTATCCTTATCTTTCACCACTATCACTCCCCCAGAGTCATGGGTTGTTTTCAGAACGAACTGGTTAGGCAATTTGTCCCAATCTATTTCTTCCGGTCTTTCCCAATGTCCTATTGTCGGGATGATATATTTATCACCTATTATGTTAGCAACATACTCCTTTGCAGCATATTTATCAACCATTGTGGTATATAACGGATTATGGTCATACAGTTTCTGCCAACACAGTTTTTCATTATATGTCTGTGGATTATTCAAATTAAGTTTCTTACCAACATATAAACGGTAACGCATTTTGACATACCACTCATCATCTTTTATCCAATGTGCTAAAAGATATAATATTTTGCTTCCAAGATATCTTGGTTGCTTCATTGTACGAATAATTCTTTCCGTTGTTGTCATAATTACACTTCCTCTATTAGATTAATATACTTACTAACGAATGATTCGCCTGATAAACTCTCTATGGCAATTTCTCGACTTCTCTTACCCATCTCCAAACGTTCATCTTTACTCAGATTACAGAAAATCTCCATTTTTTCTGCCATATCATCTACTGATTTGGGATCAAAAAGAAAACCATTTTCTTTATCATGCACTATTACTGCATTATCATTTACATCACTGCATAGAACAGGCTTCCCACAACTCATCGCTTCACATACTACATTAGGGAACCCCTCAAATAGTGAAGGAAGACAAAATACATCACATTGTTGATATTCCTCCAATATATTATTCGATGGAGGATAAAAAACAAATCTCTCACTCAGTCTGTCCTCTTGTCTAAGTTTTTCAACCTCTTCCTTATAGTTTTCCTGCCCAAACGATGTACCCCCATACCATTTCACGAATATGTTGGTTCCATGACTGATTGCTATATTGACAGCCCGCATAAAACGCTCTATATTCTTTTGTTTAGCAATTCTACCCACAACAAGAATATGTATTCCATCATGCTCTGTTTGATTCTTTGATGGACAAAAATATTTCGTATCCACAAAATTTCTTATCGTCACTGTTTTATTTTGTAACGAAGAAAAGTTCCTATTAATCAAATCCGTCTGTTCTTGAGCATTTGAAACAATATAATCAGCCCAATGATACAAGAAGAATTTTATCTTCTGATTACGATCTATTTTTTGGAGTACTGCACGTTCAGAAACTATTACTTTGCTTCTTAATCCTAGTATCTTAAGAAAACATGAAGCCTTATTAGGACCACCCAAATAAGATATGACAACATCTGGTTTAAAACAATTTATTACTTTTTTAATTCTCCAAAATTTCCGAAAAACATCTTTGGCATGTATCTGCTCATACTTTATGCCATTAATCTCCAAGTCTTTTCTATAGAAATCTTTCTTATGATACCAAACGAAAAGGACATCGTAGCCTTTACATTGCAGCAAGTTGGCAAGTCCAACTAGCTGTCGCTGTGCTCCGCCAGAACCAAGACCATCTATCAAACATAATACTTTCTTCATACTATTTCTCTTCATGCGAACCATTATACTCCCGCCAACATGTTGAATCTTGTCTCACAACCCTACCAGAAATACCAAGGAATAACACTATTAATAATTTCTCATTGCAAAAAATTTCGCCAAGCTTAGATGTATATAATATACCACTGGTAAACCAAACAAAGCATCGTATTATACTTCACTTTTGACCTACTAAACAATTCTATTCTGTAAAAATCTCTTAATTCCTTTAATTTCAAGGTAGTTTTATAAAATATATTGTTTATTTTATTCTTCTATAAGTGTGAAGAAATCAAAGTAAATGGATTTGTATATAATATAGAAATATCTTGAAATTTCACGAGAGTCATTGAAACAATATAAAGTTTTCTTATTAAAAATAATGGCATCAAATAAATCAATATATTGTACTTGTTTTTTGTACCCATTATATTAAGCCATAAAAAAGCAATAAACACCTCAGAAATTGTTGCAAAACGTCCACCTAAAGATGGTACAGGCATCACAAAATTCACTATACTCATAAAGATTAATGTAAATTGATACATAGACTTAACCTTTTCGGGTAGATAAGTTTTTGTTTTATTCATAATAAGTATGAAGAGTACATTGTCATATATAATATTTATACTAGTCAGGAATGTTTTGGTTAAAGAATTTCTCTCAAATGTTGTTTCAACTGTATATGCTTCTATCATCCCAGACAGGAAACTTGGAAGATAATTCGTCGCATCACGAATAATGTAGATTGAAAAACCAGAAAACAAAACACTAAAAAAATACGAGTATTTCCAAAAACTTTTATCTCTATAAAAAGAGGTTAGTAAAATTACAGGGTACATGAAGAAAAAAGCGCGATGTATTAAAGGTAATACAAAAAGTAAAACCATGTATACAACCTTCCTATTGTATAAAAATTGCAAGACTCCATAAACACACATCCACGCGGCTGTCGCAAAACGTAAAACAGAAATGTTTGCTATCGTATTTAAACTAAATAACATACATATCATCAAACACACTATACTATTATCAAATGCTGGACTGTCAACAAGAAAACGAAAGGACTTTAACTGAAAATATGAAAACACTAATGCTGCAGACATAAAAAACACATGGTAATTGTCCGAAACAAAATGGACAACGAAAGACAAAGTCGCAAAATACAAATCATGAATCTCTGTTCCAATAAACAGAAAATATTCTGAACAAAAATCCACATAGTCACTAATTGTATATATATTTGTATTTTCAAAACGGAAACGCCATTTCGCCGCATCATTATGTTCCCACACATCCAAATTATCTGCAATTACTGTGAAACACAAACCATATATCAAAGCAAAAAGGAAGAATACTACGAATGATGACCTTGTATTTATTCGCTTCAATGAATAAAGGAAAGAAATGAATGGAGATATCATGAAGGTCATAATTTTAATCACGATGTCCATCGAATCTTCCTTTAGCCACGTATTTTCTTTATATACTTCTATCATAGGTATATTATTACATATTAGTTTTTTATAATACAAAATGGCATAACATAAATTCTTTATTTATTTCTTTTAGATTCAAGGAATTCTGCATATTTACCAGAATCTTTCTTGAATTTATCTAAATTTCTATAATGATTATATAATACTTTTATTCCTAATAATGGTTTTTTCTTAAAATGATTAAAATAAAATCTGATGAATGAAATCTTTTTCCACTCTAGATGTCCTATATACCCTAAATATACTCTTGTTTTATAGTTGTGGTCTATGCGGCTCATCCATGCATCAATTTTGCTTTTTTGATTAGTTAAACCTTTATTAGATGTCGTATACACATATAATTTATCAGGTATCACCTTACATTTTTTTGCCAAATAACCTACATAATAGGAAAACATCATATCATTTCCATTTATTGTTTCTTCAAAAGATATTCCTTGATACTCTACAAAAAGTCGCCGCGTCATTTTTGCCCATGGAGTCTTATAGAAACATCGTAACTTAAAAAAAACTTCTTCATTATCAAGGCTGTCCTTTACCAATCTATTCAATTTATTGGTTCCTATTGGAGTCGCTTTTAAAGTCTTTGTATCAACACTTTCTGCATTAAAATACAAAACATCCAGATCACTTTCCCTATATTGATCTAAAATATGTAGAAATCCTTTATTATAGAAATCATCACAATCAGCGAATAGTAACCACTTACCTTCTGCATGTTCTAAGCCTACATTACGAGCCCTGCCAGCACCCTTAGACCGTGAGGCATCAAGAAGTATCACCTGAAGATTCTTACGTTCTTTTAAAGTAGGTTTCTTTCCTTCCTCACTATTATCATCCACAACTACCACCTGAACATCATCACGTTCGGGTATGCTATCCACACACCTTTGCAATAAATCTGGGCAATTTTTGTGGGGTATTATAAAACTATAATTTATATTCATATATTCGTAATATTATAATTCAAATAATCTAAAACCTACCTATCATCCAACTAAATTTTCTATATTGAAATACTCTTACCAATCCTAAACTAATCAACAAAGCTATGACAACTAGAGAGACAAACATAATTGATGGCACTGCTTCTAAATTAGGACACAACACCTGCCATAAGACTATTAGTGTCTTAATTATTATCCAGTGTGTTAGATATATTACTAAAGAATTTCGTCCTAAATATTCTAATATGTCATTCCTATCTATCATCTTGCTTATATACCAGACTATTAATGTTCCAGAAATTGCACCTATTAAGAATAATGGGATTTCATACGGATATAAAGATAACTTTGAAGTAATTCTAGGTAAATGCATATCATAGTGAACCAATATACACATATACATCGCATATACAATGAGTGAAGAGATGAATGTCCACAAACCTATACTAAGTTTCTTCATATACATTCCTATAAACATAAATATCACCAACCCTAAAGAATGGTACATACACCATGGTTCTATGATTTTATATGTGCTTAGAACCGAAGATAGCAGCATCAAAAACAACAAAAATACAAAAACATGCCACCCCCATGAGTCGGAATGATAAATCTTTTTTATTTTCTGATTATTGATTAACGAATATGCAATTAGTTTTGCGAAGAATAAAGACGTCAGAAACCAAACGCCACCAAATATAAGAATTCTCCCTAGCATCTTCACCAACTTCAATAATGTGAATTGGTGTGTTAACATTAAATCAATAGAATGTATTAGCAAATAAAATATTACGGCTGGCACTAATAAAGTTTTTATGTTTTGTCTTAGGAAACTCTTGAAATCCTTATTGTAATTACTGCAAAATCCTGTCACTACAAAAAAAGCCGCCATAAAAAAGGGAACATATAGTTTTTCTATATAATCAGTTTGTTCGGGCAAATATTCATATTTTCTCATCAAGCCAAACACATGGTGCAAAACAACTATTATTATCAGGATTCCTTTGCATACATCGATATAATGTAAACGTGTGCTATTTCTCATTTGCATATTAAATCTTTCTATAATTTCTTTGTTTAACCTTTTTGTGCAACATCTTTCTTATTATTCTCCTTATATGAATCAATATCGTCGACTTATTGAAAATATGAGATATCTCCATTTCATAATTGCTTTTCCACCGTGTCCTTGAACGATATTCATAATATACTTTTCTAAACGGATGTTTACATTCAAAATGCCAAGGCTTAACATCGGTATAATGTATTATACAGGGATCGTATATAGCTTTCTCTATCTCGTCTGTATTTTCACATGGAACACACTCTCTCCCTATTCTGTAAAATGCTTCCTGTACATTATATCGTTCTGGCAACAATTTCTTATAATCCTGCAGAACTACATTTAGAACATCCTGGTCAGGATAAGATAATTTGTCTGGATTTTCCTTAATATATTTTATATACTGTAGTGATAGATTATGTTCACGCCAGTATTTTAAATTAATTAAAAGTACTCCAGAGTTAAAATATCCTTTTTCTTTTGGATATCCTAAACGATTCCAGAAACTGGAACTATTAGTTTGATTTACAACAGCACCTACCGCATAATCGGCTATATCTGTTTGCCATAAATCTTTTAAGTTGTGTCTCACCACTATGTCTCCATCAAGATATAATATTTTATCTATATTTGATGGAAGAATATTTTCGAGTAGTAATCTATAATATATTGATACTGGGAAACAAGCTCTTTTTACTATCAGATATTTTTTTATATCGTCTATTTGTATCAAATAGAAAGACAGCGTAGTATTTGAATATTTTTTTTCTATTTCTTCTCTTAAAGCCTCCTTTTGACTTTCTGTTACACTTCCATCAATAATCAAATGAAAATTCAGTTTTTCATCCTGATTATTTATACAGATTGATGAGAACATAACTCCCGTCGGAATAACAAAACGAGAGTCCGTACATGTTAAAATATTCATGACAAATTTTTAATTAAGAATTGCTGAGAGTTCTGTCTAAGAATATCTAACTTTTCCGTTACACTTTTATAATCTATATCCTCAAATTTTGGTTTTTCTCCTTTTTCTACAACTCTATCCGTCAAATCTAATAATTCCAATAAATTTAAGATGCGTTCATCCCCACCATCATATAATCTCGTGGCATAAAAAGGAACATTTGTAACAAGTGCTATAGCTATGCCATGAAAGGAATTTGAAACAAGACACTGAGCGTTTTTTACAAGTGCCACAAATTCGGAAGGAGAACAGGAATATACATTTTCACTGTCTTTGAAACTATTGCTATGCATATCCGCTGTAATAACCTTTGCATTTATCTGCTTAGCTATAGCCTTCGCAAGTGTATAAATATACGAATCGCTACGTGCTTGCCTAACCAAAATATATCTGTCATTTATAATAGGATTAAACCATTTCTCGTATACTTCATATGGAACCATTAATGTCGGATCTAATACTATCTCTGTTTTTTCTTTGATATAGTCAGCTAACTTCTTTTCCCTAACGGAAATAGCCTTAAATTCTTCTACTGCCATCTTCATCAAATCTTCACCAATCTCGGAGAAGATAACATCACCAGCACTTGCAGCATAACTAATAAACTTTACATTTTCATTATGTCTTAGATTTCCATACCAAACAGTATCCTTCTTATTAAATTTTTCACACCAAATCTGATCACTACCAAAGACTATCACATCAAATTCGTCAACACATTCCTCAATATCATCCTTCGTACATAAGTTTTTGGTTAACTGGTAGTACTGTTTTTCAAACTCTACGAACTTTGCATATCTACTTTTTCGTAAAGGATACTGCCTTACGATGTAAGAGAATGCTGACAACGGATGTTTAACTAAATATTTAAAATTTATTTTAGGTACTTTTGTTGTGAGATAGACAGGACGATAGTTTAGAATCTTCACATCATGACCTAACGATTTCAAATATTCTTGCAATGCGTAGCATTGTAACACCGCGCCAAAATTATAACTACAATGAAATGTTAGTATTCCTATTTTCATAAGCTCTTCTTTATTTTTCTTTTTATCCTGGAAATAATTTTTATTACACTCTTGATTTCCGCTTTCCAACCGATAAATCCATACTTCCTAATTGTTTTGTAGAAACCACTATTTATATAATCTTTTTCAAAGTGAATTCGTTTCGGATTTATTTTTGATGGGGACTTCAGATTGGGTTGCATCAGTTTAGCTACAGTCGTTTTGAAATTCTGTAATCCATCTTTTATTGCCTCAAATATCTCTCGTCCTTTTTCTGTATTAATCAATAACAGGCTCTCACCTTTGTTGTCATTATTAATCTTTGGAAAATAATTTTCTTTATCCCACATATCCGCAAGAGTCAAATCAGAAGGACGAATAGTATTACAAAAATAGCAATTACCACATGAATGTCTGAACATTATATGAGCATAGAAGATTTTTGTAAATAAAGTACTATCTATCACCTTTCCATTCGCTAACCCAAAAGTCTCAATATGCGCTTTCCATCCATATTTTAACTTATTGCGAAAATCAACGGATACTATCTTACTCGAGTATTTCTTCTCTATGTATTCCAAATAATCATGCCAAATGAATGGGCTAGGTACGCCATGACACACTATATCAACAAGAATTAGATTATTACGCAGCTTTTTTCCTATGTATGAATTTAATCCGGCAGTTTGACAAGGGGTTCCTGAGAAAAGAACTAACAATCCATTTCTTAAGTCCTCCTTAACCTGCTTGAATACACCAGTCAAATCGCTTTGGACATATTTGCTACCGCGGAATTCATCACGCTCTATTTTAGTAGTAGCACGCTTATGCGCTACACGGAAATGATCTTTATAACCCGCACCATATACTACGCCCCCTTGCTCCATGACATAATCGCTAATGGCAGCAAATACCGCACCTGAACGGGATTTCATTACCTCATACATATCTTTATGGCGAGCACCGTAAACATCTGGCATGGGTAAGTTCAAAGATTTATCATAGTCTCCGTTAAAGGCACAGACCTTATCACACAAACCACAATCAACGCACTTAGTCTCAGCTACCTTAGGGTAGAAGAAGCCAAATGCATCTGGCAGCATCGTAATGGCATCATGTGCACATACATTAGCACATGCAGTGCATCCACAACACTTACTTTTATCCGTAATATTTATCATTACTTAGAACTTCTTTCTTATTTTATTAACTGCAGCCGTCAACAATGCACGTTCATTAGCATTACAACCCACATAATATATGACAACTATACCACACAACAGACACAGACATACATTCAAGATGAATGTGTAGAAATTTTCTGGCAGATAAATATATACTAACACTGGTATGGGTGCTGATAACAAAACAACTATACAGCATTTAAGAATTACATCACGCAAAAATATACTTGGCTTAAATCCTTTAACAGTTAATGGTAACATATACATTCTTGCTAAAAAAGCCAGTATTTCCACCACAATAGCTACTACGACAACTATTTCAGGCATCATACCGAAACTGAGCAATATGTAACAGAAAGGAAGGTTTAGTAGTAATATTCCACCTACTACCAATTGATAATTTCTAACGTTTCCTGTTGCATTCTGAGCTGTCATCAATGATCTAGATACTGAAGTTATAATCATAGATATCAGCGTTAATTGTATAAATGGTACCGTATGATCTGGTATCTCTTTCAGCCACAGATGCAATATATAATCCGTATTTATAATAACAGGTAACGCCAATATAAACAATAGATAAAAGGAGAAACGAGACCCTCTATTGACCAACTGAAACATAGTTTTTAATTCTCCGCGCGAATATGACTGGGTTATCTGTGGATTCATTGCCATCATAAAGTTAGACGCAAACTGATTTACAGCATGATCAACCTGATTTGCTACTGCACGAGCCGCATTCACCGTTGGCCCAAAGAATAAGTTTAATACTATATTGACTCCGTGTCCTTTTAAAACAAATGCACCATTTCCCACCAAATGCCAAACAGAATAGGATAACATGTGTTTGAATAGAGGTTTGTCAAATACCCGGATATATGTACATTCTTGAAAATTTCTCCTGCAATAAACCTGGTATGCATAACGTACCGTAAACTGAACAACAAGAAGCATGAACGCATAGAACACAAGTCTATCTATAGGTGACCAACTTACAAGGAAAGATATAGCAAGTATTGCTAATCCCTGATATATGCTGACATAAGCAAAGGCTTTCATTCTCTCATGAGCTACTATAGAAGCATTATAGGGCACTGTTATAAGGCTCATACAAAAGTTGAACACTGAGAACTGGAAGCACCAGTTTGCAGCCTCTAATCTCTCTGGTGGAAGTACCATTATGTTATTAACATACCATACTCCAATTACTTCCGCTAAAACTGCAACTATAATAGCAAGCCCCCACTGAATTGACAAGGCTGTAGAGAACACTACCTTCTGGCGTTCCATATCTCCTTTTCCCATTTCGTAATTGAGGAATCGAGAGCAGGCACTGGTCAATGCTGCACTTATGAGTGCAAACATAGATACGAAACCACCTACGACATTGTATATACCATAGTCTGTTACTCCCAATGCATTAAGAATAACTCTGCTCGTATATAGCGAGATAAGCATCAGAAATAACATTCGGAAATACAACAATAGTGTATTCTTTGCTATTCTTTTATTATTTGCAGAAGTTGAAGACATATCATTTTGATATAAAAAAGAGGAGAAGATATGATTTTTCTATACAAACCTCATATTTCACTTTGCTTTCTTGCTATTCTATCTTCAATTGTCTCTTATGAATAAACTTACTTTCATCTAGCGAAAGTAACAACTCTTTCTTCTTTTCCTTACTCAGACCTTTAAAGTCCGTATTATACTTTTTATTCCTCTCAATATATTCTTCTATAGAGCAAACATACCTTGCAGGATTGCCTGCCACCACGACATTGGAAGGGATCGATTTTGTAACGATGCTACCAGCAGCAATTAACACATTATCTCCTATTGTAACACCTGGCATGATAAGGGAGTTATTACCTATATACACATAGTCACCGATGGTAACTTTTCCGAAAATATCAAATTTAGGATACCATCTACGAGCCGCTCTAGCCCCTCCATGGGTGTATAACTTTACCCCCGCAGTTATTGCGCAATGAGAACCAATCTTTATAAAATATGGCTCTGCAGAAGTCCAAAATCTGGATGAAATATAATTACTCTCCCCCATAGAAACTCCAGCATATCTAGCTTGTTTTTCCATTGACCAAAAAATCGTCTGATATGCAGAAATAATTTTCTTAAATATTTTCATATTACGTTTTTTAAAAAATGACTTATGTTGTTTTTAATCACTATGTATTCTTGTTTTTTCTAAATTTCTCACTTTTCTCTTGTCATTTTGCAGAAGAATATATACATATACTAGTTGAGGCGTTTTCTTTATGTTAGTATATTCCCAAATAGTAATGATATCTTAATGGTAAAATCTTTTTTATTATCTCTATCAGCACAATTGAAATTATCAAAACAACTAAGAAGTATACCGTCCAATTTTGAGTCATATTCATAACTATGCGTGTATATTTTACGACATGGATATGTAGCAGATATAAAATAAAAGAATGCTTTCCTAAATATACTATTACATTAGCGATTTTGCCATTTATACTATCATATAATTCCTCCATGCGAGCAGATAGTAATAGGTAGCACATTCCTGCAGAAAAAATAAATGATGTTAGCTTATACCCTGCACCATTTCCGTAATTTTCTATAAGGTATAAGCTTTCATAATACGAAGAAAAAAGCCCAAATAGCATTACTACCAATGGCGGTATAAGACCATACTTTCTATCTGATTGTGATAATCTACATCCTATTACAAAAAAACATAGCCAGTACAAACAAGAACCATAACGTATTATAAGAGACAGATGTATTCTCTCTATAATGTACACATAGGTAATGAAGCCAACTGAAATAAAACTTATTATATAAGGAATTGCCCACCCCATTGTTCTATTACCTAGCCTATATCGCTGCAATAATGGAAGAAGCAGGTAAAACTGTATTATAACAGCAATAAAATAATACACACTATAACCACAACTGAATAAGCGTAAAGGAGCTTGAATTAACTTTCCATGCATTATCCCCAGAATAAACCAAGGCAGTGACCATATTAAAACAGGAATATATACCTTGGGTATTTGCTTTCTCCAAAAAGAATACATCTGCTCTTTCGTCTCAAGAACTTTCTTATAAAGGAAAAATCCAGACAAGGCAAAGAAAATTGGAACAGCACAATTAAGGATCTGCCTAACAAATAAATTAAAAGAGGAATCCGAATGGGGGTATGTATGTATAGCTAAAACCATAATGATGGCTATGCCACGAAGAGCCTCAAAATATTTTATTTTCTTTGTCATATATTATGATAGTGTATTCTTTGCTATTCTTTTGTTATTTACGCTATTATTTGCCAATTTTGAAAAAATGAAAGTTGAAAAGTGAAAAGTGAAAAGTTTGCTTGTAACGGTTAAAGGTTATCGTTTAAAGAATTGCGAAGACCTGAGAGCTCGGAGTAGGGTTAGAGTTGTTTTAGAGCAGATGTTAGAGAAATGCGTTGGAACTTATATTTACTCGTTAATTATTGACCTTAATACTTCAATGTCAACAGAATATTTTTTGTCAGCAAGGTAGGTAAGTACGTCTTGTAACTTGTCCACTTCTGGCGACTGACGTAAAGACCTACATAATTTCAATATTCTAGGGTCTTTTTGAGTTGACACACTATCTTTTGTTTGTTCTATCAGTTTGGCAAGATCTGAAGGCAAACCAAAATTTTCCATCTTCATTCCTATCGCATCCACATTTGCTTTAATGAAAGTCTCCATTGCCTTGTGTTCTTTCCCAACTTTTATAACATACTGATGCTTATCTTTATGTTTCAAAAAGGTAAGGTTATCCGTTCTTCCTATCTCTTCAAAGTTCTCTATATAGGATATTTTCCTTTTATCATTGTCTATAATACCAACTGCGAATGAATCTTTATATTTTCCTTTCTCCATTTCCCTTGCCACTTCATTGCAACTATGTTTATGATTTACCTTAGCATCCAGCAATGAACCAACAAGAGTGGTGTCAATAAAACACTCTGGCATTATCTCATTATACTTCATCACCTAGCCTTTCTATATTAAAGAATGCATCTACGCCATCTTCAAACATATCCTGAACGTCAACCTCTGTGGCTGTTCTAACGATAGAGCCTTTTTCAGAAGACTGAATATAGAATAAGCCGAAGTCATAATCTTCTCTTTCTAGTAGGATATCCAAAACATAAGGGCTATGGGTAGAAATGAAAAGTGTATTGCCATCATCACGCTTTAAAAGTTTCAAGAGCGACCTCATAAGAGTTTGCTGTGTTGGTGGAAAGAGATTCTCCTCTGGTTCCTCAAGAAAAACTTCACAGTGATGTGTTCTTGATATATTGAGATACCTTCCTAAGGTCCAGTTTGTCATTTCAGGGTTCGGTATATATTCCATGTCCAAACTTTCTTTTGCATTAGCTTTTCCATAATTTGGATTCTTCATGTAAGAATTACCCATATTCTTATCATAGTAATCTATTAGCGAGTCTATCAACTTATCACGTTCTGATTTATGCTTCACAGAATTATCCTCTCGCTCTCTATAGTTATTACTCGTAATATTGACCAAATGAACATACAACGGAATCAGTGACTGAAGACCACTAGACACATTCGTAAATGGAAGATAATGTCCATCAGCCATCTTGACAAAGTCCTTATCATTCCCCTCGTCATAATGGTATGCCACGTCAAGGTTAAGTATCTCCTTATCATTGTCAACAGATTTTCTAGCATCAGACCAATCTGCCATAAAATCTTGAATATTTTCAGCTACTGATTTAACCTCAAACCAATTCGGAATAACTGCAACCAAGTTTCTTTCCGCTGGAATGTAACTCACTTTTGGTCGTTTGTATTCCCATCTTCTATCTTTCCATTTATAGGCAAAACCATGTATCTTGTCATATGAGAATTTAATAAAATCAGATTCGTATCCTATGTACGTATTCTCTTGCATATAGCCATTCAAGCGATGAAAGTTCTCAAGTTCCTCTACAAATACCCCATTTTTCTCAAATCTATGAGCATTTTGTTCTATTTCAATACGTTTCTCCACCCACGTACAAAAGCAAGAAACCTTCAGTACACAACTTTTGCCAATACTTTGCTCACCAACGATAACATTAACATCTTTGAGCACAATATCAGCTTCCTTTATCGGTCCAAAGGCACGTATTATAATCCTCTTCATATCGTATTTTTTTTCTTGGTATATTCGATTTATATCTTTTGTTATTTAACTTATATTTATTCCGTCTTTTATCAATAACTGTTCAATAATAGGTTCTACAGCTTCTTTTGCTTGCTTGCCCAGTTGAATCAAGTGTTCCTTTTCTGTTTCGTTCATCTTAGGGATTTGGCGAATAGAAACACATATATCTGTATAACAGTATTCTACCGCTTCATCAATAGTTTCTTTATGAACAGTTCCTTCCAAAAGTTCTTTGTCAAACAAATCCTTGTATTTCTTTAGGATTGCAGACTTGAAAAGTTCAAAGATCATTTTCTCTCCTTGGCTCTTTGCCTTTTCAATCAGCAAGTCTGTCTCTTTTAGAATTGCATCTTCGAGTTTTTTATATTTAGTATTGTTCATCAACTTCTTGTTTATATGTTTATGTATGAAGGAACGCCATAGTCCCATGAACGAAGGCTGATGTTTGAAGTAGGATGGATGATGTGATTCTTGTTGTATGCTTATACAGCCCAGCATCTAGTGCCTCCTTGATGAAATCCGCCTCGACATTCATCAGGCTTGCTATTCTATCGCAGTTGACCTTTGGTCGAGCTTGCTCACGCTCTGGATAGTGAGCGAGCTCCCTCTCCACTCGCTTAATCGCAGCCTTCAATTCAATGTTATCGGGATTAAATATCGCTTCGTATCGTGGATTGAGTTGAATCATAGAGGTGATTAGGCGACAATCGTTTTTAATTCATCTGCAATCTCAGCGAATCCATCCATTGCAACCATTTCTTTAACTATAGGCTCAGCTATGGAGGTGTCCTTGCGCAATATAGTAAGGTAGAAGTCTTTGTGACTTACAATGACAGCAGTACATTCTGCTTCCTTACCAATTGGCTTAATGAAGTGCGTCATCAATCCGCGAGCGGTATTCTGATCCATATCTGCACCCAGTAGCGGCAATAACTTGCCAAACCACAAGAATTTCGCCTTTGTACTATTGGTCTTCGACAAATGGTCATTCATCATAGAATGAAGATAACTCCTCAACGTACCTTCGTCAGCATGTTTCAAAACAATTTCCAGCAAACCTGCATCCGTCACCTCATTATGGTCATACAGCCATTGTAGCATGGTCACAGCTTCATTCGTCAGAAGTGCTACTGCTTGAGGCATATACTCCGTTCCAAGAAAAGTTTCCACAAATGCTTTCCAATAGCCATCCACCACCAGTTTCGTAACAATGCTATAGTTTTGTTGAACCTGTCTGGCACCAGCCAGAAATCCGTTCTTCTGGCATTCTATTGCTCCCACACCCAGCATAATCACGCTATCTGAGAAATTTCCTGGATTGTCTCGATAGGAAGAAAAGAAACTCTGATGCACATAGTTCTTCACACCCTTCACATACTCATTCTCTGCATTCATCTCGCCCCACTCAATAGCAGACCAGCGGTTAAACTGCTTCAGCAGCTGTTCCTGTTCCAGACCCAATGCCTTCTGCAATTCCGCCATGTGCAGAGCTGCATACTTCGTATCAAGCTTATTGCCCGCAAGATGCTCTACACAGTAGATATTCAACTTCCTGTATGCACTCCCCTCCTTGCCGGTATGTTTCAGCAGGTCGGTATATTCAAAATACCTGTCCATACACCCACATATCCTGGGTAGCATTTTATCATCTATCGCACTCAGGTCTTTCCCGTCTGCCAGCGACATCGCCATCACGTCTTCCAAACCCACAGGCAGTTTCTCTGCCCACGGAGCAGGCTTTGTATTCAGATACCCAGCAACTGTCTCTTTGCTGAATCGCACCTTCAACACGTCTTCGCCCTTATCAAGCACCCGGTGCACATATGCTGCAATAGTGATATTATCCTTGATACCGTCAGCAGCAATTGTCTCAGACAGACCGTCAATAAGTTCCGACAGGTCATATTCCTCATCATTCTTAATGTAGTCTACCACCGTTGCCACCTTTTCATTTCCGCTCATGGCTCCATTCGTCAGATATTCGTTGAGTTCCTTCGTCTCGCAGGTCAAACCATAGTGCTGATATGCTTCCTCTGCCTCACAAACATATTGTACGAACTGCTCTGCATTACAGGTCACAATCTTATACCATTCCTTATCGTCAAACTTCACTTTGGCTGCCTTCAACTCCTGTCGCAACTTGTCCTGTGCCTTGAAGTAAGCCGCTCCGTCCGTCACTACAACACCTTGCATAGCTTTTGCATAAGCCTTCGCCAATTCGTTCACACGCTTCTCTGTGGCATGATTAATCAGTATGGTCAATATCTCATCAAACTGATGTTTGTCATACCGACTCGTTACCTTTATATTGGCCAACATGTCCCATTTTTTCCGGATATGCTCTTTCATGTCTTCTGCCAGTTTTACACCATCTAGCGAAGCCAAGCTCCTCACGGCATTGTCAACTGTGGCAACATCTACATCATTTAGCACATCTTCCAAAACAGTCAGGAGATTATCTTGTCCGGCATATTCGCCAAGAGCACCTCCAGCTTCAATAAGTCGTTTCAACTCATTACGTAATGGCAATTCCCCTGCCAGTTTCTCATCATCCAATCCGTAGGCATACTGGCACAACTCTATGCGCACCTTCTTTTGCTTCGGATAAAAGGCTCTAATCTTATCAAACAGTCCCTCACTCAGCAGTTGTACATCCTCACTATCGCCCTCATAGTGGATATAATCTTTTTTCAAGGCATAAAGCGCCAGATTCTGCAATCTATATTTCGCCGTATCACTCCATTGCATCCGTAGTGCCACCAGTTCGTTCACAAATCTGATGACAGTCCGTGGATTAGGTTGTGGATTCAGGTGAATAAACACTTGGCATATATGTTCCCTGTCGTGTTCGTCCGCACCGAATGCTGCATCGAAATAGGTATAGAACAGCTTCTTATAGTCCGTTATCACAGGCTCCGGCACGTGGTAGGTAATGGGGAACGTCTTGCTGATAAACTTTTTTATGCGCTCCATATCCTCTTTTTTAACATCACCACTCTCTTCACTCCCATATATAGCCTGACAAAGATGCTTGTAATCATAGGGTATCACTGTCCAGATATTCTTGAACTCACCGCCTGCGAAGAACGTATAGATGCTCGACCACAGCTGCATCACCTTTTCCGACGGCAAACGGTCCATATTGTCAAACACAATGATAAGCTTATTGAACTTCTGCTTCGTGCTCCCCAGATAGTCAGACATCGCCCGCATCCAGTTCTTAAACTCTGCCACCGACGGCTCCTCACTGCTGGTGTATTCTTCGTCGATGGTATCATCCTCTCGCTGACTTATCAGTTTCAGTGTTCGGTCCCAATTACCATCCTTGCAGCGATAGAAGATAGATAAACCAAGACCTAAGATAACAGGCAACAAGTCCATTAATACAGCCACCCAAAAGGGGAAGCCATCCACTTCATTAAGAAGGACTCCCGATATCACGGTCAAAACAGCAAACGAAGCCACCAAGCATATACCCCAAACCGCAGCACCAGCCAACTTTGGAATAGACTTGCGAATAGTCGTCGTTTTGTTCGAGAGCAATAGTGACAGTTGGTTCTTCCAAGTATCCTCGTTCACCTTGCCGCTGCGCATCGGTATCTTTACTTTCCCTTGCAGTATCTGCTTATCTATCAGGTGACTCGTCATCGTCTCCAGTATCGACCTGCGTTGCAAGTCCTCCTGATGTCCCCATGCGTCGTAGGTGAAGGTATAGTAGCCCTCCTTTGCCAGTTCATCCTCTACCATCCGCACCACATTCGACTTACCCGTACCCCAGCCGCCTTCCAATCCAATGATGCGAGGCATCGTGTTCTCTGCCTGCCCTTCCATTGCGGTCTTGGCATCAATCCTTCTCACATAGTCGCACACGCTATGAGCCAGCCGCTCCTGCGAGTGGCCTTCAAAGCAGTCCTTCCCTACAGGCTTGTCGGGGATGAAACGTGGATATTTGGTAGTGTCTTGCATATAAAGAATATTGAGCTTAAAAAAGTGAAATAAAAAAGTGGGCTGTGTGGGAATTGAACCTCGGGCTTCTACCATATCTATTACTTTCAATGACTCCGACTCTACTTTTTGGGGTTTTGCACAGCCCAGATGAAGCCCCAACCCACCTTAACAAAAATCTTCCTGTAGTTTCCATACTGTCTATCATTTTATTCATGTTAATACCAACCGTAAAATACGCCATACTGAACTGAAAGAAGGTTGCAGCAGGACATCCAAACAGCATTGTCGAAATCAAATCCAGAACAAATACGATCTAATTTTAAAATATTAATAACTCACGAGAATTATTCTTATCTTTTTCTTTAATTTGAATGTTCTGACTGGCAGTATCGAACTGCATCACTTTTGCGACCACCTGTGCAATCAGATATTTGTTTCAAGTCATTAGCCAGAAGCCAAGCTCCTGTCATCTTGCCATTACTTTTGTTAAAGGATGTTTATTATTGTAGAATTTTGTTTTCTAGTTAAACAAGGGTATTTTCAACTTCTCTCAAAATTCCTCAGAACAGGCCGACCCCTGATTTTTCTCGATTTTCTCTCAATATCCTCTCAAACACCCTTTTAGTCACCTCAACCAGCCTCCTTAAAATTAACATTTCTTTACTCTCAATGGATAAGAAATCTTAACGCTCTTGCATATTTGAGTAAAAAGTGGTATCTTTGTATAGAAATGAGCGGAAAAGGCTCAATTTCCCGGATGTCTGATGAATGTCGTATAGATGTTAGATGGAAGAAGGAAGATGGAAGATGTTACTTTTCGTAATATCCTTTATTGCTATACTGTGACCAGCGGAGATACATTTCCTGATAGTGATCTTTGATGAATTCTGATATTCTGGCTATCTCTCGGTCATTGAGGATGCCACGGTTTTGAAGTACTGCATCGCCATTGCTCTTGACGAAAAATTTTGCTGAGCCACCCTCTGTAAGTTTGCTATCGCTAGCATGAACATGCATACACTCTACTACACAGAAAGATGTGAAATAAAGATAAAAACTTTTGTATCAGACATATGCTACACGTACACTTTTAATTGGTTTTAAGAAATCATCGCAGTCAATATAAAGTCCATCCAAAATGGGTTTTAGATCGATATATTCCTCTTCTGGTTCTGAATTATGACGATATTTGGCTTTTACCACTAAATAACCATCTTCCCATTTCAGTACATCAGTGTATCGCTCTAGGCTATATGGAGCCTTGAAACGGATATTATACCCACCGTAATTGAAGGTTGAAAAGCCACCTGCATTGCTGAGGATTGCCTCATGATTATTGTCGGCAGATATGTTTGATAATGATGCTACCATATTATTGTAATAGAATTGTGTGAAGATTTAGAAAGATGAGGGAAGAACTTATGTTCAGGGTTAATGGTTAATGACATGTATTTTTGTTTACAGTTGAAAGTTTACTATTTATTGTTGACGTCTGACAGAAAAAGGGAAAATGTAAGATGAGTGATGTTTTGAGAAACAAGGGGACAGGTTCCTGTTTCATTTTATCTATATCTGAAGGGCAGCCATAATCCTCATAGCATTCGCTTTGCAGAATTTCTTTATGACCCTGTTCCAACAAGTCTTGTGACTCAACATCTATCTCATGTTTAATTTCATTGAGCCTGCTCACGCTCGGGAAAGCACAAGTCGTAACTTGACCCTCCTCTCGCTTAATCGCAGCCTTGCGCATCGCCTCGTATATCCATTGCATCGTATACTCAGGACTTTACTCTTCTTGTCCCCTACTTCTTTGGGGCCTCGATCTGCTACTCGTGAGCAGTGAACCAGGCTTGTACCTTGGCATCGTCGATACTGCCATCGGGCTGGCGCAAGGCCGCGGTTTCAGGCCTTGGTATATAAGCCACTATGAACTTGTTTTCGAGAGCTGTGGCCTCGTTATATACCTTGACATTGGCATCACGAAGGTTCCACTGCTTCACCACATCCTTCAGTTCCTTACGCAGAGCATCCGTGAGACCCAACAGCCAGTCGAGCTGATGGCCATGGATAATGAGGTATACCTTATAAGCCTCGGTGGGTACTTGGGGATTCTGCAGATTGAGTGGCAATCGCTGAAAAGCCTCATCGCCCTTGGCCTTGCTCTTGATATCGCTGAACAGCTGAAGGGAGTCGGCAAACTTCTGCCCTATATCGGAGATGAAATTCTGGAACTTCTCCTCGTTATCAATTCGTGGTGATGACGACTTGGCCTCGATAAGCGCCACATTCTGGCTGATGAGCACCACACACTCGCAGGCCTTTACATTCTCGACATCCTTCACCAATTCGTCCTCCTCGATACGAAAGATATCGTCATCGCTGAAGGAGAATTTCATAAACGACTCAATGAACTCCATATCACAAACTGATTTCGTCTTTGTAAAGGGCTATCGACTCGTCGATGATGGGATTCTGGGGCATCTCATCACGCAGGTTGCTTACCGAACAAACGCCCTTGTCGAACGAAAGAACCGGCAGGCTAACGTCTTTGCGATGAGCCAGAATATACAGTCGCTTTATGACAAAATAGGAATGTGACGATATGAAGAATTGTATGCCAGACTCGGCCAGCATAAAGATGGTGTCGAGGAACTTGGCTATCATGGATGGGTGAAGGTTGGCCTCAAGCTCATCGATGATAATCACTGAATTGTTGTCGAGATAGCGGTTGCCCAAGAGGATGTCGAGAATAGACAGCTTCTTGACGCCCTCGGAGGTGGTAGATACCTCGTATATCTTACGGTCGTTGTCGCGGAACTGCCACTCCTTCTTGTCCTCGTTATACTCCAAGCGGCCTCCTACCATGCTGCTTACAATGTCGCGTGCCTGGGTAAAAGAGTTGTAGTTCTTGCCCTTCTGGGTACGATTGAGTGCCTTAGCCAGATCGCTATAGGGCTCTTCGAAGCCAAACTGGTTCTCGTCCTTAGCCTCAAGAATGATATCGCGAATAGACAGGATTTCCTTGGCCGGAATGAACACGGTATTAGAAGAACGTGGACTGAAGGTGTTCTTATCGATATTGGCCTGCTTCTTGGCTGAGGGGCCAAAGGAATAGGTCAGCGTCTCCTTTTTATCAGACTCCATAGTGAACGACATTGAGCTATCGCCCTTGCGCACGATATTGCCGAGCTCAGAGGCCTGGAAAGTCCAGTACAGCTTGTCGGAGAGGATCTCCTTATCGGTGCGGTTCTCCTTTCCACGCTTGTACTGCTCCACAGTCTTCATGCCTGCGAAAAGTGCTTTGAGCAGGAACGTCTTACCCGACTGGTTTGGACCAATAATCAGATTGACCTTTCCCAGTCCGTCGGCCTTCATCTGGGGGATAGGCCCCAGACTATCTATGGATATTGATTTAATCATATTTCGTTGTTCTGTTGTTTTAAGCTGAAGAAACAAGAAACAAGGGGACAGGTTCCTGTTTCATTTCAATCGGTATAGTTTAGCCACAATAGATCAGTCCCATTCAACTCCACACCTTTAAGTAGTTTGTTCTGTTGTTTGTAGCTAAGAGCATCATTTTTTAATAGTTCATGAATTTCAGGATTTGCCGTTGATGTTTTGAGTTGTTCCTCTATCATTTTATCGGTTTCTTGAAGTACAAAGTCTCTCACCATATTATCTGGTATCGGCATGGGACTCTTAACCTTCAATACATCACTAAAAAGATTGGATGCGATTTCAACATGGCCATACTTGAAATAGTCCAATGGAGCACAGTTTATATCATTTTTGGGACCTATGCCACGTATAGCCATGTTTCTCTCCTTGTCCTTAAAATAAAACTCTACCATCGCTTTATTGCCTCCTTCTTATTTCAAAATAATGCTAAGAAATTGAACTTATAAAACGCTGTTTACTCTCCATCATCTCCCATAACATTTGTTTGTCACAGGTACTTTTTAATACCTATATGCCTATATGCCGGCAAGGAATTGCGAAAGTAACGTTACGAGCCTTTTCACCCTTTAGAATGGTTGCCAGCATGTATAGTCCACGCTCTGTGAAAACCTTAGTTGTGCCACGGCGGTTGTTGTCAGAAACTTTTGATATCAAAATTTTTGATTTTAAATCGTGCACCTCACCCTTACTCAATTCAAACATATAGTGCGCAGGAAACTTATCAGGATTATTCTTTACTGTCTGATTCCCTTCACGTGTCTCCACTCCATAGAGGCTTACTTAACTATATATCCACCTTATATTACGAACACGAATTGCTCGAATTAACACGAATGAACTTTTAACGCATTACTGATTCGTGAGGATTAGTGATACCTCGTTCTCACCATAGCCTTACGTTATTCGCCTATCACCCAATTCTCTATCGTGCGGTCGGCGGCATTCATCTTTACTCCTACCTTTACCACATTGCGGCCGTCCGTTTCGTATGCCAGGGCATAGTCTTTCTCGTCAATCTGTTTCAAGGCCTGCTCCGCCGTGCCTTCCGTCTTCAGTTCAAACACGTATGTGGTGTCTGGCATTAACACCACCATGTCTATCCTGCCGCCACGACACTTCACTTGGGTGCGCACATACACATTCAGCATTGAGAATATCAGATACATTGTGTATTCATAGAATCCCTCTGCCGTCGCTGCATCCTGTAACTTCTTCTTGAACCCTTCCACGTATGGCACACCTGCCAGATAGACCTGCATCTCACGCATGGCGAGGTCTATATCATTCTGCTGCAGGGCGCGCCAGAACTTCAGCGCGAAGCCTGTCTGTACATCATAATTCTTCAAGCCCGTATATGACGGCAACAGCCCCTTCGCGTAGCCTATGCGCACTTCCTGATTGGGAATGGACAACTGATAAACATCTCCATACTTATCATAGTCCTTTATCGTAAGATATCCACTCTGATACAGCAACGGCAAGGCATCCTGCATATTCTCCGTCGGTTGGTCGAAAGCATCGGAAGGCACTTCCAACTTATCCAACGACATGATGTCGGTGCCGAAACGTTGCATCTGCTGTATCAGGAACGTCGGCGTACCTGTGGAAAACCAGTAGTTGTCCAACCGGGCATCCATGAAAGCATTCAACAAACTAAACGGATTGTATATATCCTCCGACTCCGCCGCAAAATGATAGCCGTCATAGCGTTCCTTTATCTTTTGAAACATCTCCTCGTCTGACACCCTGTAGTATTCTGCCATTGGAGCGATATCATCCTTGAATGTGTCCCTCACCTCCTGCTCAGTAATGCCACAGATGGCAGAGAAAGCAGGATTCAACGTAACGTTCTTTATGTTGTTTAGTGTAGAGAATATACTCAGTTGCGAGAACTTTGTTATGCCAGTGATAAAACAGAATTTAATTATTCTTTCATTAGCCTTGAGCGGTTGGTAGAACTCTTGCATTATCTGCCTGTATTCATCCAGCCGGTGGTCATCTGTCAGCACATCAAGCAGTGGTGCGTCATATTCATCTATTATCACTGCCACCTGCTTGCCTGTCAGCTCATAGGCACGTTGCATCACAATCTCAAAGGCGCTACCAGGAGTCAACATCTCCTCTTCTACGCCATATTCTTTCAGGTAAGGACGTATTATATACCATAGACGAGCTCGTAATTCCTCTGGCGTCCACTGATTCTTGGCAGTACTCAAGTCCAAACGAATCACAGGATAACTGTCCCACTCTTTCTCCAAATCCATTATCTTCAGCCCCTTGAAGAGTTCACGTTCTCCCTTGAAGTATGATTCCAAGGTTGACGTCAGCAGCGACTTTCCAAACCTACGTGGGCGGCTGAGGAAAGCAAAAGATGAATAGTGTGCTAGTTCCCACACCAAATCAGTCTTATCAATATATACGTATCCCTCACGTATTATGCGTGAAAACGTCTGTATTCCTACAGGATATCTATTTCTTGCCATAATTTACTCCTCACCTTTATTGTAGTTGCCTAGCCTACTCAATCGCAGCCTTGATACAGTCTACGATATATTTCACGTCATCATCTGTGACATACGGTCCAGTAGGCAAGCACATGCCTACTTTAAAGATAGCATCAGAAACTCCATTCACGTATGCAGGTGCATCCTTATAGCACGGTTGCCTGTGCATAGGCTTCCATACTGGACGAGCCTCAACCTGTGCCTTATCAAGAGCAACGCGTAATGCTTCCACATTATCATTTGGCTGACAGTCGGTGGTTGCACTTTCGGCTACATGAATGACACCAGCAGCACCACCTACAGCTCCCTGCACAATGGTCTTATAGGCGTTCTCCTGACCTTTCACCTTCACCTCTGGTTCAATAGTGATAGTGCTGAGCCAGTAGTTGCTGTCGTAAACGGAAGCCCCCTCTAAATCTCCCCCTTCAGGGGCGACTATGGGTTGCGAGTGAACGGTAATGCCCGGTACGTCAGCCAACAGCTCTTCATACATCTTTTGCACATGCTTATGGTGAGCCAGATGGTCATTCAACACAGTCATCTGACCGCGGCCAATTCCAGCGCAGATATTACTCATACGATAGTTGTACCCTATCTTCTCATGCTGATAGTATGGATAGCTCTCACGATATTGCGTGGCATACATCATTATTTCACGCCATTGGTCATTAGCCCCCTCTAAATCTCCCCTTTCAGGGTGAGACCTGCTTGGCAGGACGTTACAGAAATTTGAAATTCTTTGTAAGACGCCATCAATATCTCCAAGCACCTCCTCGTTCTTAAACCTAATCTCAATATATCCTAGTTTAGATAAAACTTTTGTGCGTTCTGCATCTGACTTCATCTGTGGAGGATAATTGTGACAACCACCATCAATTTCTATGACTAATCCTTTATCCACGCAGAAGAAATCAACTATGAAATCGCCAATGATGTGCTGTTGGCGGAATTTTTCTCCAATGCCCTTACCTTTGAGGGCCTCCCAAAGTACCGCCTCTGCCTCGGTAGGTTTCTTTCTATTATTCTCAGCATATTCCTTCAGCAAACCATATATCATTGGATCTGCGGTGTAGACACTCCCATTCCCTTCAGGAGAGGGGTTAGGGGTGAGGCTTCCATTGCATATAAGTGCACCACCACCGCTGGTGGTAATCATCTTATTACCGTTAAAGGACAGTGCTCCATACTTACCAAATGTGCCCAATACCTGACCGTTATAGCGTGACCCCATACCCTCGGCAGCATCTTCCACTACGGGAATGTCATACTTATTGGCAACAGCCATAATCCTGTCTGCCTTATACGGCATACCGTAAAGAGCCACCGGCACGATAGCCTTGGGTTTCTTGCCTGTCTTGGCAATGCGGTCTTTGATAGCCTCTTCCAACAGGTCTGGGTCTATATTCCATGTGTCTGGTTCAGAATCCACCAGCACAGGTGTCGCACCAAGATAAACTACGGGGTGTGTCGATGCACAGAATGTAAAACTCTGCACAATTACTTCATCACCAGGCCCTACGCCGCAGGCCAACAGTCCCAAATGAACCGCAGCAGTACCTGCTGACAATGCAACTACCCTCTTGTTCTGACCGACGAATTCTTCCAAATCTTTCTCAAATCCATCCACATTCGGTCCAAGGGGTACTACCCAATTTGTATCAAAAGCTTCCTTGATATACTTCTGCTCCAATCCTTCATCGCTCATGTGAGCGAGGCAAAGATATATTCGCTTACGTTCAGACATTATATTGTTCTATGATTCTTTTTATTGATTAACCTTGTACTCTGGTTTCATGGTCATTTCCCTTCGTTACCTCAATTGATAGCGTTCTTCCACGACTTTCCAGTCCACTATCTGCCAAAGTGCTGCAAGATGAGCAGCACGACGATTCTGATAGTCAAGGTAATATGCATGTTCCCAAACATCGAAAGTGAGGAGAGGTGTCATTCCATTAACTATCGGGTTCGATGCATTTGTTTCCTGAGTTATAACCAAAGTTCCGTCTTTTTCAGCGGAGAGCCATACCCAGCCAGAACCGAACAGGCCTATTCCCTTGGCTTCAAACTCAGCCTTGAAAGCGTTGACGTCTCCCCATTGCTTGTCTATCTGCTCTGCGAGAGCACCTGATGGAGTATGTGAAGCTTCATTGGCTGCACGGAACTGCAAAAAATACATTTCGTGGTTTAGAATCTGTCCGGCATTATTGAATAAAGCACCGGCAGGAGCCGCCTTTACAACCGACTCCAGTGACAAACCTTCATAATCGCTGTCTTTAATCAGTTTATTGTAATTATCAACGTATGTCTGCAGGTGCTTGCCATGATGGAACGACAGTGTCTGTGCACTGATAACAGGCTCCAAAGCATCAAGAGCGTATGGAAGTTGGATTAACGTTTGCATAATCAACAGATTATTAGTTCGTATAAAAGAGATTATTGCTAATATATTTTGCCTTCTTTGGCTAACTTACAGGCTTCGTAATAAATGCGACGTCGTGTTTTGCCACGCGGTCACGTTTGCTGTGCATCCTGCATGCAAGAGACATCAGACGGCGTAGAGACGCATTGTCTGAACACTCGGGATGCTGCTGCACCTGCTGCTTGGCGGCGGTGCGGTAATGGGCATCGCGGGTTGCTATATACAGTGAGAAATAGAGATACGCAAGAATTTCAGGACTATACTCTTGATGACTGAGCAATAAGCTTTGAACTCGTTCTGAGAGCACACGGGCGCTTTTCCTGTCAAAGCGCAGCGTGGCACAAATGAGCATCAATGAGAGGAAACGAGCGTGAAGCAATCTGTCGCGAATGGTTATATAACTGTGGAGAAACAGATGATTGAGTTGCTCCATATCTTCCTTCACAGCGTCGGCCGTTTCCTTATGATTAACACGTCGGCTGATGATTCCAAGCAGGACGGACTCTGCTTCACGGATGAAACGCAGACCGATGATGTCGCCTGTATCGTCCAGACTCTGTATGTCGTCGGAAGAGAAGTCTTTCAATTTGAGCTCTTTCGTACCGCCGAACATCTTGATTCCAAGCTGCAGACTTATGCCGCCGTTACCTGTGGGTTTGGCTTCGATTATCCTTGCGGTCTGTCCCTTGAATGTCCCTTCCCTGATTACCATCACTTCAACGTCAGGCCCGAGATTAACCACTGGCATGCCTATGGAGAGCCGTATGCGCTTCTCACTGAACAGTCTGATGAGCTGCGACATTTCTTCATTACCCAGCGTAACGGCCTCTTTCTTGAAGTCACGGTAGTGATACAGACGGCAACGCATGGAAGCGTTCCACTCACTGTCAAGCAGTTTTGCAAGACCGCGTTGAGTTGTATGAATGAACACGAAGTCGTGGAGGTCTTTACGAAGACGATTGGCAAAACCGACCTCCTTGGCTTGCTTCTCATTATCTTTTTCTGACGTATGGGGCAGGAAACAGAAAGGAATGAAGTATTCCAACTGAAAATTATCGCCGTCATCAGTTTGCCTGCGTACAGCGTTTTCCCTTTTCAGTTGGAAGTCAATCAGTTTAGGATTGCTGTGCTGCATGACATACCATATCATTTTGGTGTCATCCAGTGTCTTGTAATAGTTTTCCCGCTGCTGTATGCGGATATTGTCATTATTCGTTTGCATAGCACATCCCCACACGATACAGTTTCCTGTCCGCGCCAGTCTTCATTTCTACTGATGGGATTCGCGTCAACCATGCAGTCTATCGCCTTGCTCGGTTTTTGCGCAAACTGAAGTAACCGTTACCGATTCTTCTCGACAAACGACGAATCCCTGTCGTTAACCATCTCAGTTTTAAACTGAAATAGCAAGTAAACTGCCCTACAGCGTAACCGCAGAGCAGTTTAACCATGCAAAGTTACGATTTTTTTTAGAAATATCCAAACAATGACCTTAAATATGTAAAAAAGTTTTTATTCTGCCAAGCATTCAGTCAGTTTATCAAATGCAATATCGGCATTGCCGCCGGCATCGTTGAGCAGGTTGACAAACTTCGAGCCGATTATCACACCAGCGGCGTTTTCCTCAGCCGCCTGCAGGGTCTGCTTATTGGATATGCCGAAGCCTATCATCAGCGGATTGCGCAGGTTCATTCCATTGATACGGCGGAAATAAGCCTGCTTCTGTTCGTTGAAACTCTGCTGGGCACCAGTGGTGGCAGCCGAGCTGACCATATAAATAAAACCGCTGGTATGCTCGTCAATGAGGCGGATGCGTTCGTCTGATGTCTCGGGAGTTATGAGCATAATGATACGCAGGTCGTAACGGTCGGCAATGGGCTTGACGTTTTTCATATACTCCTCAAAAGGCAGGTCGGGAATGATGGCACCACTCACGCCAGCCTCAGCGCACGACTGGCAGAACTGCTCTATTCCGTATTGCATTATCGGATTCAGATAGCCCATAAGAACGAGCGGAATGTTTACCTGTGCTTTAACCTCTTGCAACTGTTTGAAAAGCTTGCGCAGCGTCATGCCATTTCTAAGAGCCGTGGTGGCAGCCGTCTGTATTACCGGGCCGTCTGCTAGTGGATCACTGAAAGGTATTCCTACTTCAAGCATGGATATGCCACGGCGCTGCAATGTGAGTATAACGTCGGCAGTACCATCGAGTGTAGGGCAGCCGGCACAAAAATACAGCGATTTGATTTTCTTGTCGCCACGATTGGCGAAGATTTCATTTATCTTGTTCATGATTTTATCTTTTTTATAAATTCATTAACGGCACAGCCAGGGTCGGCAGTCGCCATAAAACTTTCACCTATGAGGAAGCCACGGAAACCTACTGAGCGCAGTTGACTGACAGTCTCAGGATTGGATATTCCGCTTTCACTCACTTTCACTGCATCAGCCGGGAGCAAGTCGGCAAGTCGGAAACTATTCTCCACATCTGTCACAAACGAACCGAGGTTGCGATTATTGATTCCACAGAGGTCTGGTTCAAGTTCGGCATACTCCAATTCTCTCTCATTATGCATCTCAAGCAGAACCTCAAGCCCCAGTTCATGAGCCTTGTGCAGCAGTTCCTTGCACCGTTCCTTGGTAAGGCAAGCGACAATGAGCAGTACAGCCGAGGCACCACACAGTGCTGCAGCATACAACTGTGCTTCATCAATTACGAAATTCTTATAGAGAATGGGCAGCGTAACCCCCGACTGTCTTGCCTGACGGATAAATTCATCTGAACCGCCGAAGTATTCCTCATCGGTGAGAATTGACAGAGCCGCGGCTCCGTTGTGTTCATAACTCAGCGGAATGATGTCGGCACGTCCGTCTTGCTTTATCCATCCCTTGGATGGCGAGCGGCGCTTAAACTCTGCTATGATGCCGGTATTGCTCTGCAGCAACGCCTCGCGCAGCGACGGCTTGCGTGCATACAACGCATCCATTTCCTTATGCTTGTGAGCAATGATGTCTTGCAATACGTCTTTCATAATAATCAGCTGTTCAGTTCAACAAATTTCTTGAATGTACGCAGTGCCGATCCGCTGTCGATACTCTCGCGTGCTATCTCCACGCACTCCTCAATGTCCTTCTGTCCTCTTTCGAGCACCTGTATGCCGAAGGCCGCATTTGCCAACACGATATTCTTCTGTGCGGGCAGCGCACGATTTTCAAGCACTGAATCAAATATCTCGGCTGCCTCCTGCTCTGTGGCACCGCCAACGAGTTCCTCTGGCTTTGCAATGTCGAAGCCGAGGTCTTTCGGTGAGAATATACGCTCATAATTCTTAGTCGTAACCTTGAAGTCACCTGTCAGTGAAATCTCATCATAACCATCGATGGAGTTTACGATACCGTAGTCAATGCCTATCTTCTGGTATACAGAGTTGTAAAGGCGCATCTGGTCAAGGTTAGCCACGCCAAGCAACTGACACTGCGGACGTGATGGGTTGACAATCGGGCCGAGCAGATTGAAGATGGTTGGGAACGGCAGTGCCTTGCGGATAGGTCCCACAAACTTCATGGCACGTGCGAAGAGTTGTGCGTGCAGATATACTATGCCGGCCTCGTTGAGCGAGCGGTTCAGGCGGTCAACGTCGTCGGTGAATTTTATGCCGTGGTGCTGAATCACGTTTGATGCGCCGCTGACCGATGTTGCTGCATAGTTGCCGTGCTTTGCAACCTTATATCCGGCACCTGCAATGACGAAACATGCAGTGGTGGAGATATTGAAGGTGTTTTTGCGGTCGCCACCAGTACCCACCACGTCGATGTAGCGGTCAGCGTTGAGCACGGCAGGGACACCTGTCTCGAGTATGCCGTCGCGGAAACCAAGCAGTTCGTCTACGGTCACGCCGCGCATCTGCAGACAAGTCAGCAGTGCCGTGATTTGCTCGTTGGGAAATTCACTTTGTGTTATGCCAATCAATATCGTTTTCATCTCCTCGCGTGTGAGGTTTTCATGATTGAGCAGTTTTTCAAAAATATGTTTCATAGTGTTTTCTTTATTTTTGTGGTTGTGTTATCTTAAGAAAGTTGCAGGAAGTTTTGTATAATTTGTCTGCCGTCAGGCGTCAGCACGCTCTCAGGATGGAATTGTATGCCATGAACGGGCAGTTCTCTGTGGCGCAGTGCCATAATCTGTCCTTCAGGACTCAGGGCTGTTGCCTCAAGGCACCGGGGCAGGTCATTGCGCGATACTACCCACGAATGGTAGCGGCCAACGGTTATGTTGCGCTGCAAGCCATTAAACAGTGGGTCGTCGGCCACTATGCTGCACTCTGTGGCAACACCATGAAACACCTCTGCGAGGTTTTCCAACTTTGCCCCAAACACCTCACCGATAGCCTGATGTCCCAGACACACGCCGAGCATCGGCTTACGGCCGGCATAGGTACGGATAACATCGCAGAGCAGACCTGCCTCTGATGGTATGCCGGGACCCGGCGACAGGATAATTTTATCGAAAGAGGCTAACTCCTCTATGTC
The DNA here is from genome assembly GCA_017413085.1 of Prevotella sp. Classification (GTDB taxonomy): domain Bacteria; phylum Bacteroidota; class Bacteroidia; order Bacteroidales; family Bacteroidaceae; genus Prevotella. The sequence goes on from JAFPVC010000062.1 coordinate 74,983, forward strand.
GAACGAGTCGTTGCGCTTTACGCTGACATCGGCTCCAAGTTCTTTTATCAGGTGACTCAGATTATATGTAAAAGAGTCGTAATTATCTATGATAACTATTTTCATAATTCATTCGGTTATCTGTTGTTCCGTTAAATTTTCTCGGCAGCCTCTATAGCCTTGCGCAAGGCACCGAGTTTGTTGTTTACTTCCTGCAGCTCGTACTCCACATCGCTCTTGGCCACTATGCCGCCACCGGCCTGAAACCACAGTTCGCCATTTCTGCTGACGAACGTGCGTATGGTGATAGCCTGATTCAGCGAACCGTCAAGCCCGATGATGCCTATGCACCCGCCGTATGCACCACGGTTGTGCGGCTCATATTCGCTTATCAGCTGCATGGCGCGAACCTTTGGCGCACCACTCAGTGTGCCAGCCGGGAATGTATCGATAAACGCCTCGATAGGGTCAGCACCGTTGTCAAGTTCGCCCGACACCCTTGATACGAGGTGAATCACGTGTGAATAATACTGCAAATCCTTGTAGAAGTCTACCTTCACGTCGTGGCAGTTGCGTGACAGGTCATTTCTGGCAAGGTCGACGAGCATTACGTGCTCCGCATTCTCTTTCGGGTCGTTACGCAAGTATTCAGCCCCACGCCTGTCGGCTTCAGCATCGCCGGTGCGCTTGGTGGTTCCGGCTATGGGGTCGATGTAGGCCCTCTTGCCCTCTATGCGGCAGTGGGTCTCCGGACTGCTTCCGAAAATACGGAAACCACCGAAATCAAAGTAGAAGAGATATGGCGAGGGGTTGATGCTGCGCAGTGCACGGTAAAGTTTGAAGTCATCGCCTTCGTAGCGTTGAATGAACCTGCGGCTCAGCACAATCTGAAACACGTCACCTCGCAGACAGTGGCGTATGCCGCGGCGTATGTTCTCACGGTGCTCGTCATCGCTTAAGGTGCTGCTCACGTTGCCCACGGGGTGGAAGTCATAGGCCTGCACATTAGCCTTGTTCATTGCCTTCAGTATGCCATCAATATCTGATGCGTCACCGAGCGTGACTACTTTCAGCGTATTGTTGTGGTGGTCAAACACTATCACTGTCTTGTAAAGTATGTAAAGCATGTCTGGTGCATCATCGCGCTCCTGCCTCTCGTCCTTCACGGCAATGTTCTCAAAGTATCTAACAGAGTTGAAACTCGTGTAGCCGAAGAGACCGCACACGTTGGCATCCTCGCCGCTAACCTCAATGTTATCGATAAGCTCGTGTATGGCCTTAGCCGTAGTGTAGTCTTTGTTCACCTCGCGCTGCACGCCACTGCCGTCGGGCATGGTTACGGTTGCCACCCCATGGGCTATGGCCACGCTGGCCATGGGATTTACACCGATAAACGAGCGTGAGTTGTCGGCATCGTGATAGTCTGAGCTCTCCATCAGTGCGCTCTGCGGATACAGGTCACGCAGCCGCATATATGCACCCACCGGCGTATACATGTCGGCCAATATTGTCTTGCTCAGGGTATTATAGCAGAATTTATCCATAGTAGCAAATAATGGTTAAATATGTTTTTATGTTTAATGAGTTCTTTTATTACATGGTTTCGTTGCTGTTCACCATATCCTTGTTCTTCAGGTAGGTCTCGATGTCCTTGTCGCCTCGTCCGCTAACGGTCAGCACCACCACGTCTTCAGGCTTGAACGTCAGTTTCTGCAGTGCAGCAATGGCGTGGGCCGACTCTATAGCAGGTATGATGCCCTCCATGCGTGTCAATTCGTAACCGCCGCGTATGGCCTCGTCGTCGTTGATGCTCAAAACCTTAGTGCGTCCCTGCTGCGCCATGTTGCAGTGCATGGGACCAACTCCTGGGTAGTCCAGTCCTGCCGATATACTGTAGGCCTCCTGTATCTGTCCGTCTTCATCCTGCATCACCATCATCTTCGCTCCATGCAGTATGCCCACGGTGCCCCTGTGTATCGTGGCTGCCGTGTGGTCAGTCTGCCAACCGTCGCCACCGGCCTCTGCCAGTACGATGTTCACGCGCTCGTCATCGGTGTAGTGATATATCGTGCCTGCAGCATTAGAGCCTCCGCCAATGCAGGCTATCAGGTAGTCTGGATAGTCGCGTCCTATTTTCTCCACCAACTGGTGCTTTATTTCTTCTGATATCACACTCTGCAGGCGTGCCACGAGGTCAGGATAGGGATGAGGTCCCATCGTCGAACCTACCAGATAGTAGGTGTCTTGCGGATTGCAGCACCAGTCGCGGATTGCAGCCGAACAGGCATCGCTGAGCGTCATGTTGCCTGTGCGCACCGGGTGTACTTCGGCTCCAAGCATTCTCATGCGCTCCACGTTGGTGTGCTGACGCTCCACGTCGGTGGCTCCCATGAACACCTCGCACTGCATACCCATCAGGGCACAGACCGTGGCGGTGGCTACGCCGTGCTGTCCTGCTCCCGTCTCGCATGTGATGCGAGTCTTTCCCATCTTGCGGGCAAGCAATATCTGACCGATGGTATTGTTGATTTTATGTGCGCCTGTATGGTTCAAGTCCTCGCGCTTCAGATAAAGGCGGCAACCGTATTTCTCGCTCATCCTGCGTGCATAATACAGTGGTGAGGGACGGCCTACGTAGTCGCGCAGCAACGTGTAATATTCATCCTTGAATTCCACCGACTCGATTATTGGCAGGTAAGCCTCCTGCAACTCATGAACACACTTGTAGAGTATCTCTGGCACGTATGCACCACCAAACTCTCCGTAATAACCTTTCTCGTCTACATGATAGTTTTTCATACTGTAATTTTTATTTTTTGTTTTTTGTTTTCGTAATTAATTAATGCAAAAAGAAAGGTGGCCTGTCGCAAGAACGACAGGCCACCTTCAGTATATCCTCTGTGCAAAACTAACAGGCATGCGGCTATCTTCTCACGATTTTTTGAATCCTGAGCTACGCCACCACCAGTTATTTTGCATTGTAATCATCATTAATTCTAATAAGTTTTATCTGTTTTTTCAAATTTGGGTGCAAAGTTAAGACTTTTTTCTGAAACCTCCAAATTTTTCTATACTTTTTTTGCCGTTTAATTAAAATTTGTTATCGCCGCTAAACAACTGAAGAAAAAGTAGTGCGCTGTCGCGCAGAAATCTCTCAATTCTTTTCAAAAATCTTTCAAAAAAATGATTTCGCATTAATACAACAAACAATGATAAAGAAGCAATTCAAGTCATATAGTGGCATGGCAGCAGTGCGCGCCATGCTATCGAATAAAGACACGCGCAAGGAGGCGGAATGGTAGAAAATCGGTTCACGGAGGTTGTAAAGATATGCCTTTTTAACCCTGTAGACATGAGGATATGCAATTTTTTGCCGTTACAAAGCAAAAGATTGCATATTTTTTTGTAACTTTGCCAACTGAATAATTTTCATGAACAGAGAACAACTATTTTTCATAATGAAGAAAACACTTTTTGCTTTCTTGCTGGTGCTGCCAATCGTGGCCGGCGCAGTGAACTATAAGTCTGAAGTTTGGTCGCCCGACAATGGCGACGGTACGTTTACTAACCCCGTAATCAATGCAGACTATTCCGACCCCGACGTGTGCGTGGGTGCAAGCGGCGAGGACTTTTATCTGACCGCCTCGTCATTCAACTGCATACCCGGTCTGCCGATACTTCACTCAAAAGACCTCGTAAACTGGGAAATCATCAACTATGCCGTAAAGGCACTGCTGCCGTTCGACCGCTATGCCGTGCCGCAGCATGGCAACGGCGTGTGGGCACCGTCAATACGATACAACGAGCATAACAACACCTATTATATATATTGGGGCGACCCCGACCTCGGCGTGTTCGTCGTAACGGCGAAAGACCCTGCCGGCGAGTGGACCGAACCCAAGTGCATCATTCCCGGCAAAGGCATGATAGACACTACCCCACTCTGGGATGAGGACGGCAGATGCTATCTCGTGAACGGCTGGGCAAACTCACGCTGCCAGTTCAACTCGGTGCTGACGGTGCGAGAGATGAGCGCCGACGGCATGAAGCAGATAGGCGACCCTGTGATAGTGTTTGACGGCAACGGCACAAACGATCGCACGGCAGAAGGTCCTAAGTTCTACAAGCGCGACGGCTGGTACTGGATAATGTGTCCTGCCGGCGGCGTACCCATAGGTCATCAGCTGGCCATGCGCTCCAAGTCGCCATTCGGCCCTTATGAGAGCAAGACAGTCTTGGCACAGGGCACGACAGACATCAACGGCCCTCACCAAGGCGGATGGATACACCTGAAGAGCGGCGAAGACTGGTTTCTGCACTTCCAGGACAAGGAAGCCTACGGTCGTGTGGTGTGGCTCGAACCAGTAAAATGGATTGACAACTGGCCTGTTATGGGCGAGAACGCAGGCAAGGTAAAGGCTTACGGCAAGACAGAGAAATACTGTGGACAGCCGGTGCTGACATACAAGAAACCCAACGTGGGCGGCACATACCCCGTGGTGAACCCTGTAGAGAGCGACGAGTTCAACGCCACCACACTGGGCAAGCAGTGGCAGTGGCACGCCAACTACGACCAAACCTTTGGCATGCCTACGCCATACGGTTACTTCCGAGTGTTCTGCCACCGTCAGAGTGCAGAATACAAAAACCTGTGGGAGGCCGGCAACCTGCTGCTGCAGAAGACGCCAGCCGACAATTTCACGGCAACAACGAAACTTACCATGACCGCCAAGGATGAGCAACAGTATGGAGGCATAATCTGCATGGGCATGGACTACTCCTCACTGGTACTGCGCCGCGTGGGCGATGAGTTCCAGTTGCAGCAGATAACCTGCAAGAGTGCCGACAAAGGCAAACCCGAGACTATAAAAGTACTTGACACGCTGAAACCAACTTCTGCCGACAAGATAGACTACCAGCCGTCACTGCACTGCGACCTTTACATGCAGATGAAGGTGGAATACATTGGCGGCAAGACAAAGGACGGCAGCAACAAGCACGAGGCACGCGTGACATTCGCCTATTCAAAGGACGGCAAGAAGTTCACCCCTTGCGGCGAGGCCTTCACCATGCGCCAGGGCAAGTGGATAGGAGCCAAGATAGGCATCTGCGCTGCCGAGCAACCAGGCAAGAAAGTGCGTGGTTGGGTTGACGTGGACTGGTTCCGCATCACGAAGTAACATACACAGACACATATTAACTAACATAACTATTAAGAGATGAAAAAAATTTTAATGCTATTCGTCATGGCAGCCACAATGCTGTCATTAACCTCATGTGATGACGACAAGATTGCACGCTCACTCGACGGAGTATGGGAGGGTAAAATATCCACGGCGTATTTTAACTACCGAGGCAGCGGCAACAGCCAGTATGTAGACATCCAGTTCTATACTGACCCCTCGCAGTATGCCAAGGGCACAGGCACAGAACGAGACTATTCCACCATCACCGAAACATACACAGAGTGTGATTTTGATTTTGAAGTAAGAAACGGCAGGATATACCTCTACTATGCCGACGGTGTAGACGTGGTGATACGCAACTACGAACTGCACGACGGTCGCTTCTCAGGAGAATTCCTTGACAGAAACGGCAACCTCCTTGCCACGTTCGACCTGTACCGTGTAGAAAACTGGCGTCACCTCCGCAGTGGTTATAACTACAGATACACAGCATCGGAAAACAAAGGAGAACGCCACGAGATAGAAAAATAAATCCGAATTGTTCTATTTCTCCACTAAACAGAAAACTCGCCGTTTAACGGTATAAAAGCATCACGGTGGACATCACTCCCACAGAAGGGGTGAAAATGCGCAGAGGTGCCTTTAAACGAAAAACAGAAGAAAAGCCTGTTTCCACAAATTGCGGAAACAGGCTTTTCTTATCGTTTGCAATGCAATTAGCACCTGATTACCATGCAATCAGCACCCGATTACACCATAATCACGGCCTGATTACACCGTAATCAGCACCAAATTACAGCCAACTTTTTAACCACTCTTAACACAGGGCGCATCTAACGATTATTTTTTAAGAAAACTTTACATTTTAGCGATTATTCTATTTGTCGCATTTTGTCTGCTATGCCATTATGTCAGCCGACGGCGTATCGATGATATAAATCATTAAGTGGCACTTTTTTTGCTTAGTTGCACAATATCAGGGCACCACCTTCGTTATATAAGTGGAAAATTATTGCAAAGATAAAATCAATGAGGCAGTTAAAGATTCAGAAGAGTATTACGAACCGTGCCAGCGAAGCGCTGGACAAGTATCTTGTTGAAATCGGCCGTGCGCCGCTCATCTCCATTGACGAGGAGATAGAACTCGCACAGCAAATCAGAAAAGGCGGTCCGCAGGGCGAGCGCGCCAAAGACAAGCTGGTAACGGCAAATCTGAGGTTTGTCGTATCGGTAGCGAAGCAGTATCAGCACCAAGGATTGTCGCTCACCGACCTCATCGATGAGGGAAACATCGGACTTATCAAGGCAGCGCAGAAGTTTGACGAGACGCGCGGCTTCAAATTCATCTCGTATGCCGTATGGTGGATTCGCCAGAGCATACTGCAGGCCATAGCCGAGCAGAGCCGCATCGTGCGTCTGCCGCTCAACCAGGTAGGCTCACTCAACCGCATCAACCATGAGATAAACCGCTTCGAGCAGGAGAACCAGCGCCACCCGAGCGTGGGCGAACTGTCAGAAGTGACGAAGATAGACGAAGAGAAGATAGGACAGAGCCTGATGGCCGACGGCCACCACGTAAGCATAGATGCACCATTCCAAGACGGCGAGGAAAACTGTATGCTCGACGTAATGGCAAGTGGCGACGACTCACGTACTGACCGCACCGTAGACCATGAGTCAATGGCACAGGAACTGAACGCCGTACTGACACGAGTACTCAAGGAACGCGAGATAACCATCATACGCGAGTGCTACGGCATCGGCTGCCCGGAGAAAGGACTGGAGGAGATTGGCGACGAACTCGGACTGACACGTGAACGCGTGCGTCAGATACGCGAGAAGTCAATAGCCAAGCTGCGCGACAGCGGCAATGCCAAAATCCTTATTAAATACTTAGGATAATCGTAAAGATGAATCATTTAGTGATAATGGCCGGCGGCGTGGGCAGCCGCTTCTGGCCGATGAGTACAGAGGAGAACCCAAAACAGTTTATCGACGTGATGGGTGTGGGACGGTCGCTGATGCAGCTGACCTACGACCGCTTCAGTGGAGTGTGCCAGCCGGAGAACGTATGGGTGGTGACCAGCCGCGACTATAAGGAGAAGGTGCATGAGCAGCTGCCCGACGTACCCGTAGGCAACATACTGGCAGAACCCTGCCGCCGCAACACCGCACCGTGCATAGCCTACGTGAGCCACCGCATCAAGGCCGCCGATCCGAAGGCAAACATCGTGGTGACACCAAGCGATCACGTAGTGATGAACGTGGCAGAGTTTCAGCGTGTCATCAGTGCAGCGCTGCAGTTTGCAGGCGAAACAGATGCCATCGTGACACTCGGTATGAAGCCCACACGCCCCGAAACAGGCTACGGATACATACAGGCTGACATGTCGGCACAGAGTTTGCGCAACAAGGAGATATACCGTGTGGAATCCTTCCGCGAGAAACCCGACTTGGCAACGGCAGAGGAATACATCAGCCACCACAACTACTACTGGAACGCCGGCATCTTCGTATGGAACGTAAGCACGGTGATTAACGCCTTCCGCATTTACCAGCCTGCAATGAACGACGTGTTCGAGCAGCTCACGCCACTCTACGGCACAGAGCAGGAGCAGGCAGCGATAGACGAACGCTACGGCGACTGCGAGAACATATCGGTAGACTACGCCATCATGGAGAAAGCAGAGGAAATATTCGTATTCCCAGCCGACTTCGGTTGGTCAGACCTCGGCACATGGGGTTCGCTCCACACACTGTCTAAGAAGGATGCTAACGGCAACGCACTGATAAGCAAGGGCGTCAAAACATACGAGACTTCCGGCTGCCTAATTAACGTGGAGGGAGCCACCCAGGTAGTGGTACAGGGTCTTGACGGCTACATAGTGGCCCAGCGAGACGGCAGGTTGCTGATATGCCGCTTGAGCGAGGAGCAGCGCATAAAGGAATTCAGCAGTTCTATGCAATAACGCACAAAGGAGACAGAATGGCAAAGACACAGACTGACAAGAAAAAGAAAGTAAATGCAGGATTACAGGTGCCACGCAGTTACAACGTGGTGTTCTTCAACGACAACGTCACCCCGATGGATTTCGTTGTCAACGTTCTGCGCAGCGTGTTCCGCAAACAGGAGGACGATGCACAGGCACTGATGCTGAAGGTACACAACGAAGGCAGTGCAGTGGCCGGCACCTATCCGCTTGACATAGCAGCCAGCAAGACCAACAAGGTCATGCGCATGGCAAAGCAGCAGAACCATCCATTGAAAGTGACCGTGGAGCACGCTGAGTGACAAGGCACGCAGGGATGGGGGATGAGTAACAAAGAAACAACAGCATTTAAATTATATATTGGAAAGTTACGGTTTTACTGAGCTGACCGAGGAGGCAGTGAGCTATGCTGCGTTCTGGGCATCAAAGAAGAGAAAGGAGTTCATCACACCAGAGATGGTGCTGGTGGGACTGACCGTGCAGAAGGCTTTCGGCGAACTGGCTGCCAAGGCAAACATAGATACCAGCGCCATGCGCATGGAACTGCAGCAGTACATCGACCAGTTGGACGACGTGGAAGAGGGCGAGGAATACATGCTCGAGGTGTCGATGCAGACGCACCAGATGTTTGAGGAAGCACAGCGTGCCGCAAAATTCTCAGGAATAAAGGAAATCAACGTGCCTAACCTCATCAGGGGTATACTGGCACTCGATGACAGCATGGCCGCCTACGTGCTGCGCAAGTATCTTGGCAGCGACGATGCACACATACTGCTGTTCTTCAACGATGCCTACGGCAAACGTACGAAGATGGGACACGGCGGCATAAACACCTTCACTGAGGAAGAGGTGGCAGAGATGTTTGACAACATGGACATCGAAAACGGGGTGCTGATGCAGAAAGACGGCTGGAAGCAACTTGTAACGTGCATAGACGAGAAACTCGTGGCACGCCATCCGCTCGTAGGCCGCGAGGAAGAGATAGAACGCACAATACAGATTCTATGCCGCAAGGAGAAAAACAACCCGCTGCACATAGGTGAGCCAGGCGTGGGAAAGACCACGCTCATCTACGGACTGGCAGCGAAGATATTCAGTGGCGACGTGCCAGAAGACCTGAAGAAATCAAAGATATACTCCGTAGACCTCGGCACCATTCTGGCAGGTTCACAGCTCCGCGGCGAATTTGAACGCAAACTGAAGAGCGTGCTTGAGGGAGTGAAGAAAGAACAGGGCGGCATACTCTATATAGACGAGATACACAACCTGATAGGAGCCGGGCAGATAGGTGAGAGTTCGATGGATGCTTCAAGCCTGCTCCTGCCATATCTGGAAGACGGCACGGTGCGATTCATCGGCAGCACGACATATCAGGACTACAGCCGCCACATGGAACGAAGCAAGGGCGTGGTCAGACGTTTCCAGCGCATGGACATTACCGAACCGTCGGTTGACGACACGGTGACGATAATCAACGGTCTGCTCCCGTCGTATGAGAAATACCACGGAGTAAAATATGATGCCGACGCAGTGAGGTATGCAGTGGAGAAAAGCAGCAGTCTGATAGCAGACCGCTTCCTGCCCGACAAGGCTATCGACATAATCGACGAGGCCGGGGCATACCGCAAACTGCATCCGCTTTACACACGCAACGGCAATCTGAAACCGAAACGCAGCCAGATGATAGACCGCAAGGTGATGGCAGACATCCTGGCGAGAGTATGCAAGGTAGATGCCAAGGCACTGTCGGAAGACAGCAACGAGTTGCTGAAAACGCTGGCAGAACGCATCTCCAACCAGATATACGGACAGGACGAAGCAATCAAAAGCGTAGTGGAGGCCGTGCAGATGTCGAAAGCCGGACTGCTTGACAGCGACAAGCCACTGGCAAGTCTGCTGTTCGTAGGTCCAACGGGCGTGGGCAAGACCGAAGTGTGCAAGGTGCTTGCACAGGAACTGGGCATAAAACTAGTGCGCTTCGACATGAGCGAGTATACAGAAAAGCACACCGTGGCAAAGCTCATAGGCTCGCCGGCAGGCTACGTGGGTTACGAAGATGGCGGTCTGCTGACCGACGCCATTCGCAAGACGCCGAACTGCGTACTGCTGCTCGATGAGATAGAGAAGGCACACAGCGACATATATAACATACTGCTACAGGTGATGGATTATGCACGCCTGACTGACAGCCGTGGCAACAAGGCCGACTTCAAGAACGTGATACTCATAATGACCAGCAACGCCGGTGCACAGTATGCCGGTGCGGCAGGCATTGGTTTCACAGGTGGCGTCACACGCGGTGACTCCATGCTGCAGACGGTCAAGAAGACGTTTAAGCCGGAGTTCCTCAATCGTCTGTCTGGCACAGTGGTGTTCCGCGACATGGACATGACAATGGCGTCGCTCATACTCGACAAGAAGCTGCGCCAGCTTGGCAAGCGACTGGAAACGAAAGACGTGACGCTCAAACTCAGCGACGAGGCACGCCAGTTCCTGCTCAGCAAGGGATATACAAAACAGTATGGGGCGCGAGAGATGGACCGCACCTTGCAGCACTGGCTCAATCCGTTGCTGATGCGTGAGATACTCTTCGGAAAACTACGCAAGGGCGGATGCGCAGAGGTGACGCTCGACGGCGGCAAACTGACAATAGACACCCCTACCCCACCCGTCAAGGCAAAGGCAACGCCAAGAACAAGTAAAACGAAAAAAGCACAAAAAGTGGGTTCTTAAGATTCCCACCAACAGCAAAACATAATCAAAAGAATATGGAATACAGAGATTTTGACCGTGCAGTGAACACACCGCTTGACGGAAGCCGTTCATGGGCACCCACATCATCCTTCCCCGCACTGATGCAGAAAGTCTACACATGGATGGCACTGGCACTGGTGATAACGGGAGTGACAGCCTACGGCGTGGCAAACTCACCATCAATACTGCAGGCACTATACGGCAACCAGATACTGTTCTGGGGCCTCATCATAGCCGAGTTCGGACTGGTGTTTGCCATCAACGGCATGCTCGACCGCATCAGTCTGACAACAGCCACACTGATGTTTGTGGCATACAGCGTGATAAACGGTGCCGTAATGTCAAGCATATTCCTCGTGTATACGCTTGAAAGCATCGGCACGGTGTTCTTCACCACGGCAGCCACGTTCGGAGTAATGGCAGTGATAGGCTACACCACGAAGACAGACCTGACATCGATGGGCAAAATAATGATGATGGCACTGATAGGCCTAATCATAGCCACAGTGGTAAACATCTTCGTGAAATCAAGTGGACTACAGATGATAGTAAGCTATGCTGGCATACTGATATTCGTAGGCATGACGGCATACGACTCGCAGAAGATAAAGAGACTGCTCATTGAGCGTGACGTGCAGGAAGAAGGAGCCCAGAAACTTGCGCTGATAGGCGCACTGACGCTCTATCTTGATTTCATAAACCTGTTTATTTACCTGCTGCGCATCATGGGAAGCCGCCGCGACTGATTACGCATATCACACTAAGAACGCAATTTATGGTGTAAAACCATTCGCTGATATACGCAGAATGGTTTTACACCATAATTTTATGCAAAAAAACACTCGCCTGCTTTACAAATAACACCGAAAAAACATTGTTTTGTTTCAAAGTGACAGAAAAAGAATAAAAATAATATCCATTTGTAAAATAAGACGCAAAAGATTTTGTCATTTTAATAAAATATATTAACTTTGCACACCGAAATCGACATAAACATTGATAACGTAATGAGCAAACTGATTAAACCAGCTGGATATAAGGCTCTGCTCGATTTGTGGCAGACAGAGCAGGGAATTAAACTGATAAAAGATTTTTTCCAGCAGAATCTCAGCACCGAACTGCGTCTGCGCCGCGTAACGGCACCGCTCTTCGTGCTTAAGGGATTGGGCATCAACGATGACCTAAACGGAGTGGAGCGTGCAGTAACGTTCCCTATCAAGGATTTGGGCGACAAGCAGGCAGAAGTGGTACACTCGCTTGCAAAATGGAAAAGACTGACACTGGCAGAATATGGCATAGAGCCAGGATACGGCATCTATACTGACATGAATGCAATACGTGCCGACGAAGAACTGGACAACCTGCATTCTCTCTATGTAGACCAGTGGGACTGGGAAATGACAATCAGTCAGGCCGACCGTAACCTTGAATTCCTCAAGAAAGTAGTAAGGCGCATATACTCGACCATGTTGCGCACCGAGTTCCTGACATGCGAGACATATCCACAGCTCAAGCCGTTCCTGCCAAGCGAGATACACTTCGTACACTCTGAGGAACTGTTGCAGATGTATCCAGGCATGACTGCCAAGGAGCGCGAAGACGAAATATGCAAAAAATACGGTGCAGTGTTCATCATGGGAATCGGTGGCAAGCTGTCTGACGGAAAGAAGCACGATGGCCGCTCACCAGACTATGACGACTGGACAACACCAAACTCCGACGGTTTCCTCGGACTGAACGGCGACATACTGATATGGTATCCAGTGCTTGAACACAGCATAGAACTTTCATCAATGGGAATACGAGTTGACAAGGAGGCCCTGCTGAAACAACTGAAGATTGAAGGACAGGAGCAGCGCGAAAACCTCTACTTCCACAAGAAACTGCTTGACGGAACACTGCCGCTCTCAATAGGCGGTGGCATAGGTCAGAGCCGCTTGTGCATGGTCATGCTGCAGAAAGCCCACGTAGGCGAGATACAGGCAAGCATCTGGCCAGAGGAGCAACGCCGCGAATGTCAGGAAAACGGAATGAACCTGATATAATGAAAAAGCATTTTTAGAACACTTATATGAAGCGAAGACGAAGGCAGGAATGTTTTCGTCTTCGTTTTTCTTGGTGGTTCGAAAAAAATATCGTAACTTTGCAAACGGACATATTTCCAATTCATATATAAAAACACAGCAAAAATGAAAAGTAGGATAATAATACTGCTGGCATTGCTTGCCACACTGACTACAATGCCGCTATGCGCACAGCGTATCATATACAACGAGCACACCTCTGGCGGCGCACGCATACTTGAAACGACACAGAAGAAGGTTACGAGTCTGGGCGAGGGAGCACGCAAGTTCTACATGTGGGCAGGTCTGACATCACTCGACATCAAGGGCATCGTAATATACAAGTTGAAAGTGATGTATACCTCGGAATACCATTTGTCGGTGGAACAGGGCGCCCCGCTGGTGCTGACACTGAAAAATGGCGAAAAGGTGACTTTACATGCCGGAGCCAAGGGCGAGAGCAAACGCCTGGACGGAGTGGAGACAATGTTTGCTTCATACGAAATCAAGGAGGATGCACTGATGGAAATTGCACGCACCGGTATAACGAATGTAGCCCCGACGGTATTGTGCTTCGGCAACAAAGACTACTCCAAGGATATCAGTCTGTGGCGACTGGCACGCCCGCTGTCGCTGCGCTATGAACTGCTGAAGGACTACATTGAGAAGCACCCGGAATGATGAAGTCGTGGAGTTTATCAACTATATGTCTGCTTGCATTATGCCAGTGGTGCATGGCTGCGGCTCCATACCTGCAGTGGGTTACAGAGGCTGAGGGAGACGGACATGTGACATGGAGCAGAGATTCTGTGGCCGACATACATGCCACAGGCGGACTGACCTTGTGGTTCAATCATGAGATGCACGGAAACGTGGTGATTGAATACGACGCACGCATCGTAGGCGATGCGCGTGTGTCAGACCTCAACTGCTTCTGGATGGCGCAATGGAAGAAAGGCAGCGGACGTTTCCTCGACACATACGCCATGCCCTTGTATTACGTGGGATATGGCGGAAACCACAACTCTACCACACGCTTCCGCCGCTATAGCGGTGATGTGCGCGGCGTGGACTCTGCACAATACCGTCCGCCCATACTGCGTGAGTATCTTGACAGTACCCACCTGCTTAAAGCCGATCATTGGTATCATATACGACTGGAGCAGCGCAACGGTCGAGCATTGTACTACATCGACGGCGAGTGTCTCGTTGACTATGCTGACCCCATGCCGCTGACAAGTGGATATTTCGGTTTCCGCACGACATTGTCACACGCACAGATGAAAAACTTCAGGTGGAGCGAATCTCCTGCCGACGACAGCCAAGGCATAATGATAAGGAATATCATGCCATGCGGAGATAAAACTGGCAGACTTACAGCACCGACAACATTCGGCATCCCATTCATGCCCGGCGAAGTGACATCAGATGTATGTCTACAAATTGCAGACATACACGGTAAGGAAATACCACTTGACCAATGGACACTGGCACACTGGCCTGACGGTTCGGCCAAATGGATAGCAGTAGCCACAGTGGCTACTGCCGACACATTGTTTGTAAAGAAAGAGGGGAAACAGAAGAAGAAGAAAGGAAACAGTCAGGTTCCGATGCAGGAATACATACTGCATCCATCGGCAAACAACTCCTACATGCTTGACAGCATCAGCCACCACGGCAAGCGCGTAATAGGCAGAATGTGGGTGGAACGCAACGGCGAAGTGCTGCCGGTGAGCAGTGCCGTAATGGAACAGCAGGGAAGCGTAAGGAACACATGGAAGTTTGACGGTAAGGACTTCTGCATAAGATTCTATACATACAACGGTGCAGAGGAAATCAAACTGGTATGCACCACTTTTATCGATTCACTGACAAACACCGACGGTCTCAGCAGTCTGTCGGTGAAGGCAGAAGTGCCACTGAACGGCAAACTGCACAGGCGCACCGTAGCCTTTGCCGGCGATGACGGCAAAGCAATACGCATGGACGTTAAACCGCTGAAATCGCGCCGACGCATCACCCTTGACGACAACGACGAGCCTGCCGACCAATTAAGCCGCTCGCTTCTGCCACAGTTAGCCGAATGGGATGGTTTCCGGCTGTCACAACTATCGCCCAATGCCTTTTCCGTAAGAAAGCGAGCGACAAGTCTGTCACCATGGATAGGCACAATAGAAGGGCATAGGTCACCTGGCTTAGTAGCCGTTGGCGATGCCATGCAGTCGGTGACATTCCACCTTGAGGATTTCTGGCAGTCCTATCCGTCGACACTGCTGATAGACTCCATGCGCTCGCATAACGCAGTTGTGAGTCTGTGCCTGTGGAGTCCAGAGGCGGAACGCATGATGTTCTGCCATTACGACACTGTGGCTCACGGACTGGAAGCCGCATACGAGGACGTGCAGCCGGGCATGAGCACTGCCCTGGGGACGGCACACACCAGCACGATATACATCACACCATCCCCCCATTCTATAGACTCAACCATTGCCGACCTTGGCAACAAGAGTCAGCACAAACAGTTTCTGCCCACACCAGAGTACCTGCATCGCAAGAGAGCTTTCGGAATCTGGAGTTTAGACAGCGGAACCGCCATCGATACCACCTTATATAATATAGTGCACCAGTATGCCGCAGAACAGGAGCGCAACTCATGGTACGGGTTCTTTAATTACGGCGACGTGATGCACACCTATGATGCAGCAAGCGGCGAATGGATGTATGACGTGGGCGGGTTTGCATGGGACAATACCGAACTGGCCACGCCAGCCATGCTGTGGTATGAGTTTCTGCGCACGGGGTCACCGCTTGCGTGGCGCATGGCAGAGGCAATGAGCCGTCACAACGCAGAAGTGGACTGCTACCACCGCGGGCCACATGCCGCACTGGGCACGCGCCACAACGTGCTGCACTGGGGATGCGGTGCAAAGGAAGCACGCATATCGCAGGCTTTCTTCAACCGCTTTCTGTATTACCTGACAGCCGACGAGCGCATGGGCGACATAATGAGCGAAGTGAGGGATGCCGACCAGTTGCTATACACACTCGATCCGATGCGACTGGCACAGCCGCGCTCGGAGCAATATCCATGCACGAAACCGGCAAGGCTGCGCATCGGACCAGACTGGCTTGCGTATGCAGGAAACTGGTTTACAGAATGGGAGCGCACGGGCAACACTAAATATCGCGACAAGATACTTGCTGGCATGAACAGCATCGCTGCCATGCCTCACGGCATATTCACTGGGCCGAAGGCTCTGGGATATGACCCTGCCACAGGCATCATATCATGGGAGGGAGGCTCTGACGTGATGAACACCAACCATCTGCTGTCTATCATGGGAGGGTTTGAGATGATGAACGAGATGATGATGTCGCTCACCACACCGGCATGGAACCAGACGTGGCTCACCCATGCCATGCAGTATAAGGAGAAGGCGATGAAAATAAGCCGCAACCATTTCCGCATACCACGACTTAAGGCTTATGCTTACTGGTTGACGGGCAAGCCGGAATACAGCAGTGCAGCGAAAGCCGACCTGCGGTCGCCACTCCCGCTGCACTCCACCAACAGCGCCGCCACGTATGGACTCGACGCTATCTTCATGCAGGAGGTCATAAAATGACCTCCTTATTTTTTGCTTATTCACTGTACACGGCACGAATGCAGCGACCGTAGCATCTGTCTCCACCCGTGGCATTAACAGTGATATTGTTCGTCTTCAAGTTTAGCATGTTGGCATTAGACGGTGTGCCCTTGTCTATGTCGGCAGTCCAGTAATTGCCGCTTGTTCCCAGAGACCATACACCAGCCGCATTAAAATTACTGGTATCACTACCACCAGCACCCCTTCTGTATCCGGCCATTGGCAGGAAAATGTGCACGTCGTCGATGTCGTATGTAGCTTTTGGCTGTCCTCTGAACGAGAAGAGTTGCTTATCTTGCTCATCTTTTACCTTGAACACGATATAACCTGGAATGCCAGTGCCTTTATAATCATCAGTCCACTGCCAGTAGCAATTGTTTTTCAGCTCTATCATCTGGCTTCTTGTAGGCGTGCTCCATCCCTCGCCCATGTATCTCAATGCAGCATCATCCTCGGGAAGAAGAGTCACAAGGTCGTCAACGAATTTCTCACCCGTCTCCTCATTAACCACATAACCATAGGCAGGGAGGTTGCAGTACTTTGACAACGATCTGTCAGTGCCCTTGCTGTAAACATAGTTGTTCATGGAGAACTGTTTCTCGTCAATGCGGTAGTCGGTATAGCCTATGGTATCAGCCCATGCGATGTAATAGCCGGCCTGCTGAGGTTCTGCAGCACCAACGTTGCATGTGGCCCACTTTACGCTCAGGTTTAAATCCACATACTCAAAACCATTGTGATAGGTAGGCTCAGGACGGTACTTCTCAAACATCACGCTGTCAACGTCGCTGAGCAGATACTGCACC
The DNA here is from genome assembly GCA_017413085.1 of Prevotella sp. Taxonomy (GTDB): domain Bacteria; phylum Bacteroidota; class Bacteroidia; order Bacteroidales; family Bacteroidaceae; genus Prevotella. Next base: position 92,408 of record JAFPVC010000062.1, read on the forward strand.
CTCGTGCCGTCATTAAGATAAACCACAAGCGCCTTGTCATCAGCATGGAGCTGCGAGGCGCCAATAAAGAATAAAACTACTGATAAGAATAAAAGGTAATAGTTTTTCATTACGTATATGATTGTTGTGAAAATTATTCCGCATAACCGTTCACGTTGCAAAATTACTAAAAAATATCCTAACTTTCATCTACCAATATCCTAAAAAATATTAAATATGCAATGCAAAGTATTGCAGAACGGAAAAAGTTTTGTACTTTTGAAGTCACTAAACAATTTCAAGATTTTCTAAACAATTATCATACACTAACAAATTAATTCTAAGACTATGAAAGTGTATCAGACAAACGAGATTAAGAACATTGCCCTGCTTGGCAATGATGGGTCTGGAAAAACAACCCTGACCGAGTCGCTCCTCTTTGAAGCCGGCATCATCAACCGGCGCGGACGCATTACACAGAAGAACACTGTTTCTGACTACTTCCCTGTGGAGCAGGAGTACGGATATTCCGTTTTCTCCACCGTCTTCCATGTGGAGTGGAACAACAAGAAACTTAATATAATAGACTGTCCGGGCTCCGACGATTTCGTTGGCGCTGCCCTGACGGCTCTCGAGGTTACTGACACCGCAGTGCTGCTCATTAATGGTCAGTACGGTCCGGAGGTAGGTACGCAGAACCATTTCCGCTATACGGAGAAGCTGAAGAAGCCTGTCATCTTCCTCGTCAACCAGCTTGACGCAGAGAAGTGCGACTTCAACAGTTCTTTGGAGCGCCTGCAGGAGATTTACGGACAGAAGGTGGTGCCTATACAGTATCCGCTCAATGAAGGCCCAGACTTCAATGCTCTCATCGACGTGCTGCTGATGAAGAAATATTCATGGGGTCCTGGCGGTGGTGCTCCTACCATCGAGGAGATTCCTGACAGCGAGAAGGAAAAGGCTATGGAACTGCACAAGGCTCTCGTAGAGGCTGCTGCAGAGAATGACGAGGGACTGATGGAAAAGTTCTTCGAGACTGAGACGCTGACTGAGGACGAACTGCGCGAGGGTATCCGCAAGGGCCTCGTCACACGTTCCATCTTCCCAGTATTCTGCGTTTGCGCAGGCAAGGACATGGGCGTACGCCGCCTGATGGAGTTCCTCGGCAATGTGGTGCCTCACGTTGATGAGATGCCTAAGGTGCACAACACCCGCGGCGAGGAGGTTGCCATCGATGCCAACGGACCAGAGTCTCTGTATTTCTTCAAGACCGGCGTGGAGCCGCACATCGGTGAGGTGCAGTATTTCAAGGTGATGAGCGGAAGCGTGAAGCCTGGTGACGACCTGACAAACTCTGACCGTGGCTCTAAGGAACGCCTCGGACAGATATTCGCTGCAGCAGGTGCCAACCGTATTTCTGTTGACCAGATGGTGGCAGGCGACATTGGCTGCACGGTGAAACTGAAGGACGTGAAGACGGGCAACACCCTCAACGGCAAGGACTGCGAATACCGCTTCGACTTCATCAAATATCCTAATCCGAAGTATTCTCGCGCCATCAAGGCAGTGAAGGAGGCCGACACCGAGAAGATGATGGCTGCACTCACACGCATGCGCCAGGAAGACCCGACGTGGATGGTGGAGCAGTCTAAGGAACTGCGCCAGACCATCGTGCGCGGACAGGGTGAGTTCCACCTGCGCACGCTGAAATGGCGTCTGGAGAACATCGACAAGATTCAGGTGGAATACCTCGAGCCGCGCATACCTTACCGTGAGACTATCACCAAGAGCGCACAGGCTGAATACCGCCACAAGAAGCAGTCGGGCGGTGCCGGACAGTTCGGCGAGGTTCACCTCATCGTTGAGCCGTATGCCGACGGAATGCCAGACCCGACAACATACAAGGTGAACGGCACTGAGACGAAGATAAACATCAAGAGCCGCGAGGAGATAGACCTGGAATGGGGCGGCAAACTCGTGTTTATCAACACTGTCGTGGGCGGTGCCATCGACATGCGTTTCATGCCTGCCATCCTCAAGGGTGTCATGGAGAAGATGGAGCGCGGTCCGCTGACAGGCTCTTATGCGCGCGATGTCCGCGTCATCGTCTATGACGGCAAGATGCACCCCGTTGACTCCAACGAACTGTCATTCATGCTTGCCGCACGCAATGCGTTCAGTGAGGCGTTCAAGAATGCCGCACCGAAGATTTTGGAGCCTATCTACGACCTCGAAGTCTATGTGCCAGCCGACCTTACCGGTGATGTCATGAGCGACCTGCAAGGCCGTCGCGCCCTCATCATGGGCATGGACATGGAGAATGGCTATCAGAAGCTCCAGGCCAAGATACCTCTCAAGGAACTGAGCAACTACTCTATTGCACTCTCCAGCCTTACAGGCGGACGTGCATCGTTCACAACGAAGTTTGCTTCCTACGAACTCATGCCTAATGAGTTGCAGCAGCAGCTCATTGCCGAGCACACCGAGGAAGAGTAAGTATTGTCTAACATATCATTCCGCCTCCACATTCTGCATGAAAGTGGAGGCGGTTTATAATTTATCCCTCACCTTGCACAATGTGATTTTTTTCTAACCTACGCCACGATTTGGCGTACCTATGCAATACCTTTGCTAAAAAAATGGAATTATGGCAGACAACGACAGAGGACAAGGCTTGTTAAGCAAATACGTCTGGGTGGTGGAAACCATACGCCGCCACAAGCGTATCTCGTTTAAGGAACTGAACGAGCGATGGCTGCGCGACGAAATCAGTCGCGGCGTGGACATTCCCAAGCGCACTTTCGACAACTGGCGAAGCGCCATCTGGGACACTTTCGGCATCAATATCGAGAATGAAGGGCATGGCGAATACCGCTATTACATTGAGAACGATGACGAAATCACCAGGGGCGGACTGCGCTCATGGCTCTACAATACGTTCTGCGTGAGCAATTCCCTGGCAAACAGCCAGAGTATCAAAGACCGCATACTGCTGGAGTACGTGCCGTCCGGGCAGAACTACCTACAGCCCATCGTCAGTGCCATGAGGGAGAACCGTGTGCTCAACATCACTTATTATTCTTACTGGAAGGATGCGGAGTACAACTTCGACGTTGAGCCTTATTGCGTGAAACTGTTCCGCCAGCGTTGGTACATGGTGGCACGCAGCACGGATCCATATTATTACGAGAAAGGCCCACGCGTCTATGCGCTCGATCGCACCAGATATCTTCATGTGATGGATGAGACCTTTGAGATGCCAAAGGATTGGAAGGCTAAGGACTTTTTTGAAGGCTGCTTCGGAATCATTGCCGAACAGTCTGTCAAGATTCAGCCCGTTAAACTGAAAGTATCAGCAGGACAATCCAACTACATCCGTGACCTGAAGATGCATGAGTCGCAGGAAGAGATAGAACGCAATGAGGAATACAGCATCTTTACCTTCAATCTCCGTCCTGAGTTTGACTTCCTGCAGGAACTGCTTTGGAACGGTGAGGACGTGGAGGTGCTCGAACCTCTCTGGCTCCGCAATGAGATTGCGGGTAAGATAAGACGCATGGCGGAAAAGTACAAGGAAGTATAAATTTAAAAGATTCTTATGTTAGATTTTGCAGCTATAGATTTTGAAACGGCTAACAACGAGCGCAGTTCGGTGTGTTCCGTTGGTGTGGTCATAGTGCGCGGCGGTGAGATAATTGACAGGTATTACTCTCTCATCCAGCCCGAACCGAACTATTATAACTACTGGTGCTCTCAGGTGCATGGTCTCTGCCGTGAGGACACCGAGGACGCCCGAGTATTCCCCGAGGTGTGGGCAGAGATAGAACCACTGATAGAGGGCCAGCCCCTCGTCGCCCACAACAAGCCATTTGATGAAGGGTGTCTGAAGGCAGTGTTCCGTTGCTATCAGATGGACTACCCCGACTACGAGTTCTACGACACACTGTGCGTTTCGCGGCGAGTACTTCCTGATTTAGAGAATCACCAGCTTCAAACTGTAGCAGCCGCCTGTGGCTATGAGTTAGAAGATCACCACCATGCATTGGCAGATGCAGAAGCATGTGCATGGATAGCAAGAGAAATATTGTAAATTATTATTATATGGAAATTATGACATCATTATCCGAACGAATTAAGGAAGAAATAAATAGGACTACAATAAGTCTTAGAGAATACATTGGACTCCTACATAATGAAGGAAGCTTTGTTATACCTGATTATCAGCGTGGGTATGTATGGGGACAGCGAAAGAAATATGAACCGATAGACTCTGTTACCTATTTAATAGGAACGCTGAAAGATGCTTATTCTCAAAAAAAAGATGTCTTTTTACAAGGAATAACAGTACATGGGGATGATAATTCCTATGATATCAATTTGGTTGACGGTCAACAACGTACAACATTCTTTTACTTATTACTTAAATATTTAGGGTATGATGGAGTGCTAAGAATTAAGTATCAAATACGAAAACAATCTAATGTTTTCCTTTCTAAAATCGATTTGGATTCTATTTCCAAAGATGAAAACGAGGTTTTCCAAGATGTCTTCTTTTTTAAAAGGACACTTCGTATATTTACAAGAGAACTTGATGGATATGATAAGCAAGATTTCTTAACCTTTATATTAGATCATGTGAAGTTTTTGTTTGTTATCATTCCAGAAGAACAAGCAAAAATCGTATTCACAATGATGAATGGCAATAAAGCTAAAATGACAGACGAAGAGCTTATAAAGGCAGAGCTATTGAGATGTGCTTCACTAAAACACGATATCATAAAAGAAGCTGAACACTCAGAGATGCGTAGTCGTTTGGCTCGTGAATGGGATCATTGGCTACATTGGTGGAATAATGATAGTGTTGTTAAGTTCTTCCGTACTGATGCAAGGCAATTGGGGTGGTTATTGCCCTTAATAGCCAACAATAATAAAACCTCTTTCAAGGATTTCCGTCATAGAATGCTTAGTGAGCAAAGCATCAAACAGTCGAAAGCTGTATTTAAGCGAATGAGACTTCTTCAAAAGAATATTGAGGATGCGTATAATGATTCGGAATTGTATAACTTTATTGGTATGATCCTTTATATTCGGAACAACTCAGAACAGCGTTTTGCCTTTCTAAGATGGTATTTTGGGCAGAATAATCAAAATGAAGTGACTCATGCAAAGTCAGAGAAAGAGTTAAAACGCTATTATGATTGGGCTATCATTGGCGTAAATCATGAGGATATTGTTTCTGGTAATATTGAGAAGTATAATGATGCTAGAAGGGCATTCTTGACAGCACTTGAAAGTAATCTGTTGTTCTTGCAAAATTATGAGGTTGCTTATAAATGGCTTCTTCGACAAAATATTAAACAAGATAATCAAATTAAGCAAGATAATAAAGACCAAAAGTGTAAAGGACGCAAATTTAATTTTAATATCGAGCCAGCCCGTTCTTTAGAACATATATATCCCGAATCTAAGATTGGGCATAAAAGTGATGATGGAGAATCACTTGGTTGGAATGATGAGAAATTAGATTCAAAACATCTATCAGAAATAAAGTTATGGCGTGAAGACATGACATGGACATGTCCTGAAGATAATCACGTCTATCATGGTTCTGAGCATTGCATTGGAAATTTAGTTTTGTTGTATAAAAGGGACAATTCCAAGTTTAATGATGCGGATTTCAAACAAAAGAATCACTATTTCTTTAGGGATTTGGATGACGAAGCCTTTGAGAGCCGTCACTTGATTCATACTACTATGATCTTTTCAGATGTAAGTTGGGAAGATAAAAATACTGGCAGCGCATGGAATAAAGAACAGGTTCCTCATCGGAAATATGAGGAGTTGAAGTGCTTTTATGAAGAATATCCAGAACTTAATGTTATAAACAATGAATAAATTATTTAGCGGCAATACATACTCCTTGAAAGAAATCTTCTCAGGAGAAAATGACAAAATTATTATCCCTGATCTACAGAGAGACTATTGTTGGGGGAATCCATACTCAAAAGATAGTGAGGAATCTCTGGTAGATTCTTTCCTTGACAGCGTGCTAGGCCTATTTAAACAAAACCCCGATAAGGATATCACAATGGGATTGATATATGGCTATTACGACGAGCTTAAACCTTATCATCTACAGTTATGTGATGGTCAGCAACGCTTGACAACCCTATTTCTGATAATGGGAGTTATCAATAGAAGTGTGAACAATAGATACAGAGAACTGCTAATCTCTAATTTCGAATTAAACGAAGACGACAAAGAACCCCATTTGCTCTATGGAATCCGAGATAGTTCTTTATATTTCCTTAGTGATTTATGTACACACTATTTCCTTGATTCCCAAATTATATATAACGATATAAAGACTCAGTATTGGTTCTTGAATTCATACGATCAAGACCCTACGATTCTTAGTATATTAAGAGCACTTGAAACAATAACAAATCGTTTGAAGGACATCGATGTATTAGAGGCATTAGGTGATTTTTTACAAGAGCATCTGAAGTTTTTGTTTTATGATATGAATAACAGGCAAAATGGTGAAGAGACCTTTGTTGTTATAAACACCACTGGTGAACCATTATCTGCTAATCAAAATCTAAAGCCCCTCATTATTCTGGAAAATTCGGACTATGTGCGAAAGGTATTTGATTCAAATGGAGTTGAAACAGAACATGATACGGCAGAGGATTGGGAGGAAATGGAGACATGGTTTTGGAAACATAGAAGACTAAATGATGCAGACACCTCAACAGAGGGTATGCTTGCTTTCCTTCATTGTGTTAGGGTCTTGGAGAGTGTTTCAGAAGCAGATTGGCATCATACTATAGATATCAGTGATGAAAAGTTCCCAGTTACAATTAATATGAAAAGCATCTGGGATTGGTTCTGTGCATATAAAAGACTTTATGAACTAGATTATAGTTGGTTATCGATCCCGAATCTTATTTATCCGGACAATCAGACACATTATACACAGAAGGATCTCTATTCTATTCTTCCTACGATGCTCTATTGCAAGAACAATAATGATGCTACTGATGTAGATATTCAGAGAATATATCATCTCTTTTATAATATGGCAAGATATAGGACTGTTACTCGTTCATCTCAAAATGAAGCGATTAGAGTGCCTGCATACCGGTCATGTCAGATAGTAAAAAAACTACCGTCAAAAGACGTTTTATCATTACTTGAAGTTGATTCATTTGAGGTTGATGAAGAGAAAAACAAACTATCTTTCCTCAATAATTACAAATATGATGAGTCAATGCGCCTTCATATTGAGAAATTGTTTGCTAATGCAGAAAGCTTTAAAATTTATGAGGGAAGGATTTCAACTTTGGTTAATTGGAGTGATTCCTCAATAGATAAGTTGGATTATTATTACAATAGGATAAAAGACTTATGGATTGAACCAGAAAGCCGTAATAAGCTACGTCGGGCACTATTGGCTTTCGGTATAAGTGGATATCCAATGCCCACAGGTACAGCGAATCTGACCTTATGCTCTGATACAGAATGGCGTGAACTATTTGAAAGTCAAGGTAATCAAGTCGTTGACTTTATTAATTGCGATAGTCTTGATGATATAATAAATAATTTTTCAGATGTGGAGTCCCCCTACTATCCCTTAGTACACAATGAAGAGTTCCTTAATTTTTCCAGAGACCATAAAATACGTATCCATGCTCAGGGCGTTATTGAATTGATGGCAAAAACAAAGGCCAGCGCAAACTTCCTTCTTTTCCATAGAGGTCAGGTGTTTGAAAAAAATATGGTTGACATGAATAAATGGAATGGCTTTTGGGTATGGTCTGATGATACGATGTCCGTTTTCTATTCAGGATGCCATGTGTATAATATTGTTCTTGATATGAAGATCTTGGATAATGGTTACCAGATTATTGCATGGATAGATAGGATGCCTGCAAAACCATCTGTAAAAACAGAAACATTAGAAAAATTGGGCTTTAGTTTCATCGATGGGAAATGGAGTTATCCAATAATTGAAAATCCGCTGGATGCAAAAAATAGATTTAAAGATCTAACTGAAGGTATAGTTTCTTATACTTAATCACTTATGTCATTATGATTACTTACATCTCCAACTCTTCCCATTACAAAGAGGTGCTTTCACGGGTACAATCCGTGAAGCACATGCTTTGGATTGGTACTGCTGACATCAAAGACCTATATATAGAGATAGGAAAGGAGAAGAAGCCATTCCTCGCTCTCATTGCCATGCTCATAAGGCGTGGCGTGGAGGTGCGGCTCATTCATGCTAAAGAACCGGGACCGAACTTCCGCGAGGACTTTGACAAGCACCCTGTTCTATATGATCGTTTGGAGCGTGTGCTCTGTCCGCGTGTGCACTTCAAGATGATGGTTTTCGACGGGAAGGAGGTTTATGTAGGCAGTGCTAATCTCACTGGTGCCGGCATTGGAATGAAAGGCGAAGATAAGCGGAATTTTGAGGCTGGCATACTGACTGATAACCCTGAAATCGTAGAACAGGCAATGAACCAGTTTGACGAAGTGTGGATTGGCAAGCATTGTAAGACTTGCAAGCGTAGAGATTTCTGCGCTGACCCGATAGTGTGCTGATTTTTAGTTTTTAAGAGTGAGTAAGTGAAAGTATATTCTACAAAGAGTGACGTTTATGAACAAAATAATATTTCTCGACTTTGACGGTGTGTTGAACACTGAGTATTATCAGAACTACCTGATGTATCAGGGTAAGCCGTGGCGGGATGAATATGGGGCTTTGTTTGACCCCAAATGCGTACGCTGGCTGAAACGGATTATCGATGAGACGAAGGCTGACATCGTAATAGAGTCTTCGTGGAAGGTGCTCGGCCTAGATGCCATGCAGAGTATGTGGACAGGCAGACAGTTGCCCGGAAGGGTGATAGACGTGACAGATTCTCATGTCAACGATAAGTGGCTGCTTAGTGCTGACCTTGATGACATAGACCCAGCAATGGGGCACTGCAAGGGTACAGAGATTGCGTCATGGCTGGCAGAACATACTGACGGCAACGTGCGTTATGTCATCATAGATGATGAGGCTGTATGGCTGAAATCCCAGTCGTCCTATTTCATCCTGACAGACCCGTATGACGGCATTACACGTGATATCGCAGACAGGGCTATAGCACTTCTGAACCATGATTCTCAGATTTAACGACCACAGATTACATGGATTGACAGGATTTTTTCAAACAACGGATTAAGACGAATTACACGGATTGCACAAATTAAAGATAATTACAAACAATATAAAAGCAAGAGAAATATTGTAAAAAAGAGAAAAGAGAAAAGATAAATCATTATGGCAGAAAATAAGATTGAACTAAAATCGGTGAACGAACTTCTTGAAATGAAGTTCTTTATACCAAGCTATCAGCGTGGATATCGTTGGACGGAACAGCAAGTTAAAGACTTGCTGAATGACATATTGGAGTTCTTGCAAAAGAAAAAGCAAGAATATGAATTTTATTGTTTACAGCCATTAGTTGTTAAACGAAAAGATGAAGATGTCTTAAATAGCATTAAAGCTGCGACTTCGATTGAAGAAGTTGAAACATTGTTAAAGGGTTCTTGGGAAGTCATTGATGGTCAGCAACGATTGACGACTCTATTCATAATCCTTTCTGTGCTAGAAGAAAAATCTTTATATTCCATAGAATACGAAACTAGAAATGACAGTAAAGATTTTCTAAAAAATATTGACGAAAGCAAGAAGAATGAAAATATTGATTATTATCATATTTATCAGTCGAAACAAACCGTGACATCTTGGTTCAACAATGATGAAGAAAAGAAAGCAAAATTCAAGAATATTCTTCTAAATAGTGTGAAATTCATTTGGTACGAATCCGTTAATGAAGACCCCATCAAAGTTTTCACTCGTCTTAACATCGGTAAGATTTCATTGACAAACGCCGAACTTATCAAAGCATTGTTCCTTAACCATTCTAACTTTGGAGAGAAAGATTCTGAACATTTGAGACTACGTCAGCAAGAAATTGCCAGTGAATGGGATAACATTGAATACACTTTACAAAATGACGAGTTTTGGCTATTCTTACACGAAAAAGGCTATGATCGCCCAACAAGAATCGATTTCATATTTGATTTGATTTGTGAGCAAAATAGTCTGAATTTGGGAGATGAATTATACGATTCTATAGGAACTGACGACTATAGGACATTCCGTTATTTTTACGAGCATTTCAAATTAGGACCATCAAAAATAAAAGACTGTTGGAAGGAAGTGAAAAAATATTTCCAGACATTCAAAGA
>JAFPVC010000008.1 GCA_017413085.1 Prevotella sp.
CAATACTTACCTGACGAAACGTATTTTTAAGACAAGCGGGTACCGCCCGAACCGAACTTTAATTAGTAAGATTTTCAAAGACCTCTTTAGTCTGCAGCGGAAGGCGGCATGACATATTATTGAGTTTTTAACGGACTATTGAATTAATAATTGTCTTTGAAACGAACATCATCTTTTTTATTGAAGACAACAAAGACAACATCGGACAACATAAAAAAAAACGATTCCCTTGAAAGGACTGACATTCAGCCTTGCAAGGGAATCGTTTCGTTTATCGTATTTCTGTTCCGCTATTTGCAGTCACCTGCGTGATGCAGGCGGACAATCATAGTGGATATTCATCGAAGGCATAGAGCACCGTCGAGAGGTAACGCTCGCCTGTGTCAGGCAGCAGGGCTACAATCTTCTTGCCCTTGTTCTCAGGACGCTTTGCAAGCTGGGTTGCTGCGAATGCAGCCGCACCGGCTGAGATGCCCACAAGCAGACCCTCCTGCTGAGCCAGTTCGCGACCTGTGCGTATAGCATCGTCGTTGTCTACGTCGATAACCTCGTCGATAACGTCGCTGTTGTAAGTCTTAGGCACGAAACCGGCACCGATGCCCTGAATCTTGTGAGGACCGCTTGGCTTGCCGTTGAGCACTGCCGAAGAAGCCGGCTCTACGGCGTAAACCTTGACGCCGGGGTTCTGCTCCTTCAGGTATTTGCCTACACCAGACACAGTTCCGCCCGTGCCGACGCCGGCAACGAAGATGTCGACCTTGCCCTCAGTCTGGTTCCAAATCTCAGGACCCGTCGTAGCATAGTGCTTGGCAGGGTTGGCCTCATTCTCAAACTGCTGCAGTATCACGCTGCCCGGTATGGAGTCACGCAGTTCGTTGGCAGCCTTGATGGCACCGGCCATGCCCTCCTTGCCGCTGGTCAGACGTACCTCTGCACCATAAGCCTTTACGAGGTTTCTGCGCTCCACGCTCATCGTCTCAGGCATAGTGAGGATAAGGTGGTAGCCCTTGACTGCGCTGACAAGTGCGAGACCCACGCCAGTGTTGCCCGATGTAGGCTCTATGATTGTAGCGCCCGGCTTTAGGATGCCCTTCTGTTCTGCAGCCTCTACCATTGCCAACGCAATACGGTCTTTTACTGAACCGCCGGGGTTGAAAAACTCTACCTTGGCGATAATAGGAGTTTCAATACCTTTCTCATTAGAGAATTTTCCGAGTTCCAGAAGTGGGGTGTTGCCCACGAGTTCTGTAAGTGATTTTGCAATTGCCATAGTTATATTCCTTTCTTTATATTTTATGTTTATTCAATCCTTCAATTTTTCAATTCTTAAACTCTTTAATCCTTCAACTCTTCAATCTTTCAATTCTTCAATTCTTAAACTCTTCAATCCTTCAACTCTTTCATTTTCTGAGTGCAAAGTTACTTCGGTTTCTGCACATACACAATACTGATTATATGGCATTTTATATACCTAACTAATGGTAGTAGTGTCTTCAAATTACTGATAGACAGGTTATTATAAAGAAATGTCAGTACATCAAATATAGAACTCCGAAGAGTCAATAAGTCCGGCTCTCAGTGCATAGCGTGTCACCTCGTGCGCGGTGTTAACCCTCAGCTTGCGGAAAATGTTTTTCTTATGGGTGTTTACCGTATGTACGCTCAGTATTCTTTCGGCAGCAATCTCCTTCGACGTCTTGCCCAGAGCTATCAGTATGGTTATCTCACGCTCGGTGGGAGTGAGCAGTTCGCACTCGTCGCTCTCGTTGCTGCTGTTTAGAATCAGTTCCATGGCCCTGTGGCTTATGTGGCGCTCGCCGCGCTTGGCGGCTCCCAGAGCATAGCTTATGTCGCTGAGTGGATCATCCTTAAAGACCACGCTGAACGCCGCCGAGGCGTATGCCACTCGGCGAATCATATCGGCCGTGAGGTCGTTTGACAGCAGCACCCAGCGTGCTTTGCTGAAACGCTCGCCGATGATGAGCATCTGCTCAGCGTTGTCGAAGTCAAAAAGTTCGAAGTCAGTCACTATCACGCTTTCAGGGTTTTCCTTCAAGGCGTTGAGCAGTTCTATTCTGCGGGTGGCCTGAATGACCGTATGGTCGGCATACTGGTCAATGATGCTGCGAACGGCAAGTGACGTGAGTTCCTGATTGTCTGCTAAGATAAAAGTATTCATTATGCTGCCTCCATTGATTATTTCAACTGCAAAATTACAAAACAGTATGAAAATATTCAATAAGATGCTGTGAATTTGGAAAATGTCCCTAATATTGCATTGTATAGAAGAAAGATTTTCTGCCTTCCCAATAGTCTATTTGCCTGTGCCGGTCAGCATCTGCCTTATCTGTTGACGGGCGCGAAAGATGCTTACCTTCACCTGCTCCTCGCTGATTTGCATCACGTCGGCTATCTCGCGATAGGTCTTGCCCTCAAAGTCACGCAGCTGCATGCACGACCGCTGTTTCTCGGGCAGCCGCTCCATTGCCGTGCGTATGGTGCTGATGCGCTCGTCGTGCTCCAGCACTGCTTCGGGCGAGGGCGAATGAAGGTGGGCGGTGGGTGTCTCGTCGGTCAGTTCCTCGGTCTGATTCACATGCATGCGGCTGCGGTCGAGAGCAAGGTTGCGCACCATGCGCAGGGCGTAAGCCTCGAGGTTGTCCACCTCGCCGAGGCTGTCGCGCCGCTGCCATATCTTTATCATGACATCCTGCACCACGTCTTCTGCCTCCTGACTGCTGAGCGTGATGCGCAGTGCCAGGCGGTACATTTGATTCTTCAGTGGCAATATGTCATGTATGATACTCAAACCGTGGATTACAGTTGAAAGATTTATGCACTGATCACCGTGCCGTGCTGTCCGTCAATCTGCGTGGCAAGGGTGATGATTACTCTCTTCACGCCTGCCTCTACGGCCTCGAGGGCATTCTCTATCTTTGGCATCATGCCGCCGGAAATAACGCCGTCGGCCACGTATTTCTCGTATGACTGACGGTTGATGGCAGGTATCACGCTGTCGTCGTCGTCGGGATTGCTCAGCACGCCTTTCTTCTCAAACGAGAATATGAGCGTCACGTCGAAATGCCCAGCCAGTGCCTTTGCCACGGTACCGGCCATGGTGTCGGCATTGGTGTTGAGTATGTTGCCCTGACCGTCGTGAGTCAGCGGTGCCACCACAGGCACCACGCCGCTGTTGATGAGCTGTGCAAGGCGGTCGCCGTCGGCACGGTCTACGTCGCCCACGAAACCGAAGTCAACCATCTGCTCTGTGCCGTCGTCCATCTTCATCTTCTTCAGCGGGCGGCGGTGCGAGCGTATCACGTCCATGTCGGCGCCAGTCAGGCCGAGCGCATTCACTCCCTGTGCCTGCAACTGCGCCACGAGGTTCTTGTTTACCAGTCCGCCATAGACCATCGTCACTACGGATAGCATCTCTTTGTCGGTAATGCGTCTGCCTCCCACCATTTGGCTCTCAATGCCCAGTTGAGCTGCAATCTTCGTAGCGCGTCGTCCGCCGCCGTGCACGAGTAGTTTCTTTCCCTCAATCTGCGAGAAATTGCTGATGAGGGCGGCAAGTTGCTCGGGGTCTTCCACCACGGCACCGCCAACTTTCACTATAGTAAGTCGTTCCATGTTGTTGTTGTTTTTTGAGGATTACACAGGTAGTCCCGTGTATCCTATACCGATTCTATGCTTTTCTCTGCAAAATTACTAAAAAAAAGCAAAAGGCGCAAATAATGACCGTTTTAATTTACAATATGTCAAGAAATCAGCCTGTTTCGTGACTTTTGTCTTTATTTCGACGCAAAATATTTTGTGATGTCGCAGAAAATAAGTAACTTTGCAGTTTTCAGGATAACATTTCTGATATGGCAAAACCATAAGGCAAAGAATATACAAACATTAAACTTTTATAAAAACTAAGGAGAAAATGGCAGAAGCATTAGACATCAAAGAGCTCGACCAGGTGGTCGTGCGCTTCTCAGGTGACTCCGGCGACGGCATGCAGTTGGCCGGAAACATCTTCTCTACGGTATCGGCTACCGTAGGTAACAGCATCTCAACATTCCCAGACTATCCGGCGGACATCCGCGCCCCGCAAGGTTCGCTGACAGGTGTCAGTGGCTTCCAGGTACACATTGGTGCAAGTCAGGTTTACACACCGGGTGACGAGTGCGACGTGCTCGTGGCTATGAACGCCGCTGCACTGAAGACTCAGTACAAGTATGCGAAGAAGAACGCTACCATCATCATCGACACAGACTCTTTCCAGCAGTCTGACCTCGACAAGGCTCAGTTCCAGACTACAGACTACCTCGGTGAGATGAACATCGACCCTGACCGCGTAATCCAGTGCCCTATCACCACTATGGTGAAGGATGCCCTGAAGGACAGCGGAATGGACAACAAGGCTATGCTCAAGTGCCGTAACATGTTCGCACTCGGACTCGTCTGCTGGCTCTTCAGCCGCGACCTCAAACTCGCGGCTAACTTCCTGAAGGAGAAGTTCGCTAAGAAGCCAGGCGTTGCAGAGGCTAATATAAAGGTTATACAGGCAGGTTATGACTACGGTCACAACACTCACTCAAGCGCTATCAACGTATATCGCATAGAGTCTAAGGAGAAGACTCCTGGACGTTACATGGACATCACAGGTAACAAGGCTACTGCTTACGGTTTCATCGCCGCTGCAGAGAAGGCCGGACTGAAGCTGTACCTGGGTTCTTACCCTATCACTCCTGCAACCGACGTGCTGCACGAGCTGTCAAAGCACAAGTCTCTCGGCGTCACCACCGTACAGTGTGAGGACGAGATAGCAGGCTGCGCATCAGCCGTTGGTGCATCATTTGCCGGTGCACTGGCGGTTACATCAACCTCTGGTCCTGGTATCTGTCTGAAGTCTGAGGCTATGAACCTCGCTGTCATCATGGAGCTGCCTATCGTAGTGCTCGACGTACAGCGTGGCGGTCCTGCTACAGGTCTGCCAACAAAGTCTGAGCAGACTGACCTCCTGCAGTGTCTCTACGGCCGTAACGGTGAGTCACCAATGCCTGTAATCGCTGCAACAAGTCCTACAGACTGCTTCTATGCTGCCTTCGACGCAGCCAAGATGGCTCTGGAGCACATGACTCCTGTAGTGCTGATGACCGATGCATACGTTGCTAACGGTTCAGCTGCATTCAAGCTGCCTGACCTGACTAAGATGGACGGCATCAACCCTCCATACGTTCCTGAGGAGCTGAAGGGTAAGTGGACTCCATACATGCGTGCAGAGAACGGCACACGTTACTGGGCAGTGCCTGGTCGTGAGGGCTTCCAGCACATCCTCGGCGGACTGGAGAAGGACGACAAGACAGGTGCTATCTCTACAAACCCAGAGAACCACGACCTGATGACACGCAAGCGTGCTCAGAAGATTGCTAACATAGAGGTGCCTGACCTTGAGGTACTGGGCGACAAGGATGACGCTGACCTGCTCATCGTAGGCTTCGGTTCTACCTTCGGACACCTGCATGCTGCAATGGACGAGATGCGTGCTGCAGGCAAGAAGGTTGCCCTTGCACAGTTCCGTTACCTCAATCCACTGCCAAAGAACACCGCTGAGGTACTCACCAAGTACAAGAAGGTGGTAGTGGCAGAGCAGAACATGGGTCAGCTTGCCGGTTACCTCCGCATGAAGGTTGACGGTTTCGTACCAGCTCAGTTCAACCAGGTGAAGGGCCAGCCATTCGTGGTCAACGAACTCGTAGAGGCCTTTACAGAGATTATCAACAAATAAAAAATTATAGAGCGACTACGAATTTTACGAATTAAACGAATTTTCATGAGTCAGTTGAATTCCAACATCCATATTTCCTTTCCTGAGGAGTCGCATAAGATTATCGGAGCGGCTATGGCAGTGCATCGGTTTTTTGGATGTGGATTCACAGAAAAGGTTTACCAGGATGCATTTGAGATTGAACTGAGAAAACAAGGAATCCCTTACCAAAGAGAGGTTCAGATACATGCTTCATATCATGAAATTCAGTTGAGCTCAACATTTATTCCTGATTTCGTCTGCTATGATAAAATCATCATAGAATTAAAGGCTGTTAAGGAATTGGATGACATGCATCGCTCTCAATCCATCAATTATGCTAAAGTAGCTAATTACCCTTTGGCCATATTGATAAACTTTGGTGAGCCATCGCTTAAATTTGAACGATTCCCTAATTATAAAGGAACAAATTTGTATAATTCAAGAGTTTCTAATTCGTAAGGAATAAATTCGTATAATTCGCATAATTCGTAGTTAAAAAATAAAAGTAACATGGAATTTACAGCTCAAGATTATAAGAAAGGACAGCCACGTTGGTGTCCGGGATGCGGCGACCACTTCTTCCTCGCATCACTTCATAAGGCAATGGCAGAAATCGGCGTAGAGCCTTGGAATACTGCCGTAATATCTGGTATCGGCTGTTCAAGCCGTCTGCCACACTACATGGCTACATACGGTATGAACACCATACACGGTCGTGCCGCTGCCATAGCAACAGGCGCAAAGGTAGCTAACCCAAACCTCACCGTATGGCAGATCAGCGGTGACGGTGACGGACTCGCTATCGGTGGTAACCACTTCATACACGCTAACCGCCGTAACATCAACCTCAACATGATACTGCTCAACAACCGCATCTACGGTCTGACAAAGGGACAGTATTCTCCAACCTCTCCACGTGGCTTCGTCTCTAAGTCAAGTCCTTACGGCACTGTGGAAGATCCGTTCCGTCCTGCAGAACTCTGCTTCGGTGCACGCGGACATTTCTTCGCTCGTACAGTGGCTACCGATGGTCAGCACACTATCAGCGTGCTGAAGGCTGCCAACGCACACAAGGGTGCATCTGTCGTTGAGGTGCTGCAGAACTGTGTAATCTTCAACAATGGTTGTCACGATGCAGTGTATAACAAGGCTGGTCGTGAGGAGAACGCCATCTACGTAGAGCACGGCAAACCATTGATCTTTGGTAAAGACCGTGAATTCGGACTCGTACAGGAGGGCTTCGGACTGAAGGTTGTGAAGATTGGCGAGAACGGCATCACCGAAAAGGACATCCTCGTTCACGATGCACACTGTGAGGACAACACCCTGCAGCTGAAGCTCGCCCTCATGGGTAACGGCGACGGCTTCCCTGTAGCCCTCGGTGTAATCCGCGACGTTGACGCTCCAACCTACGACGACTGCGTAACAGCACAGATTGAGGAGGTAAAGGCAGCCAAGAAGTACCACAACTTCGCAGAGCTCCTCGAGACCAACGACATCTGGGAGGTAAAGTAAAAAAGAACATTATTAGGCAATATAAAAAACAGCCAGGCTTCTTACTTGAAGTCTGGCTGTTTTTATTTGTTGAGAGTGTTTTTATTCCTTTTTCGACATGAGCGTAGAGTCGGCAACCTTCTCTGCCACCACCTTGCGAAGATACTTCGCAACGCGTCTCAGTAGTTTTTCATCCTCTACTATGATACTCATATTACGGAGCATTTCCGCATTCAGTTGTAGTGCCGTCATAACATCTCTGTATTTTATGTTACCAATCCTTTGAGTGCAAAGTTACGAGGTTTTCCTTAAACAACCAAGAAAAGCGGGAAAAATATCACATTGCCATTCTCCGTTATTCTCTTGTTTGCATGGCAAGCACCCCTGCCTTCATCAAAATCGGAAATACGTGCTTGGCCAACATGCGGTTTGACTTCTGTTCCTCTGAATAGTATTCGGCGTATAAGTCGTTATGGCCTTCAAGGAGTTTATCCATCAGTGCATCGTCAATCAGGATGGCCTCGGTATATTCTTTCCCATTGCTACCGTCAGAGATGAGATAGCACACTCGGTGGCGTATCTGGTTGCTGCTGTATGTAAAGTTGCCGCCTGAGCCTGCAAGCATATTCGAAGATGTCTGCCAGAGCTGCGCCTCTTTGCCTATCACCTCGTTTACGAAGATAATTTCATCATTATCGCTGCGCCAGGCTCTTGCATAGCCGCCTTTGAACCGTACATTGCTGCGCACCAGCTTACGGCAGTTCACATACAGTTCATCCTTTTTCATTATGGCGAAAGCTTCTTTCTTCAACACCTTGTCGATGGAGTCATTCTCCGTTGTCAGTCTGTAGTCATTGTTTCCAAACCACAGTTTGCGTCCTTGACCGTTTATATCGCTGTATATATTGTCAAGAGCCTTCCACTGATTTCCCATCAGTTCCTCGTATGAGCAGCAGTAGCCGCACTGGGTGCTGGATGGTAGTTCTTTGTTTTTGTCAACCTTTTTTTCAACGGTGTCGGGAATTTCCGATAGCATAGTGTCATCGTTCATCTTCTCCTGTTCAGATAGTTCAAACAATCCCGCCTTCGCCAAGATTGGCAACACACGTGTGGCCAAATTACGTTTTGATTCTTTTTCCTCTGAATAGTATTCCTCATACAGGTCATCATGGCCATAAATCATCTTTTCCATCAAGGCATCGTCAATCATGCGAACCTCTGTGCGTCCTTTTTCGTCGCTACCATTTGAAACGATGTAGCACACGCGTTGCTTTATCTGTTGGCTGCCTACAAGAGCTCCACCGATGGCACCAAACATCATTTCTGATACAATAACATCAGACTGTGCTTTTTTTCCTATGGTTCTGTTTACGAATATCAGACTACGTTTCCCTATGCGCCTGGTTTTAGCATATCCGTTGGCAAAGCGAGTCTTTTCGAAGCGCAGTTTGCGGCAGTTGACATAAAGCGTGTCGTCCTTCATTAAGATAAGGGCTTCTTTCTTCAGTTTCTTGTCGGTGTCTTTGTTCCCCGTGGTGAGGGTGTAGTCGTTGCCACCCCACCAGAATTGTCGTCCTATACCATGAGCGTCTGCAAATATTGTGTCCAGAGATATCAGATTTCCTTCAATGAAATCCTCGTAAGTACGATAATAACCGCACTTGGCACTTACGGTCATTGCTGTCAGCAGATAAATAGCGCAGATTACGGTGCGTATCTGTCCCATTGAGATTTTTTTCATTAATTGTGTTTTTGATTAAAAAATTATCCGAACTGCAAAGTTACGAAGTTTTCTTTAAACAACCAAGAAATGCGGGAAAAATATATTCTATTACTTTTTTTATTGAAATCACCTGAAATTCGGAAAAACTTTGTAACTTTGCAATATCTATGAATATGTTCTTCGACATTATAAAGATTATGAGCCGTGATTATCCAGAAATGTTCAATTTCCTGATAATCTTAGCATTAATAATTGTTGCAATAATAATTCTTTACATAATACACTGGTGGAAAAAACGCACCGGGCAGTGGATTACAACCATGAATCATCTGATAAAGGATGAGACATGGGTGGGCAAGCGCGTCATTCATGCGGCGATGTCACGTGAAGAGATAGACCGGGCTATCGACGAATTTGTGGAGATGTATTCCACGGAAGAAAAGTCAGTGCAGCGCCCTACAGTGACGCAGGATGCCGAAGGATATACACTTACGCTGCCGTCAACTATCGGTTATAACATGTTCTGCTACTGGCTGATCGATATGGTGTATTTTGATGAGGAAAAGCGTTTCAACAAACAGGTGACGGCATGGTATGAGGTGCCGGAGGATGCCGAAGGAGCATGGAAGCCGTTTGCAGGCGAGACGCTGAAGTGCTTCATACCGGAATCAGACGACGATTACGATGACGTATATTTCACCACTAAGGACAACCTATGCTTCAGACAGGAAATGGACGGTCCACTGAAACCAGTGGATGCAGAAGAGTTGAAAAGGGGCGTAACACCTGTGAAAAAGAAAAAGCCCCTGATACCTATTATGCTGCAACTGCTGTTTTGGGGCATGGCGTTTATATTTTCCTTGCTGACCATAAACAGGTATTTTGTATTTAAGGAATCAGATGCAGACTCCACTTCGGATACGTTGAGGATGCAGAATGTAAACGTATCCTACGTTCCAACTGACACGGCGAAACTGGGCTGGGTGACGCGCTTGATAGCGTGCGGCAATGCCAAGGCCCTTGTGCCGATGATGGAATTTCCCATAAGAAGGAAATATCCCTTGCATGACATCGTGGATGCCAACGAATTTACGCAAAGGTTTGACGAGATTTTTGACGAGGCGTTCCGAAAGAGAATGGCTCAGCAGAACCCAGCAGAGTGGCATAACCACGGATTCCGTGGTTACTGCTATGGTAAAAATGGCGACCTGTGGGTGTATGACAAGCTTTACATCATTGACTATTACTCTCCGCAGGAACAGAAACGGTATGAGCAACTGGTAAAGGAGGAGATGGGCAGCCTGCACAAGAGTCTGAGTGGCGGCGACTGGCGGCCGTACGGTTGTTTCAAGACTGATAATGGCAACATCATCCGTGTGGACTATGCCAAGAGAAAGGTATTTAACGCAAAGAACATGCATGTGGCTTCAGCAGCAAAGGATTCGATGCAGCTTCAGCCTATAAAACTGAGGGGCGATGAGGTGTTGAGAATGGCAATCTACACCAAGGGCAGCGACCTTCACGGCATACCGACCCTCATCATGTATGGCAGGGTAGAGATAAGCGGTACCATCTGTGCGAGAGACCACCAGTTTACTGACGAGAAAGGAAACTGCGTCACCTTCGGCGATCCTTTCCATGAAAAAGAAGACCTCTCCATGTTCTCAGAAGCCGAAATCAGCAGGAAACTTCATCAGCCGCACTCATACGAGCGCAAGCTAACCCCCTGCTATTGGCTCGACCTTGTTAAGTGAGGAAAATGAAGGTTACTTTTTAAGTACAATTTCACGGTTGATAACTATAGTTTCGTAATACCTATATCATATTACACTGTAAAAGTACTCAAATTACACTGTAATCGGGTGCAAATTACGAGGTAAATACTATTTCCGCTATAACGACGTTTTTATAAAAGTGAAATGAAACTAATCAAAAACAGAAAATGATGAATAGATTATTATCATGCTTGAAAAAGTTGGCTATTGCTTCAACAGGAATGGCGCAAGATATGAAAAAGGAAATATCAAACTGGCTTGACAGTATAATAAAGGAAGAGCATGTTCCAGAAAATATTATCGTGCTCAACATTGGAATATACGAGGCGGAAGAAGGCTATTGCCTGTATTTGACAGGGCATGAGGAATATGATGAAGACAATGATTCGTGGTCAGAGGAATCAGCATACGAATCACCCAAATATTGTCATGTGCATGTAGATATGGAATGGAAGGATTTCTTAGAAAACACTGTGTCAATACTTAAAGAGTATTTTTCCATTACAAAAGCATCCAAAGGTTTGTTTGACGGAAAAAAAGTAACGACTGGTTTTGATGATGGGGATTTGGTCAGAATAGTATGATGTAAAACGGCTGTGCATACATTAAAGAGTGCACAGCCGTTTTAATACTTTACCCTATGGTTATTATAATATAGATAAGGAAAAAAGAATAGTTTAGTCAAAACTTTGTTTGTTTCAGAATTATTTTGTAACTTTGCACTAAGAAATATTGAAGGATGGAAAAATTGAAAAATTAAAGTTGCCATGCGGTAATAACTTCAGTTCTTCAATTCTTCAATTTTTAATATTGCGATATACTAATCGATGGCACAGGAACTGTCAAATACACAAGAGCAGCAGCTCACGCAGGAACTCAGGCAGACACATTCGCTCAATGCCCAGCAGGTGTTGATGATGCGTATGCTTGAGATGCCGCTGATGCAGTTTGAGGAAAGTGTGCGTGCGGAGATGGACGAGAACCCCGCACTTGACGGTGATGGGCAGGAAGACACGGATTTCTCAGATTACGCTGAAGATCCGGATTATTCCGATAATGCGGAAGGCTCTGACAGTCAGGAGTCGGCGGAGGATGAACGACGTGACGAACTCGACAGCGTGCTGGAGAACATGAGTCTCGACGACCGCCTTGAGACCTCTGACTATGAGCGGCAGAACAACCGTGACCCGGATGGCGACCGCGAGGAACGTGTGTGGGGAAATCAGGAGTCTTTCTATGACCGTTTGCATGAGCAGGTGGCCGAGCATGAGTTGACGGAGCGGCAGGAGATGATAATGGAATACCTCATCGGTTCGCTCGATGGCGACGGCCTGCTGCGCAAGGATTTGGCCGCACTGAGCGACGACATCGCCATACACGAATACATTGACGTCAGCGAAGAAGAGGTGGAGCGCGTGCTCACGATACTGCAGGGATTTGACCCGCCGGGCATAGGGGCGCAGTCGCTGCAGCAGTGTCTGCAGATACAGATACTGAGGAAGAACCCGTCGCCAATGACCAAGCTGATGCATGAGGTGGTGAGCAACCATTGGAACGACTTCATAAGGAAACACTGGCAGCGCATAGCCGAAACCATGCAGATGGGCAGCCAGACAGCCGACGACGTGTTCGGTGAGATACGCAGGCTGAACCCGCGCCCAGGAGCATCGCTTGACGAGACCATGGGTCATAGCACAGAACAGGTGACGCCCGACTTCATACTGACGTGGGACGACAATGAAAACATACAGCTGGCGCTGAACCATGGCAAGGTGCCTGA
Source organism: Prevotella sp. (assembly GCA_017413085.1). Lineage (GTDB taxonomy): Bacteria > Bacteroidota > Bacteroidia > Bacteroidales > Bacteroidaceae > Prevotella. The sequence continues at coordinate 12,573 of JAFPVC010000008.1, forward strand.
ACTGCGAGTGTCGCGCGACTTCGAGGAAATGATTGACGGCTACCGCCAGAATCCCTCGTCGATGACACGTACGGACAAGGAGGGACTGGTATATGCACAGCAGAAGGTGAACCGCGCACGCTCATACATAGAAGCCATCAGGCAGCGGCAGCGCACCATGACGCAGACCATGCGTGCCATAATCAAGTTGCAGCGCAAATATATACTGACGGGCGACGATAGCGACCTCAGGCCGATGATACTGAAGGACGTGGCAGATTTGGCCGGCGTAGACCTTACTACCGTTTCACGCGCATGCAGTACGAAATACGTACAGATGCCGTGGGGCACCATACGCGTGAAGCAGTTCTTCTCAGCACGCTACGATGTTGGCGGAGGCGAGGAGGTGTCAACACGTGAAATAAAGAATGCACTGCAAGGGATAATAGATGCGGAGCCGAAGGGCAAGCCGCTGAGCGATATAAAACTGGCAGCCGAACTGAAGAAACAAGGCTACCCCATAGCACGCCGCACCGTGGCGAAATACCGTGAGCAGATGGGCATACCCATCGCTGCAATGAGAAAATGAGAAGAAACCGCCTTATACTTACGATGGCTAACTATATCAGTATAGTTTTCACACCGTTTTACCTGCCGCTCATGGGGCTGCTGGCGCTCTTCCTGTTTACTTATCTGAGCATGCTGCACTGGGGCTACAAGGTTCACCTGCTGCTGTTGGTATGGCTTTTCACCTGTCTGCTGCCCACTACGCTCATACGGCTGTATCGGCACTATCAGGGCTGGCCGTTGCTCAAACTCATGCAGCGTGAGGCGCGTTACGTGCCATACGTCATTTCAATAGTGTGCTATTTCGTCTGCCTCTATGTGATGCAGTTGCAGCACGTGGCACACATCATCACGTCGGTGGTGGTGGCGGCACTCATCACGCAGATTATCTGTGCCATCATCAACCACTGGTGGAAAATCTCCACCCACACGGCGGCCGTCGGGGCTACCACGGGAGCCGTGGTGGCATTCTCGCTTATCTTCGGTTTCTATCCGCTGTGGTGGCTGTGCTTCCTCATACTGCTTGCCGGCGTGCTCGGCACCAGCCGCATGTTGCTGCGCATCCATTCGCTTGGCGAGATAGTAGGCGGCTACCTGATAGGCGTGGCAGCAGGATTCGTTGGAATAGTTTTATAATGCACAATTCACAATTCATAATGCATAATTTATAATGCACAAATCTTAATTCTTAATTCTTAACTCTTAATTATATATGAAGCCAATTGTAAGCATCATCATGGGCAGCACAAGTGACATGCCCGTAATGGAGAAGGCAATGAACTTTCTCAACGAACAGCAGATACCTTTCGAGGTAAATGCTTTGTCAGCACACCGTACTCCAGGTGCAGTAGAACAGTTCGCACGCACTGCAGAGGGTCGCGGCATACGCGTCATCATAGCAGCTGCAGGCATGGCGGCAGCATTGCCTGGCGTGATAGCGGCTTCTACGTCGCTGCCTGTCATCGGCGTGCCTATCAAGGGTATGCTCGACGGACTTGACGCCATGCTATCAATCATACAGATGCCACCGGGCATACCTGTTGCCACAGTAGGCGTGAACGGTGCCATGAATGCCGCCATCCTCGCAATGGAGATGCTGGCACTTGGCGATGAAGACATACGTCAGAAACTCAAGGCATACAAGTCTGGCTTGGGCAAGAAGATAGAGAAGGCCAACAAGGACCTTGCCGAGGTGAAGTACGAGTATAAGACAAACTAATGGAAATAAAAAGACGACAGACTACTCCCACTATGGTGGGTAACGTACAGATAGGCGGCGATGCACCGATACGCGTGCAGTCAATGACCACCACCAATACCAACGACACCGAGGCTTGCGTGGCGCAGGCTAAGCGCATTATAGAGGCTGGCGGCGAACTCGTCAGACTGACAACTCAGGGCAGTCGTGAGGCGGAAAACATGAAGAACATCTCTGCTGCATTGAAGGCGGAGGGCATCATGACTCCGCTCGTGGCCGACGTGCACTTCAATGCTAACGTGGCCGACGTGGCGGCACTCTATTGTGAGAAGGTGCGCATCAATCCCGGCAACTACGTTGACCCGGCCCGCACCTTTAAGAAACTGGAATATACCGACGAGGAATACAAGGCAGAACTCCAGAAGATAGAGGAACGCTTCATTCCTTTCCTCAACATCTGCAAGGAGCATCACACCGCCATCCGCATAGGTGTGAACCACGGTTCGCTCTCAGACCGCATCATGTCGCGCTACGGCGACACACCCGAAGGTATCGTGGAATCGTGCATGGAGTTCCTGCGCATCTGCAAGCGTGAGGATTTCCAGAATGTGGTGCTCTCCATCAAGGCCAGCAACACCGTTGTGATGGTCAAGTCTGTCAGACTGCTTGTTCAGGCTATGGACAAGGAGGACATGCACTATCCGCTGCATCTCGGAGTGACAGAGGCAGGCGAAGGTGAGGACGGCCGCATAAAGTCTGCCGTAGGCATCGGTGCACTGCTCACTGAAGGCATCGGCGACACCATCCGTGTCAGTCTCAGCGAGGAGCCTGAGTGCGAGATTCCCGTAGCGAAGAAACTGTTGCAGGTGACTGCAAATGAAGTGGAACGCCGCATAGAGAATGACACCCTCCACGTGTATCTGAATGAGGACGACGATGACAGTCTGATGCTGGCTGCCGCAGCGTGGGCAGGTGCTCCGCTCATTGACGGCAAGGCAAAGGAACTCGTCATATATAATAAAGGAGAAGTGATGTCATCAAGTGAAGAGTTAAGAGTTAAGAGTGAAGAATCCCATGCGGATAACATTCAGTCTAATGGTAATTCAAATTCTTCACTCTTCACTCTTCACTCTTCACTAAAAGACTTGTCTACATCAATCCTTCAGGCTGCCCGCGTGCGTTTCACCAAGACAGAGTATATCTCATGCCCCGGCTGCGGTCGCACACTCTACGACCTGCAGGGCACCATAGCACGCATCAAGGCTGCAGTGACAGAGGCTGCGAAGGAGAATCCGCGCTTCAAGACACTGAAGATAGGCATTATGGGCTGCATAGTCAACGGCCCAGGTGAGATGGCCGATGCTGACTACGGCTATGTAGGCGCAGGCCCGGGAAAGATTTCCCTGTATAAGAATAAGGAGTGTGTGATGAAAAACATACCCGAGGCCGATGCCGTAGACCGCCTGCTGGCATTTATCAGAGAAAACGAAAAGTAGGGTTTACCTGTGTCGCTGGTCACATGGTAGGCTGTGTGGACAGGTATGCAATAATTTGTTTGTTGACTTTCAGCAGAGCCTCTGCTGCCGTGTGCAGGTTCTTGCTGAAAGCCTCCATATCGTCCTGCGGCGCATCGCGCAGGTTGGTTACCGCCTTGACCAGTATCACCGGCATGTGGTAAAGTGAACAAACCATCGCTACGGCGGCACCCTCCATCTCTTTCAGACGGCCGTCATTATCATATATTGTTTGTTCCTCTTCAGCCGTCATGTCGAATGACGAACCTGTAGTTACCTTACCGGTTTGCAGACCCAGAGTTTCAGCCATTTTCGCTGTGCCTTGCCATGTGGCATAGTTGCCCAGCCCTTGTGTAGCCCAGGCGTTGTCGCCAGGCACACGACGGTCATGAAACATGGCTCCGGAACCAAGATACACCTCGCCTACGTTCATGCCGTAGCGGTTCCAGCCACCGCATGTGCCACTATTGACAACCACATCTGGCTTCAACCGTTCGATTGCGAGTGTTGTCAGCATTGCAGCAGCCTCGCAGCCTATCAAATCACGGTCATACTGTCGACCCGGCATCAGCACGTAAAGCGTGCATGGCAGCACATCCAGGTCAGACTGTTCCCATAAACGACAAGGCAGGGGCGCGAAGAATCCTTCGCGCTCCTGCATCTTGTATTGGTTGATGAGCGGCTGTGCCTCAGCCTCCATCGCTACTATATAGCATATTGTCATTGCTGCTTATTCTTTCTGTTTCATACCGTCAATAAACTTCATGCCGTCCCAGCGAAGCGTGCGGTAGCGGAAGTTGCTGGTGCGCGGTTCTCCTTCCTGCACCTTGATGTCCTTGCCCTGTCGGGGAAGAATCAGGTAGCGGTGCTGTTGTATCTCATCCATGTTGCCAAGCAGGCTCATGTCGTATACGGGTGTCAGCACCTTTCTGCTTGCGTCATACAGATAAGTTATGTATCCGGTTTCGTATTGCATGTCGTCGCCATCCTCCAAAGGCTTTACGTCGTAATACATCCACGGACTGCTTGACCACGTAACTCCGTGCTTAGGCGTGCCGGTCTGTGGATTGGTGTATACAATACCTCCCGTATGATAGCTGATTACAAAGAGTTTGGAACCATCGGTGCGGTTCCAGTATGCGGCATTATACTTTATATGTCCGTCGCCTTCCTGAAAGTACTCCCAGTAGCCGTTGCGCATATCCAACTCGCCTTCTTCCAGGGTCTCTTTGTCAAGCACTGCAGTGACAAACGATTTTATGTTTGGCTGTCCTACCACCTTACGCTCGCCCGCATCAGTCAGCATATTGTAGACGAGTGAGTTGCCGGCATCCTCGCCGCAACTGTCTTCGGCTCCTGCTCCCTCATGTTCGTCGTCGTAGGTGTTACACAGCTTCATCACCAGTGGCGTCAGAAATTCCGTCAGTTTAGAGTAGTGCACCTCAGCCTCTGGCATACCTGCGGCATAGGCAGCAATCTCGTATGCACCATACTTGAATACCAGCATGTCGCCACGCAGCCACGGATTCGTTGCCGGCAGCGGACGAATCTTCGTGGGGTCTTCAAACAGACTCGGGTCAAGGTGCTTGCTGATAATTGGGCGCATGTATTCAGGACGCTTTGAATAGTCGTCCCACACGAGAGAATGTCCGTTGCTGGTCAGGATTGTCACACCATATTCAAACGGCATACCGTGTGCGCCACCCCAGTATTCATAGCCGGTAAAATACATTGTGATGTATTCCGAGCATACCGCCTCAGGCCTGATTTCCATCTCGAAGTAATAGGGCAGGCCATGCTCTTCCATTTCAGAATCGACGGCATCCTTCTTGTGCAAGTCGAAAAACTCCTTTGCTTTCTCTTTGAACACTCGGTCGAGGTCCTGATAGATGTCTACAGGCAGTTTGCCCGCCGACACTTTCTTGTCAGTTGCAATGATGCGGGCATAGACGCTGTCGCGTGCCACGTCGCTGATGGTGCCATACTCCGGCATGTCTATCTTCACGTCGTATGTGGTATAGCCGTTTTTAACTATCTTCGCACTGTCGCGGAAGTGATACGAAGTCACCGGGATGGTGCATCCCAATGGGTCAGCCATGGTCTGTACTGCTGGCAGCAGCGCACCGAGTATCATGGCTAAAGTCAGTAGAGTCTTTTTCATGTTTTCTTGTTCTTTGATTATACGTTTGTTAATATCTCGTCGGGTGTCTCTGCAAAGCATGTGGCACCATGTTCTGTGAGAAAGTCACGGTCGCGGAATCCCCACAGCACGCTTATGCAGGGCAGTCCGCTGTTGCGTGCCGTCATCAAGTCTACGTCGGAGTCGCCTATGTAGACAGCACCGTCCTTGTCTGTGCCAAGTTCACGCAGTGCCTGTTCCACCATGTCGGGTGCCGGCTTGCGCTTCATTCCCTCGCGTTCGCCTATTGCCACCTCAATGGTGTCGGCAAACCACTCGCGGTGCAGTTCAGTCACTCCTGCCTGCAGTTTGTTGCTGACTATCGCCATGCGCTTGCCGCGCGCTTTCAGTTTACGCAGCGTGTCGGCAATGCCTGGATAAAGCCCGGTGTTGTCCTTGCAGTGCAGCATGTAGTAACGTTTAAATTCAGCGAACACGGCTTCAAACTGTGGGTTGTTCTCTCCGTCGGGCACAGCGCGCTCGATGAGTTTGCGCACGCCATTGCCCACGAACTGCCTAACCTCGTCGTATGAACGTTCGGGCATACCGAAAGTGCATAAGGCATGGTTGGTTGACAGCCACAGGTCTTTCAGCGTGTCCATCAACGTGCCGTCAAGATCCCATATTATCGTATCATATTGCATAGTTGTTCCGTCAACAAAGTTACGAAAGACATCAGTCTTTTTGTTTCTTTAGCAGGCATCAGTCATCAATGACTGTCACACGACCCTGAGGTGTGCGGTATGTGTCGCCCACCTTACCGTTTAGTGTATGCTCCAGGTAATCGGCCAGTGCATCGCGGCTGAGCTTTGTGCTGCTCTTTATGAGCCGGCACTGCTTCAGCGTACTGTAAAAGCCGCCGCCCTGATAGTAGTCGTTAAGACCTATGGTGTAGGTGTGTGCAGGGTTCAGTTTCTCGTAACGCCCGGTCTTGCGGTTCAGTATGCTGACATCGGTGACGCGGTCGGTCTTGGAGTGTACGGTGTATTTCATTCCCGATACATGAGGGAATGAACCGTCATACTCAGGACATTTCTGTGTACACTTCGTGAGCATGCTTAATATCTGCGCTCCTGTTGCTTCAATAAGGCATAGATGATTGTCGAAGGGCTGAACCGACACGATGTCGCCGTAGGTCAGATTTCCTTGCGGCAGACCGTTTCTCAGGCCTCCGCCGTTGATGATACCAATGTCGGCGTTCATCTCTTGGCGCATGGCATCAGCTACGAGGTCGCCTATGGCTGCAGTATTATGGCGTACAATCCATCCGCTACCATCAGATTCATGTACGCTGAGAGGGAACGGCAGAGTGGCTATGGGACGGCTGGTTACGGTTGACATCAGTGCTTTTATGCTGTCGACCGTGGCTGTGACAGCAGCATTGGTGTATGGTATGTCTTTAGTAGGGATGAGTGATACGGAGAACTTACCGTCTGGCGTGATTACGAGTTTGCCGATGTTGGCAAACTGTGTGCCTGTCTGTGTTACCGGTACAGGCTTATTGTCAAGGTTCATTACCGTATCGCAAGGTATTACTGCGTGCGTATGTCCGTCGAGTATCACGTCAATGCCGCGCGTTGCGGCAGCAAGACGGTGTGACGTGACGCCAGTGGAGCGCACCTCTTCTCCCAGGTGCGACATGACGATGACATAGTCGGCACCCTCGCGGCGCGCCTCGTCGGCTGCACGCTGAACGTAGGCATACACACTGTCAGTGCGCAGGTCGTATGTCTGACGGTCGTTGGCATCATAGAAGGCATAGCGTTCAGAGCGCATGGTCTCGGGGGTTGTGGTTCCGATGAATGCGATGCGCTTGTCTCCATACTCCTTTATTATATATGGAGCATAAACAGGTTTGCTGTCACCATACTTGAAGAAGTTGGATGATACGACTGGTGCATCGACCTTTGTCAGGAGTTCTATCATGTGCTCGGTGCCATAGTCAAATTCATGGTTGCCCAGTGTGATGGCATCATAGTGCATCTTGCGCATGATATCCACGATATACTGACCGCCTGAGATGGCACCTGCCAGTGCGCCCTGCAGGTAGTCGCCCATCGACACGAGTGCTACACTGGCGGTATCGCTGCGCTCAATGGCATCAGCCAGTCCGCGCATTTGGGCGTAGCCATCAATGCCGCAATGCACGTCATTCTCAAAGAGTATGACGATGCTCTTCTTCTGTTCTGCCGCAGCCACACGCTGGAGCATATAGTTTCTGAGGTCGCTCCAGCGGTAATATACGCCGCCGTGAACCGGTGTAAGCTGCGGCATGGTGGCTTCGCGCTCGTTGAGCATAACCTTCACGAGTGTCGCATCATCAGAAGAATCCTTTGCTTTTGGATTTTGATAGAAAACTATCTGCACGTTGCTTGCCATTGGAAACATGCGGTAGGAATACCATCCATTCTGTTCAAGCATGTCGGTGTTTGCATAGTGGGTGCCAAAACCATTGAGGTTAAGGCTGCACACAAGCGGCATGACCACCACCTCATGGCCGAAACGCAATGAGGCTGTGACGGGTTCCTTGGCGTTGCCCTTTATCATGGCAAGGCATGAGTCTGCCTTTTCTACAATATTCCGCAGCAAACGGTTCTGGCGCATCATCTGCTTGCTGTCAGCCTCCTGCGTTGACGGACCGTGCGACTGATACCAGTCGGCATTGCGCTTAATCCAGATGGCATACAGTTCCTCGTCGGTGAAATAGCCGTTGAGGTCAACACGCTGCCACGGTTCTAAGCTTTGCATATCAGCATATATCTTCCAGACATCGTCAATGGCAAAGCGTGTGGGATGCTTTATGTGGTTGCGCCAGTAAGACTCGGAAGCAAAAATGGAGTTTAGGAATCGGTCTGGGGTGAAGCGAGGGGATGGCTGTGTAGCGGCATCACTGTGCATGGAACCAGCGGGACCTGCAGGGCGGAAGGGCTTTATGTCGTTGAGCTTGTCCCTGTTGTTGATGAAGGCCATGTCGTTGGCAGCGGCATCAATGTCAAACCTCAGGGAAGGTGACAGCGACTTCAGTTCATTAATGCAGTTCGTCATTGAGAGTATGCATCGTATGACTGTGGAACTGCGTACCTCCACCTTGCCTTTTCCATTAAACAACTGAGGGAAATTGCCGTACATGCGGCGGCCTATACCCTGATGCTGTCGGTGACCTAAGGGCGTGAGTTCGCCATCACGGCCCTGGGCATAATGGCGCAGGGTGTCGAGGCTCTGCATCAGGCGGAAACCCAGAGGGGTGAGCTGGCCGGCATCGCTGGCTTCGCGCAGAACGTCGTAGGCTTTTTCGTAAGCCGTGCGACCTATCAGCCAGCGCGAACCGTGACGGCCGTAGTGACTAATGTATACAGGTTGATAACCGCGCGGCGGTGCAGTATATGTTACACCCACGGGGTCGGGGTAGGCAAGATAGTTGTCAGCGCACACGGCACGGTTGGCTGCAAAATCATCGCGCGACTGCTGGGCAGCAACGGGAAGAGCGACTGCTACAGTGAACATCGCAGATATGGTTAGCAGTTTTTTGTTCATGATTATATCTCGTTAGTGTTGTTAATATCAATACATTGTTGGGTGACTATCTTGCGAGCCATACCTCCGGGTTGAGCTTGTCACGCTCGCGACGAAGCTGGAACTGCAGTATGTTGTCCGTTCCCACTGTGCCTAAGGTCTGGCGTGCACTTACCTTCTGTCCTCGTGATACGCTGACTGACTTCAGGTTACAGTATACGGAAATATACTGTCCGTGTCTTACAAGCACGCCCATGGAACCACCTACGTTGAACACGGCACTCACCTCGCCCTCAAATATAGAGCGTGCTGCAGCACCGGCGCCGCCGAGAATGTTGATACCCTTGTTGTCGAGCACCACACCCGGCAGTCCTTCTACACCGTGCTGACCATAGTGGCTCACGATGCGGCCACCTGCAACAGGTAGTGGCAGTCTGCCCTTGTTTGCTTCAAATGAACCGCTTAGCTTGCGGTCGGCAGTTGAGACGGTGGCGGCACTTTCAGATTCTTTCTTAGCCTCGGCCACAGCCTTGTCGGCTTTTTCCTTGTCGGCCTTGGCCTTGCGCTCGGCAGCCACACGTGCGGCTTCTGCCTCGCGTGCAGCCTGTTCGGCGCGCTCACGCTCTGCCTTATCCTTTGCGGCCTTTGCAGCAGCACGCGCCTCTGCCTTGGCTTTCTCTTCCTTAGCCTTTGCAGCAGCTATGCGCTCTGCATTCTCCTTGGCTTTGGCTTCAGCTTCAGCCTTGCGGCGCGCCAGTTCGGCAGCCTTCTTTTTGGCAGCCTCTGCCTGGTCGGCTTTTTTATGTGCCTCGGCGGATGCACGCTGACGTGCACGCTCCACTTCCTCTGCCACCAGCTTGTCAATCCGGGCGTTGAGTGCAGCATCCTTCTTCTTCTGGTCTGCAATGACAGCCTGTATGGTCTTCTGCTGATTCTGCAGTGATGATACTATCTTTTGCTGCTCATTCTTCTGCTGAACCAGTTTCTGTTGCTCGCGACGGCCACGGTGCAGAACGGTAGACTTCTCGCCCTTGGCCTGGTCAAGTTGCGAGCGTTTTACGTTGACCTGATTCTGCTTGTCCTGCAATGCTTTGCCTTGCGTGCGCTGGAATGCGGCATACTCACGGGTGAAACGCAGGCGGCGGTACATCTCGGCAAAGTTCTTTGCTGAGAAAACAAACATCATCTGACTCTGTATGCCGCGCTGTCGTGCCATGTAGCGAACAGACTTCACGTATGCTGCCTTGCGCTCAGCCAACTGCGACGTAAGTTCGTCGAGCTGTGTGTTGAGCATGTTGATGTCGGTGTTGATGCGGCGTATCTCATGGTTTACTGAGTCGATGGAGCGTTGCTGACGGCTCATGTCGCCATTTATGCGGTCAAGGTCACGCAGTTTGCGTTGCACCTGTTTCTTGTTGGCTTCGAGAGCCTGCTGCTGTTTCTTGATGTTCTGCTTAATGCGCTGCTGCTCGTTTCGCAGACTGCTTACAGTTGGTTTCGCCGTAGTCTTGGCTTGTGTGTTGGTCGATGCCTTGGCTTTGACCTGCGGTTTCGCTTTTGTCTGCTTTTTGGCTTGTGTTTTCGCTTTTGTCTGCTTTTTGGCTTGTGTTTTCGCTTTTGTCTGCGTCTTGGCGGCTACGGCTTTTTTCTTGGTCTGTGCCGTAGCTGGCTCTGCCACAGAGAGTAACAGGGCGAGAACACTGAGGAATATGTAGGATAAGAGTCGTGTCATTCGGGGTTACATGCTGCCCAGACGTGAGAAGAACTGTTCTGGTGTTATTTTTGTGTACTTATCAGAAACGGTGGTGCGGGCATCCCATTTTCCATCGTTGGAGATGCCGGAGAGTGTGAACTGCAGCACCATCTTTCCCGTTCGCATCTGCTTGGAGTCAAACGTTACTTTCTGGTTCGATGGGTAACGCTTGGATCCCATCGGGACGAAGTCGCTGTAATCAACGTTGACCGTGGAGGCGCGCTGTGTACCTTTATCGTATGTGAAGAGCGCATGCGTGATAAGTGCGCGTGCCACTTCGGTAGTCCAGTTGAAGCCCAGACGGCTCTTGTCAAATGTAATCTGGCGGGTGTCGCCCTCTGTCTGCCCCACGCTGAACTGACCAAGGTCGGTATCAGAGAGTTGCTTGTGTCCCGGCAGGAACAGCTCATTCCAGAAGATGGCCTGCAGGGTGTAGAAATCAAGTCCGTTGGCACTTAGGAAATCCACGTCGTTGTATGTAGCTTTCACATACTCCTTGTTCATGCGGTTGATGAGAAGCACGTATTCAGGTGTGAACTCCAGTCTGCCTACTTCCATCAGTCCGAATGGCGAGAGTTGCAGGCGTATCACTTCGTCGCGTCGCATGGCAAGACGTCCGCTCACGCTGAGGTCGCGCCCAGAGGCATTGATGGAGAAGTCGGCCTTTGCCACGATGTTCTTTGTGTAGACGGCATTGTCATTGATTCGCCTCACGTAGTCGATGGGCTTGGCGGCAGTGGCAGTGGCTACGGTCTGCTGCTGTGTTGTTTTTGTTGTTGTGGCTTGCTTCGATGTGCCGCACGCAGCCATGATGGCAGCGGCAGCCAATATTACTGTGATTTTCTTCATCATTATTTCTTAACTAATTTTCCTTTCTTTATTTTCTTGCGCAGCAGGGCATCGTTCTCCGAACCCAGCGGAAGTGCTCTGTTCCAGAAGTCGAGTGCTTCTGTCTTCATGCCGAGCTGGAAGTATATGTCGCCGGCATGGTCAAGTATCTCGCCGTTGGGTTCAGTGTCGAGAGTGTCGCACTCTATGGCGCGGTCAATGTAGAAGCGCGCTTCATCGTAGCGTTTCTGCTGATAGAGAATCCAGGCGTAGGTGTCAAGGTAAGTGGAACTGTTGGCCTCCACGGTGATGGCGCGGTAACTCATCTTCTCTGCTTTCTTCAAGTCGCGGTTGGAGCACGAGAGGAAGTAGGCGTAGTTATTGAGACACATCACGCGGTCGGGGTCATATACCAGACAGCTGTCGTAGGCTATGAAAGCCTCGTCGGTGCGTTTTTCTTTCTGTAGTGCATCACCGAGCATCAGGTATATGTCGGCAGAGACAGCCGATGGTGTCTCGTTGTTGATGCACTGTGCGCCACGTCGCAGTGAGGCTATGGCATCAGATGTATGTTCGTTGATATACTGTGCCAAGCCGAGGTAATAGTATAGCACCGGCTCGTCAGGCACATACTCTGTGGCCGTGCGGCACTCGCGTATCACGTTTTCGTCGATGGAGTCCTGCCACATCATTTGGATTAGGCGCAGGCGCGCTCCCACGTTCTCCGGCGATATGGCGAGCACCTGCATGCAGGAGTTGCGTATGCTGTCGCGCGGGGCTTTTTTCAATTCCAAATAGGCCATGCGCATCTCTGCCACCTCGGTGGTTGTCTGCGGCATGGCAAGCACGCGGTTGAACAAATCCATGATGCGCACGGAATCGCCTCCCTTTTCTTCACTGTCGCGCACCCAGTCGCGCATCAGCGTTACACGTGTCTGTGCATCGGTCTGTGGGTTTACGAGCATACCGTAGAGCATGCTGTCTGCCTGTTGTATGTTGCCCTCGGCGCGGTAGTAGTCCATGAGCGACATCTGTCCGCGTGCGTTGTTGGGTTCCTCGCGCAATACGCTTGTGAATATGTTGAGTGCCTCGTCCTTGCGGTTGTTCTGCAGTAGCCAGTTGCCCATCATCACCTGCAGGTTTAGGTCGCTGGGATGAGCATCCACCAGGCTCTTCAGTTCATTGTAGGCTCCTTCCTGATTGCCCAGCATCGAGTGTACGTGCATCTTTGCCAGTGTCAGGCTCTCGTTCTGTCCTTCCTTTATCTCGTATCGTGTCAGAGCGTCGAGCAGTGCACTGTAGTCTCGCTGCTGCTCATGTATGCGTATGAGCATCTCAAGATATTCGGTGCGGTCGGGCATCAGTTGCGTCAGCCGCTCATATACCTCGGTAGCCTCTTTGATGCGGTTACGGTAGAGGTAGGTCTGCGCCAGCCGTTCAGCAAACTCTGCATTGCCCGGCTCAGCCTCCACCGCCCTTTGCAGCAGCTGTATGCCTATGGAGTCCTGTCCCAGCGCCAGATAATAGATACTGAGTTCATAGTTGGTCTCCGATGCATCGGGCTTGAGCTGATGGCATAGCCTGAGCAGTTCGAAGGCAGTGACGAATTGGTTTGCCTCTTTCTGCCTTATTGCCTCGATGTAGAGGTAGCGGTAGCGCCTGTCGGTATCGTTATTGTCTGCTGCACGCAAGGGCATGACAGACATGATGGCAAGCATCACCGCGATTATTTTACTTGTGATATGCATTATGCACTTATGTTTACGCTACAACTCTATGTGTGTGTCATTTTGTTCCGGTGTGGCCGTAGCCTCCCTCGCCGCGTTCGGTCTCGCTTAGTGTGTCTACCTGAATGAGCTGTGCCTGCTCGCAGCGTGCAAACACCATCTGTGCTATGCGTTCGCCCGGGTTCACGGTGAATGGCTCTGAAGACAGATTGACGAGCACCACGCCAATCTCGCCACGGTAGTCGGCATCGATGGTGCCGGGTGTGTTGAGCACGGTTATGCCATGCTTCAGTGCAAGTCCCGAGCGTGGTCTTACCTGTGCCTCGCAGTCTGGTGGCAGTGCTATGCGGAGCCCCGTGGGGAAAAGGTGGCGCTCAAGCGGTTTGAGAATGACAGGCTCGCTGATGTCGGCCCTGAGGTCCATGCCCGCGCTCTGTTGTGTGGCGTATGCCGGCAGAGGCTGGCTGCCCTGGTTGATAATCTGCACTTGTATCATAGTGTCGTGAGTATGTTTTTTAATCCGTTTATTTTTTATGACGAGATGGAGTAACTTCGCCAACTAATTGGCAAAGTTACTAAAAAATGCTGGAAAAAGGAAATTTTCACTGTCTCATTTATAAATTATTAAATAAAAGGGGCGATTTCTCATAAATATTTCGTATCTTTGCACGAGGAATCCTTAGAACTCACCATAATTCAACATAATGACAATGGAAGAAACAATAAAGAATGCTTTTGCAGAAAAGCTGTTGGCTGTGAAGGCCATCAAACTGCAGCCCAACGCCCCCTTTACATGGGCCAGTGGCTGGAAGTCGCCAATCTACACCGATAACCGCCAGACTCTGGCTTATCCGGAGTTGCGCTCGTTTGTTAAACAGGAGTTGGTGCATCTCGTCCACACTGAGTTTCCCGAAGCTGAGGCCGTGGCGGGCGTTGCCACCGGAGCCATAGCACAGGGTGCGCTTGTGGCCGACGAACTGCAGCTGCCTTACTGCTATGTGCGTCCGAAACCGAAGGACCACGGCATGGGCAACCAGATTGAGGGCACTCTGCCTGAGGGTGCAAAGGTAGTGGTGGTGGAAGACCTCATTTCTACCGGTGGCAGTTCGCTCAAGGCTGTAGACGCACTGCGTCAGGCAGGTTTCGAGGTTGTCGGCATGATAGCAAGCTATACCTATGGCTTCCCCGTGGCAGAAGAAGCCTTCAAGGCTGCCGGCGTGCGTCTTGTTACTCTGTCAGACTATGAGCACACCACAGCCATAGCTGCCAAGACGGGTTACATAAAAGAGGAAGACCTGGCCGTGCTGGCAGAGTGGCGTAAGAGTCCATCTACGTGGAAGCAGTGATGGGAGAATTGAAAAATTGAAGAATTGAAGAATTGAAAGATTGAAAAATTGAAGGGTTGAAGAATTGAAGGGTTGAAGAATTGAAAGATTGAAGAATTGAAGTTGATTGCGACAGATAACGGGGGTGTTTCCGTTGTCTGTCGCATTTTTTGTGTGCTGTCGCAACGAAAGTGAAGGAAAAAGGGGCGATTTCTTTCTCACACTCAAAAAACTGCGTAACTTTGCATCGTCAAAAGGAACGAACGAGCATTCCTGACAACAAAAATATTTTGAAAAGAAAATAAGTTAAACATAAAAAAGAAAGGTTTAGTTATGAAAAAGTTTTTTGCAACAGCAGTAGCAGCATTATTCATGGTAATGAACGTAAACGCACAGAATGAGGATCTCAAGCACGAGATTGGTGTTTCATACGGTTTAGGCATCTCATTAATCGGCGATGGTATAGGTCATGCAATATCTCATGGCGTGTGGGATGCCATGAACGGCAGGGAATGGGCTAACGACAAGCAACTTGGCACATTCGGCGTGGAATACTTCTACCACCTCGACAATCCTAAACTTGCAGTGGGTGGCATTGTTACCTATGCACAGTATGGCGAGGACGTGGTCGACAAGTCTGACCGTAATATTAAGTGCGGCGACCGCATGCGCCGTTACGTCAGCGTGATGCCGGCAGTGAAATATTCTTGGGTAAACAAGAACCACTTTGCCCTTTATTCTAAGGTTGCCGCAGGCGTGATGTTCAACTTCGAGAAAGAGAAGAACCTTGAGAAGAACACCGAGTCTTCTTACAGCAACACATACTTCATGGCACAGGTATCGCTGATAGGTGTTGAGTTCGGCAGCAAGGTACGCGGCTTTGTAGAGCTTGGCGGTGGCGAACAGGGTATCTTCCTTCTGGGTATGAAATATAAATTCTGATAATAACCTGATAACTAAATAATAAAGCCCGGCTGACAGTGAAAAGTCAGTCGGGTATTTTTGGTATTTGCCTGAATGTAGAATGGGTGCTCTGGTTATCTCTTCTCTATTGCACGTGTTTCGAGAAACTGGCGGAAAGCTGACAGGTAGCCGTCGGGAATGTGGATGATTTCCTTGCCGATGTAAACGCAGTCGTTGCGGTCCACCTTCTGTATTTTATCGACGGCGATGATGTAGGAGCGATGGATGCGCAGGAAACGGTCCTTGGGCAGCATGTCCTCTACTGCTTTCATCGTCAGGTGGGTAATCAGAGGCTTGGGGTCGTTGTCAAGGTAGAACATCACATAGTCCTTCATTCCATTGACGTATGTAATCTGGTCGATTGGCACGTTGCGCCATTCGCTTTCAATGCGGATAAATACGGTGTTGGGCTGCTGTGACTGCGGGGCAGAGGGCTGCTGGTACAGCTTACGGGCTTTCTCTACGGCAGAGAGGAACTTGTTATAGCGGATGGGCTTCAGCAGGAAATCGAGCGCATTCACCTCGTAACTCTCAAAGGCATATTCCTTGAAGGCTGTGGTAAAGACCACACGCGTCTCTTCAGGCAGGCTGTGGGCCAGTTCCATTCCGTCGATGTTCGGCATCTGGATGTCGAGGAATAGCAAGTCGGGTTTCTGCATCTTGACAGCGTTGATGGCTGTGATGGAGTCGGTGAACGATGCCATCAGTTTCAGGTCTGGAGTCTTCTCTACGTATGACTCCAGGAGTCGGACAGCCAAAGGCTCGTCGTCGACAATCATGCAGGTTATAGGTTTCATAGCTGAAGGGTGATTTTAACGTGATAGATATTCTCTGGCGTAATGCACTGCTCCCATTTGTATCGGCCCGGATAGAGGAGGTCAAGACGGCGGCGGGTATTCTCCAGTCCTATGCCCGAACCGCTGCGGTCCTTGGTCGGCTTGGGGTTGTTGGTATTGTCGCAGTTGAAAATGAGCGTGCCGTCTTGCTGCTTCAGGCTGATGTCGATGGCAGCCGGCGCGTTGCTGTTGGCACCGTGCTTGAAGGCATTCTCTATGAGCGATATGAAGAGCAGGGACGCCACCTCTGATTGTCCATTGACCATAGAACATTGACAACGGACTGTCGTCATCTCGTTGCAGCGCAACTTCATCAGTTCGATATAGTTGCGCATAAATTCCACTTCGCCCTCAAGCGGCACTTTCGGTTTGTTGGTCTCATACATGGCATAGCGCAGCAGGTCGCTCAGCTGCATCACGGTATCCTGGGCCTTGTCGGCATCAGTCTGTGTCAGGCAGGAGATATTGTTGAGTGTGTTGAAGAGGAAATGCGGGTTGATTTGATTCTTCAGCCAGGCGAGCTCTGCCTCCACCACCTTCTGTTTCCTCTCGCTCTGCTGCATCACGTAGCGTATGCTCAGGGCAATGCCGATGGCCATCAGGTTGACGAGCATGGAGATGATGATGAATGAGAAGTAGCCCGCCAGAAAGTTCTCTGGCAGCGAGTTGATGTCCTTGAACAGTATGTGGGCATTGTTTAGGATGATGAGAAATATGTTTGCCACCACAAACTGCCATCGTTTGTGGCGGATCCACAGCATGGGGACGCACAGATAGAAATTGACGAGATACACCGCTACGGCAGGAGCCAGCCAATAGGCAGACACCGCCAGCGAGTCCCATGCCACTTGAACGTCGCGAGTAGTGACATAGGTGATAAGTCCAGGAGACACTATCACCAGCGACAACAGCAGCACCTGTGCCACAAACAGCCACACGTCTTTTGTCTGTATCTTCTTCATGGATGCAAATTTACAAATTATTCCTGAAACGGCAAAATCTCTCCCGCATAATCTCCATGCGGAAGAGATTTTTCCCTCTTTTCACCTTTTTTCTATTTGGCAGCCAGATGCTTCTGCTCCGCCATGCGTTCGGCTGTGTTCTTGACAGTCTGGTCGAATACCATCACATACTTGTCATACTGCTTCTCGTCGAGCACCTTCTTCATCGTAGCCTTGTGGCGAGCCTGAATCTTTTCCCATGTCTCACCTGCTTTCGAGGCATCCTGAAGCTGATAGTACGCTTGCATCGAACTCTCAAACTGAGCCATCGCAGTCCTCACCTGTTCCACCTGGTTTATCCTGAGTTCCAGATAGCGTGCCCAACGGTCGAACATCGCTGCGCTACTGTTGTCGTTCTGCGCATTTGCACTCATTGTCATCATCACCATTGCCACGAGGGCGAAAATCATCCTTTTCATACTTTTTACCATTTTTTATTGTTAATATTACGTTACTGTCGTTCAGCTTGTTTTTGTCTTTTGACAGTGCAAAGGTATGAAGAAATCCGTCTGCCACGAAATCGTCTTCGACGTTTCCCCCCACGTCTTTCGACGTTTGCCTGTTGTGTGCAACAATTCACTTCCTTAAAGCCAATTGTTCTTATACTTATAAATAAAAGTGTTGCATTGATTTTTTATTGAAAAAAGTTTCGTGTTTTGGAAAAAAGTTTGTACCTTTGCACCGAGAAGAGTTGAAGAATTGAAAAATTGAAGAGTTGAAATTTTTACCGGATGGTAATTGTGAATTATGTAATGTACACTTCGCTTGAAGATTTGAGAAATTGAAGAATTGAATACAACCCTACTTTAATAAACAATAGACACATAACTGAATAATTACGAAAATGAAGAAAAAGACTTTTATCCGCCCCGAGGTGCACCTTACCGCTTTCGAGGCACAGGACATCCTCGCTGCGAGCGTAGGAAATGTCATTGACCCCAACGACCCAAACAACCCAAACAGCGGTACTAACCAGTTCGGCACCGAACCACTCAACCCCGGCAACTTCGACTGGACCAGCGGAGGACTCGGTGGATAAAGAAACAATACAATGATATATTTTAAAACTACGAATTTCACTAATTAAACGAATTGCCATGCGGGGTACAGCACAGAATAATTCGTACAATTCGTATAATTCGTAGTTTAGACAACGAATTTCACTAATTAAACGAATTACCATGCGGAGTACTGCATAGATAAATTCGTAAAATTCGTTTAATTCGTAGTTTTAGACAACGGATTGTCTATATGTTATCGCTGACAGACGACTGAAAATAATGTAGTGCGCTGTCGCGCAGAAATCTCTCAAATTATTTC
>JAFPVC010000009.1 GCA_017413085.1 Prevotella sp.
AGCTTACACCATTCATTTCGATCCTGTAATCGCTGCCACTTCAACTGTAATCGCAGTCTGCTCTATCGCTCTTGCCACTTATATCTATAAGGGTGAGACACAACCTATAGCAGACAAGATGTACTCTCTTGCACCACGTCTTCACCGCTGGGCATACAAGCGTTTCTACATGGACGAGGTTTATATGTTTGTGACACACAAGATTCTCTTCCGCTTCGTTTCATATCCCGTAGCATGGATCGACGAGCACATCATCAACGGCTTCATCGACTTCACCGCATGGGGAGCCAACGCTGGCGGCGAGAGCATACGCACCACACAGAACGGCGATGTACGCAGTTATGCTACATGGTTCATCTGCGGTGCCGTGGCATTGACATTGCTCTTGATTTGTCTTTAAAATAACATAGTAAACAGAAATAAAGAATAAAAGATGAGTATATTAACATTATTCGTAATAATACCTGTACTGATGCTTGCTGGTCTTTGGGCTGCACGCAACATCAATCAGGTGCGTGGTGTGATGGTGGCTGGTGCTACTTGTCTTGTGGCTCTCAGCACATGGCTTACCATTGACTTCATGTCACAGCGTGCGGCTGGCAACAGCGCTGAGATGCTCTACACATACTCGCACGTATGGTTCGCACCACTCAACATAGCATACGCAGTGGGCGTTGACGGCATCAGCGTGGTCATGCTGTTGCTTTCAAGCATCATCGTCTTCACTGGCACATTCGCATCATGGAAGTTGCAGCCATTGACAAAGGAGTTCTTCATGTGGTTCACACTGCTGTCAACGGGCGTATATGGTTTCTTCATCTCTATCGACATGTTCACCATGTTCATGTTCTATGAGGTTGCGCTTATCCCTATGTATCTGCTTATCGGCTACTGGGGTTCAGGCAAGAAGGAGTATGCTGCCATGAAACTGACACTGATGCTGATGGGTGGTTCTGCACTGATTATCATCGGTCTCGTGGGCATATATTTCTTCAGCGGTGCTTCTACCATGAACATCCTTGACATTGCACACCATACCAATGGTGCACAGTTCATCCCTGTAGCAATACAGAAGGCACTGTTCCCATTCGTGTTCATCGGTTTCGGCGTGCTCGGTGCACTGTTCCCATTCCACACATGGTCTCCAATCGGTCACGGTTGTGCACCAACGTCAGTGTCTATGCTTCACGCAGGTGTGCTGATGAAACTTGGTGGTTACGGCTGCTTCCGCATTGCTATGTTCCTCCTTCCAGAAGCTACCAACGAACTGGCATGGATATTCCTTATCCTGACAACCTGCTCTGTAGTATATGGTGCATTCTCTGCCTGCGTACAGACAGACTTGAAGTTTATCAACGCATACTCTTCAGTGTCACACTGCGGACTGGTGCTTTTTGCACTGCTCATGATGACTA
This sequence comes from Prevotella sp., assembly GCA_017413085.1. GTDB lineage: Bacteria > Bacteroidota > Bacteroidia > Bacteroidales > Bacteroidaceae > Prevotella. The sequence continues at coordinate 1,416 of JAFPVC010000009.1, forward strand.
AGGTGTCATGCACCGGTGCCATACTGCAGATGCTCTCTCACGGTCTGATGACAGCACTCTTCTTCGCACTCATCGGTATGATTTACGGACGCACACACACTCGTGACATCCGTGAACTCGGTGGATTGATGAAGATTATGCCGTTCCTCTCTGTAGGTTATGTTATTGCAGGTCTTGCAAACCTTGGTCTGCCAGGCTTCTCTGGTTTCATTGCAGAGATGACGATATTCGTAGGTTCTTTCGAGAATGCAGATACATTCCATCGTTGCTGCACGATTATCGCTTGTACGTCAATCGTAGTGACTGCGGTTTATATCCTGCGTACAGTCGGTTTCATCCTCTTCGGAAAGGTTACCAACCCACACTATGAGGAACTCACCGATGCAACATGGGACGAGAAATTCGCTGTATGCTGTCTGATAGCCTGCGTGGCAGGTCTGGGTTCTTTCCCAATATGGGCAAGCCATATCATCGAAAACGGAGTAGCGCCTATTCTTCAGAATCTTGCAACACTCTAAAATAATTATAGAATAAAGATTATATATTACAGATATGAATTACGGTCAATTTCTATATATGATACCCGAGGCCATGTTGGTTGCAATATTGGTCATAGTATTCATAGCCGATTTCGCCACCAGCAAGCAGGAAAACCGCAAGTGGTTCAACCCTATGGTGTGCTTACTCCTGCTGGCACAGCTGATTATCAGCTTCACCTCATGGGGTGGAGCTGAGGGTGCAACGCTCTTCGGCGGTATGTATCATGCCACACCTGCTGCCAACATGATGAAGTCGGTTCTGACTTTCGGCACGCTCATCTGTGTGATGCAGGCACGCAACTGGCTCACCAATACCGATGCAAAACTGACAGAAGGCGAGTTTTACATGCTCACCGTGTCAACGTTGCTCGGTATGTTCATGATGATGTCTGCCGGCGATTTCCTTATGTTTTTCCTCGGACTTGAAATGGCATCAGTACCGATGGGCTGCATGGTAGCCCTCGACAAGTGGCGCAATGATTCTGCAGAGGCTGCAGCTAAGTTCATCCTTACTGCTACCTTCTCATCAGGTGTAATGCTCTACGGCATCTCATTCTTGTACGGTGCAACTGGCACACTCTACTTTGAGGATTTCGCAAAGGCTATCAACAACACACCTATGGTTATCATGGGCATGGTATTCTTCGTTGCTGGTCTCGGCTTCAAGATTTCACTCGTTCCGTTCCACTTCTGGACAGCCGACACCTATCAGGGTGCTCCTACCACTGTAACGGGTTATCTGAGTGTCATCTCTAAGGGTGCCGCTGCGTTTACGCTTGTTGCAGTACTCTACAAAGTGTTTGCTGCCATCATGCCTTACTGGACAGTGATGATGATGATACTTGTTGTATTGTCTATTACAATAGCAAACCTCATGGCAATCCGCCAGACTGAGCTGAAGCGCTTCATGGCCTTCTCTTCTATCTCACAGGCTGGTTACATTATGCTTGTTGCCATCGGCGGTAACTATGTGATGTCAATGACAGCTCTGATGTACTATGTACTTATCTACATCGTAGCAAACATGGCAGTGTTCGCAATCATTGCATCAGTAGAGAACGCCAACGGCGGACGCACTGATATGGAGGCATACAATGGTATGTATCAGAAGAACCCGAAGATGGCGTTCCTTATGACGCTGGCACTCTTTTCGCTCGGCGGCATACCACCATTCGCAGGAATGTTCTCAAAGTTCTTTGTGTTCCTTGCTGCCGTTGACGGCCGTTTCACTTTCTGGCCATACTGCATCGTATTCATCGCCTTGGTAAACACCGTAGTGTCACTCTACTACTACCTGCTTATCGTCAAGGCCATGTATATCAACAACGACAGTGAGGCTCTGCCGACATTCAAGATGGACTGCAACACTAAGCTGACGCTTGCTGTCTGCACTGCCGGCATACTTCTCTTCGGCGTAGTAAGTTGCATATACGAGATGCTGCACGCTGCTGCAGCTGCTGCATAAAAACAGTGCGTATAGAGTAGTTTGAAAGCAAGGCTACATAATAAAAGCGAGGAAGTTTCACAACTTCCTCGTTTTTTTAATTAGTTATGAAAAGTGTCTCCCTCCCGGATTTTCTTTCTTTTGCTTACTGCCACACGGCCTTGTACCATTCATACTGCCGTATGTCCTTGTTGAATTTTCCATAATAGCCCTTGTCAGGGTCCTGCTCGAAATACATTGCCAATAACACTTTTTTGTGCCTTAACCGCAAAATCGCATGAAATAAGTATGCATATTAAAATATTTTATGTAACTTTGTACTCTGCTTCGTACGAGATAAAATTGTAGCTACCTAATTTAATTCAGAATTATGAAAAGACTTACATTAGCAATCATGTTTGTGTTCTGCACGCTGGCTATGTCGGCAGAGGACGGTATTAAAGTGAAATTCCAGGGCACCAGTCCCGACATCATGGATTTCGCATGGTCGTGGGTTACAATGATGGATGGCAATCCCGAGGATACTCCAGATGAGTCTATGACCGCATTGCGTAAATCACTGGAGTATTATCGCACGGGTGCCGCCCAGCCCGCTGGCTATACTATCACTGTAGATAAGAACGCAGGCTACATCCTGGTGGAACAGACCGATGAGGACGGAGAATATACGCACCGTTGGGAGATGTGCTACTGGAACATGGCCGACAAGAAGCACAAACTGTTTGCGCTGTGCACGGAACTGTGGCAGGAGGGCATGCGCCTGAACCCAGGACAGTATGATGGGCTGATGTTCTTCCGCTACAACAATGCCACAAAGCGGATGGAGTACGTTGACATGGGTATTGAGGTGGAATACTTCAACACTTCATACGGACTGCCACGCGTGGGCAAGGACATCACGGTGACTAAGTGGAACGATTCGGGAAAGAAAACGACGAAGACGTTGAAGTGGACCGGTAACGGGTTCAGCCGTCGTTAGTAAACATTTATAACATGATGTTTTAAACAAATAATGACCCAACGAGGATTGTCCGTTGGGCCATTATTTGCGTTAATGTCATTAATATCATCCATTAATGTCATTATTAATTTTACGGCAAGGCATGTTTGAATTAATAAATCAACTGCAAATATTACTTTTTTATTTGTGTTTCGCAAATCTTCATGCCACTGACGGTGTTTGCATTTCGTCTTTGTCACGTTGCAACTGAACGTGGATTTTCCTGTATGCAATCTTGTGTACGCGGATACACAGGTAGATGGCGGCAACAAAGCCGATACCACCTATCACCCAGTCCAGCCCCGTCGACATTAGGAACATGTCATATAGCCCGTGTGCCAGTACCGGAGCACCTAATGTAAGGAAGGCGCTACGCATCGAATGGTCAACGAAATGATGCACAGAATAATAATATCCCATCAACACGGCAAAGGCATAGTGACCTGGCACAGACATAAACGCACGCATGAATGCAACCGTCTGCCAGTCGTCACCCTCATCCAGCAGGTACATGATATTCTCAAGACCTGCAAAGCCCAGTCCTACGCTCACGGCATATACAATCCCGTCAAAGTGCTCGTCGAAGTACTTGTTCTTGCGCAACACCAACCAAAGGGCTATCAATTTAAAGACTTCCTCCGGTACGGCTGCCACAAAGAAAGCATCTATCACGACATCAGCAAAACTACTTGCCCCTGCCTCTTCGTCAAGAAACAGCGCTGTAACAAACTCCTCCACCATTGCCACGGGGAGGCATATCAGTATGCCGAGCGTAACCGCCTTCAATAGTTTAGACAGCGGCTCTTTCTTAGTGTCTTTCCATATTATATACCACCACAGCAATACAGCCGGGAGTATTCCTGCAAGAATCACGACCATTATGGTTTCAATCTATTTATCTTAAACGTATTCTAAACCTTAAAATAGGCTTTAACTTTGCAAAGGTAATTAAAATATATTTAAATACAAAATAATAATTGATTTTTATCCTATTTTTATTTGCAAATTGTCAATACAAAAAAGTGCCGTCAAGTTGGATTTTTAAGAAATTCCTCAAAAAAACAAATAAAATTTTATTACTGTCCGCTAAACATGACCTCCCCATGCCCAACCTCTTTATTACCAGTGGTTGGGCATATTTATGTTTTATGACAAGCCCCCTCATTCGTTTTCCGTATCGTCAGGAGGTGCTTCAGATGCCCGTTCAAGCATG
>JAFPVC010000010.1 GCA_017413085.1 Prevotella sp.
GAACACAAATCACTCGAATGACACGAATGTTTGTTCACCACTGATTTCCTCTTTTGAACAACTAATTAAAACTAATTATACGGATTATTCTAATTTTTAATTTGTGCAATCCGTGCAATCCGTCTTAATCCGTTGTTTTGTTATATCTGTGTTATCTGTGAAATCTGTGGGAAGACATTCGTTTTATTTGTATTATTCTTGCTGTTGCAAGCGTCTCCTTACGTCGCCGAGCGTGTGTTCAAAATAATCTGTAAGACCTGTGGTTGAATTATAATCACGCTAACGACGCGAATATCTGTTCAAAGGTCTGGCGCAGAAGTTGGCGGTTGTTGATGATGCTGCGCAACTCTGAGAGGTTGCGCTCATTGTCTGAACCTTGAATCCACAGTTTGATGTAGCCGGCGGTGGAATACTTCTGCTGCATGTGTTCAAGGAAACGCTGCCAGTGTTCTTCATGCGTTTTCTCTGGATAGTGGTCAAGGCCAAACTGTACCGTGCGACGGAATACGCTGTCGGGCTGCAGGTCGCGGTCAGCCTCGGCAACAATCTTGCCATAGATGTTGCGCGGAGCACGCGAGGCACTGGCACGATGGTCCTCGACAGCCTGTCGCATCACCTCTATCTGCTGGGCGGAGAACCATCTGTCAAGGCGTCTGTCGGCCTTTAATATCTTTCCACTCTCTATATGATGCGTGGCACGCTCCACCTCCAGTCCGAGGTCATGATATGCCGCCACGACGTATGCCATGTCAATATCTGCCCCCATCTTCTGCGCAAGGCGCACGGAGGCATTGATGACACGGTTGACGTGGGTCATATTATGAGCAGCGTCGAACGCATTATACCGCTTAAGTATATTGCGCTCGACGAACTCCATAAGGTCAAGTGAAACGTTGCGTTGCATTAATTATGCATTATGAATTATAAACTATGCATTATGAATTATGCATTGTGCATTAACTACAGTTTCAGTTCCTTGAGAACCTGTGCTATCTTCTGACGGGTGGTGACACGCGTAGGAACGAGCGGCAGACGAAGGACATTCTTCAGCAGTCCCATCTCGCTCATCAGTGCCTTAACGCCGGCAGGATTGCCATCGACGAACAGCAGACTGTAAAGTTCGGTGAACTTATGGTGAATCTTCTGTGCTGCGGCATACTCGCCATTGAACTCAAGGCGTATCATGCGGGAGAACTCCTTTGGCAGGGCGTTGCCAATGACAGAGATGACACCAACGGCACCCGTAGCAATCATGTGGAAGGTGATGGCATCATCGCCAGAAAGCACCTCAAAGCGCTCTGGCTTGTTCTTGATAATCTCGTCAACCTGCTCGATGCTGCCGCTGGCCTCCTTGATGGCTACGATGTTGTCGCAGTCGTTAGCCAGTCGGCATGTAGTCTCCGGCTTCAGGTTTATGCCTGTGCGTCCAGGAACATTATAAAGCACCACCGGCAGTTTCGTAGCGTTGGCGATAGCCTTGAAATGCTGGTAGAGACCCTCCTGAGACGGTTTATTGTAATATGGGCATACAGAGAGCAGTCCGTCAATGCCGCTCATGTCATACGTCTTGCACATATCAACCACGGCAGCGGTATTGTTGCCGCCGCATCCCATGAGCAAAGGCACACGACCAGCCACCTGCTTGACGATGAACTGCTTCACCTCGTAATGCTCTGCTGGAGACAAGCAAGGTGTCTCGCCTGTTGTGGCGAGAATACAGAGAAAGTCTGCATCGTTGGCCAACTGATACTCAATGACTGATGCCAGTGTCTTGTAATCTACACTGCCGTCCTCACAGAAAGGAGTCACGAGGGCTATTCCCAAACCACGAAATATATTCTGCATAATCTTAACTATGAATTATGTACTATAAACTATAAACTAAGAACAGTAAACTATGAACTATGAACTATCAATACTCCTGCCAAGGCTTAATCATTATCTTGTCAAGCGGCATGGTGCAGAAAGCATTGATGAATGCACTTGCAAGCCTGCTGTTTGTTATCAACGGGATGTTGAGGTCTATGGCAGCACGGCGTATCTTATAACCGTTGTCAAGTTCACGAACAGTGAGATTCTTCGGAATATTAACAACCATGTCTATCTCCTTGTTGTGCAACATTTCAAGAGCCTGTGGCTTCTTACCCTCATCAGAAGGCCAGAACACCTCAATGCTTGGAATGTCATTCTCGCAAAGGAACTTGTATGTGCCGCCGGTAGCATAGAGCTGATAGCCATGTTCTACAAGCATCTTGGCAGCATCAAGCATCTCGGCTTTCTGTTTCGTTGAGCCAGTGGACAGGAGAATGTTCTTCTCTGGTATGCGATGGCCTACGGAGAGCATGGCCTTAAGCAATGCACATGAAGTGTCGTTGCCGATACAGCCTACCTCACCAGTCGATGCCATGTCAACGCCAAGCACTGGGTCAGCCTTCTGCAGACGGTTGAAAGAGAACTGGCTGGCCTTGATACCTACATAGTCAAGGTCGAAGAGATTCTTGCTTGGTTTCTCGAAAGGTACGCCAAGCATAATCTTCGTGGCGAGGTCAATGAAATTGTACTTCAGAACCTTTGACACGAACGGGAAGGAACGTGAAGCACGCAGGTTGGTCTCAATGACGAGGATGTCATTGTCCTTTGCCATATACTGGCAGTTGAACGGACCAGAGATATGCAGTTCCTTTGCTATCTGCTTAGAGATGCGCTTGATGCGGCGCACGGTCTCGACATACAGTTTCTGAGGTGGGAACTGCAGTGTTGCGTCACCAGAGTGTACGCCGGCAAACTCGACGTGCTCTGATATAGCGTATGCCACAATCTCACCATCCTTTGCCACACCGTCGAAGTCGATTTCCTTGGCATGCTCGATGAACTTGCTCACCACCACTGGGTGCTCACTGCTGATATTGGCGGCAAGCTGCAGGAATTTCTCCAGTTCCTCACGGTTTGAGCATACATTCATGGCAGCACCAGACAATACGTATGACGGACGCACCAAAACAGGGAAGCCTACCTTCTCTATAAACGCATCGATATCCTCCATAGAGGTCAGTGCAGCCCATGCAGGCTGGTCAACACCAATGCGGTTGAGCATTGAGGAGAACAGCGCACGGTCCTCACAGTTGTCAATGTCTCTTGCAGATGTGCCAAGTATAGGCACATTCTCTGCATCGAGTTTCATGGCGAGGTTGTTTGGTATCTGGCCACCGGTAGAGAGTATGACTCCGTATGGTGTCTCGAGGTCAAGGATATCCATGACGCGCTCGAATGTCAGCTCGTCAAAATACAGACGGTCGCACATGTCGTAGTCGGTTGACACCGTTTCAGGGTTATAGTTTATCATCACTGAACGGTAGCCCTGCTTGCGTATTGTGTTGAGAGCCTGCACACCACACCAGTCGAACTCTACAGAAGAGCCAATACGGTATGCACCGGAACCGAGCACCACGATGGATTTCTTGTCATTCTCATAGTTTATGTCGCTTGCGACACCTGCGTATGTGACATACAGATAGTTTGTCTGTGCAGGATACTCTGCCGCCAGCGTATCAATCTGCTTAACAACTGGTACGATACCATAGCTCTTACGCAATGCACGGACTGTAAGAATGGCCTTGTGCATATTGCCCATCTCCTTGTCGAGACCGACGGCACGAGCTATCTGGAAATCGGTGAATCCATAAACTTTGGCTGTACGTATGAGTTCCTTACTCATGGTATTGATAGACTTGCACTTGTCCATCTCATCGTCGATATCGACAATGTGCTGCAGCTTCTCAAGGAACCATTTGTCTATCTTTGTCATATCGTGGATCTGCTCCACATTATATATCTTACGCTTGAGGGCCTTGGCGATAACGAATATACGCTTGTCAGTTGGAGCTTTCAATGCACCCTCGATATCGTCAATCTGCAATACCTTGTTCTCAACGAAACCATGCATTCCCTGCCCTATCATGCGCAAGCCTTTCTGTATGGCTTCCTCAAAATTGCGGCCTATGGCCATAACCTCGCCCACTGACTTCATGGAAGAGCCCAACTCCTTATCTACGCCACGGAACTTAGACAGGTCCCAGCGCGGTATCTTACATACCACATAGTCAAGGGCTGGCTCGAAGAATGCGCTGGTGGTCTTGGTTACGGAGTTCTTCAGTTCGAACAGTCCATAGCCCATGCCGAGCTTCGCTGCCACGAAAGCAAGCGGATAACCCGTAGCCTTTGATGCAAGAGCAGAAGAACGGCTCAAGCGGGCATTAACCTCGATGACGCGGTAATCCTCAGACTGTGGGTCGAAGGCATACTGCACGTTACACTCACCGACGATACCAATGTGGCGAATAATCTTTATAGCCAAAGCACGAAGCTTATGATACTCAGAGTTTGTCAGAGTCTGAGACGGAGCGATGACGATGGATTCGCCGGTATGGATGCCCAATGGGTCGAAGTTCTCCATGTTGCAGACCGTGATACAGTTGTCGTAACGGTCGCGAACCACCTCATACTCTATCTCTTTCCATCCCTTCAGTGATTTCTCCACGAGTACCTGAGGTGAGAAAGAGAATGCCTTCTCAGCAAGTTTGTTCAGTTCTTCCTCATTGTCGCAGAAGCCTGAGCCCAAACCACCGAGGGCATACGCAGCACGGATGATGACAGGATAACCGAGTTCTGCAGCTGCCTTGCGTGCGCTCTCAATATCTTCGCAAGCATGTGACTTAATGGTCTTCACGTCAATTTCATCAAGTTTCTTGACGAACAGCTCACGGTCTTCTGTGTCCATGATGGCCTGAACAGGTGTGCCAAGCACCTTCACATTATACTTGCCGAGTATTCCCTTCTGATACAATTCTACACCGCAGTTCAACGCTGTCTGACCTCCGAATGCCAACAGTATGCCGTCTGGTTTCTCTTCCTGTATAACACGCTCCACGAAATAAGGCTGCACCGGCAGGAAGTATACCTTGTCGGCAACGCCTTCCGAAGTCTGCACTGTTGCAATGTTCGGATTAATGAGGATTGTCTCCACGCCTTCTTCACGCAAAGCCTTCAAAGCCTGCGAACCAGAGTAGTCGAACTCTCCTGCTTCTCCTATCTTTAATGCTCCAGAACCAAGGAGCAACACCTTTTTTATATTATTGTCTTTCATCTTTCTGGTCGTGTGGTGTTTTAGTTCATACTGCTTACAAACTTATCAAACATAAACTCTGTGTCAACAGGTCCGGAACATGCCTCTGGATGGAACTGACTTGAGAACCAAGGTTTTTCTTTGTGGCGAACGCCTTCGTTTGAACCATCATTCATATTCACGAAGAGTTCTTCCCAATCGCTGCCCAGCGTTGATGCATCTACAGCATAACCATGATTCTGCGATGTCACGAAACACTGATCTGTGCCTACCATGCGCACAGGCTGGTTGTGTGAGCGATGACCGTATTTCAATTTATATATCTTTGCTCCCGCAGCTTTTGCCAGCAACTGGTTACCCATACATATACCACATATAGGTTTGTCGCTTTTCTGCATCTGCTTCTGTATAATCTTGACTGCATCCTCACACATATCAGGGTCGCCAGGACCGTTGGCAAGGAAAAGACCGTCAAACTCCATATCAGTGTAATCGTAATTCCACGGCACACGTATCACCTCGCAGCCACGGTTTATCAGACACCTTATTATATTAGCCTTAACGCCACAGTCAACGAGCACCACCTTCTTTGCAGCACCTTCATTGTAACGTATTATTTCCTTACAAGACACCTTGTCAACGAAGTTTACACCCTCGTAGTTTGCTTCTGGAATATTATCCGGCTCATCGTCAAACAGTATCTTGCCCATCATCACACCATGCTCACGCAAAACCTTTGTTAGTTCACGAGTGTCAATACCAGTTATGCCGGGCACTTGTTCGCGCTTCAACCATTCGGCAAGACTCTCCTTAGCATTCCAGTGGCAATACTTCTCGCTGTAGTCTGCCACAATGATAGCCGAAGCGTAAATCTTGTCGCTTTCCATAAACGTAGGGAGGCCGTTTGCTTCAAAAGTAAACGGCGGTACGCCATAGTTTCCCACAAGAGGATAGGTCAATACCATCAACTGACCAGCATATGATGGATCCGTCAAACTCTCTGGGTAACCCATCATCGCAGTGTTAAATACCACCTCACCAGCTATCGGTTTGTCGTAGCCGAATGATTTGCCATGGAACTTAGTTCCGTCCTGTAATAATAATGTAACGTTTCTCATCTTCTATTCTTCTATACCTCTCACAACCCTACTCCACTGTAACTGACTTTGCAAGATTACGCGGCTGATCTACGTTCAGTCCCTTAACCACCGCAACATGATATGACAGCAACTGCAACGGTATGACCGTGAGCAACGGCGCCAGGCACGCAAGCGTGTGCGGCACTTCTATCACCTCGTCAACCATCTGCTTCACCTGCTCGTCACCCTCTGTGACAATAGCTATTATCCTGCCATGCCGCGAGATTACCTCCTGCATGTTTGATATTATCTTCTGATACAACTTATGGTGTGTAGCAATAAAGACAACCGGCATCTCTGCATCTACCAATGCTATAGGCCCGTGCTTCATCTCTGCTGCAGGATAGCCTTCTGCATGGATGTAGCTTATCTCCTTTAGTTTCAATGCACCCTCAAGCGCAACAGGATAATTCCATCCACGTCCGAGATACAAGAAATTGTGCGCGTATGTGAACGTTGCTGCAAGTCTTTGAATCTTGTCGTTCTGCTTCAATATCTTCTCCATCTTATCAGGAATGACAAGCAACTCCCTTATCGTCTCCTCATATTCTTCCTGCGACACAGTGCCCTTTGCCATGCCAAGGGCAAGCGCAAGCATCGTAAGCACTACCACCTGACCAGTGAAAGCCTTGGTTGACGCTACACCAATCTCCGGCCCAACGTGAATATATGTTCCAGTGTCTGATTCACGAGCTATTGACGAACCGACACCGTTCACAATACCAAAAATCATCGCCCCACGCTCCTTCGCCAACTGTATGGCAGCAAGGGTATCGGCTGTTTCTCCCGACTGCGATATCGCCATTATTACATCTTCCTGTCCTATTACGGGGTCTGAATAACGGAACTCACTTGCGTATGCCACCTCCACCGGTATACGGCAGAAATGCTCTATCAACTGCTTTCCTATCAGTCCGGCATGCCATGATGTGCCACATGATACTATCACGATACGCTTGGCATTGAGCAACTGACGGCGGTTATTGGTCACGGCAGACAATATCACCTGCGGACTTGAGTACGGCGAATCTACAATACGTCCACGCATACAGTCCTTCAAGACATTAGGCTGGTCAAATATCTCCTTGAGCATGAAATGAGGGAATCCTTCATGGTCGAGCATCGAAAGATCTACGTTCACCTCCTTCACTTCTGCATCAGTCACCTCGCCATTTAGTTTATATACCTGCAGCGGCTTACCACACTGTATGACTGCCATCTCCTCGTCATTCAGATACACAATCTGCTTCGTGTACTCCGCAATCGGCGAGGCATCCGACGCAAGGAAGAACTCGCTATTATCCTCAACCACGCCCACTGCAAGCGGTGACGACTTTCGGGCTGCCACAAGCACGTCAGGATTACGACTGTCAATAACTGCTATGGCGTATGCTCCGAACACCTGATTCAGTGCTCCCCTGACTGCAGCAGCCAAGTCAACATTGTTGGTCACCATAACATACTCTATCAACTGCACCAGCACTTCTGTGTCTGTCTCGCTCTTAAACTCATAGCCACGCTCCCTCAACTGCTCACGCAGCGTAGCATAGTTTTCTATTATCCCATTATGAACCAATGTCAGGTTGCCCGACTGGCTAACGTGGGGATGGGCATTCACCTCACTCGGCACTCCATGCGTAGCCCAACGCGTGTGAGCTATACCAACAGTACCTGTTATGTCCATGCCAGATGCCGCAGCTTCAAGGTCTGACACCTTGCCTTTGGCCTTATATACATTCAACTTCTTGTTTGCATCCGATAACAGTGCACACCCCGCAGAATCATAGCCACGGTATTCCAAACGCTTCAGTCCCTTAATCAGTATCGGGTATGCCTGTTTCGTTCCTATATAACCAACAATACCACACATAATCTTTGCTTTTCCTTATTTTCATTTTAGAAAAAAGAGTTAATACGAGGAGTGTTAGGCTCTTCATATTAACTCTGTTTTCTCTTTCTTATTTTGTAAGACTTATTGTCAACGTTGCAAGTGATATCAAAGCACTGGAGATAGGCGTCCAGAACGTATATGAACTTACGTCAGCACTCCTTGCCCTCGCCTTGTGGGGCTCTACATATATAATGTCGTTCTGCTGTAGATAATAATATGGAGAGTTGAGTATGTTTGCGTCATTCAGATTGAAGCGCGCCGTCATCTTCTCACCGTCCGCACTCTCGCGTATCAACAGTATGTTAGGACGCTTACCATACACCGACAGGTCACCACACTGTGCCAGTGCCTCAATTATGCTCAAGCGTTCATTTTCTACGCTAAGCACCCTGGAACCGCTAACCTCACCTATTACCGTGACCTTGAAACTTGAATAGCGGACCTTGACTATCGGGGTCTCACCATCTGCGAAATAAGGCTTGATGCTTTGTGCGATGAACGTCTCTGCCTCAGGTCTTGTCATGCCTTCCAACTTCAATTTGCCTACGACAGGAAAGTTGACGTTCCCCTCTGAATCCACAATGTATGAATACAATGTCTTGCTGGCAGTAGAGTTGTTATATGCATTCGCAGTAGCAGTGAGCGACATATTGAATGGACGGGCAGCATCCGGATCCAATGACGACACAATAATCGTAAGCTCGTCATTCGGCTTAATGCGAATCTGAGGCATGTCCTTCAATCCTGCCAAGTTCACTGAGTCAAGGTTCTGGAAATATGCCACCTGCTTGGTCATGACACAACTTGTAAACGCCATTGTCATGGCAGCAAGCACTACAAATGAAAGTATTTTTTTCATCTTTTTTTATTCAAAATCTTATTTCGGGTGCAAAGGTAGTATTTTTTTTCCGTTTACACAAACGTTTACGATATTTTTTTACCTTTATCGTCTTCTTCCATTATAAACTTTATCTCCTCAGGCTCTATCATCACGGTCATAGTTTTCGGCTGAACCTCCAGAGCATGACCGTCGACGCTGACTGGCATGCGGCGGTCTGATATCAGCGTCATGTTGCGTGTTCTGTATGGCAACACGCGCTTGTGGTTAAGCAGCCTGCCGCGCAGGAACAGCACTATAGCCTCTATGTGTTGCATCAGCAAAGTGCTGCGCACCACCGTAACATCAAGCAGTCCGTTGTAGGGTGTGGCATTAGGGGTCTGGCCGTATCCATGCGCACTACCAACGCAAAGTGTTGTGACATGATGAACCTCACTTGTCTCATTCAGCGAGTATTTCATCTTGTATGTCATCCGCTGAAACAACGTGAACATCAGCGACACCGCAAACGACACACGCCTTGACCACAACATGCGGCGCGTATCCTGACGGAGTTTCTGTATGCTGGCCAACAGCCCCACATTCACGCAGTTCAGGAAATAGCGGCTCATCGTTTCTCCGTCTTTCGCCTTATAGCCCAGACGTCCCACATCTATGCGTCTCAGGCGACGCTGCTTTATGCTTCTCACACTCTTTTCCACGTCGTCGTATCCCAGTCCCCAATAAGCAGCAAAGTCATTCATCACACCATTGGGTATTACTCCCAGAGCCACTCTATCCCTGACGTGTTTCTCTACGTTCATCAGACAGTTTACTGCGTCATTGAGCGCAGCGTCCCCACCTGCTATCACTATGGTTTCATATCCGTTGCGCAGCAGCATGTGGAACAGTCGGCTGACACTCTGCCGCTCCTCACTCGTCACGAGGTCATATTCCACCCCATACTTTTTCAGTGCTGCCTCTATGGCCGCCCACCGCTTACGGGGATTCCTGAACAGCCGGCGAACCGGACAATATATCACTCCTATCTTATCCATCTATCACGCCCTCCTCCGCGGCTCTCGCAATTATTCTGCCAACCATGGCATCAAGCTGTGCATCATCCTTAGGACGTTCTATCCATTCTATGTGCAGTCCACGGCGTTCCATGCCCCTGAACCACGTCATCTGGCGCTTGGCAAACTGGTGTATGGCAATCTCGAGCTGACGCTGCATCTCGTCATAGTCCAGTTCTCCTATTATATATTGCGTGACATACTTATACTCCAGTCCATAATATATAAGGTCTTCCGGTGCTATACCCTCGGCAAGCAGTCCCCTGACTTCATCCACCATGCCTTCCTCCAGCCTTGCCTGCAACCTGCGCGTTATGCGCTCCCTGCGCTGCTCCCTGTCTATGCTTACGCCTATTATTAGCGACGGAACAGGAGCCGCTGCATTCTTTCCGGCCTCGCTTCCTGCCATTTCTATCTCTATGGCACGTATGGCACGCTGTGCCGTGTCAACGTCTGTCTTATTGTGCATAACAGTACCGTTGCGCCGTTTCAGTTCCTCAAGCATGAATGTCAGTTCACCGAGCGTTTTATCCTTCAGCCGTTCACGCAAAGCCTTGTTTTCCGGCACTTCCGAGAGGTTGTAGCCCCTGAGCACCGCTTCAATGTACAGCCCTGTCCCTCCACACAACACAGGCACATTGCCACGCTGCAGTATGCCGTCATACGCTTCTCTGAAATCGCGCTGATACTGAAACAGGTTATACTTCGTCCCTGGTTCTGCAATATCTGTCAGGTGACATGGTATCCGCGTACCGTCCGGCAGCAGGTAGTCGCTCAGGTCTTTTCCTGTTCCGATATCCATACGACGGTACACCTGCCGCGAGTCGGCCGAGATTATCTCACCACCGATGCGCGCAGCAAGCCGTGTGGCCACGGCAGTCTTGCCGCTTGCCGTAGGGCCGAGTATGGTTATCATCTTCTTCACGCCTACCTGATGATGGTTACTTCCCCATCCTTTCTGAGCCTGATAATCGACGACGGTTGGTGCGGTTGGTGCTCATTCCTGCGCGACGTACACACATAGTCCACGGCATTGAGTATTTCCTCTGATATGTCGCGGTAGTTCTGCGCAGCCGGTTCGCCGCTGATGTTTGCACTTGTCGATACTATTGGTTTCTGCATACGGAAGCACAGTTCCTTGGAGAATGCCTCCTGTGTTATCCTCATGGCTATGCTGCCGTCTTCGGCTATGAGGTTATGTGCCAGTCCGTCGGCTCCGTCAAGAATCACGGTTGTTGGCCTTGTGGCAAGATTCATGACATCCCATGCCACTTCTGGCACGTCTTTCACGTACCGGGCCAGACGGTTGTCAGAATCAACAAGGCATATCATTGCCTTTGATTCCTCACGTCGCTTGATTGCATACACCTTTGCAACCGCCTCTGCATTGGTGGCATCACATCCTATGCCCCACACCGTATCTGTAGGATATAGTATCACGCCGCCATGTCGCATGCAGTCCACTGCCGCCTTTATGTCTTTACTGTAATCCACCTTAACTATTAAGATATGTTCTATAAATTGTCTTTGGTATGCCATTCGTGACAGAAATCATTCAAATCTATTCAAATCTTTCATTTTTTTGAGTAATTTGAGTAAATTTGAAAGATTTCTCGCCGAAGGCGATAATAAATAGAAATTTCCTTAACCATTAATTATTCTTAACTCCTTCTGCAAGACTTGCTGCCCCGAGCACAGCCGCCCCGGCTCCGTCGAGTGTCGAAACCAGGAACTGCGCCTTGCCCTTGTATACAGGCATCACATTCTCGTCGTATGCAGCCTTCACGTGGTCAAACAACAGGTCGCCGGCTTTTGCCAGACCTCCAAAGAAGATAAACGCCTCCGGTGACGTAAACGCTGCCATGTCGGCACAAGCCTCGCCAAGTATTCTACCCGTGTATTCAAACACACGCAGGGCAAGGGCATCTCCTTTGCCGGCCGCCACAGCCACGTCATACGACGAAATGCTTTCTGCCGCAATACTGCGCAGAAGCGAGTCTTCTGTGCTTTCCTCACAAAACTTCCGTGCGGTGCGCGCCACTCCCGTAGCCGAGCAATATGTCTCAAGGCATCCCTTACGACCACATCCGCACAAGCGGCCGCCCGGCCTCACGAGCAGATGTCCCAGTTCGCCGGCATTGCCGTCGCAGCCATAGACGAGTTCACCGTTGCAGACTATTCCCGAACCAACTCCTGTGCCCAGTGTCAGTTCTATGAAATTCTTCATTCCACGTGCTGCGCCGAACCGCATTTCACCAAGTGCAGCCGCATTTGCATCATTGGTCAGGGCAACAGGCAGTCCGCCAAGCCGCTCGCTGAACATCTGCGCAAGCGGCACCATGCGGTCGTGTGCCCATGCTATGTTGGGTGCATATTCTATGGAGCCAGTAATGATATTGCCATTCGGAGCGCCAATGCCCATCCCTTGTATGCTGCCCAGTCCGCCAGCCTTGTCTATTACAGGCACCAAGGCGTCCATTGACGCATTCACATAGGCTTCGGCATCCTTGTGGCCGGCTGTCTTAATCGAGGTCTGCTCCAATATATTTCCCTCGGCATCCACAATGCCAAAGACGCTGTTAGTGCCGCCGAGGTCAAGTCCGATACTGTTCATGTCTTTACTTCTTTAGTGAAGAGGTTACTACTTCAATCCTTCAATTTTTCAACTCTTCAATCCTTCAATTTTTCAACTCTTCAATCCTTCAATCCTTACTTAACCACTCCCTTTTCCAGGTATTCGGCCAGGTTGGTGCGCATCACGCTTGCCACATGGTCTGCCGCCACCTTCTCCATGTCGTGCTTCACCATTATCTGCACAAGCTGCTCAAACGTAGTGGTCTGCGGATTCCAGCCCAACTCACGCTTTGCCTTTGACGGGTCGCCCCACAGGTTCACCACGTCGGTCGGACGGTAGAAGTCTGGCGACACCTCAACGAGTGCCTTGCCTACGAGGTTGTCGGGGCCTTTCACGCATACGCCCTTCTCGTCCATTCCCTCACCACGGAACTCCAATTCTATGCCTGCGGCCTTGAATGCGTAATAAGCGAACTCGCGCACCGAATGTTGCACGCCAGTGGCAATCACGAAGTCTTCCGGCTTGTCGTGCTGCAGTATGAGCCACATGCACTCCACATAATCCTTGGCATATCCCCAGTCGCGCAGGCTCGACATATTACCCAGGAGCAGCTTTTCCTGCTTGCCCTGTGCTATGCGTGCTGCCGCAAGCGTTATCTTGCGTGTAACGAACGTCTCGCCACGGCGCTCTGATTCATGGTTGAAGAGTATGCCCGAGCAGCAGAACATGTCGTATGCCTCACGATATTCCTTTATAATCCAGTAGCCGTAGAGTTTCGCCACGGCGTAAGGCGAATATGGGTGGAACGGTGTGTTCTCATTCTGTGGAACCTCCTCCACCTTGCCATACAGCTCTGACGTAGATGCCTGATATATCTTGCACGTTTTCTCCAGATGGTTGGTCCTGACGGCTTCGAGTATACGCAATACGCCCACGGCGTCAACGTCGGCAGTAAACTCTGGCGCATCGAAACTGACCTGCACGTGGCTCTGCGCGGCAAGGTTGTATATCTCCGTCGGTTTCACCTGACCGACGAGTTTCACGAGCGACATGGAGTCGCCCATGTCTGCATAGTGCAGATGGAAATTCTCCGTTCCCTCAAGGTGGGCTATGCGCTCACGGTAGTCTACCGATGAACGGCGTATTATGCCGTGTACCTCATATCCTTTCTCCAGAAGGAACTCGCTCAGGTAAGAGCCGTCCTGTCCTGTAACTCCCGTTATCAGGGCAATATTCTTCTTTTCCATTTATTATAGTTAGTTTTATTTGTTCAAACTTTCTTTATACCACTCAAATAGTTTTTTCACTCCCTCGTCTATCTCTATCTTATGCTCCCAGCCAAGGCGGTGCAGCTTATCTACGCTGATAAGTTTTCGCATGGTTCCATCTGGCTTTGTGCTGTCGAATACCACCTCGCCCGTGAAGCCTACGGTCTTGACCACCAGTTCCGAAAGTTCGCGTATGGTAAGCTCCTTGCCCGTGCCAACGTTGATGTGACAGTTGCGTATCTCTCCAAGCGATGGAATAGCGCCGCCACGACCAGCAGAATGGTTTCTGTCAACAGTACCGTCGGCTGATGCTCCGTAGTGAACGCTTGAGTACTTCTCTATCCCTATTATATCCTTGAAATCCACATTGAGCAGACAATGCACACTTGCATCAGCCATATCTTCGCTCCATAGGAACTCACGCAACGGTGTTCCTGTACCCCAGAGTGTCACCTTATTTTCTTCGATGCCATACTTTGCCAGCACATCAAGTATCTGTTTTTTCTCGCTATCGCCATTGACGCCCTCAACAGGACGTTTTGCCATATCCACACGTATAGCCTCCCAGTCTTGCTCGTGTATCAACTTAGCCAGATACACTTTTCTCATCATGGCTGGCATGACATGGGAGTTTTCCAAGTGGAAGTTGTCGTTGGGTCCATACAGGTTTGTGGGCATCACGGCTATGTAGTTGGTGCCGTACTGCAGGTTGTACGACTCACACATCTTCAGTCCGGCAATCTTGGCTATGGCATATTCTTCGTTGGTATATTCCAGTTCCGAGGTCAGCAGACAGTCCTCTGTCATTGGCTGCGGAGCATTCTTCGGATAGATGCATGTAGAGCCGAGGAAAAGCAGTTTCTTTACTCCGTGCGCATAGGCTTCGCTGATGACGTTACACTGTATTTTCATGTTCATCATCATAAAGTCTGCGCGATATAGCGAGTTAGCCATGATGCCTCCCACGAATGCGGCGGCCAGTACCACGGCATCGGGACGTTCCTCATCGAAGAAGCGCCTTACGGCCAATTGATCCGTCAGGTCAAGCTCGGCGTGCGTGCGCCCCACGAGGTTGTCGTAGCCTCGGCCTTTCAGGTTATTCCAGATTGCGGAACCCACCAGTCCTCGGTGTCCCGCAACGTATATTTTGCTATCTTTTGTCAGCATGATAATATTGTTTGTTGGTGTAAATCAAGCGCAAAGTTACTACTTTTTATTCAAACCGCCAAATTTTCCACGCACCAATTAATAATGCACAATGCATTGTGAATTATAAATTACGCTTACAAAGTGTCATTTTAAAAATGTTCGTGTGAAAACTAAAACTAGAGAATGGTTTTGCATGAATTACTCATGAAAAACGCACTTTTGAGGACTTCTGTCAGCAGTTACACTGTAAAAGGGCCTTGATTACGATGCAATCAGGGCTCTTTTACTGTGTAATCAGGGCACTATTAGTAGGTAAAAGGATAGCGATTAGGGTGCAATATGATAGCTTTTACTGTCTGAAGAAAATGCCACTGCTGATTATCAAGAGGTTACAAC
>JAFPVC010000011.1 GCA_017413085.1 Prevotella sp.
CATTGACATTTGGAAGAAAGAATAGCGGAACAATCTGCTCGTTTCCGCGGCACTCGTTACAGCATAGGTGAAGCTTTGAGGGATAGATATTATTCTCCCTATCTTCATCAATAAAAAGGCTACCATCGCATGAAAGCACCAAATTCTCATAAGCACAAAAGTGTGGATATTGTGGCCCAACATGCCACTGGCGAGTAGAACCATTCAGATGAATATAGGCAACTTTCTTGAAATTCTTATTAAAACGCTTGTAATAGTTGATGGTCTTATAATCTACTTCGCCATTCTTTTTCTTGCAGTGATGTGGCATGACATGTTCCAGTGAAGTATGGTTGCCTACTGTCAGATGTCTCATACAATAGCAACAAAAACCGCCTTGTTCCTGATGTAACAATCGCTCCATCTTCCTATTGTATTTGAATGAACTATAATCGCAATTCACATACTTGCCCTCTTGCTTATTCCATGCTTTTCGCAAGAAATCATTGACGATATGATGTCCCTTGCCTCGCTTTCCTCTATTGTGCTTGTCTATCCAGAACATATATAATGATGCTAGTATTATTCATTCTTCCACTTGGAAATCATCTGCTCGGCCTTTTCCACACTATGAAGCAATTTTGCCAACTCATTCTTTCTCATTGAAACAAGTTTCTCATTGCCCATATCAAAAGCTCTTTTTATGGAAGATTTCAGAAAATCAAGTTCCTCATTTCTTGGATAGCCCTCCATCCAGTCAAGTAAGACATCATCGTAGTCTATACCAAAAAGGTCAGGCAACACGTGTGGTTGCTTCTCACCAGCCACCAGTCTGAAAACCTTGTTCCTTTGTTCTTTCGATGAAAGGTTACTAACAACCAGCGGAGAGTGCGATGTCATTATAAATTGTAGTTTAGGGAATGTACGGGTAAAACGTTCAACAACTTCTGTTTCCAATGAAGGATGAAGATGCAGATCTATTTCATCAATCATTGCCACTCCTGTTGGTTCGACATCTGCTTGTCTGTTCAGCAGATAGGCACGATATGATAAGTCCAGCACAATGGAATAGAGGCGTTTATATCCTGCTGGCAAACCGTCAAATTTAATTTCCTGACCGGATTTCAAACGGAGCCATAACTCTGGTTTCTGTTCCTCGTCGAACATATAGAATAGACGATCAAGCTCAAACGAAGCATCACACATGTTTTTATTGATAACCAGCGAGAATTGTTTCAGTTTCCTTGAAACAAAGTCCACTTCATTCTGTGTAAACTCATCGGTGTCACTTTCCAACTGCTTTACTTTTGCCATTGAATTGAGCAATCTACGCTGCCATATCTCAACACAGGCAGTCTCATTGTCCCATTGGTAGTAGCCGAAATTGCGCAGCGTCTTTCCATTCGCTGACATCTGCTGTTTGGCAAATTGGGAAATATTTGTCAATTTATGAGGAAAAGAGTCTGAGAAATATGCAATCAGAGGTAACTCATCGTTATCTCTGTATAGTTGCATCAACTGCTGATATGCGGGCTTATACCGTGCAGGATTAAGAGATGATCCGCTGGTTGAACGACGATACATGTCCCATGCTATTATTTCACCATGGAATTCTATTTCACCATGGAAATTGGCATCTGCAGCAGCATCGTCAGTACTCTTGTTTCTATGAAACTCGTCAAATCTAATCGACCGCATTTTCAAGTCGGGGTTTCCTGCAGAAAGGAAATCGTCACCCATCGAGCGGTCATTAGTAAACATAAAATAGAGCGAATAGACCATCGCCCGGATTAGCGAAGTCTTTCCTGCACCATTGCGTCCTATAATAACGGACACCCTTGGTGCGAACTGCATCTCGAAATGATCGAAACAAAGGAAGTTGTCAATGATGAGTTTCTGATATAACATAAAGCCCTATGTTTATAAAACCACTTCTACATAACCAAACTCTGCGAGACGTTATAAAATGCCACAACTTTCGGTTATCAAAAAGTTTGTTGCAAATTTATAAAAAAAATCTCATACTGCAAAATGTTTACTCTTTTTTTTACTCTCTTCACTTTTTATTTCATTTTTAAATCCTCTTTATTAATTAACACCAACTTCACTTTGTTCAATAATATCAAGTTAAAGTCAACAAAAAAGACCAGATTGATAAGATACATAACTGGCATTTTTTCTGACTACAAATTCTCAAAAATTTGCTAATTCTCAAATTTGCTATCAGTTATTATTCGTCAAATTCATCTTATTAAATTTATTTAGAGAGGGCTAGTCGTAACCCTAAGCTTCCACCTTGACCTGAGGGCATGCCGTAACCACGGCGCGACACACGACAGTTCATAGCATCGCGGTCCCAACCGCCCCCGCGGTACACACGTTTCTGCCCACTGGGTGCGCCTTGCGGATTTGTCTGATGACTGCTACTGTATGGGCCGTATCTGTCGCAGCACCATTCCCATACGTTGCCGCTCATGTCGTAGATACCTAACTCATTGGGTTGCTTGGTAGCGACATCATGGGTAGAGTCTATGCTGTTGCTGCTGTACCACGCCACATTTTCAAGACTATTGCCGCCGCTATACTTGTAGCCGCGGCTCTTACTGCCGCCACGCGCAGCATACTCCCATTCTGCCTCTGTAGGCAGGCGGAACTGCTTACCTGTCATCTTGTTCAGTTTCTTGATAAAATCCTGACAATCCTTCCATGATACACTTTCCACAGGCCGGTTACTTACCTTGAAGGACGATGGATTACTTCCCATCACGGCTTGCCACAGTGCCTGGGTCACCTCGGTTTTGCCTATGAGGTAACTGCTTAGTGTTACTAAGTGGGTAGGTATTTCGTCAGAATACACATTTCTGCCCTGCTCTGATGTTCCGCCCATTTTAAACGTACCACCGTCAACTGCCACCATCTCAAACGTCACGCCGCCTATGGTAAACGTCTTGTCATCGCTGACAGACAACTGTACACTTACTTTCTGCGTGTTGCCCATTGCTATGTCTATTGTCTTTTCCGCACCACGCTTGCCGTTAAGAACAGCGTATGCCGTGTGGTGGCCGTAGGTCAGGTTGCCAACGTACTGCGTGTTGCCCACTAGCTTGCCATCAACAAATATTACCGCACCCGGCGGAGCTGCTATCGCCACCTCGCAACAATTCTCAAGTCTAGTATTGACAGTCTCTGTCGTAAACGTCTTGTCATCGCTGACAGACAACTGTACACTTACCTTATGCGTATTGGCTGCAACATCTATTTGCTTTGCCGCACCGCGCTTGCCGTTAAGAACAGCATATGCCGTATGGTGGCCGTTGGTCAAGTTGCCAACGTACTGCGTGTTGCCCACCGGCTCGCCATCAACAAATATTACCGCACCTGGCGGGGCTGCTATCGCCACCTCACAACCATTCTCAAGTCTGGTATTGACAGTCTCTGTCTGTCCCTCACTTACCGTGACGGTACGCGAGAAGGTGCTGTAGCCCTGCTTTGTGATGCTCAGGGTGTGAGTACCCACGAGACACTGTTCCACAAGCATTGGCGATGTGCCCACCTTTACATTGTCTATATATATGTCGCAGTCAATAGGAGTGGTGTTCACATCAACGGAACCATACATTGGCGTAGGCTTGGGTAGCGTAAATGTTTGGCCGGCATTCTCCTTTGTCAGTGTTATTTCCTTCTGCGAGGGTCGGTGCCCTTGCTGACGGCATTCTACAAGGTATGTGCCGTAGCTGAGTTCGCCACGAAATGAGCGCACACCACGCTTTTGGTCATTAATCCAAATTTCGGCATCAGCATCCACAAGCATAGAAACTGTAGAGAAAGCTGGCTCAAGACTCACCTGCACGCGGTGCTTGTTCTTTGGGTCATTTACCTGTATCTTACCAACCGAAGGGGCGTAACGAGGTGCACGTACTGTATAGTCGTATGAGCCGAAAGGTAGACGCACGGATGTACCACCATCAACAACGTCAAGCATCTGATTATTTATCTCAACTGTTGCACTTGGCGGTGTAACGTTGAATACCACATATTGTGAAGTGACAGCCTGTCGTACTATTGTCTGTACCTGTCCTGCAACAAGTTTCATCTTGTAAGTGCGTGCCTTGTTGATGGGTATATTGAAAGTATACTCACATATTCCGAGTTGCGAATGATTAATGGTGATGCGCCTTACGCCATGGGGTACATACAGCCATATCTCACCAGGCTTCTGTTTCATATCTGCTACCCCGAGGGAACCCACGTCGAATGTGAAGTCAGTGGCAGTGGTAAAAATCTTTATCAAAGCGCACTTCTCACCGTTCTGGTCAAGTACGGTGGTGCCGTCAAGATTTGCCGTAAGGTCACTCTCGTCAAGCGTAAAGTCGGCCACGGCGAGTTCCTGCGCATTCACATTGAATGGTAGCAATGAAAAAAGAAATAAAATGAAAGAGATGTAAGTTCTATATGTCATTTTCTAAACTTAATTCCTTTTTAACTCATTAATCCTATAATTCGTCCTAATTCATCGTTAAACTATCCGTGCAAAATAGAAGAATCTGTAGTCACAACCAAAGCAATCAGAAGTCGCCCGGTCCGTAAAGTCCGAAGTTCGGGTCTTTCTCTGGCTGCCACGTGCGCACCTTGATGATTGGTTTCTCAGGGTCGTTGATGTCAACCATCAGAAACAAGTATCCTTTGTCACCATAGTTCGTAGAATAGTAGTCCTGCGCTATCTGTATTGCATATAATTCGCCTCCTTTGGCCAGTTTGACTACATCATTGTTAGCGAAGCGGACATTTATGTATTCATTACTGGCGAAACAGCGACTAAGGTTGTTGAGGTACTGATCTTTGGTATAGCGGTTCTTCTTCAGTATTTGGTTGTTGCTGATGGTAGCCCTGCCAGTTTCCTTGTCGTGCGTCATGACCGACTGCCTTACCATGTTGCCCACTATTATCACAGCATCATCATCGAATATGGAACGGATATAGTCGAGGCGTTTCAAACCGTAGGCAGTCTTGTAATTCTCAAGGAAATTCATCAATGCCATGCGTGCAGTCTCACTCCACACACCCTTGTTCAAAATGTCGTCAGCGGCGGTGTTGCCAAGACCGAATGCCAGATTGCTTATCTTGCCCGCTTTGTCAAATGTGAACACAACATCCTCCACAAAAGATTTTCGTATGCCACTGCTGAATGAGAAAGCCATCTGCACACCGCGTCCCATTATGTTTTCACCATTTTGGAAAAACTGGCATTGCGGCATTCCAACCACACGCGCATGTCCATACTGTACCAAACGCTGATATACATCCCATCCCTCTGGTGTAAAAAGATTTCTTACTGAGACGTAATCTTTGCGCTGAATAGCCTTTACAACCTTGTCTATTACAGGCATGTAACGGATAGTGTCACTCAGTGTAGCTGGGGATTTCAGCACCTCTGCATTGGTTGATGTGAACGACCTACCCTCTGTACTTTTTGTGATTGGCGACGAAACCTCTGCACCGACATTGACATACGCCGAACGCATGGGAGTACTCTTTACGATATTCAGCACCGATTCCAGCTCACGGTCTATCAGCGCCTGTCCACGGTATTCAAACTCATACTTCAATTGGTATGACTTACTCTGATTGCCTGGTGCGAGTTCCAGTACTCCACGACCATCCTTGGCACTGTATATGTTGCTCCACTGCTGTCCGTCGAAATAAGTGTAATCAACACTGTTCACAGGTTTTCCCTTATATGTGATGAACAATTCCACGTCATCCCCCGTGCGTTTCGCCACCTTTGCCTCCAAATCATCAAAAACGCAGTTCATCCGCTCGGGAATCCATATCATGAGTAGACGTTCTGTCCCATCATCATCGGTAAATCGAACCTCGTTGGGGTGCTGGACCGACTTAAGCAGAGTTAGCGCCCAATAGTAGTTGCGCAGGGCGTCGTCTGCCTTGCCTTTTTGTTCGGCGCGCAGGGCCGACTGTACAAGGTCTTTCACCTTAGCTATGCGTGAAACGAAAATCTTATTTATCTCCGTACGCTTTATCCATCTGCCCACATGGGCATCAGGCTCATTATGTATAATGATGCGCTCGGTATTCGTAAGCGTAGCCTGGGCATAAGTATTGACGGTGGACTGAAACTCTGACTGCTCATCAAGCTGGCCGTTGTTGATAGCGGAACGGTCTTTGCTGGCTGACGAAGAAGTGACATTTACCGCTATCTTGCTTATAAGAGCATTCAAGGCCTGCTTGTCTGCCTCGTCAATACTATTGCCCCACCCCTCGCCGTATAGATACTCACGGCTCTGCTTCACACTCTCCCATGTTTGCGCAGACAGGGAGAGTGTGAATGCCGTCATACATATTATACAAATGTTACGTATCATAACTGGCTACTGCATGATAATTGTGTTTTACATTGTTTGTTTCCCACTTTCAGCCTCAAAGCCTTCACGGATAAATTCGCTTACCTTTGTGGCATATTTTTGGGCAGCCTCACTTTCTTTCATAGCATTTTCGTAAGCGCGGATGCGGGCTTTTGACGCAGCATCTTCGTTGATGATGAAATACACCTGCATAGTCTTCTCACCATTACCCAAGTCGCGATAGATTGCGTATGACTCCTGCATCTCGTTACGTATCTCTTTCTCCACAAGAGTCTCATAAGCAGCATAGAAATGATCGAACTCGGCAGAAGTGTCATCACCATTGCTAGCCATATCACTAACTATGCGTCCCCTAACGTGACTGCCAGCGTTGCGAGCGTATGTGTTGCAAGCGTTATTAATTGCTGCCTGATGACCAACATTGTCGCTCTTGTACTTTGCGCAGATTCCTACTATCTCATACACATTGTCACCAAGCGATTCGAGTTTGTCATAATGCTTGAGCAAGGCTACGTCAAGGCTACGCGAAGAACCGAAAAGTTTCCAGCCTTCTCTTTTGTACTCCTTCATCTTAGTCTTATACTCCTTCTTTATTTGCTTTTGCAACACTTTGTTTTGAGCATTAATGCAAGGTGCCATCAGTGCTACTGCCATAATCAGGGTGATTAATTTCTTCATAGTTGTAAGTTTTAGTTTTAGCCAATTGTCTCCCCTGTGATTGGCAGATTAATAAGAGTTTATAGGTAACAAAAAAGCGGGGAGAAAAGTCCTTTATTCATCTTATATCTGGTATCGCCAAACACCATAACGGAAATGAATAAATACTGATCACCCACGCCGTATATGCTCGAGCTATACGGCGTGGGCGCCGTATGCATACGTACATATACAGAAGGCAATCCGTCATTCTTCCACCTTCCGTTGTTGAAATTGGCGATTTCGATATAAAGGATAGAAGCGCGGAACGCTCTTTTGTTTCGTCTGGCTGTCTATTGTGTCTTACACAAACGCTCCAAACGATGTTGCAAAGTTATGTTTTTTATTTTATCTGTGCAAATTTTTCTTTATGTTTTTTCACAGGAATGTATTTTGTTTTGAGTATTTTGAGAACATCTATTTCCATGTAATAAACCACGAAAGTTTAGTTCGATGAAGGCAATGAATATAAATTAATGAAAATTATATGGACATTACATGGTGATTAAATGTTAAAAAGCTACCGCAAATTGCGCTAATCTACATAAACTAACTGGCGCAGTGACAGGATTATAAAAGGGTTAAACTGATTTTTCATTGAAATAATTTCGGTGTATGAAAAAAAGTTCGTAACTTTGCAGTTTTAAATAGGGTGGGGATTTATAGAACCCACCATAACTCTTATATAAAAAATCGAAATGTTAGAAATAAGAAACCTGCACGCCAAGGCTGGCGACAAGGAAATACTGAAAGGGGTGAACCTCACCATCAACGACGGTGAGATTCATGCGCTGATGGGCACCAACGGTGCCGGCAAGTCAACACTCTCCAACGTCATCGTGGGCAATCCTGCTTACGAGGTGACAGAGGGCGAGATACTGTTCAATGGGCAAAACTTGCTTGAGATGAGCGCAGACGAACGTGCCAACGCCGGCATTTTCATGTCATTCCAGATGCCGGTGGAGATACCCGGCGTATCAATGACGAACTTCATGAAGGCAGCTGTCAACGCCCGTCGCAAGGCACGCGGCGAGGAACCGATGAAAGCATCCGATTTCATCAAGATGATGAAGGAGAAACGCCAGCTTGTGGAGATCGACCAGAAACTCATGAGCCGCTCCGTCAACGAGGGATTCTCTGGCGGTGAGAAGAAGCGTAACGAGATTTTCCAGATGGCTATGCTGGAACCTACTTTCTGCATACTCGACGAAACCGACTCCGGCCTCGACGTTGATGCGCTGCGCATTGTGGCCACAGGCTTCAACAAACTGCGCACGGAGAAGACATCGGCAATGGTCATCACCCATTATCAGCGTCTGCTCGACTATATCAAGCCCGACATAGTGCATGTGCTTATCGACGGTCAAATCGTGAAAACCGGAGGCCCTGACCTTGCGCAGAAGATTGAAGACGAAGGTTTCGACTGGATAAAGGAGCAGCTATGAATCAATACGTAAAGTTATACAACGAGATACGTCCGCTGCTCATGGGCCATACCGATGAGTTGCTTGACGCCAAGCGCGACGAGGCCATCAGTACGTTTGAAGCGAAGGGCTTTCCAACAAAAAAGGTGGAGCGCTACCGCTATACCGACGTGGCTGAGGCTTTCGCCCCCGACTATGGCATGTCGCTCGCTCCGCTTGCCATAGAGGGTGTGCCTTACACCTACACGATGAAATCGGCACCTGCACAGGCCACGGCATGTTACAACACCGTGGCAGACAGTGCTGATTCCCTTACCGCACTCAATACAGCACTTGTCAGTGATGTCGTGGTGATATACGTGCCGCGCAACACACGTGCCGAGATGCCAATACGCATAGAGAACACCATGTGCGGCGAGCAGGACACGATGTCGGTACGCAGGGTGCTGATAGTGATGGAAGAGCAGAGCGAGGCAACGGTATTTCTTGTTGACCACGCAAAAGGTGAGGACGACCATAAATTCCTCAACCTGCAGGTCGTGGAGGTCGTGTGCAGGGAAGGCGCACATCTTGACATGTATGAGATAGAGGAAACCGATGAGCGTTGCCGACGATTCAGCAACCTTTACATTCATGCTGAGGCCAGTGCTTCAGTGCGCCACAACAACGTGACGCTGTCTAACGGCACTACGCGAAACGGCATAGACATCTATCTGAAGGGCAGTGGTGCTGAGGCAGTGCTTAACGGCGCCGTGATAGCCGACAGACAGCAGCACGTTGACAACAACACGCTCATTGACCATCAGGTGGCCGGCTGCACAAGCAACGAACTTTACAAGTATGTGCTTGACGATGATGCCGTGTGCGCCTTTGCCGGTCGCATACTGGTGCGCGAGGGTGCTCAGCAGACGTCATCGCAGGAGACTAACAACAATATGGTGGCATCGGAGAACGCACGTATGTATACACAGCCGATGCTTGAGATATATGCCGACGACGTGAAGTGTGCCCACGGCTCCACCGTTGGAGTGATGGACCAGTCTGCACTTTTCTACATGCAGCAGCGAGGCATACCGCTCGAAACGGCACGCATGCTGTTGAAGAACGCCTTCATTTCGCAGGTAATAGATGAGATGAAATGGACAGCTTTCCGTGACCGCATGCACATCCTCGTAGACAAGCGTCTTAGTAAGGAGGAACGTTGCGGCACGTGCAAGATATGCAAGTAAGTGGCAATTATATCAGCGGCATTATTCTTTTTCACCCTCCCTTGCAAACCATCGTGCCACGAGTGCGCCGCTGATGTTGTGCCATACGCTGAACACGGCACCGGGTATGGTGGCCATGGGATAGGCGGCAAAGTGAAGCGTGGCGAGGCTGGAGGCAAGTCCGGAGTTCTGCATGCCCACCTCAATGCTCACGGCTTTGCGCTTTGTCGGCGACATGCGCAGCAACCGTCCTATGCCGTAGCCAAGTGACAGTCCGCAGACGTTGTGGAGCATCACCACGGCGATAACTATCATTCCGCTGCCGAGCAGTTTCTCGGCATTGGCGGCAATGACAATGAGAACGATTATGGCGATGACTATCGACGACAGTGCCGGCAGGTAAGCCGTGGCAGCCGATGTCAGTCGTGGAAACAGTCTTTTCAATATTATTCCAGCCACGATGGGCAGTATCACCACCCAGAGGATGCTCAGCAGCATTCCCATGACGTTTACGTCAACCGTCTTTCCGGCCAGCAGCCACACCAGCAGCGGTGTCATCACGGGAGCCAGCACTGTGGACACGCCCGTCATGCCCACCGACAGTGCGAGGTCGCCCTTGGCAAGATAGGTGATGACGTTGGATGCCGTGCCGCCCGGACAGCAGCCCACGAGCACCACGCCAACGGTCAGTGCCTCGTCGAGGGAAAACAGCCGTGCCAGTGTCCATGCCAGCAGTGGCATCACCGTAAACTGTGCCAAGCAGCCGATGATGACGTCCCTCGGACGGGTGAACACCACGCGGAAATCCTCCCAGCGCAGTGTCAGTCCCATGCCAAACATGATGACGCCCAGCAGCGGATTGATGACGGTAGGCCTGACGTTGCAGAACACGCCGGGCCACAGCAGTGCCACCACAGCCGACAGCAGCACCAGCACTCCCATATAGTCGGAGATGTATTTGCAGATCTTTTTCATTTGAAATCAGAGTTGTTCCAAGAGTTCTCTACCTTTGTTGGTCAGATAATATGATTACATCGGGTGGTTTGGTATTTCTGGGTATAGCATAGCAATGTATCCTTCAGACAAGTTCGGGTTGACGTAGTTGTTTACAAAACTCTTCCTGTCTCTTAAGTGCATGCCTTCCATTAGCACCTTAAGGTTTGCACCATTTTCTCCAATGATTGAGAGAAAAGCTTTTAACTTTAGAGCCTTACTATTGTCTTTTGAGGTTGCAGGGTTATGGGGCGAACTTGTGGGGTTGTGGGGAACTCGCAAATATGCAGAACTTCTACATATTTGCGAGTTCTCTTGTTCTTTCTTACACAAACAAGTCATCCATGGTTACTTATTGGCAAAGGTAATAAAATTATTTGGATAAATCGCCAAAACTCATAAAAAAAGTGAGTTTTGGCGATTTATCGATGCTATATTTCGCCAAAACTAACAAAAAAAGTAAGTTTTGGCGACGGATAAGTGACGATGATTATATACTAAATGAATAATTTGAATGAAAAGAAATGAAGCATTTGAATGAACAGGATGAAAAAAAAATTAAGAAAAATTTGCAAGTGTGACAAAAACTTTGTAATTTTGCCATCGGTGTACCTTGATATGCGAAAACACCTGTGAACCTAATATTTAAACTACTAAACTACTTTTTATGCCATGAAAAGAGCCATTGCCATATTATGCATGGTGCTGCCGGGTCTGCTCGTTGCGCGTGGTGCAACGGTGGACGTGGATTCCCTGCGTTTCATGCTTAACACTGACGGTACCGCTTCCGTCACAGAGTGTCTCTACACCTCCACACCTGAGATTGCCATCCCCGCTACCGTCAGTGACGGTACGACGACTTATGCCGTGACGGCAATCGGCAATCAGGTTTTCAGGCAGTGCACATTCATCACCGCCGTGACGTTGCCACAGAGCATAACATCGATAGGCAACTATGCGTTTGAGTATTGCACCTTAAGAAGCATCGCGCTGCCGGAGGGACTGAAGACCATCGGAGGCTATGCCTTCCACGACTGTGACTACCTGAAGGAGGTGACGCTGCCGGCATCGCTCACCTCGCTCGGCACATATACCTTCTGGTATTGCGACAGCATAGAGACGGTGACGTTCCTCGGCAACAACGACGTGGAACTGCTGGGCGAGTCGCAGTTTTCCATGATGAAGCGCCTGCGCAATGTCAGGCTACCCGACGGCCTTACGCTCGTCACGCGCAGCATGTTTTACGGCTGCGACAGTCTGAAGAGCATAGACCTCAGCAATACGCAGGTGACGGAGATGCGGCCCTACGCCTTCTATACAGCCAAGACGCTGAAGGAGGTGAAACTGCCCGTTACGCTGGAGTCCATCGGCGACAATGCCTTCCATAGCTGCGGCAACCTTGAGACCATCAGTTATCCCGGCAGTGAGGCGGTGTCGCCTACGGGAGTGGTCATACCGCCGGCGGTGACATACATAGGTTTTTCCGCATTCCCCTACTGCAACAGTATAAAGTCTGTCGTCTTTCCCGCAGGACTCACGTCGATTGACACGTATATACTGCAAAGCTGCGAAGGACTGCAGTCTGTCGTCTTCCCTGCCAACCTGACCGTGATACCGGGTTATGCATGCAGCAACTGCACGAAACTCACGCACGTCACATGGCCGGAGAGGCTTGAGACGATAGGCAGCAGAGCCTTCGCTGGTTGTCCGTTGGAGACGGTGGTGCTGCCATCAACCGTCAAGGAGATAAGGGACAATGCTTTCTACCATGTGATGATGACCACGCTCACCCTCAACGAGGGACTGGAGAAGATAGGTTCGGAGGCCTTCCGTGGCTGCGACCGCCTGCGTGAACTGACGCTGCCCTCCACGCTGAAGTCGCTTGGCGAGAGAGCTTTCTACTACTGTGACAGCCTATACACCGTGACATTCCCCGAAGACGGCAGCAACCTGACATTCAGCGGCACCAACCATTTCTCCAATAATCCACGGCTGATGAAGGTGGCGCTGCCCCGCACGGGCATGACCACGCTGCCCAACTACATGCTGTGCAGCTGCGACCGTCTGCGCAACATAGAACTGCCGGCATCGCTCACCAGCATCGGCGACTACGTGTTCTGGGAGTGCGACTCGCTGCAGACGCTCTACGTGCCAGACGGAGTGAAGAGCATAGGCAGGGGAGCTTTCCGCTCCTGCCGCTCGCTGCGCTACCTGCGACTGCCCAAGGGACTGGAGAGCATCGGCGAGGATGCCATCACTTACGTTGAGAAACTGCAGTTCCTCAACCTGCCGTCAACCGTAACCACACTCGGAAACTATGCCATCCACACCACTGCCACCAACAGCAACACCAGCTTCAAGAGTCTCGGCATCATGGGAACGACCATGCCGCAGACCTCAGACCATGTGTTCTGGCAGTATCAGCCGCAGTTCACGCTGCTCGTGCCTGAAGGACAGGAGACAGACTATCAGGAGAGCGCCTCATGGACTCCCGATATCACAGACAACCGCATCATCAAGGGCTATCCTGCGGAGAAGCAGACGCTGACCGCCGACCTCATACACTTTGTCACGCTCAATGGCGAGACATACGTCACGGGCGGTCCTGAGGCCGCCGTAGTGGAGTGGTTTGAGGGCATGGGCAACTACCGCATATACTACACCGATGCCAATGGCCACACAACCACCGACATGCCGGAAGGCTGCGGCGAATACACCCTTTCGGTGGAATTTGAAGAAGGGCCATACTACAAGGCAGCGAGTTTCGAGAACGTAGGCACGCTGAAACTGCAGGAGATAGCCGACGAAGACTTTGCACTGCTGTGGGATTTCTACAACAAGACATACGACCGCACGGGCAAGAAGAGCACGTGGACCGGAAACAACTGGAAACTGGTGGAAGGAAGGAAAGAGTCCGCCGTGGGTATCTTCGGAGTAAAATGGCACGACGGCCATGTGGAGGAGATAAACTTCGGTCGCGGCAGTTACATCTTCAACCTCAATGCCAATGAGACACCGCTGAGCCTGTTCCAGTTGCCGAAGGTGAAGAAGATAGAGATGGTCAACGTGGGACTGTACGGCGACATCAGCAAGAAGGTGGAGCAGCTGCTTGCCGAGGGCGGCACGCTGAGCACTACGCTGGAACACCTTGACCTATACAACAACAAACTTGAGGGAAACATCACCACCCTTGCCGCTGCACTGCCGGCACTGAAGACCCTCGACGTTTCGCACAACTGCTTCAGCACCGTATATCCCGCACTGCCCGAAGGACTGGAGAGTGTGGATATAGGCAACCAGTCTATCTCTGACATAGTGGCTACCGTTGACATGCGCGACATGACGGAGCGCGGATTCTTCTCCACGCTTCCATCTGTGGTGTTCTACAACCCTGCCACACGCTCGTATGCAACAGACATCAGCATAAACGTGAAGAGCGGCACCAACTTAAATACGTTTACACTGAACTACAACGGCGACAACGACTTCAACGTGACGGGCAACTGCACATGGAAGGGAGCCAGCGGCGACGTGGTGACATGCTCATACACCGATGCAGGCAGTAAGACGACAACATTCAATGCACATTTCCTTTACGACATGGGCGACGTTGACTTCAATGGTACGGTTGACGTCATTGACTTGCAGAAAAGCATCAACTACCTCTTTACAGGTTATACAGGTGCATACTGCAGCTATCGCTACAACTTCACCGCCGGCGACATCAAGGCCGACGATGTAATCACCGTGCTCGACATCGTGCGGCATGTTGACATACTCCTTGCACAGGAGTCATCCAACGGTGAGGCTGGTGCGAAGTCTGCCGGTGGTTTCCCCGTCACTGACGCTGCTGCCGGTGATGCTGAGGCAAGCCTGTATCAGGTGGGCGGCAAACTGATGCTGCGCACCACGCGTCCGGTGGCTGCAATAGATATGGTAACATCCCCCACTGAGCTTTCAGCCATCAACCCTCAGTCATCAGCCAACATGACCATCGCCAGTCGCACGCAGAGCGACGGACAGACACACCTCGTGATATACAGCACGTCGGGCAAGACGCTGCCCGTGGGTGAGAGTGTCGTTGCCACCGGCACAGGCGAGGGTGTGATAACCAGTGCAACACTTGTTGACAACAACGCCAAGGCAGTGACAGTGACGCTCAACGACCCTGCTGCCACGGTGACTGCAGTGAAGGCGGTGAGCAGTACGGAAGAGAAACAGGGCAGCGACGCAGTGTTCAGCATCGGCGGACAGAGAATGAACGCAAAGGGTTCACTGCCGAAGGGCGTGTATATTATAAACGGTGAGAAAAAAATAAAGTGACCATGAAGACTACCAAGCATATAATATTGACATTCCTTGTGCTCCTTGCCGCTGTCAGTGCAGGTGCACAGGTCAACGAACTCGTGATAAAGGACGTAAGCGGCATGAGGGGGAAGATAATCTCCGTGCCGGTGTATATGAACAACACGCAGGAGGCGACGGCGGTGCAGTTCGACCTGACGTTGCCGGCATACGCCGACGTGCGCTTCGACTCCACGCGTGTTGCACCCTCGCGCCGTGCCGACCACGTGATAAGCGGACAATACGTAAGCGGCAAGAAATATCGCTTCATGCTCTATTCGCCCACCAACAAACCCCTCAGCGGATACACGGGCAAGTTGTGTGACGTGGTTTTCGTAGTGCCAAACACGCTGACCGACGGTGAGACGTATGACCTTACGCTCTCCAATGTAGTGATTTCTGATGTAAGTGGCGACGACATCCTCACGGGCACCACCAGCGGCACGCTGTCGTTGGTGAGCCATCCCGACTTCGAAGTCAGTTCGCTGACAGTCACCGGCAGCAGCATAGCACCTGGCGGCATGCTGACAATG
The DNA here is from genome assembly GCA_017413085.1 of Prevotella sp. Lineage (GTDB taxonomy): Bacteria > Bacteroidota > Bacteroidia > Bacteroidales > Bacteroidaceae > Prevotella. Next base: position 15,558 of record JAFPVC010000011.1, read on the forward strand.
AACTGGAAGGTGCAGAACATTGGCGAGACACCTTCAACAGGCGGATGGAAGGAGAATTTCTATCTTGTTGACGAGAGTGGCAAGGAAGTGTTCATCAGTTCAAACAGTTTCGAGAACAGCGGCCTCGCCCCCGGGGCAAGTGTAAGCCGCAGCATAACGCTTGCGCTGCCGTCTGTCCCAGGCATCAGCGGACAGGTGAAAGGCAAGGTGAGCATCAAGGGCAACGCCGACTCTGGCGAGCGCACCGAGAGCGAATGGAACAACTCTGCCACCACTGCCACGGGCATCACGCTGTCAAAGATACTTGCGCTGACTCTGCCCACCACGGTAATAGCAGAGAACAGCGGGCACAATCTGCGGTGCCAGCTCACTCGCAGCGGTAACCGCACCACTGACGAGACATTCTCGCTCAGCACCAGCCATCCTTTACGGCTCACACTGCCTGAGACGGTGACCATCAGTGCGGGGCAGTCAGGAGTGTTCTTCTATATCTCTGTCAACGATGACGACGTATATAATAATGGAGACACACTCTTCACCGTCACTGCCACTGGCGAGGGCTATGCCCCTGCCGCAGCGGAGATGAGAATAGAAGACAACGAATATCCCGCGCTGTCGCTTACGGCATCGGAAAGCGAGGTTACTGAAGGCACATCGTTCAGTCTTACGGTGTCGCTGCCGTCGCCGGCCAAAAGCGATGTAACGGTAAACCTTACCGCTGAGCATCCGGCGCGCTTCACACTGCCGTCGTCGGTAGTCATAGCTAAAGGCACGGCGAGCAAGACCATTGAGGTCACAGTCAATGACAATGACAAGGCAGAGATGCAACTCAGCACAGCCTTCTATGCCACTGCTGCAAAGTATGCCAAGGCAGAAGCCGTGGTGCTTGTCAATGACAACGACATGCCTGAACTGGAACTGACGCTGTCGCCCACCGCCGTCAGCGAGAGTGCAGGACCGGGTGCCGTCATGGCACGACTGGTGCGCAAGACCCTTGCCGACCGTGCCGTGACAATAATGCTCAGCGACGATTCCAATGGCGATATATACTACTCCACACGCCGCATCGACATGGCTGCCGGCATGACCACCGCCGAGTTCTCACTCGGTACGGTTGACAATGCCACCGTGGAGGGAGAGCGCACCGTCACCATTACTGCCGGAGTGTATTCCTCATCGTGCAACTGCAGTGCGACGGGCACCGTCAGCGGTGCTGCTACGGCAACGCTGAGGATTCTCGACGACGACGGTCCGGCGTTGACAGTGAAGTGCAGTTCTTCATCGCTGCTTGAGGGCAAGGAGGATGCCGCCGTGCTGACCATAACGCGCAACACCAGCACTGCAGGCACTATGACAGTGACCGTCAGCAGCGACCGTGACGACGATCTCACTTATCAGCACACTGTGACGATACCCGACGGAGCAGAGAGCGTCAGCGTGCCTGTCAGCGTAAAGTCAAACGATGTCTCTGGCGATGAGCGCACCGTTTCCTTCACCGTCAGCAGCCAGGGCTATACCGACGGCACGTGCTGGGCACTCATCACCGACCAGTCATTGCCCGATGCCGTCATATCATCGCTGACACTTGCCAGTGAGGAGGTGGAGGCGGCAGGATATGCCGATGCCGACATCACCGTGGCCAACAACGGCAATGCGCCGTTGCCGGCACAGACACGCATCAACATCTATATGGACGGCAATCTGCTTGGCAGACTCTACACCCAGCAACCCATAGGGGCAGGCGATGAGACCACTATGAGCGGACACTTCCTCATGCCCGACAAGGCAGGACGATACACCATACAGGCTGTGGTCAACGAAGACAGGGCAGTGACTGAACTCGTTTACCTTAACAATACCTCTGCCGCTGCAAGCATAGCACTGCTGCCGCCGTTCAGCGCCAACGTGACAACAGACAAGGACATCTACACCATGGGTGAGAAGGTCATCATCAGCGGTACGGCCACAGGCGCTGCCGTGGCAAACAAGAAGGTGGAGATATACGTCATGCACAACAATGTGCGTGACACGCTCCTTGCAACTACCGACGCACTGGGACAGTTCACTGCCACATACGACCCGAAGGGCGTGGCTGGCAACTTCGGCATCGGTGCATGTTATCCCGGCGAGAACCTTACGGCGGTGCAGGATGCTTTCGATATCTACGGTATGCAGCGCACCACCAATGCCATTATGAAGTATGAGCCTACAGTTGGTCACAACTATGCCGCATCGGTAAGCATCAGCAACACCGGGTCGCTGCCGCTGCACAATGTCACGATAGAAACACTCTCTGCAGGTTCAGCCATAGTGCTCACGCCTACACCCGTCAGTGTGATAGGCGGCGGCGAGAGAGCCACCCTGCCGTTCACGTTGAGGGCCACCGAGGCAAGCACCGGCGACCAGTGGCAGAACCTCGACGTGCGTTTCACCAGCGACGAAGGAGTGTCGTTCAACGCTACCATATACTATTACAGTCGCATGGCTACGGGAAAGCTGCGTGCCAGCATCACTGCCGTGAAGACCACGATGGTGAAGGGTGCATCGCGCGACTATTCCTTCCAGATTACTAACACAGGTCAGGGTGAGACAGGTACCATCACACTGTCGCTGCCAGAGGGACAGACATGGATGACTGCTGCCACAAGCCGTACCATGCCGTCGCTCGCCACCAACGACACCGCAACCATAGTGCTGCGCCTTACGCCTGCCGACGACATGGCGCTCAACATGCCGGTGAGCGGAACCATAGGCATCAACTGCGAGAACGGTGAGGGACTGCCCATGCCGTTCACCATCGAGCCTGTATCGGAAAGCACAGGCACGCTCGTGGTCGATGTGTGTGACGAATACACTTACTACACTGATGAGGCTCCACATGTGAAGGGTGCCGATGTCACCGTCAGCCATCCCACTACGGGTGCCACGCTCTACAGTGGCGCTACGAGTGCCGATGGACTGTTCACCGTGGATGGACTGGCCGAGGGTTACTATACGCTCAGCGTCAAGGCCGACGGCCATGACTCATACCGTGGCACCATACTCGTGGATCCGGGTGCGGTGACGAAGAAACTGATAAACCTCACCTGTCAGGCCATCACTGTCGATTGGTCGGTGAAGGAGACCGAGGTGCAGGATGAATACAAGATTGTGACCACGGTGAAGTATGAGACTTCCGTTCCTGCGCCTGTCGTTACCATCAGCGGACCTACCGACTGGTCGTCCATCAACGACCTGAAGGCGGGTGAGTCGCAGATATTCTACTACACATTCACCAACGAGGGATTGATAACCGCGCAGCAGTTCGGCGTGTCGTTCCCAGGCAGCGACGGCGAACCCGACGACGAGGGCTACTATACCTTCGGCGAGTTCCTCATACGTCCGCTGAGCAATGCTCCGTCGAGCGTGGCACCGGGACAGTCGTGGCAGATGCCGCTCCATGTCATCTGCGGCACGGAGTTGCCACCGTCGCAGCGCACCACGCCTTGCAACGGTGCCGTTGGCGACAACTTCTCATGGCCCTGCGGCAACAGCATGCACGCCAGTGGTGTGTGCGTAACCATACAGACACGCCCATGCCAGACGGCAGAGATAATAATAAACGGACGTAACATCAGCGGCGGCAGCGGCGGTCCGGGTTCATACACATACGTGCCGCCATCAAACTACGGTGGTGAATACACATACGTACCGCCTTCAATCAATATCGATGCAGACTGCAACGAGGCACTGGAGAAGGTGGTGGCAGCATTCAAGGACTGCGCCGTGGGACTCCTGCAGAACGGTTTCGCCAAGGTGGGCGAGAGCATGGGAGTAGGCACCCCGATGTCGGTGGTGTTCGACAATGTTAATGCCGTCAATGCACTGCTCGACTGGGCACGCGGTGACCTTGAGGGTGAGTTTGCCCTTGCAAAGAAGACCTCGGCGGTCATCACCGTGCTCACGGCAATATGCACTGATGCCAGCATACTCGCACCAGAGATTTCACCCATCTGCGGAGCTGTGGGCGCGGGCAATGCCATTGCGTCGTGCATGATTGCCTCGCTTGAGGCACAGGGAGCGCAGGCTGCTGCATCGGCAAAGATGATGGGTGGCATGATGCACGCCAATGCTGCATCGCTGCCTTCATACATGCAGGAGTATTACGACCGTCTGCGCTTGGCACAGATGGCAATAGAAAACGGCAACAAGATAATGGTTGAGTTCTTCGGCGGCGAACAGTGGCTTGACTGCCAGCCGTCAGAACTGCAGGCCCTGCTTTCAGAGATAGTCACCGACGAGGGTGAGAAGCCGCTGACGGTGGAGGCTCTGCAGCACGTCAAGCCGGCAGCCATCAGTCAGACCGACTTTGAGCGTTTCATACAGCGTTACAACAACTCGCTGGCCATGAACGGCGATGAGAACTCCACCAACTTCACCAATGTTGAGGCCTATGCGCTGAAGATGGCGGTGGCATCCAACGAGGCCATAACGCTTGGTTTCGAGTCGCTGCCCCAGATGATGGAGTATGCCAATGCGCAGTTCCTTGAATATGCGCAGGAGCACTCCAACGGTGTGTGCGCCAGCATCACGCTGCAGATAGACCAGACCATGACCATGACGCGCCAGGCATTCCGCGGCACGCTGACCGTGGGCAACGGCAGCAAGAGCGGCGAGATGAAGGACGTGCTGCTCAACCTTGAGGTGAAGGATGCCGACGGCAACGTGGCCACGGCACATGAGTTCCAGATGAATGCCGAGAGCCTTGAGGGATTCGAGGGCACGGCAGAACTGGGCAGCAAGTGGACGCTGGCACAGGGCGAGACGGGTACCGCCACCATACTCTTCATTCCGACGAAGTATGCTGCGGAACAGGCCAGCAAGGTATATTCCTTCGGCGGTACGCTGACATATACCGACCCTGCCACCGAGACCACCGTCACTCGACAGCTGTTGCCGGTAACGCTCACCGTGAAACCGTCGCCGGTACTCGACCTCACCTATTTCATGCAGCGCGACATCTTTGGCGACGACCCGTTGACAAAGGATGTCGTTGAACCGATGCAGCCGGCAGAGTTTGCCGTGCTCATCGACAACCGTGGCTACGGCGATGCCACCAACGTGAGGATGGTGACCGACCAGCCGCGCATCATAGAAAATGAGAAAGGACTTGACATCGACTTCGAGATACTGAGCAGTCAGCTCAACGGCGGCGACAAGACACTTGCCATGGGCGGCAGCGTGCCTACCGACTTCGGCACCATACCGGTGCGTGGCACCAGTTATGCGCAGTGGTGGCTGCAGTCCACGCTGCTCGGCCACTTCACCGAGTATGACATCGAGGCCACACACGTCACCAGCTACGGCAACGAAGACCTCTCGCTTCTCAACAACGTAAGCATACACGAACTGATACGCAGTGTCAACACTACCGCCGCTGACGGTACACCGCTGAAGGGATGGCTCGTCAACGACATTGCTGATGCCCGTGACCTGCCCGACATGATTTACCTCAGTGACGGTACGGTGGAGAGCGTGTCAGAGGCTGCGCCCGTGATAAAGAATACCGGCGATGCAGAATACACGCTGACGCTCACCAAGGGCGGTGCCGGCTGGAACTACGCCAACGTCATTGACCCGACATGGGGCAGGCAGACCATAGCAACCGTGACCCGCGACGACGGTGCCGTGATAGACCCACGCAACTGCTGGCAGACCGACCGCACGCTGCGCGACGGCGAGGATCCGCTCTATGAGCACCGCATACACATTGCCGACAATATGCTTGAGGGCAGGGAGAGCCAGACGTATGTCATAACATTCGCTCCTGCACCTGAGGTTGCGCTCACGGTTGACTCCGTTACCGGACTGCCGCAGAAGGGCGAACAGGCACAGACACCGGTGACTACCATGACAGTGCATTTCAACAAGGCCGTGAAGACATTCACCGCCGCCAATATACGCTTGGAATGGCAGGGTAGGAAAGTGGACGAACAGCCCACAGTGACTAAGGTTGACGACAAGACCTACACCCTGACCTACGCTGCTGCCACGGCAGAGAGCGGATATTACGTGTTGACCGTATATGCCTCGGCCGTAAAGGATATGGAAGGCTTCAGCGGAGAGAGCGACAAGAAGGTAAGCTGGAACCAGCTTATCGGTGGTGTGTGCAGCGTGAATGTGCGTGTAAGTCCGGAAGGTGCCGGTACGGCAACACCTCAGACTGGCACATACGCATACGGCGAGTCGCTGACCCTGACTGTCACGACGAACGAGGGCTATGTGTTCAAGGAATGGCTCGCTGACAACGAGACACTCTCTGCCGACAGTGAATACCGCTACGCCGTGACCGGCAACGCCACGCTGACCGCCGTCTTCGCACCGCGCAACTGCAAGGTGACGCTTCTGTGTGACAATGCGCAGGGCAGCGTAAGCGGCATTGCCACCGGCATCTATGACTACGGCACTGCGCTCACTCTAACTGCAGAGCCTGTGGCCGACTATGCGTTCAGTGCATGGAAGGTGAACGGAGAGACCGCAGGAACGGATGTTGCCTTAGAACTGACCATCACGGGCGAGACCACCGTTGAGGCTGTCTTCGAATACGTGCCAAGGACACTGACCATGGAATACAGGTTGGTGAAGGGTTGGAACTGGATAACCCTCAATCCGGAGGATGCTGCAATGCTGCAGACTGCGAAACTCGCGGAGATGCTTGGCGGCAAGCTCGTGGAGGTAAGAGGACCGTCAGGCAGTGCAGGCGCACTGAATGTGGACACCTGCTATCAGGTGCTGATGGGCGATGATGCCGTGCTGAGCATGGCGACGCGCACCGACAATGCCGACCAGAGCGTGACGCTGCAGCCCGGCTGGAACTGGATTCCATACCGTCCGCACGTATCATTGCCCGTTGGCACGGCACTTGCCAACTTGCTTGCAAAGGAGGGTGACATCATAAAGGGACAGGACGGCTTCGCCGTTTATGACGGAACACAGTGGACAGGCACACTGCAGGAGATGCACCCCGGACTGGGCTATCAGCTCTGCGTGCGCAGCATCACGTCGTTCACCTATCCTGTCACGCCGCTCACCGCTACCGTCACCGTCAGCACTGCATACAGTGAGGAGACCAATGCCAAGGCCAATGGTGCGAAACCACAGATGACGGTGGCCGATCGCCGTGCGTTTGCCGACAACATGTGTGTCGTTGCCGATATAGTGAACTCTGACGATGCGGTGAAGAATGCCGACCGCTACACCGTGGGTGCCTTCGTAGGCGACGACTGCAGGGGAGTGTCCTCGCTCGTTGACGGATGCTATTTCATCACCGTTTATGGACAGCAGGGCGACAACGTGGCGTATGAAGTCTATGACGCTCAGAAACAGCAGTACATAGAGGCTCAGGGCGAGACCATCTTCTCTGCCTCTGCCAAGTGCTCGCTCGCATTGCCGGCAGAGATACTCATCGACGAACCCGATGCCGTCAGTGTGGTGAATGAAGGCAGCGGACAGCAGCATGACGGTGCCGTTCACGACCTGCAGGGCCGCACGGTTTCCACGTCAGCCACACCGTCAGCCATCCGCCGACTGAAGAAAGGCATCTACATCCACGGCAGCAGGAAAGTGCTTGTGGAGTAGAAGGTATGATATGCCCTTTTTTTCGGAGACCTTTGATTGTTCTATTTCTCCACTATCCAGAAAACTCATTTTAAGGGGCACTGAAAGGGGGTGGTGGACACGATGCCCAGAATGAGGGTGCATCCTCTGAAATGGGTCTTAAAATGCGAAATACGGAGTCACCTTGTTTGCGTTTTTTGCAAATAAGGTGATTTTTTCGTCTTTTCATGCTAAAAATGGCATAAAAGCATTCATATTGCAGTGTAATCAAGGCCTGATTACATCATAATCGGGTACTGATTACTATGCAATTGGGTGCAAATTACAGTGTAATCAAGGCCTGATTACACCGTATTAAGAAAACTTTACATTTTTAACATTGTTCTATTTCTCCGATGTTGTGGGTATAAACCTAAATGTAGCTATTGAGAAAATGAAGAATAAAGCGTAAAATACCATTCATATTACGACATAATATGAAATCAGTTACCGTTGGCTTTCACAAACGGCTTCAAATCCTTGGCTGCATCCTGTGCAGTGATGCGCTTTCCACCGTTGTCAAGGTCGATGAGTACGTAACGGTCATTGCCCATTCCCAGTTCCTTCATATATGACAGTTGGCGGTGGCCGTGGCGCGATTCAATGCGCTCCACCATGTCGTGGTGTTCATCGGCTGTCATGGCATAGATGATATCTACGCAGGCCTGGTCAATGGCAAGGATGTCGGTTGACGACAGTATGCCAACGTCGGGAGTCACCACCGGTGCGGCATTCACACCCTCACAGTCGCACGACACCGACATGTTGCGCATCACGTTCACGTATGTCACGTGTTTGCCAAAGAAGTCGATGGTGCCTTTGGTCGATTCCGAAATGCGCTCCATGAGTTCCTCGTCTCTGACGTCCCACTGACTCTTCGAGGTATGAATCCACCCCTTGCCCACGCGACCGTCTGCACAGCCTATGCCGATGTTCTTGTTAGAGCCGCCGAAGCCGCCCATCGTATGTCCCTTGAAGTGGGTCAGTGTAACCATTGAGTCATAGTTTTTCAGATGGCTGCCCACCGCTATCTTGGTTAGCCATTTGCCGTTGGTGACGGGAACCGTCGTGGTGTCCTCCTCGTCCATGATATCTACCGGGCAGAACGTCCATCCGTTCACCTCCAGTGTCTTGCGATGCTGTGGTGTGGTGTAGCGGTCACCATCGTAATAGGTGTTAGTCTCGATGATGTTGGCATCTTTCAGGTCTTTCTCCATCAGTGCCTTCACCCATTCGCGCGGAATGATGTTAGGGCCGTTCTGCTCGCCGGTGTGCAGTTTTACGCCCACGCGCCCCGTAATCTGTCCGTTCACTTGCTCGTAAGCCTTTATGAGTCCCTCTGCCGAGAGGTTGCGGGTGAAATACACCACAGACTCGTTACCCGTGCGCTCATCGTAAGGCACATATCTGTTGCCGTCGCTGCCGGGTGTCACTTGTGCCGTTGCCGTTGCTGCCGACAGGACACACATCATAGCCGTAATGATTTTCTTCTTCATAGGATATAGGAATAAATATGATGATGGTTTGCACTATTTTGATTCTTTCTTGTTCTGCTCTATTTCTTCCTCTGCGACACGTGCCAGCCATCCTATTTTCGGAGTAAGGGCATGGCTCTCCGGGTCTTCCGTCATCCCTACAAATCCTGCATAAAGTTCTATAGGTGTCTTTCCCTCCGTCTCACTGGTGAAAGGGTTAACCACTACACGCTTGAAACCTACATTTACTATTTCCGAGGGCATACTGTAATCCCATCTTACTTTTTTAAAGGTTTCTCCTCTCTTGGTGAGGAAGAACTTCAGGAACCATCCATCCAGTTTCGTAGCAAAAGAGTAACCGCAACTGTAGTATTTCTTCTTCAGTTTTTTGACTCGTTTTTTCCTCACTATGTCCTGCCAGAAATTCTGGTCGGGCTCTCCCTTGGCTGCTTTCACAAATTCGGTAAGGATAGGCTCCAGTTCCTTAGTCCACTTCTCCATAGCTTTGTATTTCGACAGTCCGCGTGTCTTTTCAGCCACTTTCTCCCAATCTTCGGGCGTGCCTTTCAATGTGATGTACGGAATGCCGCATATTGCTGCAAACTCCCTGTAGTAGAAATAATGTTTCAGTGCCCCCAATATTGTGATTTGAGAGGCGATACGTTCTGTTATTCCCGTAGTGGAGAAATCTGCCGCCAGCAGTGTTATGATACTGTCTTTCGTGTATTTGGAGGCAGTTGACGAGAATTTCTCCAGCAGTTTCTCCCAGTCTTCATCATACGATGCGGCATACTTCTCCGACATCACATTAATGTCCATCTTCCCTTCGTGATACACTAACTGGTTGCGCATTTCCTCCGGGTGAGCATCCACATAGTTGGCAAAGCCTTGGCTGATGATGAGCCAGACCATATCGGGCGACAGCACCAGCGGACGGTGGTCTGCGTAGGCCTGCACCATGCATTTGTACAGGTTGTCCATACCCAGGAATATTATCTTTTCCTGCTCGAAGCTGGTTTTCACCACATGCTGTTGTTCCACAGAGATTTTATCACTTCTTATGATATTCCAGGCGATGACGTCACTGTCATACTTATTCAGTACCGTCTTGGGTTTTGGCAAGTCCTTGTCCACAATGAACGTGATGCTGCCTTCCGACTGCTCCATGATGGGTGAGGAGTTCTTCTCCTTGGCAGCAACGGAGTTGGCACCGACAGCCAGTAATGCCGTTATTAGGATAACCTGCATCGTCTTGACAGGTGTGGATTTAATGATTCGGATTCTGTTCATGTTAGAAGAATTCTTTATTCAGCGTACAAAATTAATAAATTATTTTGATATTTACGGAAATAAGTGTGATGTTTTTTGTAAGAATTTTAGAATCCACGGAATGACAAGCATAATCATTAATTATGAAATTATGACCTATAGGCCGCTGTTACAGCATGGCGGCTGTGCATTGAGATTTGCAAAGTGAATATGCTAAAAGCGGTGTGAAGACATAATTTCGTTGCAAAAGTAAGTATAAAACATTAAAATCTTCATGTTTTGCTTTGACAGTTCGTAAAAAATATTTAATTTTGTAGCATAAAGCGGCAAGCAATAAACAATAACATAATAATTTTATCTTAACAACAAAAAACTATGTGGTTATTTAACTCTTCAATCGGGAAGAAGGTCATCATGGCTGTTACCGGCATGGCCCTCATCCTGTTCTTGACATTCCACATGTCAATGAATGTTGTGGCACTGTTTTCAGCAGAGGGCTACAACATGATTTGTGAAATGCTTGGTGCCAACTGGTATGCCGTAGTGGCTACACTGGCGCTTGCAGCATTGGCAGTCATTCACATTATCTATGCCTTCATCCTGACGATGCAGAACAGGGCGGCTCGCGGCACTGAGCGCTATGCCGTTACTGACAAGCCGTCAAAGGTGGAGTGGGCCAGCCAGAACATGCTGGTGCTCGGTCTCATCGTGCTCTTCGGCCTGGGCATGCACCTGTATGACTTCTGGGCAAAGATGATGCTCGTTGACCTCACCGGCAACGGCGACCTGGCTCACAGCACTGACGGTGCCTACTGGATTCAGGAGATCTTCTCACACGCCGGCTATGTGGTGCTGTACCTCGTATGGCTCACAGCACTGTGGTTCCACCTGTCACACGGCTTCTGGAGCATGCTGCAGACAATGGGTCTGAACGGCAAGGTGTGGTTCACACGCTGGAAGGTAATCGGCATCGCATACGTTACCGCTCTCTGCCTCGGCTTTGCCGCTGTAGTGGTATGGTTCTATATACAGAGTGTTATTTAGTAAATTAGTAAATCAGTCGTTTAGTCATTTAGGATAGAAAGTAATCTCTCCAAACAACTAAACAGCTAAACAACAAAACGACTAAAAAAATGGCAAAACAACTCAATTCAAGAATACCTGAGGGACCAGTGGCAGAGAAGTGGACCAACTACAAGGCTCACCAGCGTCTGGTTAACCCAAAGAACAAACTGAAGCTCGACGTCATCGTCGTGGGTACAGGTCTGGCAGGTGCCAGTGCCGCTGCATCACTCGGCGAGATGGGCTTCAACGTACTTAACTTCTGCATCCAGGACTCACCACGCCGCGCTCACTCTATCGCTGCGCAGGGCGGTATCAATGCAGCAAAGAACTATCAGAACGACGGCGACTCAGTATATCGCCTCTTCTACGACACCGTAAAGGGTGGTGACTACCGCGCTCGCGAGGCTAACGTATATCGTCTTGCTGAGGTCAGCAACAACATCATAGACCAGTGCGTGGCACAGGGCGTGCCTTTCGCTCGTGAGTACGGCGGCATGCTCGCCAACCGTTCTTTCGGTGGCGCACAGGTGTCACGTACCTTCTATGCTAAGGGACAGACAGGTCAGCAGCTGCTGCTCGGCGCCTAC
>JAFPVC010000012.1 GCA_017413085.1 Prevotella sp.
ACATTCCCACAGATAGCGCATTTGCGCTTGATTTCAACTTTTAATGTAGCCATCTTTTACCGTATATCAAATTAAGTTCCCACAAGGGGATATTAGGGACACCACGTCTAAAGTTAAGTGACGTGCCAAATCTGTGACAAGAATACGGTAAAACTTGATAAAAGTCCGAAAATCCAACAAAATTTAACAAAACAAGAAATCCGTGCAACTCACTGAGCTACACGGACTTCCTTATATATTCTTATTTTTGTTTATCGATTCTTATGGCGATTTACTTCACCTCCTCGAAGTCGGCGTCCTGAGCGTCTTGCTGGGCGTTTGAAGAACCGCCTTGCTGTGCGCCTCCCTGGGCTCCGGCGCCGTTGAAACCTGCGCCACCCATGTCTGGACCTGCCTGTGCGCCTGCCTGTGCTCCGGCACCTGCTGCGTACATCTTCTGAGCTACGTTGTTTACCTCTGCGATGGCTGCGTCGATGGCTGCAAGGTCTTGTGCCTTGTGGGCATCCTTCAACTTCTGAAGGGCTGCCTCCATCTCGCTCTTCACGTTGGCTGGGAGCTTGTCACCCTGCTCCTTGAGCATGTTCTCAGTGGTGAATATCATTGAGTCAGCCTGGTTCAGTTTGTCAATCTTTTCACGCTCCTTCTTATCGTTCTCAGCGTTGGCCTCTGCCTCTGCCTTCATACGGTTTATCTCTTCCTCTGACAGGCCGCTTGATGCCTCGATGCGGATCTGCTGCTCCTTGCCAGTAGCCTTGTCCTTCGCACTTACGTTGAGGATACCGTTGGCGTCGATGTCGAATGTCACCTCAATCTGTGGCACACCGCGACGTGCTGGTGCAATGCCCTCAAGGTTGAACTGGCCGATAGACTTGTTCTGTGCTGCCATTGGGCGCTCACCCTGCAGTACGTGTACTGTTACGGCAGTCTGGTTGTCAACGGCTGTTGAGAATACCTCAGACTTCTTACATGGTATTGTAGTGTTAGCGTCGATAAGCTTTGTCATTACGCCGCCCATGGTCTCGATACCGAGGGTAAGAGGTGTCACGTCGAGCAGTACGATGTCGCCTACGCCAGACTCCTTGTTGAGGATGGCACCCTGTATTGAAGCACCTACGGCTACCACCTCGTCAGGGTTAACGCCCTTTGAAGGCTCCTTGCCGAAGTAGTTCTTCACGAGTGTCTGTACGGCAGGGATACGGCTTGAACCACCTACGAGGATAACCTCGTCAATCTCGTTGTTAGAGAGACCTGCGTCGCGCATAGCGTTCTGGCATGGTACGAGACAAGCCTGTATCAGGTCGTGTGCCAACTGCTCAAACTGTGCACGTGTCAGAGTCTTTACGAGGTGCTTTGGCACGCCGCCTTCAGCTGAGATGTAAGGCAAGTTGATTTCTGTAGATGTAGAGCTTGAGAGCTCAATCTTTGCCTTTTCGGCAGCCTCCTTCAGACGCTGCATAGCCATTGGGTCCTTTGTAAGGTCGATGCCCTCGTCTGCCTTGAAGCCGTTAGCCAGCCAGTCGATGATAACCTGGTCGAAGTCGTCACCGCCGAGGTGTGTGTCACCGTTTGTTGACAGTACCTCGAACACGCCGCCGCCGAACTCCAGAATTGAGATATCGAATGTACCACCACCGAGGTCGAACACAGCTATCTTCATATCCTTGTTAGCCTTGTCCACGCCGTAAGCCAGTGCTGCAGCCGTAGGCTCGTTGACGATACGCTGTACGTTGAGTCCAGCAATCTGTCCAGCCTCCTTAGTAGCCTGACGCTGTGAGTCAGAGAAGTATGCAGGAACGGTGATGACAGCATCTGTAACCTCCTGTCCGAGGTAGTCCTCAGCGGTCTTCTTCATCTTCTGCAGCACCATAGCTGATATCTCCTGTGGAGTATATTTACGTCCGTCGATGTCAACGCGTGGGTAGCCGTTCTCGTTTACTACTGTATAAGGTACGCGTGTAGCCTCCTTTGCAGACTGGTCGTATGTCTCACCCATGAAGCGTTTGATTGAGAACACTGTGTTCTTCGGGTTTGTGATGGCCTGACGCTTTGCAGGGTCGCCCACCTTACGCTCTCCGTCTTTCACGAAACCCACTACTGATGGTGTGGTGCGCTTACCCTCAGAGTTAGCTATTACCACTGGTTCGTTGCCCTCAAAAACGGCAACACATGAGTTTGTTGTACCAAGGTCGATACCAATAATCTTTCCCATAGTTTTTTTTCCTTTCTTTATTTTTTTGTTTTTTTTATTCGTTTGAGATTTGCTCTCGCCTCTCGCCATAGTATTTTGCAACCACCGTGCCACCCGTTTTCCATACATGCAAAACGGTGTCAACCGTGACATTGTGGCAGTCACATGTCACTCCCGTATGCCAAAACGCTCTTCTGCTTCTCTCTTCCAAGCATGTAAAACAGAAAAAGGTTGGACTCCTTATATTGGGGAGTCCAACCTTTTTTCCGTTATCTTTGGTTCTGCGAAATCGCCTATATGTCATTGTGGGACTGTCACCAGCCCATGCTGTCATCCCAGCCGCCGGCTTCCTTGGCGCGGGGTTGCTCGTGACCGCCACTAACCACTGGGTCGATGCCGGCATCGCTTTCTGCTTCGGTGATGGTACCTGCCATCAGCTGTGACATGCTGCCCAGTTCTAACACTTCTATTGAGGGATACTTATATTCTTTTTTCATTTTTCAAATTATTTTAGCCCTACCCACACCCTCCCCGGTAGGGAGGGGACCATTCGGGAACACGTTGCGTAGCGGCTCCCTCCCTACAGGGGAGGGCGGGGGGTGAGGCTTATTCTACTACTACCGTATTACCATTATGTATATACATACCTTTCTTCGACGGTTTGCCGCTGAGGCGGATGCCGCTTACGGTGTGCCATCCAGAAAGTGAAGAGTGAGGAGTGAAGAGTGAAGAATCAGCTGCCGCCTCATTTATTCCTGTGGCTACCTCGTCCTCACCGAAGTCGATGACCATGTTAGTGATGCCCTTGGCGGCGGCAGCACCCCCGTTTATCTTGAAGTATGCGCGGCATACACCGAGGGTTACGTTCTCGTCAGGCCAGAGCAGTTTATTGGCAGAGCCAAGGTACAGGCTACTCTTGTCATTGGCGGCAAGGTTTACCGTGTTGTATGTGCCCACGAAACTTACCGTGCCGTTCTGACTGGTAACAGGCACAGGTGTCTCGCTGCTAACGGTCATGTTGCTGAATACGGGGCAGTAGATGTCATACTCGTAGGGTGCGAGGTCGTATCCGTCGGGCTTCGTCCACTTTATGATGTAAGGCACACCTGCTGCAAGTTCCGTCACGGCATCGCCGAAGCTAAGATGGAGTGTCCCGTCCTCTACGTATGCGTTGCTTAATGTCCGTGCCGTTGCTCCATGAAGCGGGCTGTCCTCATCAGTCAGGTCAACGCTGAATGGCAGACAAATGGTGTTCCACATGCCATCCTTGTAGAGTTTGCGGCCATAGAGTGCGACGTTCTTGCCAGCGCCGGTGTTAGCGGCAACGATGGCGGCGTTCGCAGTACCTTTATCATGGAGGGCGAAGGCGGGCACGGCGCCGTCATTATCGGTAAAGTCGTAATAACAGTAGGAAAGCGTTGACTTGTCATATATGCTATAGCCTACGTCTGCGGTGCGGAGTACTCCATCGATGACGATGTTACAGTCGGCATAATAGTTATGGTCGAGGGTCGCATCATTGCTTCTACCGCCCGTGATTGCAGCGATCTGAAGATCCGAGTTTCCGCTAATGTTGACGCGATATGCGAGATTGTGGCTCAGGGTTCCGCCTATTTCACTATTTTTAGACTTACCAATCGTACCTGCTATACCACCATAGTAACTGAAATCTACATCAGTCAGGACAAGGGTAGCGGAACTGGTACAATGGCTGATTTTATAGTCTTCGCCATTGCTATTAAAACGACCTACGATGCCGCCAACATATCTCCCAGAACCTTGAATAGTGACGCTACTGGTGACATGACAGTTGGTGATGGAACCGTCACGCATGAAGGCTGCGATGCCGCCTAAATCGGAAGAACCGACAATGTTAGTGTCATCAAGGGTGAGATTCTTCACTGTGCCTCCACTTGCCCATCCAAACAGGCCTAACACGCTAGCATTGGGCTTATAGATGCGGATACCGCTGATGGTATGGCCGCAGCCGTCGAAAATGCCTTCGAAAGAGCCGTGACCATTGCCATCGTTAATAGGTGTATAGTTACTGTCTCCTTCGCCGTCTCCGTCATTGTCGATGGTCAGGTCGTTGGGATTGAAAGCAATGTCGTTGCCCAATTTGAAATACATTCCAGTGACGCCATAATGCCAGGAGAGGAATCCCAAAAAGTCGAGTCCCTCGGTAGTAGTGATGATGAAGGGATTTTCCTCACTGCCGTCGGCTCCGTTGTCAACGTTCAACACATCGGAATCATTGATTGTTACCGCGCCGATGGCATCAGCAGAGACGGTGAACCTGTAGTATTTCGTGGTGATGGGAATGTTGGTACTGTAGCTGGGGAGGTCGAAGGTACCGTTGTCGCTGGAGTAATTGTAGTATTTCCAGTTGGTTCCTTCTTTAATTTTGAAAGCCACCTTCTCTGTGGCTCCGATATAGAACTGTCCGTTGTACGTGCCTCCATTGTCCGTGTCTTTGATGGATGTGTTGCGACTTGTGTTGGTTAAGGTGAGTTTGTCGGTGTAGTTGAAAGGCAGGGCGTAGCGTGCGCCGTTGATGTCGCCGCCGCCGGCACCCACATTAGTGGCATTTTCCACGCCACCAACGGTACAGTTCATGTAGTAGTTGCGACATGGGTAGTAGTCGGAAAAGCCGATAATGGCACCATGGGTATTGTCCTCTGTGGCAGGGATGTTGACGCCAACGGCGAAATTGTCGGTCAGGGTTCCTCCATAAGAGTACTTACCCACGATGCCACCACAGTTTTTGACTGTCGTACCCGTAGCGGCGGTGATGGTGGCGGTGCTGATGCAGTTGCTTACTGTACCATTCGAATATTCGCCCACGATACCACCACAGTCTTCGACTGTAGTGCCAGTGGCGACGATGGTAGCTGCGCTGGTGCAGCGGCTGATGGAATTACCACTACCACTAAAACTACCTGTTATGCCGCCAACTCTTTCGGAATTGGCACAGAGGGTGACGGTGGAGGTGACGTGGCAGTTGTCTATGGTGCCAGAGCTACTGCCTGCTATGCCGCCAACACAATAATTGCCTTCAATGCGAGTGTCGGTGACGGTGAGATTCTTGATGGTACCTCTGTTTTCAGCGAAAATACCCACATCACCATCACGACAGATGCGGATGCCACTGATAGTGTGGTCGTTGCCGTCGAAAACACCACTAAAGCGGTATCCGGAGAACATACCAATAGGAGTGAAATTGCTTTCCCCCTCGGCGAGGCCGTCGTAGCCGTAGGTGAGGTCGTTGTCGAGACGGAAGTGCGTACCGGCATAGGTTTCACCGTTATTGTTCGCCTCTGCGGCCAACTTGTTGAAGTCGGCTTCGTTGGCAATGATGTAGGGGCTCTGCTCGGTGCCGTCGCCCTGCCAGTATTTGACCACATTGAAACCTGCCGACTTGGAGCCAGTGTTAGGGCTAATACCAGTGAGGGCGATGGTGTAGTTGCCCAGGGCGGTGGCTGCGGATACGGTGTCGCCCTGAGCATTCATTATGGTCGTGGTGTAATGGATTCCTTTTACGAGTTCAACATGGATGTAATCATCAAATAACCAGGCGGATGGCGTAGGCACAATATCGTTGCCGTTCTTATACATGTATTCGCCACGCACTCCGGAGATGTCGCTTTGGCTGAGGTCGTAGGCCTTATAGCCACGGAACTTGAACTCCCGTATGGCGAGCTTTTCCTGGCTGTTCGGTTTGAAGAACCTGAGGCGGAAATACTTGTAGTATTTGTGTTTGTTGTTGTAAACGGAAAACTCTTTACTCACCTCGGTTTTGAGGACGTCGGTATTCTCGTTTGCAAGAAAAACCCACTCGTCATCCTCGTTTGCCTTGGCATCGAGTTCCCAATTGACGGGTGAATGATATTCAAAGCCGCTTACGTGGTGCCGAGCCAGCAAGTAGCCTGTGGGACAGACTGGTTCTGAAGTTTGGAACGTAATATCAATTCTCGGCACCGTCATGTCGGAGACTTCGCTCCAATTTATACAAGTATATTCAGAGTCGTTGCTGGAGAACATATTCTTCAGCGGACATAGGCTGAGGGTTTGGGGTCCGGAGATCTTGGTATATATTCCAGTGATGTATTCCTGCGCCGCAGCGTTGGCGGCGAACCCCAGGAACAACACGACGACAGCAATGCTGCGGAGGGAGGTATTCTGCAGCATCACGATCCATCGTTTCCTTCTACTTTGCTGCGTCATCGTCGCAGCCTCTTTGATAGTGTTGGTTTCTGTAATCATATTGCTTAATGTTTTGGAATTTTATAACCGAGTAAAACCACTTTAACATTATCATTCTACTACTACCGTCTTGCCGTTGTGGATATACATGCCCTTCTGCGACGGTTTGCCGCTGAGGCGGATGCCGCTGACGGTATGCAATCCTGAAAGTGAAAAGTGAGGAGTGAAGAGTGAAGAATCAGCTGCCGCCTCATTTATTCCTGTGACCACCTCGTCCTCATCGCCGAAGCCGATGACCATGTTTGTTATGCCTTTGGCACCAGCGGCATCTTCAGCCACCTGCGTACCGTTCAGGGTGAAGTGTGCGCGGAAGGCATTCAACTGAACGTCCTCGTCAGGCCAGAACAGTTTGTTGGCAGAGCCAAAGTAAAGCACCGACCTGTTGTTTGCCGCAAGTGTCACCGGGTCATAGTTGCCAATGAACGACACCTTGCCGTCCTCGCTGGTTACGGCTGTCGGGGCAGTGTCGTCTATGGTCACATGGTCGAAAACGGGATTTTCAATGTTTGCCAAGCCACCAGAAGCCTTTTTCACTATATATGGTTTCCCCGCCTCTATGGCTGTTGCGTCCTTGAAGTTCAAGTAGAGTGTGTTACCGTTGATGCCTGTCTTATGCCCGTTGTACTCTGTGTCGGTGTCCAGTTCCTTCACTGTGAACCCGTAAAGCGGTGTTCCACTAAGACTGGTAAGTGAGAATGGTAGGCACAGCGTATTCCATTTGTCGTCTAAATATAACGTGCGATCTGTAAGTTTCACGTCAAGCAGCGAATGGTCACATGCAGTTATATCAGCACTGTTAACGGCATCATCATAAAGTTCTAATTCCCATCTTGCATAAAGTGTGGTATCACCATTTACAACATCGGTACTGAAATCCCATAGTTCAGTACAACCCGCATCTTTATACCAACCTTTAAACGCAAATCCGTTCTCTATTGGGGCATCAGGCTCCGTCACCCTGCCATTGCTCCATTGTATAGTCTGCGACTCTGGTGCCGTACCATGACCATTAGCATTGAAGGTGACAGTGGATGTGCTGTGCCAGTGCTCGTAAAAATTAGCAGACACGCCATTCTTCCAACCATCCCCCTTTGGTAATGCATCCCACTGTTCCTTGGTTCCATCGAAATAAAGGTCTTCCAAATTCATGCAAAACGAAAAAGCCTGTTTACCTATCTCTGTCAGCGTGGGATTGATATTCACAGTCCGAAGCGAGCCATAGTTCTTAAAATCATAATCTTGAATTTTATAGACATGATTTAAGGTAAGTATTTCAACACTGTATTTTTCCCAATTTTTAGTCTTGATAACCTGTTTGTCTTTATAGTTATCCCAGAAGTTGTCGCGAGGCACGCAGTCGATAGTCAGGTTTCCGTCTTTCAGCACCCAGTAAAGGCAGTCGCCATTGTAAATCATGTTTGTATGCTCTGACTCAACCCAAGCGTCGCCACACCAACCGAGAGAACCGTCGGAGCAGTTTATAACAATATCCGGAGAGTGGTGATATCTGGTATATTCCCATGCAGACATAGAGCCGGGATAGTTAATAGTACAATAAGAACCAATTTTCGCAAAAGCCTCATAACCTATGGTAGCAGATTTATCAAAAGTTGCCCCGATAAAATTGTTGCAACCCTCAAATGCATGGCTTCCCACGGATATAACGCTGGGCATTATTAATCCACTAATACCTGTCCCTTGAAATGTATAGTCAGGAATTGTTGTTACGGAAGCAGGGAGACTAGATCGAACATGACCACCTTCAGCGATAACCGTAATAAATCTGAGATTCGCACATCCTTTTAGCAATGGCATCACATCGACAAGGCTCTCGTAATAAAAGAACATACTCTCAAGTGCTGTAAAGTCACAAAAATTCATGCCAGAGAATCCAATTACCTTAGCTCCATCTATAGCATCAGGGATGGTAATTTTGGAAATAGCGTCCTTGTCGCCAGTATAACCACTAATATAGCATTGCGTACCATCTGTATTTTTAAAAAAAGTCCAGCAATCCGTGTCATCTGCCTGCACCGTTGCCGCAGTCATAGCCAACAGCATAACGAGCAGCGTCATTGCCGTGCGCCTAACGCGACATGAGCATGAGGTTACAGACGCAGATAATCCTTCTGTAATGTTTGTTTTCATATTCTTTAGGTTTGAGGTGAGGGATAGAAATCCCCACAAATTAAACTATAAAACCCTGATTCCTTCTTAATATGCCATATCCGTCAGGCCAAGGTTTTCTATTATTCCGTGCAACATATTTTCGGTCTGCCTCAGCCGTGCCGTCTGTTGCGACGTGGCAGTGTTGACATTGGCCCTGTATTGCTCTTTGGCCTCGGTAAACAGATTGGCAACCTCTTCCGTTGCACCCTGCGTAAAGTAATGCGCAAAGGCATCATGGAAAAGCACGTCGCCCTTGTCGTTGCCGCTGACGAGCGGCAGGGTCTGCTCATAATACTTGATAGCCTCACGGTATCGCTCCAGCCTGAAGAGGCTCTCGGCACACGAATACGCATAGACGGCCTGCTCCATCGGAGAATATACCTTCATGTCGGGCAGACTGCTGCTCAGGTAGCGTGCAGCCTCCTCATAGTGCATCTCCTTGTAGTAGCTCATGCCGAGATATGCAATGAAACGCGGATTGAGGCTGTAGTGCTTGTTCAGTTGTTCAAAGGCCAGTATGCTCTCGTGATACTTTCCGCCCTGATAATATTCTATTGCCTTTCCGAGCAGTTCCTTGTCGTCTTCGCTGGCATGGACGGCAAGCGTGGCTACTGACAACAGCAACACCGCCACGACGCGCATGGCATACCTCAGCAGTCTCAGTATGTAAGGTCTGTTCCAGTCGTCAAGGTGATGCCGTGTACCGCCATACTGCATCAGGTCAATATCCATTGCCACCCTGCCGGCCTTGCGAAGCTCTGCACTGTCGCCCAGTTGCTGTTCCAACTGTTTCAGTTGGCTTCTCAGTTCCGCCTCATCCATTTCGGTGGAAAACTCTGCCAGCATGTTCGAGTAGATGCCCTCACCGGGACATGCCGGCGACGTAAGCGTGCGAGTGAACCTTATGCCTGGAAACGACAACCGCAACAGTCCCCTTGCAAGGACCATCTGCCTTTTACCGTCTGTGTTGCTGCCTATCGAAACTAATACTTTCTTCAATTCCTGTTACGTAATAATGGTCTTGTTATTTCAGCGCAAGGCGGTAAATCTCTGTGCTGACCTCAGGCGTGAGGGGATAGAATGCGCCGAAGCGCTGTCCCTTGTTCTTGTGAAGATGCTCCACGAATACGGGTATTGCCTCCTCTATCTGCTGACGCGTCAGCGAGGGCAGCAGGTCGTCGAGCGTTACGGGCAGTTTCAGGTCGTCGTGCAGGAACTGCTTGAACAGGCGGATGCCTTCGAGTGCAACCTCCTCTTCCGTGCCGAAGTTGGCCGGCACGCCAAACACTCTCTCTGCAAACTGCACCATGCGCCTCGGGTTGTGCGCTGCCATAAAGGTCATGTAGGCCGGAGTCACGACAGCCAGTCCGGCACCATGCGTCACGTCGTACACTGCGCTTATCTCATGTTCCATCTGATGTCCGCTCCAGTCTTCCTCGCGACCAACGCCGCACGTGCCGTTGTGGGCAACCATGCCGCTCCACATCACGTTGGCGCGCGCATCATAGTCCTGCGGATTCTGCATCACCTTGCGTGCCTCGCTGATGATAGCCATCAGCACTCCCTCACACAGGCGGTCGCTGATTTCAGTGTTCTGCGTATTGCTGAAGTAACGCTCCAAGATGTGCACCATCATGTCGCATACGCCCGATGCCGTGTGCCATGCCGGCAGGGTCATCGTGAGCGCGGGGTTGAGTATGGAGAACTTTGGTCGCAGCAGCATCGGGTGTCCCATGCCCAGTTTCTGCTGTGTCTGCTCATTGGTTATCACGGCATTGCCAGAACCTTCTGACCCTGCCGCCGGTATCGTGAGCACCACGCCTACGGGCAGGGCTGCAGTTATCGGTGCCTTTCCTACATAGAAATCCCAGAAGTCGCCATCGTATTTCACACCGCAGGCTATTGACTTGGCTGTATCGATGACACTGCCACCGCCCACGGCCAGCATAAAGTCAACTTCCTCTGCCTTGGCCAGCGCAATGCCCTCGTAAACCTTCTTGTCTGTCGGGTTTGGCTGCACGCCACCGAGTTCGCAGTGGCTGATGCCTGCTGCATCGAGCGACTGCTTCACGCGGTCGAGCAATCCGCTCTTGACGGCACTGCCGCCGCCATATACTATCATTACTTTGCCGGCGCCATACTGTTTTGCCAGTTCACCAGCCTTGGTCTCGGTTTCGCGTCCGAAGACGAACTCCGTCGGGGAGTAGAATGTAAAGTCTATCATAGTGTGTGAGGTTTGTTTCGTTATATTTCAAATGGCAAAGTTACAAATAAATTTTGGAATAACAAAACATTTGAGGGATTTCTCGCCAAAGGCGATGATAAAAAGAAACAGCCGTTCAGAAGAGGAACGACATCAAGCGGCTGTTATGCCGTTTCTGGTTCATAGCCTCGCGCATGTGGCTGATGGCACAGTCAAGGAAAAAATGCGTCAGGTGTTCATCTGTCCCCTCTGTGCGTATCTGCCGCAGGGCGGCAATATACTTGTTGCGTTCTTCCTTATAGATAACCAGGAGCGGATGCTCCTTACGCAACAGTATGTAGTTGCTAATGAGCCGGCCGGTACGGCCGTTGCCGTCGCGGAAAGGGTGCAGATATTCAAAATAACCATGAAAGCGCGCAGCCACTATCATAGGGTGGGCGTTGCCCTGCAGGGCTTTCTCAGTGCTCTCGAGCAGGTGCGGCACCTGGGCTATCAGCCTCTCATGATTGCCAAAGACGGTATCGCCTGCCACCATGTCTTCCGTTGTGTATTCTCCGGGTACGGCGTCAGGTGCTTTATAGGTCAACGTGTTTTTGGTAACCAAGCGGTTTGTCTCTTTAAGCAGTTCTTCGTTGAGTGGGTGTTGCAAACTGTTGAACACGTATTCAAAAGCCTTGAAATGGTCTGCCATTTCAAGGCACTCAAAAAGTTTGCGGCCGCTTGGCACCATGCCCAGACCCAGTTCCTTCAGTGTGCGGGTGTCATCAACGGTAAACGAATTTCCCTCAATGGCACACGAATGAGCGGAGAACAGTATTTCGCCATATTCCCGATACTGTTCTTCAGACATACGCTCCTGTATCTCATCCTGATACCGTTTGCGCATCTCGTCATATACCGCTATTTTCTCATCAATGGTCATGCTGTGCAAAATTACAAATAAATTTTGGAATAACAAAACATTTGAAAGATTTCTCGCCGAAGGCGATAATAAATAGAAACAAAAAGAAATAACCTTTACACAATGTCACGAAAAAAGCGATTCTGCTTACACTCTGATTTTCCCTACCGCCGTTTCCTTGGATTATTTTCAAACGGCAGAAAAGTATTTGAAAATAACGCAAGCATCAGCATTTGCTAACTCATTGATAATCAACAGAGGCATTTCCTTACCATCGTAATCAGTACCTGATTGCACGATAATCAGTACTTAATTACACGATAATCGGCACTTGATTGGGATGTAATCGGCACCTGATTACACAGTAATCGCACCCTAATTGCATCGCAAAAACTGTGATTTGTAAAAAAAGCCCGTTTTCATTCCTGAAAACGGACATATATATCGTAGCGGCGTTTCTATTTCGTCACCCCAGCATGCAACTTTTTGAAATGACACTTTGCAAGGAGCAACGGCTGAAAACTGACATAATGTCAATCTATCTGCTTATGACTTTCTCTACGTCGGCAGCCATGCGCTTGTATGGCTCGCACTGCGTATAGCCCTGGTTTTTCTTCATCATCGAGGTTATGTCGCTCTGCGCACGGGTATAGGCAGAGAGTTCGTTCTGCATCTGCAGCGTGTGGTTTGCCTTTGTCTTTATCTCTCGTTCACGCTCACGGCGCAGTTCGGTGCACACGGTATCGACGGTCGGTGCCACCACGTTGTCAAACAGATGGTGGCCCTGCACATATAGGTATGTGGTTTCGGGCGTTACGCCGAGCGACAGCAGACTGTCCTTCGTCTTGAGATACTCCTCTTTCATGCCGGGCAACTTGCGCTGCAGTTCCCTGACCTTCACATAAGCCTTGTGGCGCACCTTCTCCACGGCCTCGCCCATCTGATCCATGCGCATGCGCTTGAGAGTCACGACGGTGTTGAAGTCGGTTAGCGAGAAATGACAGTATTCGCCACGACGGTAGAGCATGACGCTCCACACGAAGAGTTGGAATATGGCGCGGCTGTATTCCGTGAGAAACTGCACGAAGTCAAACTTCACGTGGTCGTTCAGCGTGGCCATGACACACACATTGTGGAGCGACGGGGCATAGCACTGATAATTCTCTATTGCATACACATAGGTGTGCACCACGTAGGGGTTCTTCAGCATGAAATCCGACTGGGGCGTATAGCCCTGTATCAAGTAGTCGTAGTCGGCATCCACGCAGGCTATCATGTTGCGCCCGGCTCCCTGCTTCATCAGTGCCATCAGTGCCTGCTTCTTGCCCTTGTTCAGGTTGTTGCGCGTGGGCAGCATCACCTCGAAGTATCGCGTCTCATCCTCAAACTGCGACAGCACCATGCGCCAGAACAGCACGTCGTCGTAGCTCTCTACGTAAGCCACGATGCGCCGGCGCGCCGCCTTGCCCTGCAGTTTGTTGGCAGCACTGACATAGTCGGAGGTGATATATTTGTTTAATGCGTAACTGTGCATTATGAATTGTGCATTATAAATTGTGCATTATGAATTATGCACTATATCGTTATTTCGCTGACTTCGGTTATGCGGTCTGTCCATCCGTCCATGATGACAGCGGGCGAATGGGTGGTCAGTATCACCTGTACGTTGGGGTTAAGCCTGAAGATATTGTTTATCAGCACCTTCTGCCACTCTATATGCAGGCTAACCTCGGGTTCATCCATAAACAGCACGCAGGGTTGCTGGTCTTCAACCAGCACCGTAAGCAGTATCACGAGAATCTGTTTCTCGCCGCTCGACAGCTGATAGGGGGTCAGCACCTCGCCCATCTGGTCGAAGCGTATCTCGTTCTCGGTGCGTATGATGTGCTTGCTGGTGTCGGCAAACAAGGAGTCCACAATGTCATAAAACAGTTGTTTGCCTGCCGACATTTCCTGTGCCTTGGCAGCGGCATCCGCTCCCCCACTCTGCAGCACCTGTATTATCCTGTTGCCTAGGTTCACCTGATAGTCGAGGTAGCGGCGCTGCAGGTTGAAGATTTGCAGGTCGAGCTCGGTGGCAATCTTGAAGTCGAGGCGCGCCGTCATCTCGTGGTTTATCAGCGGACGGTCGAAAGAGCGTATCACGTCGAACCTTACGGCGTCGGCATCGTCGGGCGACAGCACGAGGCGCACGCCGTTCTCGTAGTCAACCTTGCCCCTTGACACGAGCAACGGTGTCACCACCTTATTCAGTATGGTGCTCTTGCCCACGCCGTTCACGCCCGACAGGATGTTGACGTGCCGGTCCAGTGTCCAGCGTATGTGCTTGCGTCCGCTCCAGAGAGAGTCAATCTCAATCTCGCGTATGTAGTCAGCGTATTTCATGTCTATTGTTTAGTTTGGAGGTTTGGGTGTATTGATGGTTTGCGAGTGCATCATGTTGCACGAAGCATACCTCAAGTGCAAAGTTACTTATTATTTTGCAAATAACCGCATATTCTTGTGTTTTTCTGTCATTGAACCATGAAAAACTTTTTTCAATCCTTCAATCCTTCAATTCTTCAATCCTTCAATTCTTCAATCCTTCAATTCTTCAATTCTTCAATTTTTCAATTCTTCAATCCTTCAATTCTACTCATAGTGTCTGACCCTTACCTCAACACCATGTTCCTTTAACAAATCAGGGATGCCACTCACGTCTGTCTGCCCATAGTGATAGGGAAACAGAACCCTGGGCTTCACAATCTTCGCTGCGCTTACAAGTTGCTCCGGTGTCATCGTGAAAGGCTGGTTGCAAGGAAGGAAAGCAATGTCTATATCCTTAATGTCTGACATTTCAGGTATGTCCTCTGTATCGCCGGCAATGTAAATCCTCAGTCCGTCAATGGTAAGGATGAAACCGTTGTCCCTTCCTTTGGGGTGGAACTTCTTGTTAGCCTCTGTAGTGTTGTAGGCAGGTACAGCCTCTATGAAAAAGTCATCTGCAATCCGCTGCTTGTCACCATTTGCCATCATAGTGCCATATCCCAGCATGTCGCCACAGCGTTTGTTTGTAATGAGCATGGTGTTCTCCCCTGAGAGTTGCTTTATGGCTTCCTTGTCAAAGTGGTCTTGATGCTCATGTGTCACAAAGATATAGTCAGCCTTGGGCATAGATGCGTAATCAACACTCCTTTCACGCAGTTTCAATACAGGGTCAATCTCTATTTCCTTGCCGTCATATTCAATTCTGATACTTGCGTGCATGAGAGCGTGGAATTTGATTTCTTTCCCGCTCTTCGTCTTAAACTCATCAACCTCATAGGTGTCCGTCGGAGCAGCCCCGTGGTTATGCTGACAATTAGCGGCTGTCAGTCCGAATACAGCCAATAAACATGTGATAAACTTCTTCATTGTCTTTTTGATTATTAACCATCTGCAAATTTACATAAAAATTTTGGATCTATAAGCCTGTCAAGATAAAAATGTCAATAAAATGCTCAGAAAAGTTGGAAAAATCAATTTTTCAATTCTTCAATTTTTACCCACATCCCCCGAATTTATACCTAAACGAAAGTAGCGACGTTCCGTTGTTGAACGCCGCTACTTTCCGTAATGTCTGTTTTTTATTATTCCTCTTCCTCCTCTTCTTCCCAGCTGCCGCTGAATTTTCGGGCACCCAACCAGTCGTCGTAGTCTGGGATTTCATTGGGTGGCGTGCCACTTGCCTGAAGCAGGTGGTTCATGACGTCCACATTCAATACTTCTATTGAGGGATATTTATATTCTTTTTTCATTGTTTATGTTTTTTGAGGGGGAGTTAAGGGAGTTCTTGCTTACGCAAGCGTCACTGCGTGCCGAGCGAGGGGGGAGTTAAAGGACAAATGTGTTTGACCGTCGAAAGTTGCACGTAATGTCCTTTAACTCCTCAGCGGCTGAAAGCCGCGATAACTACCTTTTACTCCTTATAACTCCACAAAATATTATTCTACTATTACTTTCTTGCCATTGTTTATATACATGCCAGACTTCGCTGGTTTGCCGTCAAGGCGTATGCCGTCTATGGTGTACCAAGCCTCGCTGTCAAAGGTCACCTCACCCGTTTTGGTGTCAATCTCGCCGATGCCAGTAGTCTCGCCGTTGGCATCTACAAGTCTTACTGTGATGGTCTGTGGCAACTCGTTCATAACTGATGCAGTGCCGCTCATACCACTGGCCTTGGCTCCATTAGAGTCTGTGGTCTCGGGCTCGCTGCCAGCCCACATCAGGTAGCACGACGTGGGGCGGATCTTTGCGCCGACCTTCGCCCTCACGAATTCGCCAGCCTCGACAATTTGTCCGTCCACCTCCTTGGTATTCCCTGCGAAGCCATACACCTTGCCGATTTCCTCAGGGTTCTCGCTGTCGCTCCAGTAGCGCGGCTGGTAGGTGCCTTTGAAGTTCCATTTGTTCCACAAATATGTGCCATCACTGCCGTCATACGGGGTCACCTTCTCGCCGCCCTCGTTGCCCTCGGTGAAGATGTTGATGCCGCCGCTAACATACATTGCCCAATGCTCCGTGCTCTCGCCGGGCACGTAGAGGTACGGATGGTTGGCCTGCAGCGTGGTCTCGACCACCTCGTTCGATAATGTCTCGCCTGCTTCTATCATCACGGCCACCCACTTGTGATCCTGATTCTCCTCGATGCCCTTGAACTCGTAGAACTTCCCCGACGGATTTTCGTTGGATTCAGCCAGCGTGATGCGGTTCCTCGTGAAGTTGAACGGCAGCATGATGGTCACGGGCTTTCCAGCAGTGAACGAGCGGTTATAGCGCAGGCTCTCCGTCCACAGTGGCGACGTAATGTCGGGAATGCCGAGGGGCGCGTCGTCATACTCAATGTTGTAACTCTTCACCCCGCTGTAGTCGTACTTCTCCACCAAGTCACCGTATGTCGGCGTGTAGTACTTGCCGTCGAAGACCATGGTGTGGCCATAGACCTTCAGGAAGCAGTGGTCGGTCGGGGTGCCAAAGTGGGCGAAATTGTCGGGAGCGGTTGCTGATTCCACAGCGGGCGAGCCTTGCTTCAAGCCGCGTGTGCCGACGTAGAAGCAGTTGGTCAACGTGCCCCCGCCGTAGTCGTTGCTGCGGTGGAAGAAGGTGCTGTTCTTGTCGTTGTCATATCCCCACAGCAGTTCGCACTTGTTGCCGTTGTTGTCGTACTGGCCGTGCAGGAAGAGGCAATCGGTGAGGTCAACATACGCATACTGCGACATGGCACCGACGAATCCGCCGCAGCCGTAGGTCTGATTCCAGGTGTTCGAGTTACAGATGAGTCCGTCGAACACGCAGCCCGTGATGTTGCAGTCCACGAGGTAGTTCGTATACTGTACGTAGCCCACGATACCACCGTGCCCCGCTTCACCGTTGATGGTGCTGCTGATTCGGGTGCTCACATGGCAGTTCTCAATGGTGAGGTTGCCGCTGGCAGAGCCTACCAAACCGCCCATGTAGTGCCAAATGCCGCCCTCAATCTGTCCCGTTGCGTGCAGGTTGCGGATGGTGGCACCGTTAGTGGTGCAGAAAGGAGCGCAATTAGGCATATCGGCAGTATAGTTGAAGGTCAGCGTATGGCCGTTGCCGTCGAACGTTCCTTTGAACGGGTATTTTCCGCTACCCGCCATCGTTGTCACGCTGATGTCGTCGCCCAGCATCACGGTTTTGCTGCTGAAGCCGTTCAATTCGGCATCCACCTCCATTCGTCGGCAGAAGTAGTCCCAACCTTCAGCGGTCTTGATGGTGTAGATGTCGCCGCTCTGTGTGATGTTGTCTTCATTCAGCGGATATGTGAACGTGGCGCTGATGTTCACGTCCTCGGCGGGCATGTTGAACGTGTAGGTGTTGCCGCTTTGCGTGTAGGCGATGCTGTTGCCCAATGTTGCGCCCGTCAGGGTCAGCCCTTCAAGACTCTCGTCCATCTGCTGCGTATAGGTGATGATTATCTCGTCGCCCTCCAAAGCCGAGGTCTTGCTAACACTGAACTGCGAGTAATTGTTGTTGACCTTGTATCCGGCCAAGATGTTAAAGTCCTTGGTCAGCGTGTAGTTGTTGCCGCCAATGGTAACGATGACGCTGGCGGTATAGGAACCTACATCTGACACTTGGGATGGCAAAGTGGTAGTTTGACCTGTAGTGTTATTAGTATAGGTGATATTACCTTTCGTCGCCTGAAGTCCCGTCTGCTGGTTGAACTCTGCCAAGTTGATGCTCGCTGGATTGTAGGTGAAGCCACCATTGCTTGTGCAGTCTTCGACGCTCAAAGTCAGCGTGGCCTTGCCGCCGGTGAGACCGCAATTGTGGTATTGGCTCTGCTGGTTGCAGGTGGCGGTCAAGGTGTTGCCGCTGACGTTGAACGAGAAGTTGTGACCAGGGTCTTCGGGGTCTGGCTCTTCCACCTCAACTTCATACGTCACCGTAATAGAGCCGTTGTTGAATTTAAAACCCTGAGCCTCTGGAGCTGTTCCACCTGGGGCTGTCATGAACATCAGTTTCAACGGTAGCGAAGCCGTAACGTCTAAACTGCCAGTGAAGGTAAAGTCTGTATATGATGTCATGTTTTCGTCATAATAAGACGCGAAGGTTGTTGAGCATAGCAGCGTGTTATTGTCCTTACCAGCTTTCAAACACATTCCGTTTTGACAGAACTGAACGTTCTTCAATTCTACTTTAGTCACCTTACCTACGATATCGGGGAAACTGATTTCTGTTCCAATCAATGAGCCGCCGTGTAGAATCTTCGTCGTAGTATTATTGGCTTTCCATGTACCTATACTAAGCACCAGTCTTTCTCCAGCGGAGTTTGTCACTTCAGAGCCGGAAACACCCGTGCCGTTCATCGGCCACGTCATGGTCCTCGTCTCCTTCACCGTTGTCGCGCTTATTGATGCCGTAGACAGAACTAAGAAAAATAAATAAATTATTTTTTTCATCTTTTTAGAAATCTAATTGATAATAGTTATAACTCGTAGACAAATATGCGTTGTTTGCATTAATTATGTGTGAATTAGTTATTTTCATAAAACCATCATCACCATTGCAATAATAATTATACAATCCATTTGATGTAGCGGGGATATTTGAGTCTGAAAATACTGGCGTGAGAATCGATATTGGAGAATCACACCAAGAAGTTGTTGCGATTATATCGAAATAATTTCCTGAATTACGTTTAACGCAAACGCCTACATTGGCTGGGATTACTACAGCGGGCGTTTTTTGAATTGTATAATCATTACTAACTCCTGTGCAATAATAAGCTGTTGCATTATTACTTACTTTGAAATTCACATTTGCACATAATGTCCTAATTTCAGAATCCATATTTATTCGTGATTTCAACTGCTCATACAAATAAAAGGGGAAGAACCTGTCTTCGGGGTCATCAATGTAATTGCTCAAATATTGAAGTGGCACGATGATTTCATCCACATAATTACAGCCACCGACAATATCGTCGATTTCTCCGAAGTCGATTTCACTAATGTCGTTTGTAAACTCCAAAGTTGTCAGAGAACAACAATAATGGAAAGCGTTGTCCCTGATAAATCTAAGGTGGTTTGGCAGACGGATGTATTTTGCATTGCAGTCGTAAAATGCACCAGTGTTAATGCAAACTACATACTTGTACTGATTATTCTCATAGATATAATCAGGAATATAAACCGTGTCTCCCTCTTCAGAAGGGAAAAACGTAAGTGCTAAACCAATGACACCTGATGATGGATCGTAAAATGGAGAAAAGTTGAAAACACCAGGATCATCAACGATGGTCGCTTTAGTACTCAACGGAATGCCGAGCATTACCGTGAGAAATAGAGAATAAATGAATTTTTTCATAATACCTATTTTTGTTTTTTAAAATTGTTTATGTCGTTTTTGCTTCGTCTGTTATTCTCGTCGGCATATAGCATACAAATGCGACAAGGCTCGTCCATGTCTCACTGTGAGACATGAACGAGCCTTGCCATTATAAACATCCGTATAATTGGAACTTGCTGATATACAGCGTGTTACTGGGGGGGTAACAGCTTCTGCGCGCCACTCAGAACGAAGGCGTCAGCCCCTATGTTTAGGGTGTTGCAAGCATAGTGATATGTAGTGGTGAGCATCATTGATTATAGAGTGACCCCCTCCTGACCTCCCCAAGGGGAGGGAAGTGGTTTGTTGTTTGTGGTTTATTGTTTACTGTTTACCGTTTATTCTGGCTTATTTGTTAGAATCTCAATAGTTTCATTGAATTCTCCAAGGATTTCTTCTAAACGTGGATTTGACTTCTGTACAATCAAGGCAGCGGTAGCCGTCGGGTTCTTGGGCGTATAGCGTGCATAGGTAGCGAGTACCAGTAGCATCGGTAGCAGTGATAATCTGTGGCACGTCGTAATATTCGAGCGTGGCATTAAGTGTGAGCTGTCTCATAGTGCGAGCATGTCATGACATTCTTTGTGTCAGTTAAAATCGTCGTTCGGTTAATGTCATTGCAGTTGTCTGCATCTTGATATTATGTTGTTAACCATTCTTCACAGCCTCGGTGAAGTCAGACCATTCCTCTACGCGGTAGCCACGGATGTCACGCACGGACTTGCGAAACCAATCAATCCCCTTCAAGGCGTTCACCGCGTTGAAGAGGTTCAGCAGGTTGTCGGCGTTGGTCATATAGGTGCTACCCTGAACCCAATAGAAGCCGTGCTTGACCAATGTGCGCTTAATCTCGAAGTATGCACCGTGGTAGGGATTGCCGTAATGCTCCTGCAAGTCGGCTATGGTCATGTCAAAACTGAGTGCGTACATAGGTTAATATGCTGGTTTGAACAGACATTCCTTCTCGAAGTAAATCTCTCCGTTGGGTGTCTCAGCCGAGATTACTGTGCCCACGAAAGGATTTGCCTCCACTTCTATCACCGTGCCCTGAGTCCAGTCGCTCTTGTGCGTAACCTCGGGCGAAATCAATACGTTGTCACCTGTCTTCATGCTCATAATCTTATTTATAGTTTGATATCAATTGCAAAGTTACAACTTTTTTTCTGAAATAATGATAATATTTGCAGATTTTTAATGCGAAAATGTTAATATTCGGGTTCCGCAAGCCTCCTGCGCCATTAGAACAAGTCTGCGTGTGTGCCAGTCTGTAAGAAAAGCAGCGTCAGCTCCATGTCATTTTGCTCCCATGTCATCAGCCAGTCGGGCTCGATGTGGCACTCCCACTGCCTGTCTCTGTTACCCGACAACTTGTGGGGGCGGTACTTCATGGGTAAAGTGCCGGTGGCTGCTAATATCAGCATAGCCTCTTGTATGTGGTGCATGTTGCACCCACGTTTCTCACAACGTTTCAAATCTTTATCGAAACGCTTAGTGGTCTTGATAAAGTACTTCATACGTTGATGCCTAACTTCTGGAATAAGTCTTCAACCGAGTCGTATGTCGTAACTCGTCCGTTCTTTACGTCGTCCATCGCCTCACGGTAGCCGGCAGTCTTAGTGATGTCGTACTCCTTCTTAGTAGCAGTTTTCTGCACCTTTACAGATGCTACACCCACAATCATCTTGCAAGCCTGCTTCACTTTCTGGACAAGGCTTTCGTCGGGAATCTGTAATACCAATGTTGCCATAACCTTTTCCTTTTATTATTCTTCTATCATGCAATATTGCTGCGGTTTCGTATTGCGTTTACGCTGCAAAGTTACACATTATTTTCTAAATAAGCAGCATTCGCCCGAAAAATATCTTTTTTCTTTTTTACAGGGTGTCCTAGAAACAATCCATGTAATCCGTTTATAATCCGTGCAATAGCCATATGGGGCGAAGCTAAATCTGTTTAATCTGTTTAATCTGTGGTAGAATAAAAATTGTCTGAAATTATCTTCATTGTCATAATATAAGAAAACGACTACGAAAACATTTTCAGACAATTCATTTAGTCTATTCTGAACAAATCCATGTCATTGGAATTATCAGAACTCACTTGTGAAGTGGAACTTGATGTGTTCGAAGTCCTGTTGTGCCATTGAGAGTACGTAGCCGGAATCGGCAAGGAAGACGTCGCGGCCGTCCTTGTCCTTTGCCATGTACTGGTATTTGCGCTTCTTGAAGTTCTCAAGCTCCTGCTCGTTGTCGCTCTCTACCCAGCATGCCTTGTAGAGATGCACCGGTTCCCAGCGACACTTGGCGTTGTACTCGTTCTCCAGGCGGTATTGTATGACCTCAAACTGCAGTTGGCCTACGGTGCCCACGATGCGGCGGCCGTTGAACTGGTTGACGAAAAGCTGTGCCACACCCTCGTTCATAAGCTGCTCCAAACCTTTCTGGAACTGCTTTGCCTTCATCGGGTCGTCGTTCTCTATGTACTTGAACATCTCTGGAGAGAACGAAGGCAGTCCGCGGAAATGCAACTGCTCGCCCTCGGTCAGTGTGTCGCCAATCTTGAATATGCCGTTGTCTGGCAGACCTACGATGTCGCCTGCCCATGCCTCGTCGATGGTTTCCTTGCGCTGCGCCATGAACTGCGTTGGCGATGAGAAACGCACCGTCTTGCCCATGCCGACGTGCAGATAAGGCTGGTTGCGCTGGAACTTGCCCGAGCATACCTTGCAGAATGCGATACATGAGCGGTGGTTAGGGTCGATGTTGGCAGTAATCTTGAAGATGAAGCCCGTGAACTTAGGTTCGTCAGGGCTTACCATGCGCTCCTCTGCCTTTGTGGGACGTGGTGACGGGGCTATCTCAACGAAGCAGTCGAGCAACTCCTGCACACCGAAGTTATTGAGGGCGGAACCGAAGAATACCGGTGCCACCTCTGCAGTGCGGTATGTCTCAACATTGAACTCAGGATATACGCCACTGACAAGTTCGAGGTCGTCACGCAACTGCTGTGCATCGTTCTCACCCACCTGGGCATCGAGTTCGCTCGATGCGATGTCAACGGCCACCTTCTCCGTCACGCGCTGCTTGTCGGGAGTGAAGAGGTTGAGCTGCTGCTCGTAGATGTTGTAAACGCCCTTGAACTTCACACCCTGGTTGATAGGCCACGACAGCGGGCGCACCTTTATCTGCAGTTCCTGCTCCAGTTCGTCGAGCAGGTCGAACGGGTCGCGACCCTCGCGGTCCATCTTGTTGATGAATATGATGACAGGGGTGTTGCGCATACGGCACACCTCCATGAGCTTGCGTGTCTGCGCCTCCACGCCCTTGGCACCGTCAACGACGATGATGGCAGAATCGACGGCCGTCAGCGTACGGTAGGTATCCTCGGCGAAGTCCTGGTGTCCAGGAGTGTCGAGGATGTTTACCTTGTAAACCACGTCGGCAGATGCCGTCGGTGGAGTGTAGTCAAACTCCATCACGGAGGTTGACACCGAGATACCGCGCTGTTTCTCTATGTCCATCCAGTCGGATGTGGCGGTCTTGCGTATCTTGTTTGATTTCACAGCGCCGGCCACCTGTATCTGTCCGCCGAAAAGGAGAAATTTCTCTGTCAGCGTTGTCTTACCTGCGTCAGGGTGTGATATGATGGCGAACGTGCGCCTGCGTTCTATTTCTTGATTCATATAATATTAAGTATTCTTTTTATTTTAGGATGCAAAGGTACAAAAACTTTTCTAAAACCACAAAAATCCACACTGTATTTAATTAACAGTTCATCTGATTATGAGACACAAAGCCTATGAGCTATACCTGTCTCCCCACAGACGCAGCATCTGCTGATACTGCTTTTCCTCCACAGGAGTATGCTGTGCATGCCACAACCTTGTGGAAACAAGGGCGTCAGGCATATACTGCTGCTGAGCGAAGTTGCCGGGATAGTCATGCGGATACTTATATCCATCACTGTATCCGAGTTCCTTCATAAGCGATGTGGGAGCATTGCGCAAATGCAGCGGCACAGGCAGATTACCTGTCTGCTTCACCAGCTGCAACGCACTGTTAATGCCATTATATGCAGAGTTGCTCTTGGGAGATGTGGCAAGGTACACACATGCCTCAGCCAGTGCTATGCGAGCTTCCGGCCAACCAATCTTCATCACCGTGTCGAATGCGGCATTAGCAAGCAACAAGGCATTCGGATTTGCAAGTCCGATGTCTTCCGACGCACTGATTACCAAGCGACGGGCTATGAACTGTGGGTCTTCCCCACCCTCAATCATACGTGCCATCCAATAGAGTGCCGCATCAGGGTCACTGCCACGTATGCTCTTGATAAAAGCAGATATGACATCATAGTGCATCTCACCCTGCTTGTCGTATGCCAACGGATTCTGCTGAAGGCGGCTCACCACCAGCTGGTCAGTAATCTCAATAGTGGTAGAAGACTCCGATTCAACAACCAACTGCAGTATGTTTAGCAACTTGCGCGCATCGCCACCACTATAACGCATCAGGGCTGCTGTCTCCGTAAGTCGGATGTCAAGTTTCTTCAGTTCCTCGTCGGTAGTCAGCGCACGATGAAGCAGTTCCTCAAGGTCAGCCTTCTCCAACGGCTTGAGCACATACAACTGGCAACGCGACAACAGCGGACGTATCACCTCAAACGACGGGTTCTCCGTTGTGGCTCCAATCAGTGTTACGACACCGCGCTCCACCGCGCCGAGCAGTGAATCCTGCTGCGATTTTGAGAAACGGTGTATCTCATCAATAAACAATATGGGCGAAGCCGTAGAGAAGAAGCGGTTGTTCTTTGCTTTCTCTATAACCTCACGCACATCCTTTACGCCACTCGTCACCGCTGACAGTGTATAGAATGGTGTATCAAGCCGGCTGGCTATGATTTGGGCAAGCGTTGTCTTGCCAACCCCCGGCGGCCCCCATAATATAAAGGAGGATATGTGCCCCGACTCAATCATGTTGCGCAGCACCGCACCTTCACCCATCAGGTGTTTCTGTCCTATGTATTCATCAAGCGTCTTTGGACGAAGACGTTCTGCTAAAGGCTGCAATAGAATTGCTTTGATAAAAAATTAATGTCGAAAATGTCGTCACACCTCCACCTCAAGTCCATCATAGGCGAAGTCCACGCCTTCAGGCAACCGGCTGTTTGCAATGGCATAAGTGCCAATGTCGTGAGTAAGGTGAGTAAGATAAGTGCGCTTTGCCCCTACCCTTTTGGCAAAAGCAACGGCTTCTGCCACCAGTTGGTGGCTGTGATGTTCTTTCTCAAAGCGCAGTGCATTGATTACCAACACCTCCGTGCCCATTACCATCTGCTCTGCCTCCTGCTCCATGTATTTCATGTCGGTGATATAGGTCAGCCGTCCCATACGGAAGCCCAAAATAGGCAATTTGCCGTGCATTACACGCAACGGCAACACTTCAAGTCGTTCATGCACGGCCGGCACTGTCAACGTGCGCCAAGTAGTGTGCATACGTCCCTCAAGCGTGGCTCCACTGGGAGGCAGCTTTACCGTAATGTCATGCGGACGCATCACATGAAACGGTTCGCCATGATGTATCTCATGCAGATGCAGGTGCGGCACGCCAGGGTATAAATCTGTCTTAAAGCAGTAAGGCATCGTCTGGTGCAATCCGTCAATCACGTCCTTTTGCGCATAGACGTCAACGTCGCCAAACCACGCAAAAGGGCGCAGGTCGTCTGCACCGCCCACATGGTCATAGTGGATATGGGTTATCAGCACGGCATCAAACTTGCCGAAACCGTGTCGGAGTATCTGCTGTCGGAAGTCTGGTCCTGGGTCTATGAGTATGCGCAGACCTTCATCGCTCTCAACTATTGCCGATGCCCTCAGGCGATTGTCTCTTGGGTCAGTGCTCCGACATACCTCACATGTGCATCCTATCGCCGGCACACCTATTGACGTGCCCGTTCCGAGGAAAGTAAGTTTCATATTATATTCACCTCCGGATTAATGCTAATGCCAAAACGTTCCATCACGTCTTGTCGTATCTGGTTGCACAGACGTACTATATCCTGCCCTGTGGCACCGCCCTTATTAACTAACACCAAGGCCTGTCTGTCATGCACTCCAGCCTTTCCGAGCGTACGGCCTTTCCATCCGCACTGCTCTATCATCCATCCTGCCGGAATCTTCTCTTCGGCATCACTCACCCTGTAATGCGGCATGTCAGGATACTTGGCCATCAGACTCTCAAATTTTTCCCTGCTAACAACGGGATTCATGAAAAACGAACCCGCATTGCCCTCCACCTCAGGATCAGGCAATTTTGAGTTACGCATGTCAATAATGACCTTTCTTACATCAGCCGCAGTGATAGTCTCAATGCCTTTCGCCTCAAGCATCCCACGAACGTTGCCATAATCCAAATGCGGTATAAACACACGGCTAAGTCTGTATGTCACGTATGTAATCACATACCGGCCTTTCCATTCACCCTTAAACCTGCTGTATCTGTAACCATACTCACACTCCTCCGGTTTTATCTGCACCATCCTGCCTGTGGCTATCTCAACAGCTTCAATTCCATGAATG
Source organism: Prevotella sp. (assembly GCA_017413085.1). Taxonomy (GTDB): domain Bacteria; phylum Bacteroidota; class Bacteroidia; order Bacteroidales; family Bacteroidaceae; genus Prevotella. Next base: position 26,180 of record JAFPVC010000012.1, read on the forward strand.
CAGTCTTTCACCTCCACACCGTATGCACCTATATTCTGCACGGCAGATGCTCCAACCTCACCGGGAATTATAGAGAGGTTCTCTATTCCATACAACTCATGGTCTACAGCATATTCCACGACATCGTCCCATACCTCACCTGCACCGCAACGCAACAGCACGATGCCTTCTTCCTCTCCCTCTACCTCAGCAATGCCCTTCATCACGGGGTGAAGCACATTGCCTTCAAAGTCCTTCGTCAGCAACAAGTTACTGCCGCCGCCGATAGTGAGCAGGGGAGCCTTGCGAAGCTCTGGCAGCACAGCAAGCAACTGATCCACCGTCTCCGGCTCATATATACGCCAGCACGACTGGTCTATGCCGAATGTATTGTGATGTAATAGACTCTGCACGGAACAAATATTTAAGTGTTTACCTTTTCAAGTATCCAGCCCTTGCCCCTTCTTGTGAACACCATGTCCATCTGCAGGCCGTTAGCTATGCCGCGCACATAGAACAGGCGCGTGTTGGAGGCAGGATACGGACTGTTGCCATATATTATATTATATAATGTACCCGAGGGCATCCACGGCACGAACATCGACCACTGCTCCGGCATTATCTCGCCCGACATGGTCGAGAAATCATCATCGGGGTCAGGCCCAGTGAATGCTATGCTCTCTGCCATAGAGCGCTGCTGAAACGCACTGTCTGTGGCAAAACGCTGATAGAAGCGAATGAAACCTGCGTCTGGATGCTGGCCAAGCGAGAGATGCGACATGCCGTCCATATACCACAGTCCGCGCTTACGTGCGAAATGCCAGCGCGTCACCATGTTCTTCGCCGTCTGTATCTTCTCCACCGTCACGTCGTTCACCGCCGTGTCCTTCACCATTTTCATCTGCGATGCCTTATGGAATATCAGCGTGTAATATCCCTGCTGCATGAAGAAATGCTCACGCTTCCAGGCATTCGCCTCAATAGTACTCTCCTTACCCCATGAGTTTACAGGCAGGGGGAACACGGTACGTTCCTTCTGCACCTTCCGACTTGCCGCATAATTGAAGAAGAAATCGTCGAACAGTTCATCGGCCGCAGCCGGCATCTGTTCCTCTTCTATCATCTCTGACAGCGTGTCGTTAGGCAACGAGTCTGCGGGCAGCGAGTCAACGGCAAGGCTGTCCTCGCCGTCTGCTGTCTTGTTCGTGCATCCGACAGAGAAGAACATAGCCGACACCATCAGACACAAAACTATAAAAACTGTCTTTTTCACCTTAGATATATTTGCAATATAAGAATATGCTTTACGAGCTATATGCTTTATGGGTTATGCATATCAAGAAAGTTCCTGATTATCTGTTCCCCCACCCTGCCGCTTTTCTCCGGATGGAACTGCGTGGCATAAAAGTTGTCACGATGAATCGCGGCTGAATAGTCAAGCGTGAAATGGGTAGAGGCAATGGTGTAACGCTCATCATAAGGCACATAGAAACTATGCACGAAATAGACATAGTCACCCTCGTGCAGTCCCTTGAACAGCGGTGAACGCTTGTCCTCCTCACCAAACGACAGACTGTTCCAGCCCATCTGCGGTATCTTATCCTCATGGCTCACCGGCTGAAAACGCTTCACGTCCATTGGGAATATGCCAATGCAGTCGGTGTCGCCCTCCTCCGAATGGCTGCACATCAACTGCTGACCTATGCAAATGCCCAGCACAGGCTGTTTCAATCCCTTGATAACTCTGTCAAGGCCACGCTCACGCAGGTACTGCATTGCTCCGTGCGCTTCTCCCTGCCCAGGGAAAATCACACAGTCCGACGACTGTAACTCCACGGCATCATCCGTCCAAAGCGGTTCGACGCCAAGACGCTTCAACGCATTTATCACACTGAATATATTGCCCGCGTTATACTTTACTACAGAAACTTTCATCTTTTCCGATTGTCTGATTTATCAGTGCAAAGTTAAGTATTTTTCCTGACATACCCAAATAAAGACTGAAAAAAATAAACGTAGCAGAAAATTACACAACAAAAAAAGAGAAGCCTCGTAAGACTTCTCCTTGTTTTGTACACCCTCAGAGGCTCGAACTCTGGACCCACTGATTAAGAGTCAGTTGCTCTACCAACTGAGCTAAGGGTGCAACTTTTTTGCTTTGTTTTTACTTCCTTTCCGAAAGCGAGTGCAAAGGTACAGACTTTTTCCGACACTACCAAATTTTTAGCAAACATTTAACACTCATTAACGATTTTCTTACTTTTACACGTTATATTTGGGTATTTCAATAAAAATTACTACCTTTGCAGTAACAAACATACATTTTTTAGAAACGTGCCTTTTACACTTCCATTTAATTTTCTCGACATAATAGTAAAGGGGATGATCGTGGGTATCATCTGCTCTGCGCCGATGGGTCCCGTTGGCGTATTGTGCGTACAGCGCACACTGAACAAGGGTCGCTGGTATGGTTTCGTCACCGGACTGGGTGCTGCCGCCAGCGATTTATTCTATGCCTTGATTACTGGTTTCGGCATGAGTTTCGTCATGGAACTCATTGATGCGCCTCAGAATAAATTCTTCCTGCAGATATTCGGCAGCGTGCTGCTCTTTTGTTTCGGATGGTACTGTTTCAAGAGCGACCCGCGCAAGAAAGTGCATGAGAGTAAGAAGAATCAGAAGGGAACCCTGCTCCATAATTTCGTGACGGCATTTCTCGTCACTGTGTCCAATCCGCTTATAATATTCCTTTTTCTTGCTACGTTCGCACAGTTTGCGTTCGTCATTCCCAACCATCCCATAGAGATGTCCTTGGGCTACCTGAGCATAGTGGGCGGAGCGTTGCTGTGGTGGTATGGACTGACGTGGCTTGTTGACAAGGTGCGCGAGTTTTTCTCCATGGACACCATCGTCATCATCAATCGAATCATTGGCTCTATAGTAATGGCCTTCTCTTTTGCAATTTTCATCGGAACGGCATTTAACCTGTTTTCAATATACTAATGTTTATATCACAAGAACTACGCAAGACAAACATTGCCGAATACCTGCTCTATATGTGGCAGGTGGAGGACATCATACGTGCCTACGGCCTCGACCTCTCGCGTCTGCGCCGCGAATACATCTCACGCTTCGAACTGACCGACGAGCAGCGCGAGGACATGATTGACTGGTATGGCAACCTCATCCGCATGATGCGCGAGGAGGGCAAGACGCAGAAGGGACACATACAGATTCTGCAGATAGTGACGCAGCAAATGGCGGAACTGCACGAACTGCTGATGCAGTCGCCGAAGTTCCCGTTCTACAGTGCAGAATACTACAAGGTACTGCCGTTCATCGTTGAACTGCGCTCAAAGGGCAGCAAGGAAGTTGGCGAGATTGAGACCTGCCTCAACGCCCTCTACGGTGTGATGATGCTGCGACTGCAGCATAAAGAGGTCAGCGCAAGCACCGAGGCGGCTGTAAAGGAGATAACCACATTCCTCGGAATGCTCTCCGACTATTACAAGAAGGACAAGGAAGAGGGACTGAAATTTGAGGATGACTGAAAACATTTAAATTTGTATTGTCCTTTATCTACTTCTAACTCCCTTAACTCCACAAGTTGAGCAAATGCGAAACTTAAATAACCAAGCAAGGCAATGACGCAACTACCGATTGAAAGCCTGAACCTGCTGATGCTTAACGTGGGACTGGCAAGACATGACAACGACTGGAACTGGCAGGGAGTCAGTTCACCCTTCACGAGGATATACTACGTGAAGAACGGTCGGGCATGGCTGCACATCCCGTCAGAACTGCCGTGCGAGGGTGAGAAACGCTTGGAACTGCGTCCCGGGCACCTATACATCATTCCGGCATACACACGCCACTCGTATGAGTGCAGCGGGGTATTTGAGCACTATTACCTGCATGTGTATGAGGGATTCAAAAACGAGACAAACGTATTTGAGATGTATGACTTCCCTACAGAGGTGAAGGCTGGCGACGGCGACGAGAAACTGATGGCGCAGATGGTGGCGGCACACCCGGAGGCCCGACTACCAGAGAGCGACCCGCGCTCGTATGACAACACTACAACATTTGCGGATTACGTGAAACGCTACAATGCCCTGCCGCTGTGGAAGAAAATGCGTCTTAGGGGCGCCACACTGATGTTGTTTTCAAGATTCCTCGAGAAAGCAACGCCAAGAGTGTGGACAAACGACGAAAGACTGACGAAGGTGCAGGAATACGTGCGTCAGCACATGGACAAGGACATGAACATAGAAGAACTTGCCGACGTGGCCTGCATGACAAAGCACTACCTAATCAGACTGTTCAAGAAAGAATTCGGAGTATCGCCGTTGCAATACATTAACCGCAAGAAGGTGGAACGCGCACAACTGCTACTGCTGACGGAGAACCTGAGCGTAAAGGAAGTGGCGTGGCATCTGGGCTTCAACGACCATTCTTATTTCATACGTCTTTTCAAGAAAATAACGGGGACGACTCCGCAGGGCTATCGCAAGCAAATGCAATAATGTCAATATCGTCCTATCGTTGTAGGTGTATCGTCCAACGCTTTGTTAGGAAAATAATGTAACTTTGCAACTTGTGTAAGTTAATCTACTAAAACAAAAGACATGAGATATACTGAATTAGGAAAGACGGGGATGAAAGTATCCCATCTGGCGTTCGGCGCATCATCGCTGGGCAGCGTATTTCACGAGACGAAGGAGGCTGAGAGCATCAAGGCGGTGGAAACAGCCATCGAGGGCGGCATCAACTTCATCGACGTGAGTCCATACTACGGCCATTACAAGGCTGAAACAGTATTGGGCAAGGCTCTCAAATACATTCCGAGAGACAAATACTACCTGAGCACTAAGGTGGGACGCTATGGCAAAGACGGCGTAAACACATGGGACTATTCCGCCAAGCGCGCCACTGAGAGTGTGTATGAGAGTATGGAGCGCCTGGGCATTGACTTCATAGACCTCATCAACGTACACGACATAGAGTTTCAGGCCGCCATGGAGGGTGGACTGCAGAAGGTGGTTGACGAAACGCTGCCAGCACTGGTCGAACTGAAGAAGAAAGGACTGGTGGGCCATGTGGGCATCACCGACCTGCAACTGGAAAACCTGAAATGGGTCATAGAACACTCTGAGGAAGGAACCGTGGAGAGTGTGCTGAACTTCTGCCACTACTGCCTGAACGATGACAAGCTGACGGACTATATGGACTTCTTCGAGTCAAAGGGCGTGGGCATTATCAGTGCTTCGCCGCTGAGCATGGGACTGTTGTCGCAGCGTGGTGTGCCGGCATGGCACCCTGCACCGAAACCATTGGTGGAGGCATGCGCCAAGGCAGCACAGCACTGTGCAGAGAAAGGCTATGCAATAGAACGGCTCGCCATACAGTACTCAGTGAACAACCCGCGCATTGCCGGCACACTGTTCTCATCGGCTAACCCCGAGAACGTGAAACGCAACATACAGTGGGCCAATGAAGAGCCCGACTGGCAGTTGGTGAAGGAAGTGCAGGACATAATCGGCGACCAGAAAAGAGTAACTTGGGCAAACTCATGACAATAATTGACGCACATACCCACCTGTGGAAGAAACAAGACACATGGGTGGACGGAAAGAGAATACTGTCGTTGAAAAACGGCAGGAGCATATTCATGGACGAGGAGGTGCAGATGCTTCCGCCATGGCTCATTGACGGTGTGAACTCGGCAGAGGTGATGCTGTCAAACATGGACTATGCGCAGGTGGGCGGCGCCGTAGTGGTGCAGGAACTGATTGACGGCAACCAGAACGAATACCTCACCGAGGTGCAGAGGGCATATCCTGACAGACTATTCTGCATGGGCATGGCATGGACGCTTGACGAGGCAAAGGCCGTGCATGAGGCAGGAATGATGGGCATAGCCTTTCCCGGCCACCGCATGAAGGAACCGCTGCACAGCCTTATGCCCATATTCAAATACATGGAGGAACAGGGCATGGTGCTCTCCATGTGTCTGGGCGACGACGAAAAGCAGATAGCCGAAATGAAGGAGGTGATACAGGAGTGTCCGCAACTGAAGGTGGCAATAGGCCATTTCGGCATGGTCACCACGCCATCGTTCAAGAGTCAGGTGATGCTGGCGCGCGAGGGCGACAACGTAATGGTGGAGTCTGGCGGCATCACATGGCTGTATAATGCAGAGTTCTACCCCTACCCCTCCGCCATCCGCAGCATAAGGGAGGCAGCCGAATGGGTAGGCATGGACAGGCTGATGTGGGGCAGCGACTATCCACGCACCATCACCGCCATCACCTACAGGATGTCGTATGACTTCGTCAGCAAGTCTGCCGAACTAAGCGAAGCAGACAAGGCTCTCTTCCTCGGACAGAACGCCCTGCGTTTCTATGGCTTTAAGAATTTACCTGAATTACCTTACATAAAAAATATGTCAGAATGAAAAAACCGTTAGTACCTAAGAAATATCTTTTCACATTCATCATCATCACCTCACTGTTTGCGCTGTGGGGCTTTGCCAACGACATCACAAACCCGATGGTGGCGGCATTCCAGACAGTCATGGAACTGTCGGCTGCCAAGGCTTCGCTGATTCAGTTTGCATTCTACGGCGGCTATGCCACCATGGCCATACCTGCCGCACTGTTCATACGCCGTTACTCATACAAGAGCGGCATACTGCTCGGACTGGCACTCTATGCCGTGGGCGCATTCCTCTTTATACCGGCGGCTGAATGGCAGGAGTTCAGTTTCTTCTGCGTATCGCTGTATATCCTTACCTTCGGCCTGGCATTCCTCGAGACTACCGCCAATCCTTTCATTCTGTCACTGGGCGACAAAGAGACATCCACGCGCCGACTGAACCTTGCACAGGCATTCAATCCCGTGGGTTCGCTGAGCGGCATGGCTGTGGCTTCGTTCATCGTACTGCCGCAGTTGCTCTCTGATAAGCGCGACGCCGCAGGGCATATCATCTTCCCCCTGCTCTCCGAAGCAGAGAAGGCCGACATACGTCTGCACGACCTCGCCGTCATACGCAACCCTTACGTGGCTCTCGGACTGGTGGTGCTGGCGGTGCTGGTAATCATCGCACTGACTAAGATGCCGCAGACGGAGAGCGAGGAGCTGAAGGCTGCCGGCGAGACCCACACGGTGAAGGAAACTCTGTCAAACCTGTGGCACAACAGCATTTACCGCGAGGGCGTATTCGCACAGGTGTGCTATGTGGCAGCACAGATTATGGTATGGACCTTCATAATACAGTATGCCGATCACCTCGGCATCAACAAGGCCACGGCACAGATGTATAACATCGTTGCGATGTCGTTCAACCTCGGCGGACGCTTCATAGGCACCTTCATCATGCGCTATGTGAACACACGCCGCCTGCTTGCCATCTTCGGTGTTGGAGCCTCTCTATGCACACTGGGCGCAATCTGCATTGAGGGCATGGCCGGACTCTACAGTCTTGTGTGCATCAGCCTCTTCATGTCTATCATGTTCCCAAGCATCTACGGCATTGCCCTTGAAAACGTGGATTCCAAGGACACACACCTTGGCGCAGCATTCCTCGTGATGGCAATCGTTGGCGGTGCACTGATGCCGCCGCTTCAGGGACTGCTGATCGACCAGGGCACCATCTGGGGGCAGCCGGCAGTAAACATGTCGTTCCTCCTGCCGCTCGCCTGCTTCCTCGTGATCATCGTATATGGCTTGCGTGCCTACATGCAGAAGGAGACAAAGGCATAGAACCGCGACAGTATGTCACGAAAAAGACCGTATTGCTGACAAAGTGATTTTCCATACCGCCAAAATACTGGCGTATTTCAAAAAATCTTTCCCGCAGTTTCGTACAGCGGAAACATGGCAATTTTGTTAATTCCTTTCAAATCAGCCATTTAGATTTTAGGATATTTTCCGCCACTGTAATCAGCACTTAATTACAACGTAATTGAGGCTTGATTACAACGTAATTGAGGCTTGATTACAGTGTAATTGAGGCCTGATTACAGTGTAATCAGGGGCAAATTACAGTGTAAAAGCATACTGATTACAACGAAAAACCGTAGCAAGTCCATAAAACTTGCTACGGTTTTCTATTTTTTTATGGTTTTGCCAACACTTCACTCGTGATTTTGTTGCAAGGTTACTTCTAGATTGCACACTGGAGACGACTATTTGAAAATATCATTCTGTAAGCAAAACCGCCAGAATAGTGTCAAAGTGTAATTTCTTGCTTTCTAATTCTTATTCCTTATAATTATGCGAATTGATGTATGGAAAATTTGGCGGTTTGGATAAAAAGTTGTAAATTTGCAAACAAGAACAGTTGAAGCTATTACCGCATGGTAATTGTGCATTGTGCATTGTGCATTGTTATTCCCACTCACTTGCCCAGCCACCAAACTCCTTGGCGCGGGGCTGTTCTTACTCTATCACTACAGTCTTGTCATTATGTATATACATACCTTTCTTTGAAGGCTTGCCACTCAGGCGGATGCCGCTGACGGTATGCCAACTATCAGCATTGTCATTCTGCATTATGAATTATGAATTCCAGTGGCCTCCTCGTCGTCCTCACCAAAGTCGATGACGAATCCCGTGATGCCCTTAGGTATGAAGTTGTTTTCTATGCTACGGTCATAAGTCAGGTCATTACCTAATGCGAAGTATTTGCCATTGTAACTGTTGCCTTCTGACACCTGCTGCGACAGATAGTTCATGGCTGTAGTATTGGTGATGATATTACAAAAAAAATTCTAACCATCAAACAATATCAGCACTATATTGCAGAAAAACAGGACAAAAGGCACATTATTTTTAAGTTAACCCATTTTTTCAGTAACTTTGTAGTTTAATATTGAACATGACGAAATAACAGAGAAACAATGAAAGCAATTCAGATTTCACACTCACAGGAGTTGAACATCATCGACATTGAGAAACCGCAAGCCCCAGAGGCCGGCGAGGTGCTTCTGAAACTGGAATACGTAGGTTTCTGCGGTTCCGACATCAATACGTTCATGGGCAGAAACACCATGGCGCTCAACCCCGTAATACCCGGCCATGAGATAGGCGCCGTGATAGAAGCCGTGGGCAGCGGCGTACCCGACAACCTGAAGCCAGGCATGGTGGTGACATGCAACCCCTACACCAACTGCAAGCACTGCGCATCGTGCCGCAACGGCAGAGTGAACGCCTGTCAGCACAACGAGACACTGGGCGTACAGCGCAACGGTGCAATGAAAGAATACATAGTGATGCCGTGGGAGAAGATTATCCCGGCCGGCAGCCTTACGGCAAAGACCAGTGCGCTCATCGAGCCGATGAGCGTTGGTTTCCATGCCGTAAGCCGTGCACAGGTGACTGACGTAGACGTTGTGATGGTCATAGGCTGCGGCATGGTTGGAATGGGTGCCATAGTACGCGCTGTGACACGTGGAGCCACCGTGATTGCCGCCGACATCGACGATGAGAAACTGGCACTGGCAAAGCAGATGGGAGCCGCATACGCCATAAACACAAAAACGGAGGATGCGCACCAACGCCTTGCCGACATCACTGGCGGCTTCGGCCCCGACGTGGTGATTGAGGCTGTGGGCAATCCCTTCACTTACCAGATGGCAGTGAACGAAGTGGCATTCACCGGACGCGTGGTCTGCATAGGCTATGCCAAGAGTGACGTGACATTCCAGACCAAACTATTCGTGCAGAAGGAACTCGACATCCGTGGTTCACGCAATGCCACGCCAGAAGATTTTCGTGGAGTGATACGCTACCTTGAGCGCGGCACCTGCCCTGTAGAAGAACTGATTACGAAGGTTATCCGTCCGGAGGAAGCACTCGACACCATGCGCTGGTGGAGCGAGAACCCCGGCAAGGTGTTCAGGATATTGGTTAAATTCTAAATCAATGCATAATGCCATGTAAAAAAGATTGTGGTGTTTATTCTGTCTGCACAGGATAAACACCACAATTACTATATAACATATTGAACGCAGATAAAAAAAACTGCGTAATCCTTAGCGAGATTTACTTCTTGAGCTTTCTCTCTATTGCGCTGAGCACGAGGTTCTGCTTCTTGTCAGCTGCGTTGGCCTTAACAGCACTCTGCACCTTCTCAAGGTCAGCCTTGGTGCCGAGCTTGTCGATTACGTCGATGGCGCCAGAGCGTCCGAGCCAGTTGGCATTAGCATCAGTAGCGATGTCGGTCATCAGCTTGATATACTCGTCAACCTTGAAATATGTAGCCTTGGCCTTCCATGCGCCGAAAGAGCTCTCAGCCTGTGTGCGAAGCTCACCTACAGAGTTCCATGCAGGAACGTTCTCCGTACGTGGTTTCTTTGACAAGTATGCTATGGTAGCGTCGTATGCAGCCTTGCTGGTGTGCTTGTGGAATGGGAAGTCATACCACAGTTTGTAGAGGCTTCTCATGCAGTCTGCATGAAGCTTATACTGCTTGTCGTCGTTGAGCACCTTGACAAGTTCGGGGATAAACGACTCATCCTCCAGTTTGCCCACAGAACCAAGCATTGCACCACGCACGTCGTCATCCTTATCATTAATGAGGGTCTTGGCAGCATCTGTCACACCAGGCACGCCGATGCTCCAATAGTTACCCACAGCCCATGCCACAACCTTACGGATGTTCTTGTTGTCGCTCTTGAGCTGTCCGAGCACGAACTTGGCAGCATCCTCTTTCTTCAGCTCGTTTGACAGAGCCCTTACGCCCTCCTTGATTACGAACGGATCCTGCTCGTTGGCAAGGATGCCAGTCAGTTTGGCAACATTCTCCTTAGAGAGGCCAAACAGCGAAGAGAACTGTCCCATGGCCATACCGCGCACCTGTGGAGACGGATTGGTCAGCAGCTTCTCCTGAATGGCAGAAGCATTAGACGGACGCTTGTGGTTCTTCATAATGGCAGTTCTTGCACGGCCTATAGGGTTGGACTCCAACTCAAGCTTGCCCTGATTGATGGGCACCTTTGAATAGGCCAGCCAGAGAGCCTCATACTCATCGTCAGAAAGCGGTTGGTCTGCCGGTGTAGTAATCATGCTCACCAGTCCTTCCTCACTAAACTCAACGCTGTTGAGCAACTTCATTGCAGGACTCTCGTCTGAGTTCTCCGCAGTGGCATCGGTTTTGGTCTTGTTACCGCAAGCCGTCATTCCCAAAAGCACAGCGGCCATCGAGAACATAAAGAGAATTTTCTTCATTTCTTGTTTTGGTTTTTTGATTATTTTTTTGTCAATTCACTTTAGGCGGGGATTAAATATCCCCACCTTTAATTTCCAACATTCTTGATTGTACATCCTTCATAATGTCAGCATGATCAAAAGCCAACGGTGGCAGTTCTGACAGTTTGAACCAGGACGCCTTTGCCGCATCATCCAAACCGCAGACCTCTGCTGCTTCATCCATAAAGGCAAGGTAAGCCACGGTAATGGTGCGCCCACGAGGATCGCGATCCACTTTTGAATATGCACCAATCTGGTGAACATCTGTCACCTTCAGACCCGTTTCTTCTTCCAATTCCCTAATGGCACACTGTTCTGTTGTCTCATCCATGTCAAGGAAGCCGCCGGGAAAAGCCCAGCATCCCTTGTATGGGTCGAAGCCTCGCTGGATAAGGAGCACCCTGGGAGCCGCCTCCCTTGTTATCACCACGCAGTCGGCAGTGACAGCAGGCCTTGGATATTCGTATGTGTATGCCATAGTCCTTGTTCTAAATAATGTGCCTAAAAGAAAACAGTCATAAGAGTTTACAGCTGTGCCAGCTCTATTACCTTGTCAACGGCTTCTTTCAGACCGTCGGCATTCTTGCCGCCGGCTGTAGCGAAGTGCGGCTGGCCACCACCGCCACCCTGGATGAGTTTGCCTGCCTCGCGTACTATCTGACCAGCATGCTTGCCTTCCTTGACAAGGTCGTCGGAGAAGGCTACGGTGAGTGTCGGCTTGCCTCCTACAGCACAGCCGATGGCTACGAGCAGGTGCTCAGGGAACTGCGCACGCAACTGGAATGCCATGTCCTTGGCGTTCTGTGCCTCGATTGGCAGTACACCACAGACAACCTTGGTACCGTTGATGTCCTTGGCGTTCTTTATCAATTCCTCCTTGAACTGCGAAGCCTTCTGGGACTTGAACTCCTCTACCTGTGCCTGCAGTTCCTTGTTCTCGCTGATGGCCTTCGTGATGGTCTCAAGCAGATTCGGGGTGTTGTTGAACAATGCACGCAGGTCATTCTGAAGGTCTTGTGCCATGTCCATGAGTTTCTCAACGGCAGCACCCGTGATTGCCTCGATACGGCGAACGCCGGCTGCCACGCTGCTCTCAGAAGTGATGCGCACCATACCTATCTGGCCTGTGGCCTTGGCATGGCAGCCACCGCAGAACTCTACAGAAGAACCGAACTTAACCACGCGGACCTTGTCGCCGTACTTCTCACCGAAGAGGGCAATGGCACCGAGCTGCTTGGCTTCCTCTATCGGAGTGTTGCGGAACTCCTGCAAAGGTATGTTCTCACGTATGCGGGCATTGACGATGTGCTCCACCTCGCGCAACTGCTCCGGCGTTACCTTCTCGAAATGTGAGAAGTCGAAACGCAGGTAGTCGGCCGTCACAAGCGAACCCTTCTGCTCTACATGCTCGCCGAGCACCTCGCGCAGAGCCTGGTCAAGCAGGTGGGTACATGTGTGGTTGCTCTCCACCGCACGGCGGCGGTCGGTGTCAACGCAAGCCATGAACTCTGCCTCCGGCTGCTGTGGAATCTTGTCAACGATGTGTATGGCAACGCCGTTCTCCTTCTTAGTGTCGAGCACCTTTATCTCCTCGTTCTCAGAAACAAGTACGCCGGTGTCGCCAACCTCACCGCCCATCTCTCCATAGAACGGAGTCTGGTCGAGAATCATCTCGTAGGCAGTGCCTTTCTTCTGCTTCACCTCGCGGTATTTCACGATGTGACAAGGATATTCAGTATAGTCGTAGCCAACGAACAGGCTTTCCTCTGTTTCGTTCACTACATTCCAGTCACCCAATTTCACCTCTGCAGCGTTGCGTGCGCGGTTCTTCTGCTCCTGCATGCACTTGTCGAAGCCCTGCTCGTCAACGGTCATGTTCTGCTCACGGCAGATGAGTTCGGTAAGGTCGAGAGGGAATCCGAAGGTGTCGAACAGAGTAAACGCCTTGTCGCCGGCAATCTCTGTCTTGCCTGCAGCCTTGGTCTCGTCGATTACGCCCTGCAGAAGTTTGATACCGTTCTCCAGTGTGCGCAGGAATGAAGACTCCTCCTCCTGCATCACCTTCATGATGAGTTTCTGCTGTGCTGGCAGTTCTGGGAATGCCTCGCCCATCTCCTCCACAAGAACCGGCACGAGTTTGTATATGAAAGCCTCCTTCTGTCCGAGGAACGTATATCCGTAGCGCACGGCACGGCGCAGTATGCGGCGAATGACATATCCAGCCTTTGCGTTTGACGGCAGCTGTCCGTCGGCGATAGCGAAGGCGATGGCACGGAGGTGGTCAACGATTACGCGCAGTGCGATGTCCTTCTTCTCGTCGTCACCATACTTGCAGCCGGCCATCTGTGCCATTGCACTGATAAGCGGCTGGAACACGTCGGTGTCGTAGTTTGATGTCTTGCCCTGCAGTGTGCGCACCAGTCGCTCGAAGCCCATGCCGGTGTCGATAACCTTTGCCGGCAGTCCCTCAAGCGAACCGTCAGCCTTGCGGTTGAACTGCATGAACACGAGGTTCCATATCTCGATTACCTGCGGGTGGTCTTTGTTTACGAGTTCACGGCCAGGCACCTTAGGCTTCTCCTCTGCAGAGCGGCTGTCAACGTGGAGCTCAGAGCATGGACCGCACGGACCAGTGTCGCCCATCTCCCAGAAGTTGTCATGCTTGTTTCCGTTGATGATATGATCCTTTGGCAGGAACTGCTCCCAGATGCTTGCGGCCTCGTCGTCGCGCGCCAGTCCTTCCTCAGGTGAACCCTCGAAGACTGTGGCGTAGAGGTCTGCCGGGTCAATCTTCAGCACATCCACGATATACTCCCATGCCCATGATATGGCCTCTTTCTTGAAGTAGTCGCCAAACGACCAGTTGCCAAGCATCTCAAACATGGTGTGGTGGTAAGTGTCGTGTCCTACCTCCTCAAGGTCGTTGTGCTTGCCGCTTACGCGCAGACACTTCTGCGTGTCGGCCTGACGGCGGCATTTTGGTGTGGCGTTGCCGAGGATGATGTCCTTAAACTGGTTCATGCCGGCGTTGGTAAACATCAGCGTCGGGTCGTCCTTAACTACCATCGGTGCCGAGGGCACGATGAGGTGTTCCTTGCTTTCAAAGAATTTCTTGAAAGACTCGCGTATTTCTTTTGCTGTCATTTATTTTTTTCGTATATTTATTTGCTCAGCCATTCACCACAAGACTTGTGGCATACATTACAATTTTCGTGCAAAATTAAGAAAAAAAAACGATACCACAAAGATTTTTAAGAGAAAAGACCCAATCACGCATGTATTTTATGTATTTTACACTATTACTGTCCGCTAAACATTGAAGGCCCATTAACAAATTAGGGCTGGCACTTGTATTGGTGTCAGCCCTTTTTTGGTTATCTTTGCAGTTGACTAGAAAACAAACATAACCATGGGCAAAAGTACACATTTTTTCGGACA